>NZ_JAJUHW010000035.1 GCF_029265695.1 Gracilinema caldarium | reverse complement strand
GCGGCTTCTACCAGCTCAAGCCTTGCTGCATACCGGTCTTTACTTATCTTGATAAACTCGTAATACTTCTTCTCGTACATTGGTACCCTCCTGTTTAAGAGTTTTTTGTTTATTCTATCCCTATCCGTTGGATCGGGGTAGGCCCAGGGGGGTACCATGTCTGTTAAACAACCAACGGATTCTTGCACCATCCTTGACCAAGCAGGCCCGCTGGCATAAAATCGAGCAAATTCTATTTAGAGTAAGGAGAGTTTCCATGACCAGCTATAAAGAACTTGGGCTCGTAAACACCGTGGAACTGTTCAAAAAAGCAGTGAACGGCGGGTATGCTATTCCGGCATACAATTTTAATAATATGGAACAGCTCCAGGCTATCATTCAGGCCTGTGTTGAAACCAAGTCTCCTGTCATTCTTCAGGTATCTTCCGGTGCCCGCAAGTATGCAAACCAGACACTCCTGCGCCACATGGCCCGCGGCGCGGTTGAATATGCCCATGAGCTTGGCTATGACATTCCTATCGTACTGCACCTGGACCACGGGGATAGTTTTGAACTCTGCAAGGATTGTATTGAATCTGGATTCTCATCGGTCATGATCGACGGCTCCCACCTCCCCTACGAAGAAAACGTGGCCCTCACCAAAAAGGTATGCGAGTTTGCCCATTCCCGGAAAGATTACGTTTCCGTAGAAGGTGAGCTCGGCGTACTGGCCGGTGTGGAAGATGACGTTTCGGCAGAGCACAGCCACTACACACAGCCTGAGGAAGTAGAGGACTTTGTAAAAAAGACCGGTGTCGATTCACTGGCAATTTCCATTGGAACCAGCCATGGCCGAACCAAGTTTAAGCCCGAACAGTGCACCCGGGATGCTAATGGCATCCTCATTCCCCCACCCCTCCGCTTCGATATCCTGGAAGAAATCGAAAAGCGGATTCCCGGATTCCCCATCGTACTCCATGGTTCTTCCTCCGTACCAATTGAATATGTAAAGATGATCGAAAAATACGGCGGCAGCATGAAAGATTCTGTTGGTATTCCCGAAGAACAGCTTCGCCGGGCAGCCAAGAGCGCGGTCTGCAAGATCAACATCGACTCCGACGGCCGGCTTGCCATGACCGCTATGATCCGCAAAGTCTTTGCGGAAAAACCGGATGAGTTCGATCCCCGAAAATATCTAGGCCCCGCCCGGGACGAGCTTAAAAAGCTCTATATGCATAAGAATATCAATGTACTAGGTTCTGCCGGCAAGGCATAATAATAAAAGGCCCCTCATGATAAAATGAGGGGCCTTTAAGATATGAGTAAAATGAGGCTCTTTCAAAGCACAGGGAGTTTTGAAAGAGCCTCAATTGTTATTCACAGCTTGATAAATCGAGCCTGATGTTTTAGCCCTTGAGCGTTTTCCGGTAAGCCATTACAAGCCACCAGATGCTAGGCAGCATGCTGATGAGAGCCGCAGGTACAGCGGCTGCATATAACTTAGAGAAAAAGCCCCAATAGGCGGTGCTTGCCAAAAAGGGTAAAAGAACTGCGGTTGCGTAACTGAGAAAAGACTTAAAACCGATTTCCTCTTCAGCTTTTTCCAAGGCCCAGGGGATACCGATCGCCTGAGCGCCCCACAAGAGCGGGGTAAGTACCAAGAGGATGGCATCTTTGTGGAAATTCCATTGAATCCCTTTTACGAGCGCAACTGGTATAAGCCACACCAAAACAAATTGATGTATTTCTATGTAAGATTGATGCCGGTAACGAATTTGCAGCATATATCTGAACACTAGGGGCAGCAGAACCGGCACCGCGACAACGTCCACAAAACCGTGCAGCCAACGCAAAAATCCGAATGCACCTTCCGGGAGAAGATTTGGTATAAAGAACGTCATTACACTCAGGAGACAGCCTCCCAGAACAGAGAGGATAAGACCTTTTTTTTCCGGATCCCGGGGCTGCTGGAGAGCTTCGACAAACATATATAAAGAAGGAATCCACAAAATACTAAAGAGTATCATGATCGGAGCGTATCACGACTGTAATAATGAAAGCAATAGGACTGGACATAGTAGCTGCTTATTTGGTATAGTTTTGGGAAAGTCGTATGCACATGCCCCGTTGTGTTCACGGCTTACGAGGAGGTCAGTTGGCGGATAAGGATTTGCGGATCAACGAACAGATCCGGGTACGTGAGGTTCGGCTCATCAGTGACGATGGGGAACAGCAGGGTATTGTTCCCACATTAGAGGCACTCCGGATGGCCAAAGAACAGGGTTTAGATCTGGTGGAAGTAGCTCCTAACGCTAACCCGCCGGTATGCAAAATTCTGAACTACGGCAAGTTCAAATTCGAGAATGAAAAAAAGGTTCGGGATTCTAAAAAGAAGCAGAAGCTTTTAAAGATAAAAGAAATCCGGATGCAGCCCAAGATTGATGATCACGATCTGGATTTCAAATCGAAGCATATTCGCGAATTCCTGGCTGAAGGCAACAAGGTCAAGGTTACGGTCCGTTTCCGCGGACGGGAACTTGCCCATACCGAACTCGGACTTGACGTCCTTAAGGACGTATTAAAACGGATAGAAGGGGACTATGTCATGGATAAACCTCCCGCAATGGAGGGACGTTTCATGTCAATGGTATTAAGCCCCAAATCCAAGAAATAACTTAGAGGGATGGCGCCATGCCGAAGATGAAAACCAAGAAAAGCGCAGCCAAGCGCTATTCGTTTACCGGATCTGGCAAGGTAAAGTACAAAAAACAGAACCTTCGCCACATCCTGACCAAGAAAACAAGCAAGCGGAAGCGGAACCTCCGCCATGCCGGTATTTTGTCCAGCGACAATGTTCCGGTTATCAAAAAGAAGTTATTACCCTACGGATAAGTAAGGAGCGGTAAGCCCATGTCAAGAGCAGTAGACGGTACCAGAAGAAAGGACCATCGTAAAAAGATTCTAAAGTTGGCGAAAGGCTATTGGGGCCGCCGCCATTCTAACTTTAAAGTTGCCAAAGATGCGGTAACCAAAGGGCTTTTTTATGCCTACCGCGATCGCCGGGACCGGAAAGGTGATTTCCGCCGCCTCTGGATTATCCGTATTAATGCCGCCTGCCGCGAAGAAGGCTTGTCCTATTCCCGCTTAGTGGACGGGTTGACCAAAGCTGGCGTTGTTATTGACCGGAAAGCCTTGGCAAATCTGGCCATTCAAGATAAGGCAGCATTCAAAGCAGTTGTTGAAAAAGCAAAGGCTTCCTTAGGAGCATAAGGCATGATAACCCTCGAGCAAGTAAAGCTGCTGGAATCCAAAGTTTCGAAAGCAATCGACACAATTCGTCATTTGACCGAAGAAAACAGGCTTTTGCGAGAGAAATTGGAAGGATATCAAAGCAGAATAAGCGAGCTCGAGGTGTTAGTACAGCAATTTAAGGACGATCAGGGAAAAATTGAAGCGGGCATTATTTCTGCTTTAGATCGTCTTAATAAGTTCGAAGACATCTTAGAGCAGGAGTTGGGTACTAAGCAGCCAGCGGAAACTGCTGCGACTAACCCATCCAGCGCATCGCCGCATCCTGACCAGCAAACGACGGTACATACACCTCAACCGGTACCGCCTCCCGCCGTTGATCCAGATTCGGATGAGGCCATACTCGCGATTCTTGAGCAGGAAGAACGGGCCCGGCAGAGCACCGTCACTATTTCGCCAGAACCAGGATTAAACAGCACATCTTCTACTGCCGAACTGGATATTTTTTAAGAGGACTTTCATGCCGAAGGAAGGATTACGAATCGATATCCTCGGCACATCATTTACTATCAGGGCCGATGAAGATCCTCTGTACCTGAATGCCCTGCTTGCCAAGTATCAAACCACAGTAGACTCGGTTCAAAAAAATACAGGATTAACTGATCCGCTCAAAACAGCCATTGTAGCCGGTATTATGCTTTGCGATGAACTGGAAAAACAACAGCGCAAAATAAATTCCAGTTCCTTACAGGTTAAACAGGATTCAAAAGAGCTCGAGCAGCTCCTTCTTGATATTATTACCCGCATCGATTCAAGCTTGAAACAAAATGATGAAAGCTAATATTACGCAGCTTCCATTGCTGCTACGAAATCCAATACAAGCATACGCCTGGGGTTCAAAGGTTTGGATCCAGGATCTTCTTGATCTATCCGAATCTGAAAGGCAGTCTCCCATGGCTGAACTTTGGATGGGTGCCCATACACGCTCCCCCTCGAGGGTAGTCTTAGATAGCACAGAAAAACCACTGGATGAATTTATCCAGGAGAACAGGCTACTTTGTCTTGGTGAAATAGGAAACCAAAAATACACAGGCCTTCCTTTTTTGTTTAAGCTCCTTGCTGCGGATGCACCGTTATCTATACAGGCCCATCCGAATGAACAACAGGCGAAAGATGGTTTTGCTCGAGAGGAAAAAGCCGGAATTCCACTCTCTGCGGAAAACCGGAATTATAAAGATCCGAACCATAAACCAGAAATTATCTGTGCCTTGACCAATTTTACAGCCATGTGCGGGTTCAGGTATCTCAATGAAATTATCTCTTTGGTTTCATTGCTCGAAGCACCGCAATTACATACCTGTCTTGAAGCATTAAATAAAGCTGAACCAGCTGAAGCATATAAAGATTTTCTCCACAGCCTTTTTTCACTGCCTCAGAATATAAAACTTGAGCTTACAGAGCGCCTTAAAGAGAAACTTCCAGAGCTCATAATAAATGCCCCCTCCTATGCCCTTGAATGGAAGCTTATTGAACAATTTGCCGCTGCCTATCCAGGGGACAGCGCGATTATTGCACCCCTGTATCTCAATGTATTGTCGCTAAAACCAGGAGAAGCGCTCTTCCTTCCTGCAGGAATACTACATGCCTATGTACATGGGTTTGGGGTTGAATTAATGGCAAACTCGGATAATGTGCTCCGTGGCGGCCTTACTCCAAAATATGTTGATGTAAAAGAACTGCTCAATACCCTTCGCTTTGAACCCTACAAGCCAGAAATTTTGCAGCCCATAACAGGTAGTGATGGTATTAGCAGCTATCCTAGTCCTGTTGATGAATTTTCACTTTTTCGTATTGATCTCAAGGCCGCTTACCCTGTGTATCTTCCTGCCGGCAAACCCATCATACTTATCATGATAGAAGGTTCTTCAAACATAGAAAACCTGCATAACAAGCTGGAACTAACAAAGGGAAAGAGCGTTTTTATCCCCGCAGTACGGGATGAATTGCTTCTTTCTGGTTCGGGAACTCTATTCGGCGCGACGACTGGAGCTTAGCTTGCATGAAAATACTGGTCGATGCCGACTCATGTCCTAAACAAACCCGGGATGTTATCTTAAGGGCGATAAAAAGGACTCAGATTCGGGGAATTTTCGCAGCAAACCGTCCAATTCCCGGTATTTCCGAAACAAAGCTCTGCACCATGGAAGTCTGTGATACGCGCCATGGGGCAGCGGATGACCGCATCGTAGAGCTGGCTGAACCGGGGGATCTTGTTATTACAAGAGACATTCCTCTTGCAAGCCGGCTTGTAGAAAAGCAGATTTCCGTTTTGGATGATCGGGGACGATTATACACCAAGGAAAATATCCGCGAACGGCTTTCCTTGCGGGATTTTATGGTAAACCTGGCAGAACAGGGGCTTGGACCTGAACGAATCGCCAGCTACGGCCCCAAGGAGCTTAAAGCATTCGCCGATGGCTTTGACCGGCAACTGCAACGGCTTATTCGTACTGCTCGGGATAGAGGTCCCGGATCTGTTTGATATTGGGAAGAATCTCAAAAAACATATCAACCAGTTCTGGATCAAATTTGACACCCGACATTTTTCGTATTTCGTTATATACAGACTGTTCGTCCCATGCTTCTTTATATACCCTGCGGGATGACAGAGCATCGTATACATCTGCTATTGCCACAATCCTACCGCCCAAGGGTATTTCTTCGCCCCTGCGGCCCAAGGGCTTTCCTGACTCATCGGCTTTAATAGGAATTAAGGTTACAGGATCTATCCAGCCAGGATAGCCTGAGCCATCCCAGTTTTCATGGTGGGTCAGGGCGATTTCAGAGGCAATGACATCAAGGGGAGACTGAATGTCGTCGAACAGGCGGGCCCCAAAATAGGTGTGACCCTGCATAATAGCATATTCTTCTGGGGTAAAACGGGCAGGTTTTTTAAGGATGAGGTCCGAAATGGCTACCTTTCCCACATCATGGAGCATGGCAGCGATTTTAAGCGTATCCCGATACTTATCCCGCTCGGTCTGGGGAACCGCATGATGATATGCCCAGCGGTCATAAAGTTCCACCGCATAGCCTGCCACACGGTTAACATGAGCGCCGGTTTCCTTGGGGTCCCGGAGTTCGGACATTTTAATCATCCTCAGGATCATAGCCCGGGTCATATAAGCCCTCTGTAGGGCCACCGTAGCATTGACTGCAAAATGGGAAATTAATAGTTCATCTTCTTTAGAAAAAGCAATGATTTCATTCCGTTCATTTTTTGCATTAATAATCTGTATAACTCCGAGAAGCTTATTTTCTGCTGTTTTGAGGGGAACGGTCAGCATGCTGGTCGTTTTGTAACCGGATAGCTTATCGTACTGAGCATTATATGAAAATGGAGAATCGGGAGGGATATTATAGACATCCTGTACATTCAAGATTTCTTTGGTAAGCGCGCAATAGCCTGAAACTGTTTTTTCGTTGATGGGAATAGAAAAAACAGAATAAATCAGTTTCTGTCCCGGAGGCAGGGCTTGCTGGAGCGTGTCATTTTGCGAATATTTTATAGCCAGCCGGTCGCCGTCTTTTACATAGATTGACCCCGCATCAGCATGGACGACATGGCGGGCTTCCAGCAGAATCCGCTCAAGTAAGAGATCCAGGTCCTGAATCTGATTGAGTTCAGAATCGAGTCGTATAATAGATTCTAGGTTTGCCCGCCCTTTCATCAATATATTTTTCCTTCTTTATTCCTTTCTTCCCGTGCATTTAATTATATGATATCCAAACTGGGTTTGCACGATATCGCTGATAGAACCGGGAGACATGCGTTTGACCGCATTTTCAAAGGGTGCAACCATTTTACCGGGACCAAACCACCCGAGGTCCCCGCCAGCAGATTTAGACGGACAGGTAGAAAATTCCCGAGCCATAGCCTCAAATGAGGCGCCTTGCCGGATCCTTTTAAGAATTTCCATTGCCTGGCTGCGATCTTTTACAAGGATATGACTTGCTCTCCATTCCATGTTGTTCCTCCTTGCCGTGATTGCTTCTATTGTGGCATGATATAGTACCACAGCGCAAGTGCATCGGAGGTATACCCCATGGGAATAAGGAAGTTTTTTGGAAATCTTTTTATAATACTTGGATTCCTTAATATTGCAAATTTCTGGGCTCCTCGTCCTATACCCACCGTGGGGCCTTCGGCTATTATAATTGGCCTATTGCTTATTGGAACCGGGGTGTTTATAAAGCTGGACCGGGATAACCAGGGCAATATTAAATGGGATAGGTTGGCCTCACTTTTCCGGAGTTCCAAGGCTTTGTCCTCAGAAAAGGAGCAGCGGTCCCACGGGCAACGAACCACAGAACGGCCCCTTGCAGATCCGCTCATTGCGGTGCGGGTGCTGCGCCTTGCGGAACAAAAGCGAGGTCTCCTGAGCGTTTCCCAAACTGCCATGGAACTTAATATTCCCCTATCGGACGCAGAAGCAGGGCTCGATGAATGTGTTGCCCGTGGGACCGCATCCATCGAGGTGGATACCAACACGGGGCTCGCCTTTTACCGCTTCCCCGAATTTCTTCCTAAAGATGAATAGCCCTATCCAGCGCGGAGAGGGCTCCTTCCTTGATGCCCTCTGAAAGGGTTGGATGAGCATGGATCATATCGGCTATTTCTTCGACAGTAAGCTCATTCTGGCTTGCAAGCAAGAGTTCATGGATCAAATCGGTCGCACCGGGACCAACTATGGAAGCGCCGAGGATTTCTCCCGTGGCTGGATCGGTGAGGACCTTTACAAAGCCCTCAGGGTGCCCGGTAGCTACGGCCTTTCCGATGGCTCTGAATGGAAAGGTGGCACTCTTAAAAGCAGCGCCCTTCTTTTTAAGCTCCTCTTCTTTTGCGCCAAAGGAAGCTACCTCTGGTTCGCAGTACACAGCCTGGGGCACAAAACGCCGTTCTATCCGAGATCGATGGGGATTCTTTCCTTTTCCCAATAAGTAGGCTACCCGTTCTGCCACGAGTTCTGCCTGGGCAGAAGCAACATGGGCAAGCTGGGGCTCCCCGGCCACCACATCGCCCACGGCAAAAATACCCTGTGCGTCTGTCTCATAGTAATCATGTACGGTAATATACCCCCGGTCCATGTGTATTCCTAAAGAGGCAGCATTGAGGCCTTCCGTATTGGGGCTTCTGCCGGTGGAGACAAGAATTTTATCCCCCTCCAGCACTGTTGCCTGACTAGCGACCTGATTCGATTCCCCCTGGGCAGGCGCGATGGAAAGCTGCAAGGTTCCGTTATCGGTTTTGCCTAGTCCAGCGGCCTTCATCCCCGTATAAAATCGGACACCCCGTTTTTCAAATACAGCCTTTACCGCTCCAGACACATCGGAATCTTCCATGGGGAGGATACGGTCAAGCATTTCGACAACCTGGACCTCCACTCCGAAACGGTTCATGATATAGGCAAATTCCATACCGATAGCGCCAGCGCCGAGAATGATAAGTTTCTTGGGAAGCGCTTTCATCATGAGGATCCCCGTAGAAGAAAGCACCCGCTCTTCATCAAATGCAAACCCCGGGATCTCTCTTGGCCGCGAACCGGTGGCAATAACTATGGCAAAGGCTGAAAGGCGCTTTTCGCCTTTCCCCTCAGCTTCGGTAATGGACACCGTATTCTTATCTACAAGCCGGGCCGAAGCAGAGAATACATCAACCTTATTCTTTTTAAGAAGGAAATCCACCCCTTTTGAAAGTTTATCCGCCGCGCTGCGGCTCGAGGCCTGCACTTTTCCATAGTCAAAACCAGCCTCGTTATAGGTAATGCCGTATTTTCCAAGCTCTTCCAGGGCAGCATAGCGGTTAGCCTGCTCGATGAGGGCCTTTGAAGGGATACAGCCTATGTTGAGGCAGACCCCGCCGAGTTTGTCCCGTTCGACAACGGCGGTTTTTAGACCAAGCTGACTTGCCCTAATAGCGCCCACATAACCTGCAGGACCGGCGCCGATAAACAAAATATCATAATCAAACTGCATCATTGCTCCTTGTTTTTAAAAAAGCGCTTTTGCTGGATCTTCCCAGAGGGTAACGAGATCCTTCATAAAGGCCGCAGCCACCGCGCCGTCTATGGTCCGGTGATCGCTCGAAAGGGTTGCCCGCAGCATGGGACGAATAACAATATGGTCATCCCCCTGGGAATCGGTTTGAACCACCGCTTCTTTTTTTACCGCCCCAACTGCAAGAATAGCCGATCCGGGAGGATTAATAATAGCGGTAAACTCTTCCACGCCCCAGGCTCCCAGGTTAGAAATGGTAAAGGTAGCGCCCTCATAATCTTCGGGTTTCAGGTTCCCTGCCTTGGCTCGGGCTATGAGGTCTCGAAGTTCCCGTTCTATTTCTTCCACACCCTTTCGTTCACAGGCCCTGACCACCGGGGCTATAAGTCCATCCTCCAGCGCGACAGCCAGGGCTACATCCACCTGGGGGTATATTATAATATGATCTCCCATCCAGGAACTGTTAATCTGGGGATGCTTGCTGACCGCCATGGCTGAAAGTTTCATAAAAAGAGCATTAAATGAAACGCTAAAGCCATCTTTCCGTGACTGGTTGTAGGAATTCCTTAGATTGATGAGCCGTTCCATGTCAATTGCCATTCGCAGGTAAAAATGCGGCGCCTCATGCATGGATTCGCCGAGCCGCCGGGCTATGGTCTGCCTGAGACGGGTAACTGGAACAGTTTTACCTGCCCCAGTTCCGCTTGCAGAAGCTCCTGCAGATTCCACTCGTGGACCAATACCGGAAGAGAGTCCTTCGAGGTATCGGCTCACATCGCGTTTTACAATGCGGCCGCCTGGGCCCGACCCTTGTATATTTCGCAGGTCTATTCCTGCTTGGTAGGCCAACTTTCTTGCCAAGGGCGAAGAGGGGGATGGACTGCCCGGCGGAAGCGGAGGAGTCAAAGAAACGAAGGCCCGTTCTTGCACAGGTTTTTGTTCTGCAGGCTGCACCGGCGATGGTGCTTGCGATTGGGGCTGGGCTTGCACGAGAGCTTCGGCCTGCGGCTGCAGCACTTGAGACTGGACCTGAGTTTGAGGCTGCGCCGGACCTTGCGGTGGTGCAGCGCTTTGAGCTAACAGGCCAGAGATATCTTCCCCTTTAGTACCGATGACCGCAATAAGGTCACCAACCTTTACCGCAGTCCCCGGGGAAGCTACAATTTTTAAAAGCGTGCCCTGAACGCTTGCCTCATAATCCATAACGGCCTTGTCGGTTTCCACCTCACAGAGCACCGATCCTCGTTTTATTTCATCACCCTCTTTGAATTTCCATGCTGCGATGGTTCCCTCTGTCATGGTTGGCGAGAGGGCTAACATGGGAACTGGTACTGCCATAACTTACTCCAGATATAGTACGCGTTTTACTGCGCTTAGTATTTTCTTTACCCCTGGTTGGACTTCAAGTTCTAATTGATGGTTATACGGCATGGGCACATCATGGGAGGCCACCAATTCTACCGGAGCATCAAGAATATCAAAGCGATCATGGGAAATAGTATAGGCGATGTGACTGCCCACACTGGCTACCGGCCAGGCTTCGTCGACTACCACGGCCCGGTTTGTTTTTTCTACTGATCGATATACGGTTTCCATGTCCAAGGGCCTGAGGCTCCGCATGTCGATAATCTCTGCAGAAATGCCAGCCTTTTCTAATTCCTTTGCCGCATCAAGGCAATAGCGGACCGGTTTAGAGAAACTGACCAGGGTTACATCCGATCCTTCCCGAAGGATATTTGCCTTTCCTATAGGAATAAGCGTTTCCGTATCGGGAACTTCTCCGCTGGTTCCGTAGAGCATTTCCGCTTCAAGGACTACAACCGGGTCATCATCGCGAATAGCACTTTTCAGAAGCCCATAGGCATCGGCAGGAAAAGCCGGCGCCACCACTTTAAGGCCCGGAATATGGGCCCAGTAACTCGCAAAGGATTGGGAGTGCTGGGCAGCCAAGTATTCTGCTGGTCCATTGGGGCCTCGGAATACGATGGGCATTTTGAAACGACCGCCGGACATGTAGCGCATTTTAGCCGCATTATTCACTACCTGATCCAGGGCAAGGAGGGCAAAGTTGTGGGTCATCCACTCTATAACAGGACGAAGCCCCACCTGGGCAGCTCCCACACCGATGCCGGTAAAGCCAAGCTCCGTAATTGGGGTGTCAATGACCCGCTGTGATCCGTATTTCGCCAAAAGTCCTTTCGAAACCTTATAGGCTCCGTCATATTCGGCTACTTCTTCTCCCATAAGGAACACCGCGGGGTCTCGAGCCATTTCTTCATCCAAGGCCCGATTCAGGGCTTCGCGATAGGTCATAATTGCCATCAGAAACCTCCTTGCCTCAGTGTTTCCAGGGGATATGCATCTGCGTATACGTCTTCGAACAGGGTGGGAAGCGCCGGTTCAGGACTGGACTCGGCAAAGGCAACCGCTTCGGCGACAAGGTTTTCTATGTGGCCTTCCATTTCCTCTACTTCAGTCTGTTTTATCGTTTTTTCTGCAATAAGACGATCCTGGTAAATTAAAATAGGATCATGCTGCCGGTATGCTTCGACCTCTTCTTTTGTCCTGTATTTTTGCGGGTCGCTCATAGAATGTCCCTTGTACCGGTAGGTTCGGATATCGAGCAGCACCGGAAGTCCATTCCGGGCAGATTCGAGGGCTTCGGTAAAGGCCTGATACACCGCCATAACATCCATTCCGTCAACCTTGCGGCCCTGAATGCCATAACTAGCGCCCATCACAGAAAATTCTTCTACTGATGAAACCCGCTTAAAACTGGTGCCCATACCGAACTGGTTATTCTCGCAGGCATAGATAACCGGCAGGTTCCAGATTTTTGCCATATTGAGGCTTTCATGAAATGCTCCTTGATGGATTGCTCCGTCACCAAAGAAGACCGCTGTGGCACCGCCCGTTTTATTGTATTTCTGAGCGAAGGCCACGCCGGTAGCGATGGGGATTTGGGCCCCCACGATACCATTGCCTCCCAGAAAATGACGCTGTTCATCAAAAAAATGCATGGACCCGCCTTTTCCCCGGGAAGAACCGGTAACTTTACCAAAAAGTTCCGCCATGACTGCCTTGGGATCCATACCGCAGGCAAGAGCAAAACCGTGGTCCCGATAACCAGTAAGGATGTAATCTTTAGCAAGATCCATGGCAGCTACCGTCCCGACAGCGACAGCTTCCTGGCCATTATAAAGATGACAAAACCCGCCAATTTTTCTGAGGCCGTACATTTTTCCGGCCTCTTCTTCGAAACGGCGGATAAATATCATGTCAAACAACAGCCTTTTTTTCTTTTCCTTAGAAAGCTCCATTATCACTTTACCTCCCGGTAATGCCGTTCGTTTTTCATAGGATAAAAGCAGGAAACCGCTTCTATTTCTGTTTCCACAACCACAATATTTTTAGAATCTTCGTTGATTTTCCAAAATATCTGCAGATTTGGACCTATTGCTTCCAGGACTTCCGATTTAAGTTCCGGGTCTCCGACAAGTACTGCCCTGCCCTTTACAGAAATAACTTCATTTAAAACAGTGCTTTGGAATGTCCATTCAACCTGGGGGTGGGTCCTTACCTGTTCAGCTTTCCGGGAATTGGGAGCGGTCACCGCATAGATAAAATTGGGCCGATCTTTTATCATGGCGGGTGTCATCCAGCGATTGTGCGGATAACCTTCGGCATCTACAGTGGTTAAAAGCCCTACCTTAGAAGCAGAAATGAGCCGTTCTATTTTACCGATAAATTCTGCAGATTCCATACTGCCCTCCTGGAAAGTGGATTTTTGGACACCTGGTCCGTCTTTAATCCTAAAAGCCCCTGATTAAAAATGCAAATCCACATAAAAACTGATGACGTTGTGTTAACTATATATTACTAATATAGTCATCTTAAAGTCAAAAAAAAGAAGCTCCCCGGGAAAAGGAGAAAAACCCGGGGAGCTAAAAGAAAGAAAGGAGGAATGAGATGAGGAACTGGCTACTGCCTAGCACCTAACTATATAACAATCTGTATAACGTAAGGTAACAAATAGTTACACATTTTTTAACCAAGACGGCCAGAAATATAATCTTCGGTTCGTTTATCCCTTGGATTGATAAAGATCTCCTTTGTCTCGCCGTATTCTATAAGACGCCCCTTATGGTCTTCGCCGGCCATAAAGAATGCGGTCATGTCAGAGGCCCGTGCGGCCTGCTGCATGTTATGTGTAACCAAAACGATTGTATACCGTTCCTTAAGGGCAAATAATAGGTCTTCAATTTTCAGCGTAGCCGTTGGATCCAGAGCGGAAGCAGGCTCATCAAGAAGAAGTATTTCAGGCTCGATAGCCAGAGCCCGGGCAATACAAAGACGCTGCTGCTGACCGCCGGATAAAGCAGTACCTGGAGCATTCAGCTTGTCCTTTACTTCATCCCATAGGGCCGCAGATCTGAGGGAGCGTTCAACAACCTCATCGTAGAATGATTTTTTCTGCTTCGGAAGGTTAAGCCTAAGCCCTGCAATGACGTTTTCATAAACCGTCTTGGTAGGAAATGGATTAGGTTTTTGAAACACCATACCTATGCGGCGTCGTATCCGCACCGGATCTGCCTCGGGAGCATAGATATTTTCCCCGTCAACTATTATTTCGCCTGTAGCATATGCACCCTTTATTACTTCGTGCATTCGGTTAATACAGCGTATCATGGTCGATTTTCCGCATCCAGAGGGACCAATAATAGCGGTAACCAGGCCGGGATAAATATCAAGATTAATGTCTTCTATTGCATGCTGTTTACCATAAAAGGCATTCAAATTGCGTATTTGTATTTTTGGTTCCCGTTGAGAAACATTATCTGCAGATTCATTTTGCGGACGAACGATATCGGCCATGGATTTAATGAGACTCATGATTCCACCTTCGTGTAAAATATTTAACTGCACCGCTGATAATACCTACCAGGGCGATAAGGAGCAGGGTTGCTCCCCAGGCTTTTTTATGCCAGTCATCATAGGGCGATATGGCGTAGCTATAGATTTGGAGCGGCATGGCTGCCATAGGCCTGCGTAAATCAAAATTAAAAAAGGTATTTCCTAAAGAGGTTAGCAAAAGAGGGGCCGTTTCTCCTGCAGCGCGGGCGACCGCAAGCATAATACTTGTTAAAAGGCCCGGAAGAACGGTGGGAATGACGATAAATATCACCACTTTCCAGCGCGGAGTTCCGAGTGCTAGGGCTGCTTCTCGGAGCGTATCAGGAACAAGTTTGAGAATTTCTTCCACACTTCGGGCAATAATTGGTATCATAATAACTGCAAGGGCAAGAGAACCGGCGAGGCCTGAATAGCCAGTTAAATTCCGTACTACCAGGGCCCAAATAAAAATACCTACAACGATAGAGGGAAGTTCAGCAAGCAATTCAACCGCAAAGCGAACCGCTGAAGCTAGTTTAGTAGTGCCGAATTCCACAATAAACACGGCTGTTGCAACTCCGATAGGAATTGCAATGAGGGCCGCCACCGCAAGCATCATAAGAGTACCCAGGATAGCTGGAGCAATTCCGCCCCCCTCTTCGCCGTAGGGTTTTGGAATCTGAGTAAAGAAATCAAGATTAAGTGCACCAATACCGTTTATAAAAATATGGGTAATAATAACAAACAGAATTAACACTGAAAGCAGCGTTGCAATTATGATAAGGCCATAGAAAAAAGCAGCCGTTAATTTTCTATATTTAATACGATCCAGCTCAACATCACGCATGGCGGGCATCACCCCCTTTCAGTATATATTGGGTTAAAAAGTGGGCTAGAATGTTGAATGCAGAAGCGACCACAAGAAGGAGCAACCCCAGTTCCACGATGGCGCTGAAATAGATGGACGAGTCCGCTTCGGTAAACTGGTTTGCTATTGCACTAGCAATAGTGTAGCCAGGGGTGAACAAAGAAGGACTAATTTTTGTGGTACTGTTTCCGATCACCATGGTGACTGCCATGGTCTCACCGATCGCACGGGCAAGTCCCAGCATGGCACCGCCGACAATACCGCCCCGGGCATAGGGTAAAACCGCCCCGGTTAACACCTCCCACTTCGTAGCTCCCAAAGCAAGCATACCTTCCTTTTGGAGCCGGGGCACATTTTTAAGGATTTCCCGGGATACTGATAAAATCGTGGGAAGAATCATAATGGCAAGAATTACACTTCCGGTCAGTAGGTCCTGACCTATAGGAGGACCTTCTACCAGGGCGCCTAAAACGGGAATTGGTCCCAGTATGGCCTGTAATGCCGGTTCTACGGTGCTGCGCATAACCGGAATAAGGACAAAGAGGCCCCAAATTCCATAGGCAACGCTCGGAATAGCCACAAGCAGCTCAATAATAAAACTGACAATTTTTCCAAGCCAAAGAGGCGCACATTCCACAATAAACAGGGCAGCACCGATGGCAAGCGGTGTAGCCAGAATCAATGCACCTACCGATGTTACTATGGTACCAAATATAAAAGGAAGGGCCCCAAAATTTATGGGGTGCATTTCTGTTTCAACCGGGTTCCAATCAGATCCGGTAAAAAACTTAAATCCAAAGCGCTCTATGGATTCCAAAGAATCATAAAACAAAAGGAGCACAAAGGCAGAAAGAAGAACAATTACGAAGACCGAAGCGCTTCCGATAACCACCGAAAAGACCCGGTCTCCCGGGTCCTTTGTGACGGACAAGCGCCCCGGATTTGTTTTGGTAAAAACATCCCAGGGCTTTTTCATCAACGTATATAATCCTTATTTATTTGGAAATACTCTCAGGCAGAGCCTGTTTTCCATTAATGGTCATTTTCTTTATAAGCACTTCAGCCTTTTTTATTGCATCTGTAGGAATGGGAGCATAGTCCAGGGCTTCGCAGTATTTCTGACCATCATGGGTAGCCCACCAGAGCATACGAGTAAGAGCTAGCGCTTTAGCTGCATCGGTCTGGGTGGTATACGCAAGGAGCCAGGTGAAACCTGCGATGGGGAATGCGTCTGGGTTGTCGCTGTTAACAAGCTTTACCCGCATATCATCGGGAAGGGCCACACCCTGGGCAGCCAGAGAAACAGACTTCATGTTGGGAGTAATCCACTTGCCTGCCTTATTCTTTACTTGACCGGCGGGGAGCTTATTCTGGTTCGCATAGGCCAGTTCCACATAACCGATCGCATAGGGAGTCTGCTTAACTACACCGGCCACACCTTCATTTCCCTTACCGCCAAGACCAACAGGCCACTGAACAGAGTTTCCTGCTCCGACTTTCTTGGCCCAGGTTTCGCTGACAGCAGCAAGGTAGCTGGTCCAAATATTGGTAGTACCGGAACCATCGGACCGGCGAACAACCACGATGAACTTGTTAACATTCTTTAGCGCAGGGTTGTCAGCTACGAGTTTGGCATCGTTCCATTTGATTATTTCACCGAGATAGATACCCGCTAAGGTTTCAGGGGTAAATTTCAATGAGTCCTTAACCTTGGCAAGTTCAGGTATATTATAGGTGGGAACGACGGCACCCATAGCGGCGGGAATATGTATAATTTCACCACCCTTGGCTGCAGCAAGCTGTTCGTCCGTCATAGGACCATCGGTGGCGCCAAAATCTACGGTCATGTCGCTGATACTCTTGATACCGCCGCCAGAACCGATGGACTGGTAGTTCACCTGCACACCAGTCAGCTTGTTGTACTCGCTGAACCATTTTGTGTAGAGAACTGCGGGGAAGGTAGCTCCTGCACCAGTGAGGTTCTTCGCTTCACCAGCTTCTGGACCTTTAACAAGGCCAGAGCCAGGAACAGTTTGTGCAAAGAGGGCACCGCCTGCAATAAGAGCACCCACGAGAACAATCGCCAGTTTCTTCATATCGACCTCCAAGTCAATTGTAAGTTGGCTGTAATCTATAAGGACGACATGAGAAGACTATAAAGAAATTGTTAAAATATCGTTAAAATTAATTATTTTTTTGTAAAAGCCTCAGTTTTTTTTTGCTCCGCCTCCCATTCGGCAATAAAATGCTCATAAGCCGCAATGGTCGCATATAAAATAGTATCCTGCAATTCACCCCGGCCGATCCAGTCCATTCCGTCCAAATGATAAAGATGTTGTAGCATATTTTTTAGATCCTCTAAGGTGAGATTTTTGTCATATTGTCTGCGCCGTTCCAAACCACGGACTTCCTGCTCAAAGGTCTCTTCGTATTTGATATCCCGCCACTCTGCAGCACCAATCATTGTTTATCTCCTTGTGATAGTTCTATTAATCTGTATTTCTGTACTTGGAATCAGCCGGCCGAACTGTTCATTCCAAGCTTGAACAGTGCAGCTTGTCCAGAAGCCCCTTTGATCAAAAGAATATTTGTATCGATATTCAAAATTTTCCATTTTGAGGCGTCCGTATTGCCTCACCAGCAAGCCCCGTTCATCATATTGAAAATTTCGCTCCGACAGAGAGCCCTCTGCAGCAATTTCGCGGACCAAACGTATGCGATTCTTTCCATCATACAAAAACTCGAATTTACTCTGCCCATTGGTCACAGAAGACACGAGGTTATGAGCATCGTAGTCCATTATCGTAATGGGAACGACACTTCCGTCCTGAGATATACTTGAAATCTGCCCAAGATTGCCCTGAGAAAAATGATATTCATAAAGGGTTTCTAGTTCTCCAGTTTCGGTATACCAGCTTTCTTCAACTCCTGATTCCCAGTAACGTAGCAGCACAAATAGATTTTCCCCATCTTTTTTATATTGACAACGAAGAGGGCCATTATCTAGATATTCTGTTACAACAATAGTAATTTTTTCATCCGGTAGATCTATCCGGACCGGAAGCCCTGCTTCATTCCGTTTGACCCGAATAGTATTGAACTTGCTCTCCCAAAACAGGGGGAATATAGATCTTCTATAAAAACCGTCATATGCAAGCTCATATTGAGCCTTATCGTAGGATACAGAAACTGCCATTTCCGGCTCTTGTGGAATTGATAATATATCTGGAGGCAATATCGGCGAATCAGAAAGAAAAATGTCCGAGTTGCCATTTTGGGCCTGAAACCAGAGAAGAAAGAGGGGAACTTTCAGAGAAGGTTTCGATGGTTCGGCAGCAAAGAGGACCGAGATGTAAAAAAATAATCCCAAATAGGAAATACATCGTTTCATAACCCTTTTATTGTACACCGATGAACCAGGCAGGACTAGTATTGAAGCGCCATAAACAAGACAGAAACGACGAGCGTGGCTATTAAAATGGACAGGAAATTGACCATATCGTTGTTCATCCAGGCAAGCCCTTTAATCAGCGTATTTTTTAGGGAACCAGAAATGGGCCGTTCCACAAGCCGCCCTGTTTCGGCGCAGCGGTACTGGGCTTGCAGAGTGGCACCCAAAATTGAATCCACTAGGGATCCCATAAAACCGCCTATCAATACGGGCACTAAAAGCCCTCTTGCTCGGTCTGGGTCAAGTACAAAAGAGAAAATAGTAATCAGCAAAGAACCCGCAAATGAGGCTGCAAATCCAAACAGGCTAACTCCTCCAGAAATCCCTGGAGACACTGGTTTTAGGTTGATGATAGAACGGGGTGTACCGCGGCTTAAGATCCCTAGTTCGCTGGCCCAGGTGTCTGCAGTGGCTGCTGCAAAAGACACAAGAAAGGCCACAAGGAAAAGGTGCTGCGCCGTTACTGCATAGAGAATAGCGCTGATCATGCCAACACCACCGTTGGCAAGAACCTGAATTGCATCCCGGCGGTCTCCTTTTTCATGGATTTTGCTGAGACCAAGCCGTTCTTTCTGTTCCCGTCGCAACCGGCCCACCACACTGGATGAAATAAAAAACGCAGCAAGTACCACAAGTCCACCCAATCCGGTTCCCATAAAAATGACAGTACCCAAACCAAGCCCGGCAAGGGCTCCTTCTGCGGTTACGGTCTCTTTAATCCATGCGATAAAAGCCGCTATACCAAGAACCGAAAAAGCCAGAATAAAGTTCGTATTAAGCGGTAAGGGGGCAAGATAATGTACATACAAAGCTGTGCCGAGGGGCACCGTAAGATTGTCCGTTCCAAAGGGAGAAAATACTTCAAGATATGCAGCCACAAGACCTGTGGCAACAGCCCGGCCAATTGCTTCGGTTACTGTAACAGAGGGATCAAAGACCATGGTCATGAAAAATACAACTAATGCGGAAGCAGTAAACATGGCAATGCTGCCGGCTAAAGATTTACGGGAGCCGAACACTTTTCCGGAGGGGCTTTTTAATCCATCCCCTACCAAAGCCGCAAGACCATCACCCCAGCCAAGTACCAAAATAGCTGTTCCCGCTACCCACTTTGGCATAAATCCATTCCAAGAGGCGATAACCAACAGCAAAAGTGAGATCGGAAAATACACAGTCCCGTAATTATGCCGGGATTCATCGTTATTCATTCCCTTAAACGCATTCGCTTTTATACTAAGCCAATTGAGCACGATGAAGACCGCAGGTCCAATACTTGCAATGAGGGGATTTTTCATCCAGGACATGGCAAAAAGCCACCAATGGGATACACCGATATGCACAATCTTTCGGCTCGTTTTTGGAGACACTGCTCCACGGCCGGACAATATATTTGCAAGAGCTATGAATACAAATACATACACAAATGATCCCATGAGGCCAATCAGATCTTGCATCAACATACTACTCATAATAATTCCTAATATTATAAAATTAACGAGCAAAGGCAAGGCCGAAACGGAGTAAAATAAAAAAGCCTGCTTGAATAAGAATATATCCCTGGAGGGTTTTTGCTTTAAAACTTTCTTTTAAGTACCATGTGGGCAGGGCGAAAATGTAAGAAATAAGAAACCAGGCCGCATAATTCTTAAGAGGAATTGATCCTCCTGTCCAGGTCCAATAGTTAAGGCCAATAGCGACGGGTTCCATAATAAAGTCAAAAAGAACACAGAGCAGGGCAGTTACGAAAGCCCCAAGGGGTGCATACCGAATGCGGAATCGGCTCCATACCAGGCGAGAAAAACCAAGCACAACAAGAACCCAGTTAAAACCGATAATAGGCGGCACGTTAAAAAAGTGTTTGCCTAAAACAGGGCCATAACGGTAGGCGCCGAAAATTGCTCCCGTTGCAACTCCAAGCGCTTCAAGAGTAACAGTAACCAGGAACGTAGGGGTGGCCCATACGAGGATCCCTGCTCCCTCTTCCTGTAGGGCCAGAATAAACACCACCCCTCCGCATATCAAAAGGAGGTAGGGGGTTAATAACAACATTAATGGCCTAGTTATAGCAAAAAGGTGTCCCCAGAGACCCACAAAAAACAAAAATCCTAAAAGTCCGATTACAAGGGGTTCTTTCCTTTCCGTACCTTTATGTGAACTCCGAGGCTGTTCCTGTCTAAAATTCATAATTAAACCACCAAACCTTTTAAAATATTTAGAAAAAATTGGACAAAAATTCGCTTCTTGCTGGGTTTAACCTTTCTTTGAAATACCACCAGGGGCTGTTTTTCTATTACCTCTGCGGTCCACCAGTACATATCCGCGGCGGTCATAATAGGGATCCGATACCGATAAGGAATGAAGCGATAACCCAAGACCGCTCCCTGCTGCCATTCCCGGTACCGGGAGAGGTGGTATCTGAGCCAAGCGGCAAAGCGTTCCGGATTTTTTTGAGCCCAGAGGGGTTCTGTAACCTCCAATGATTCTCCTTCTAAAGGAAGATAACGGCGTCCCAGGGTCCGGTCCTCTGACACATCCCGGATAAAGTTGATGTACTGCATGGCCCGTCCTAAAAGGCGGGCAGGTTCCAAGGCTGCTTCTGGGAGTTCCATACAGCGGCTCATAAAAAGGCCAATTACCTCGGCGGATCCATACATGTAAGTAAGACATTCATTCAAGGTATCGTAATTTTGTTTAGTTAGATCCGCTTCCATGGCATCTAAAAAAGCCACAGTCCATGCTGGGTCAAAACCAACGGTGCGCCCTAATGCAACAAAAGCATCGATCACCGCCCGGTCTTCCGGCGTTGGCTCTTCCGGAGCTGGCTCATCCGGAGCGGGTTTTTGAAAGCCCTGGGACGCTCTCTCCAGAGACAGGGCTTGAGCAGACTGCCTGAGGTTTATTCCCAGGGCCTGTTCCGCGCAGGCACGAAAGCGGTAAAAGCCTGCCGCATCCTGGGGCTGGGCATCTACAAAGTCATCGGCCCGGCGAACAAAGGCATAAAGGGTATAAACCCGTTCTCTCAGCTGAGGAGGAAAAAAACGGCTTGCATTAAAGTACGTTTTACTCCCATGCTGGAACGTAGCTTTTTGGTAAGCCTTGAGATCAGAGAGGCCAATTGTGTCCTGAGTTACTTGCACCTTGATTTACCCTTTTAGATATTCGCATACGATAGGAGCGATAACCTGGGAAGCAATAAAGGTCATGGGAACCCCCACACCCGGGTGGGTATATTGCCCAGCATAAAAGAGTCCATTAATCTTTTTACTCCGCATGGCCGGCCGGAATACGGCAGTCTGCCTTAGAGTATGGGCCATTCCGAGGGCGGTACCCTTAAAGGCATGATAGCTTTCAGTAAAGTCACGCTGGGAAAAAAGGCGCTGTACCTCAATAAAGGGCCTAATTGAAATTCCTAAACGGTGCTCCACATGACGTAACACTTTTTCGTAATAGGCTTCGCGAACTTCATCGATGTCAGAGAGGCCCGGTGCGGTGGGTACCAGGAGGAACAGATTTTCTTTTCCAGCGGGGGCCGCCCTTCGGTCGGTTTTAGATGCCGCAGACAGGTAAAAACAGGGCTTCTCGGGCCATGAGGGCTTCTTAAAAATGGTATCGAAATGACCATTCCAATCATGGGAAAAATAAAGGTTGTGATGGGTCAATTCGGGGATTTCCTTGTTCAAACCCAGATAGGCAATAAACATACTTGGGGCAAGCACTGCCTTGTCCCAATAGGAACTGCTATAATTTGCCTTACTCGGATCCACGAGATCCCGATCTGCATGGGCATAGTCGCCGCACATCACCACCGCATCGGCAGCATATTCCCGCTCCCGGCCATCTTTGACTGAGCGGACAGCTACCGAAGGGCCCGAACGTTCATCAATATGACATACATCTTCTCTATATTCTATGGACACACCGAGCTCGCCGCAAAGTTTGACGAGGCCTTCTACTATGGCGTACATACCGCCTTTGGGAAAGTATACGCCGTCGGCGATATCAAGATAGGAGATAAGCGAATAGAGGGCTGGCGCATTAGTGGGGCTTGCTCCTAAAAAGACCATGGCATATTCTAAAATCTGCCGGGCTCGGACATCGGAAAAGTATCGGCCCACATAGGGATCTAGGGCTTGGAAAATATTGAGCCTGAGGCCCTCGGTCATGAGACGCTTGTTGAGGAACTGGAATACATGGCGGTACTCCCGGTACAGGAAGTCCTGCATGGCTGTGTCGTATTTATATTTGGCGTTTTGAATATAGGCTTCCAGCCGCTGGCCGCCGCCTGATTCAAAGGTTTCGAAGAGGGTCTTTGTCTGCTCAAAATCGCTGGTAATGCTGACCGGATCGTGGCGCTCGAAATACACCGTATAGTGGGTTTTTAGCTTTTCAAGCCCGTAGTATTGGGCCCGCTTCTTGCCGAAAAGTGAAAAATAAGCGTCGAACACCTCGGGCATCAGATACCAGGATGGTCCCATGTCAAAGGCAAAACCATCTTTTTCCCAAAGCCGCGCCCGGCCCCCAGGGGAATCGCATTTTTCCAGGATAGTAACCTGGTAGCCCTCTTTTGCAAGCAAGGCTGCGGTCGTAAGACCCGCAAAGCCCGCACCTATAACAATGACTTGTTTTTTCATTTATGTTTTTCTCCAAATAAGGAAGCTATCCAACGGTGGATTTTCTCACTGGCTAGAACAACAATCGTTTCAGCACCACTGGATCGAGCCGGAAGGGGCTTCCCTGTCCCTGACAGAAATGGTGCACCCGCAAAAGGTGCAAGGAAAGATCTGAATAAATAACTGTATCCGCCCCTTTCCGTACCGACACGGCGTTCTTGTGATAGAGGCCATCCCCATAGGGACAGGGAAGCTTGCCCCGGGCTTCGTCGCTTTTAACCAGGTACTGCCCTTGGATGGTAATCGGTTCACCGAGCCCCTCAGCACCCTTGCGGGCAAGGGCTTCAAGCCGTTCTGCCACAAGGTCAAAATCGAGACCCAGGGCTCGGAACAGTTCTTCGTCGGCTTCGACAATATCGCTTAAAGGCCGTGTATCACTGCCAAGGAAACCAGTGCTGGTTAACACACCGGCCTTCATTTTCTCATAGGCGGCCCGTTCATCAAAATTCATTTTCATAGATCCACTCCCCTTTTATCGTCCTTATGCGAACTTGTCGTAATAGATCTTATCCTGTCCAATGCCATTGGCGGTCATTACCTTAACACAGGCGTCGATCATGCCGGGGCTGCCGCAGAGATAGCCCTCCATGGGTTTGTCCTTACCGATTTTTTCTTTAAAGTAAGAATCGAGCACATTGGTAATAAGTCCCACAGGGCCGGTCCAGGCATCTTCAGGTTTCGGTTCCGACAGGGCGGGCACAAAATGAAAGTTGGGGAAACGCTGAGCCAGGTCCGCCATTTCATCAAGATAGAACATATCCCGTTTGGACCGGGCTCCGAAGAAATACCAGATCTCCCGATTCGTCCACTGGCTCGTTTGGGCCATGTGGTTTAGCATGGACTTAAAGGGGGCCATGCCGGAACCGCCGGCAACGAACACCATGGTCGCGTCGGTATCGCGGACAGCAAATTCGCCAAAGGGACCGACAACTTCTACCGTATCGCCTTCTTTGAGGTGCTGGTGTACCCAGGTTGTGGCAATGCCTCCGGGAACAAGCCGGATAAGAAATTCAATATGGTTCTTGTCCTGTGGTGTGGAGGACATAGAATAAGCCCGCTGCACGCTCTCCTTAAGGTCTCCGTAGGGAGGCACCACCAGCTGGGCATACTGGCCCGGCGTAATGGAAATGCCCCCGGAGGCAATCGCTTCGTCCGAAAGCTTGAGGTACACTTCCTTAATATCGTAGGTGAGATTCCGCAGGCGCTCTACCGTTGTCTTGAACTTGCGGACATTAAAGAGGGCTTCCGGCAGTTCTATAGCAATATTTTTTTTCACCTTAACCTGGCAGGAGAGCCGTACATTCCGTTCCACTTCTTCTTTTGTCATATAGGGGAGCTCTGTCGGCAGGTGGGGCCCCACATCAGAGAGGACACGGACCTTGCAGGCCCCGCAGGAGCCCCGGCCGCCGCAGGCGGAGGGCACAAAAATATTTTGGAAGGCCAGGGTTCCTAAAAGGGGACTCCCGCCCTTTACGGTAAGCACCTTTTTGCCGCCGTTTATGTCGATATTTACCTCGCCGTAATCGTTGACAATCCGGTCAGTAATAGAAATAACCAGGGCTAAAACCGATGAAATCAGGGCTACCACCAGGGGGCCGAGCAGCAAGGGACTCATTGCAACCTCCTACTGAACACTGAGCATGCCGGAAAAGCCGATAAAGGCCATGGCCATGAACCCGATAGTAATGATGGTAATACCGGGGCCCTTAAGTCCCGCAGGCACCGGGGCTACATCAATCTTTTTCCGGATTGATGAAAGGAGCATGATGGCGAGCCACCAGCCTGCGCCGGATCCGAAACCAAAACTGAGGGTTTGCCAAAAATTGTAATTCCGAATCTGCATAAAGAGAATGGCCCCCAGTATGGCACAGTTCACCGTAATGAGGGGAAGAAAGATACCCAAGGCCATATACAGGGCCGGAGACAGACGGTCTATCAGCATTTCCAAAATTTGAACAATAGCTGCAATAACTATAATAAAAATAATAAAGGAAAGATAATCCAGCCCCAGGGGCTCTATAACCAGTTTCAGCACCGCCCATGAGACTACCATGGTGATGGTCATAACCACGGTGACCGCGAGGCCCAGGCCGAAGGAGCTTTTTTGGTCCTTGGATATGGAAATAAAGGAACACATCCCAAGGAAGTTCGCAAGCAGGATGTTGCTCGTAAAGACCGAAGCAAAAAGCAGGGTAATCGGATGCACCATGGGACTCATTTTGCCCCTCCTTGTTTAGCCTTAGCAGCGATTTTCATGTTCTCCTGCAGAGTCTTGGCTCCCCACATAACCAGGGCTACGAGGAAAAAGGCACTGGGGGCCATAATCATAATGGTCCAGGGAGTAAAGGCTGCTCCCAATAGGGCGCTCAACACAGGAAGGCCAAAGAGGCTGCCAAAGCCCAAGAGTTCCCGGACCACCGCGATAAGCATGAGAACCGCCATGTAGCCGAAACCGCTCGTAAGTCCGTCCCAAAAGGAAAGGAGCGGCGGGTTGGATCGGGCAAAGCCTTCTGCCCGGCCCATGATGATGCAGTTAGTGATAATGAGCCCCACATAGGGCCCTAAAGAACGGGAGATATCCGGCAGGTAGGCTCGGAGCAGTATATCGATAATGATGACGAAAAAACTGATTACCAGGACCTGAACTATCATGCGAACCTTGTTTGGTATGAGCTTGTTCAGGTCCGAAAGGCTCATGCTGGAAAAGGCGGTGGTCAGGCTCACCCCAATAGTCATGATAGCCGTATTGGTAAGGTTATTGGTTACTGCCAGGGTCGAGCAGATACCCAATACCTGGATAAAAATAGGATTGTTCCACCAGAGGTTCTGCACAAGAATTTCTGCGGCAGGCCCCCGTTTTTTTGCCGCGCTCATCGCAAGCCTCCCTGATCCCGCAGTGTTTCAAACACCCGGATCTCCTTATTTACAATGTCCTGAATAGCCTGGCTCGTTCTGGATGCGCCGGTAACCGCATCGACCTGGCTGTTATCTGGGTCAGGGTCACCCTTCCCGCTTCCCTGCAGAACCGCGATACCTCCAGCGCCGATTCTTTCACCCTTAAATTGGGCCTGGAACCAGCCTTCATCGATACGGCCGCCGAGACCCGGTGTTTCATTGTGGGAAACGATTCGGAAGCCCTCGATTCGTTCGACCGGTTCGTCGACGGCGAGTATGGCTCGGATAGTTCCCCAAAGACCGGGGCCTGCAACCATGGCAGCATAACGGTTCTGGTTGTCCACTGTTGCTTTATAGATAATCCCCGCATCGGTCTTAAACTCAGTCACCTGGCTTGTGTAAAGGGCATCCACCTGGGATGGAGCCGAATAGGCAATACCCAGGGCTGCTAAAATGGCCGACCGCTCCGAAAGCCTCCGATTTGCCGCGACCCGGTCCTTGGTAAGCTCGTTTGCCAGGGCAAGGAAAAACACAAAAACAATACAGATAATAAATGTAAAGAGTACCGTATAAAGCATGCCATCTCGCTTCATTTAGCGCCTCCTGTATCTTTTGCCGCACGAGCGGTATTCGCAGCTGCGGCTGCGGGGGCGGCCTTTTTGCCTCCCACAAGGTCATCAAAAAGTGAAGCTGCGGTATTTCCCAGAAGGACCGCAAAACTGGTCCCCTCGGGGAAAAGCGAGAAGGTTCGGATCAGCACCACGGAAACGCCGATGACTATTCCATACAGCCATTGGGCAAGGGGCTTTTTTGGAGCACTCACCGGATCGGTAGCCATAAAAACCGCTACAAAGAGGAAGCTCCCCACAAGGAGATTTTCCATCGGTAAAGCCTTGGCGACCCCAGCAAGAAGCAGGGCACCGGTGAGCAGCACCGCCGAGCCAATGGTGGACACTATAAGCCGCCAGCTTGCAGTTTTTGTTGCCACCAGGTAAATACCCGCAAGAACTATAAGGAGCACAGAACTTTCACCTAATGAGCCCATACGGAAACCTAAAATTGCGTTAAGAACTGAAAGGGGTTCTCCATGACGAAGCTGGGCAAGGGGTGTGGCGGCGCTCATCCCGTCCACCGGATACCCCCAAAGCCCCGCAGCGGCTCCGAAATTGCCGGCCTGTACAAAACCTGCCTGCATGATGGTGGCAAAGGATATGTACACAAAAAGCCGCCCTGCGATGGCGGGGTTAAAGATATTCCGGCCGAAACCGCCATACACTTCCTTGGCCATAAACACAGTAAAGACAATCCCTACTGCCACAATCCAAAGGGGAACCACCGGCGGCATCGAAAGGGTATAGAGAGCGCAGGTCACGAGAACTGCCTCGCTTACCTTTTTACCCCGCTTTTTTTCAAAAAGATATTCCACGAGGATCCCCAAAGGAAACACCACCAGGGCAGTTAACAGGGGACGCACACCATATAAGTAGATAGAAAAAAGGAAAATGGGCGCAAGACTATACAGTACCTTGCGCATGATCGGCTGTTTTTGAAACAAGGTATCCTCCTCTCGGATACCAGTATAGTGGGTAATACAATTTTATCAAGCTTATTTTATATTATTCTAATAATTATTCTTAAAATAAATTATCACCGCTTCATGTTCCAAGCAGGATCTGCAAACCGAGAATGAATAAGTTCCCGAGCACGAGACTCTTCTGTTGCGCTTACTTGCTGCGCAGCCAAATCGAGATCGAGGGCCTGCGTAAATCCCCGGACTAACGCAGCAGCAGTCTCCTCAAAAGTGACAGAGCGGCCAAGAACAGCCTGAAGACTCGTAACCCGTTCTTTAACATCCGCAATGAGCTTACCCTTGGCCTTTTCCGAAGGAACCTTGAGCAGGGTAAACATGAGGTCCACATCAACATTAAGCAATATGGTCCCATGCTGAAGGATACATCCAAGCTTGCGGGTCTGGGCGTTGCCTGAAATCTTTTTGCCCTCAACCACAATGTCATTGATAGGGGCAAATCGGGCTTTCACCCCCAGTATTTCAAGGCCCGCCACAATTCCCTGACAAAGCCTCCCGTAGCTAGCAAGAATCGCCTGGTCCGCAAGAGGGTGATCCAACGGAAGCACAATGCTGTAGGTTACTTCAGATTGATGAAATACTGCTCCGCCGCCGGTAATGCGCCGCACATAATCGATGCCATACTCGCGGCATGCGGCCAGGTCCACCTCTTCATCCATGCCCTGAAAGTATCCAACAGAAATTGCCGCCGGCTTCCAGCCATAAAGTCTTAAGGTCGGCGGAACAGTACCGGCCGCAACTTGCTCGAGGATAGCCTGGTCCAGGGCCATATTATAGTAAGCTTTGTTATAACCGGTTTCGAGCAGCCTAAATTGATGAGCCATGAGTTTCTTCTTTTACACCGACACCGCCAGCCTGGGCCAATGCGGTCAAAACGACCTCTGCGAGTCCAGACCCGGAAATTCCTTCTACCTCAATATGGAGCTCTTTAACAAGTTCGGTAAATCGGGATCCTAGGTTTTGCACTTCTGTCCCCGTGAGCCTTTCCTCGAGTTCTTCAAAGGCTTCTTCGGGAACCGCAAAAAAGTCTCCCCGGATCTGAATCCTTTCAATACGACTCCCCTCAAGTTCTGCGCTAAAACGGATGAGCTTACACTCAGCGGGTTTTCCAAGGCCTTTTATGGTCATAGCATCCCCTCCCCACCAGGATCTCTCCCTGCAGCGCCTGCATTCCAGGCTTCCTGGGCATGATAGCTCGTACGAGCAAAGGGGCTTGCTACCACAGTCTTAAATCCCTTTTCCCGGCCAAACCGTGCATATTCTTTGAAGTGATCTGGATGTATATATTCGGTTACCGGTAGCTGCTGCGGCCCGGGCTGCAGGTACTGCCCCAGCACAAGGACATCCACATCGACTGAACGGAGGTCATCCATAGCGGTGAGCACTTCATCAACCTGTTCGCCCAATCCTAAAAGCAAGCTTGATTTCGTAAGTGGTGTGCCTAACTTCTTTGCCAGATATAAAGTATGGAGGCTCTTTTCATAGGAAGCCCGCCTGTCTCTTATATGCTGCAGGGAACGGACCGTTTCAATATTGTGGGCCACCACATCGGGCTGCGCCTCTATAACCGCTTCTATTTCACCTTCTATAAAATCAGGGATAAGTACTTCTACTCGAACCTTGGGGTTTCGTTCCTTAATAGCCTGTATACAGTGGGCAAAATGATGTGATCCCCGGTCTTCTAGGTCATCCCGGTCAACTGAAGTAATAACCGCATATTTAAGTCTCAGTTCTTCTACCGCTAAAGCCAGCTGCTCAGCCTCTTCAGGCACAAGAGGCCTGCCAGTTTTTGCAGTGGCAACTGCACAGAAACGGCAGCCCCGGGTACAGGTATCTCCCAGGATCATAAATGTGGCGGTGCCTGCGCCCCAGCATTCTCCCTTGTTGGGGCAGCGAGCCTCGTCGCATACCGTATGCAGGGCACGCCGTTCAAGAATAGCGCTGACCTCTTGCCATGTTTCTCCTGATGGTACCTTTACACGAATCCATTCTGGTTTACGCAGCATTGTTCCCGGTGACATACGTTGGAGTATAAACTGAATAACATGTTTTACCAAGAGATAAAGACAAAATGATCGCTCATCATTTTTTATTTTTTGGCTTGACCGTTTGGAAATCTCGGAACATTATGGGAAAAACGCGATTAAATGACAGTGAGCCTGTTTCGGCGGCCATGTTATGCTGAGACTCAAAATTAAAACACAAAAGACAGTATAAATAAGGTGTAGAATCCGTTACACTTAAAGCGGAGACACCATGAAAAAGAGACAAAGTTTTGACAAAGCGTTTAAAGCGAAAGTCGCATTGGAAGCACTCCGGGAGGGAATG
>NZ_JAJUHW010000051.1 GCF_029265695.1 Gracilinema caldarium | reverse complement strand
GCCAAGGCAAAATTCAGCACCATTCCGGATGATATAAAAGATATGGAGCTTCATTGTATTGGCAGGCTTCAGCGGAACAAGGTGAAAGGGGCGATACAGCTCTTTTCTTGCATACAGTCCGTTGACCGGGATGAACTGCTTGCTGAACTTGCCTTGCAATGTAAGAAAGCGGATATGACCATGGAAGTGCTTTTAGAACTTCATACCGGAGAGGATTCAAAAACGGGTTATCCCGACTTTGAATCTTTAGCAAGGGCAGCTGAACAGGCCATGGCATATCCCCAGATAACATTAAAGGGACTTATGACCATGGCCCCTTTCACTCATGATGTGAGCCAGATTCGAGAATCTTTTCGTACCCTTGTGGAGGCCCAAAGATTTCTGCAACAGCGCTTCCCGGAACTTAGTCTTGAGATACTCTCTATGGGTATGTCCAACGATTTTGAAATTGCCATAGAAGAGGGCTCTACCTTGCTTCGTATAGGTACAGCACTTTTCAAAGGAGATGGGCAATGAGGGAAGGGCAGGTGCGAATTTGGGCGAGCACTTTACTGTTACTCTTGTTGTTTACCGGTCCGCTTCCCTTCGCCGTTTCTCAGCAAAAGGATACACAGTCTGTTACAACGAAACAAATAGCGCCTGCTCCCTACCAGAAGGATGAATTTCCCGCTTGGCTCCTTGATCTGCGCCGAGCCGAAATTGTCGCCTTTGGTTCCCTTCCGTTCATGATGTTCTTTACCACCTTTGCAGTTGATTCATACCGTTTCTATAGCCATAACTGGGATCGCCTGTATGCTCCATGGCCCATCAAGGCTCCCGGGGCCATAGAAATGGACGAAACTCAGCGTATTGCTTCTTTTTCGGTCGCTGTCGGTCTTTCTGTTGCTGCTGCCCTGGTGGACTACATACTAGTGCAGAATAAACGGAGCCGGCAAAAGGAGTCTGCGCCGTCCATTTTGCAGCCCGATATTCGAATAGAGCCCTGGAATCCAGACCAGACTGGAGGTCAGGAATAAAACTGTGGAAACCTATTCAGGAATGGTTGGACACCAAGCCCAGGGAGGCATGCGGCTAGACCGGTATATTTCAGAGGTTCTTAATTTGATAAGCCGTTCACAGGTTAAGGCGAGGCATCTTTGCGCACAGGTAAACGGAAAGAATGTAAAAGTATCCCGTATTGTTGTGCCCGGAGATCAAATCAGTCTTTCCTGGGATGCACCGGAACCAACCGATCTTGTACCTGAAGATATTCCTTTTGACATTTTGTATGAGGATGACCGGGTCATTGTTATAAATAAACCTCAGGGACTGGTGGTGCATCCTGGGGCGGGTAATAAGCGGGGAACCCTTGCAAATGGGATCCTATACAGGAGGATGCTAAGGGGCAAAATGCCCTTATCCGAAATTGCTGGTGTTGCAACAAGGGAGAAAACAGGATCAGCGCAAGGCTCCGCTGAAGTTCTTCTTCGGCCTGGAATAGTACATCGTCTTGATAAGGATACAAGCGGTGTCATTATTGCCACCTACGACGATGAAGCCCTGGTGTTTCTTGCAAATCAGTTTAAGGCGCGGCAAACAAAAAAAACCTATGTAGCCATAGTGCGGGGAAGGCTTCCCCAGTCAAAGGGCAGGATAGAAACTTTTATAGCCAGAGATAAGCATAACCGGAAACTATTTACCTGTACTAAAAACCAGGGGAAACATGCGGTAACCCTGTACCGCGTTTTGCAGGAATTTGGTTCCTACAGCCTCGTCCTATTACGGCCAAAAACCGGAAGGACCCACCAGCTTCGTGTGCATATGCGCTTTTTGGGTTGCCCCATACTGGGGGATCCCCTATACTCTGCTAAGGATCATCGGTTTCCCAAGGCAACCCTGATGCTCCATGCGCTAAGGCTTCGCATTCTTTTACCAGGCCAGTCAGAGCCGGAACAATTTTTAGCCCCCTTGCCGCATCGGTTTAAAGAGATACTAAAAAAGCTGAAAGCTGGGTCAGCAAAAAGCTAAATCCCTACAGACTTCTCATTTTGTCATTTGCAAATTTAATACGTCTCGAAAGGGAATCTATAATATAGCGGGCCGTTTCTGGATCATTTTGTAAAACCTGTTCAAACACGTTTGGCGGCAGCTCTATAATAATTGCTTCTGATTCGGTAATTGCCGTTGCAGTTCTGGGCTCGGAAAGCAGATATGCCATTTCGCCGATAAAATTGCCTTCATTAAGAACCGCAATTTTCTGGAGCGATCCCTTTTCGTCCTGGATATAGATTCCAACACTGCCAGAAAGAATATAAAAGATCGTTGAACCTGTTTCTCCGGCACCAAAGAGTTTGAAGCCAGCTTCGTAGGACCTGATATATTTTTTCATCTCCCCCGATGGACTTCCAAATATGTGTTTTTCAAAATTGGGTATTTTATTATTCCCAGTCTGCGGTCCTGAAGCCTGCATTTTTCTAAAGCGGGTAAACATAAGCGCATTGAATGAATTGATTACATAAGAAAATTGGGCTCCAAGAAAGAAGAAGGTGAAGAAGAAGTAAACATTAGCCAGAAGCAGCACCACATTGCCGAGAGCTCCGTAAACCAGGTTGTAGCGGTCTGGGTTCACAAGGGTCTGAAAAATAAGCGATACACTGCTATAAAGGACTATGGCGAGCAGGGTCCCCTGGAATGCTGACATACGGCTTGGCGGATTATAGGGTACAAACCGATAGGCTCCGTAGGTGAGTAGTCCCAGGCCTACAATGGGCAGTATCAACGCAATGAAACGAAGAAGCGGAAGCAGCAAAGGGAAAAAACGGCCCAGCCGAGATTGCTCAAAAAATAAAATGGCTTCCCGGCTTGAAAAAATAAAAAGCAGCGCATATGCAATAGCCGCCAATTCTATGGCAAAGGGCATAAGGGTATCTTTTACCGGTTTTTGTTTTCCCGGAGGGTTGGGGTATATTACCCGGAGGCCCCGTTGCAGCGACAGTGCAAAGACACGCCCTGTCCATAATAGGTTAAGAATAGTAATGATACCTGAAAATTTATTTTCTGAAGCAAAAATAAACGAGGATGTTAGGCTCTGGCTGTCTAACAAAATTCCAAGACTACCTAAATAGGAATTACTGAAACTGTTAAATACATCATGTAAAGCCGATGGCGCAGCACGAAAAATGTTGGACAAAAGCAGAACCATGAGCAGCAAGGCTGGCGCTGCGGAAAGGAAAAAACCATAAGCCCCTGCGGCAGCATGGTTAGCCAGTTCGTTTTTTGAAAACAGCTGGAATGTTAATAAAAATTTACTGCCCGTAGCTTTTAAAAATTCTTTCTTTTTCACAATTGCAAGTATGCCGGTAATTGAGTATTATCGCAAGGTCTATGATGGTGACCTCATCTGAACCTTTTGTCTGTGCTGAGACCCCCTCGTACCTGCTGGTTTACAAACCTCCGGGGCTTCCTACGGCCCCCCTCACTGTCACAGAAGAACATACCCTCGTTCAATGGTGCGTCAAACGCTTTCCAGAGGTCGGCAACATAAAGGGCAGAAAACTCATAGAGGGCGGTTTGCTCCATCGGCTGGATACGGATACCAACGGCCTTGTGCTTTTTGCCCGAACCCAGGAAGCCTATGACCTTATATCTGCTCAGCAAGAAGGTGGCCTATTTCTTAAAACCTATCGGGCCTGGTGCATAAAAAAGGAAGAGGTAAGACAAGCCATAGGTCCTGGGTTTCCGCCCCTGCCGTTTCAAATTGATTGGTCCTGTAAGGCTCCCTTCTTAGTAGAAAGCGCCTTTAGACCCTACGGTCCCGGCCGCAAAGCAGTCCGGCCTGTGGTGATAGATAAAAAGACCAAAGAGATAAGCCTAGATCATGGAAAGCCCTATAGGACTATCGTACTTTCAGTACAAACAGAGCCGCAACATGAATCGTTGTTTGTGGTTAATGCGCAAATAGCACGGGGTTTCCGTCATCAGATCCGCTGCCATCTTGCCTGGATTGGTATGCCCATACTGGGAGATAAACTTTATAATCCCCATGGTATTTTTAAAGAGCACGAAAAAGAGCTGCTTTATCTCCAAGCCTGGGCAGTAGAATTCAGAGATCCCGAAACCGGTGAAGCGGTACGTTACGAACTCAGTTCTTCCACCGAAACAGGCGGAATGGTTTGATCCTCTTCTATACCGAATCTTATTTCGTGAATGAGACCCCCCAGCCGTTTTACATTCCATTGACCAAGCAGCTGCTGCTCTACGAGATTCTTTATCAATATGAAACCTAGTGAATAATCGCCGCCCTCTGCCTTAAGCCTGTCCTGGCCGATACCAAAACCGCTACCATTATCCGAAATGGTCAACACCACTTGATTGTTAGATTCTTTAATCTCGATGAATATGCGTTTTTCTGAACCTGTATGGTTTTGGAACGAATATTTGTGGGAATTAGAGACAATTTCGTTCAGTACAAGACAAAGAAGTGTCGCCTGGTTAATGGTTAAAAAAATGGGATCGATAGTTAGCGAAACCTGGATATTATCATCAAAGAGAGCATCGAGCCCTTCAATCATACGGCGGATAGGTTCTTCGATGGGTATTTTCCCCACCTGACCCTTGTCCGATAGGCTTTCATGAACCGCCCCAATGGCCATGATTCGCGTCTGGGCTTCCTGGAGTACCTGAAAGGGACTTTCATCGCTTAATGTGGTGATCTGCAGCGAGAGGAGACTGGAAAGGATCTGCAGATTGTTTTTTACCCGATGGTGTACTTCCCGGATGAGTATGCTTTTATCTTCCAGGGCTTTCCGTAATTTCATCTCCGCAATTTTTTGGTCCGTCACATCCTCAATGGTCAGGAATGAAAAGCGAAGGTGTTTGACATTGTACTGCAATCCCTGAATAGCCGCCTTAAGGTATTTCCTGCCGATAAGATGAAAGTTGCGGTAAATATCAATGACCTGTGGTTCTGGCCCTTGTTTTTTTTCCAGGAGCTGTTGCATTTCCTTGAAATCAAAAAAACCGTCAGCCATGGTAAGAAAATTTTGACCCAGAACAATTCCAGGGGTGAGATTAAAGAGGTCATAAAAAGCGAGGTTTGCGGAAATTACCTTTTTTGTTTCATCCAACACCACCAGGGGATGTTTGACCGAATCGATAATACTTTCAGCGTAGTCCAGGGCATCTCGGGATTTTTTTTCCGCCCATTTGCGTTCTATGATTTCGTTCTTAAGTTGATTAATAATCCGTATTACATCTTCATCATATTTTGCTGCTGCTTTATCATTCATAAAAACATCCTTGTTTATAACTATAACTTAAAAGTCCTGACTTCGGCTGCAAGATAGAATGAACCAGCTGCCAGGACTGCTTTGTGCTGTTGTTTTGATAACATAAATGTTCGCCGGATAGCCTCCTCTGTATCCGGTATACACTCTATATCCACATTAAAGCTATCTTGTATATCTGTAAAGGCTTTTCGTGTTTTTTCCAGGTCGCTTTTTTTAAAACTCCCCGGCGTTGTTAAGACAATTTGATTAAAATGCGGAAGCAGAATCTGAGCCATGGATGCAGCATCCTTGTCAGCAGCGCAGGCAAAAAGAAGAATATTGCCGGAGCCATATAGGCTTACAAAGGTTTCTGTACAGAGCTTTATGCTCCGTGGTGTATGGGCCCCGTCGATTATGATGTCCGGCTCTTCTCGTATCCGTTCGAACCGGGCTGGGATGCGCGTTTTCTTAAGCCCCTTAAGTAAAATCTCCTGGTTAATTTCTGGATAGGTAAGTCTGACCGCCGTATACGCCTGGAGGGCATTGTGGGCCTGTATGGCTCCGACCAGCGATAGATTGATGAAAAAAGCTGTTTTACCGCTTCCATCGTTGAGCGGTGAGTGTGGCATTCTTTTATTTATATTGATGGAGAACTCAGTTCCCCCCTTACTGACCTTAAGCTGATTTATTTTAGCCAATTCTGGAATGTACCAGAGGGGAGATGAACAAGTCTTGGCAGTGCTCTGAAAGACTCTGTATGCTTCTTCTCGCTGTTCTGATACAAGTACAGGTCTACCGGGTTTTATAATACCTGCTTTTTCACCTGCGATAGCTTCTATGGTATTTCCAAGATATTGGGTGTGTTCCAGTTCAATGGGGGTAATGACAGAGAGTATAGGGTCCACAATGTTGGTCGCATCCAGGCGGCCACCCATACCGGTCTCGACCACCATGACATCGCAGCGGGAGGCTCGGCAACAGAGGAAAAAATATAGAGTGAGGAGTTCAAAAAAGGTAGGGCTCTCTCCTTCCGGAGCATCGGGACTAAAAAGTGCTGGATACTGCAAAACCGCCCTGTTTACCAGCTCTTTCAGTTCATTGCCCGCTTCCGCATATACCGATTCATCAAAAAAACGATCCGCCAGGGATACCCGTTCTCGGTATTCAGTAATGTGGGGAGACACATAGCGGCCTGTTTTAAATCCCGCCTCATGGAGCATGGATGCAATCATGGTAGTTACCGATCCCTTGCCCTTGGATCCTGCGATATGAATAACCGGGGCACTGAGTTCTGGGTGACCCGCTAGTTCCGCAAGGATGTGCATCCTGTCTAGCCTGAAAGCTTTAGCTGAAAGGCCCCGTTCAAAGTTGATAAAACCGGAGAGCCACGAAAAGACCTCTTGGGAGCCGGAGAAGGAATACATAAATCTATTTGTATCAGCCTATTGTCGATTTGGGAAGTGGAATTTGTATGAAATCATTCTAGGTTGCGTTGAAAAAAGCATTCCGTTAGGTTAGGATGCGTCTATGGAATTCTTTGATCTTCCCGAAAACCTTAAGGGCCTCAAGGTCCATTTTGTCGGTATAAAGGGTACCGGTATGTGCGCCCTGGCGGAGCTTTTCCTGCGTTCAGGTGCCCAAGTTTCCGGTTCTGACCGGCCTGAGCAATTTTACACCGATGAAATCCTTAAACGTTTAGGAATACCCTACCGCGATACCTTTTCTGCTCTCAATGTTCCCCCCGACGTAGATATGGTCATATATTCTGCGGCTTATAGCCCGGATACCAATGAAGAACTCAAGGCCGCTATGGCCCGGTCTCTGCCGGTTCTCAAATATACCGACGCCCTCGGAGCCTATTCCCGCCGTTTTGATTCGTCCGGCATTGCGGGCGTTCACGGAAAGACCACCACAACCGCCCTCACCGGGACTCTTCTCCGGGGCCTTGCTCTGCCGGCCCAGATATTAGCAGGAAGTGCAGTAGGCAACTTTGAAGGGAAATCTACCCTCGTTTTGGGAGACCGTTTTTTTGTAGCCGAGACCTGCGAATACAGGCGCCATTTTCTTTCTTTTCATCCGCGGCGTATTGTGCTGACCAGTGTGGAAAGTGACCATCAGGATTATTATCCGACCTATGAGTCCATACGGGATGCCTTTGTTGAATATGGACGGCTCCTTCCTCAGGGGGGAGAGCTTATTTATTGCGCCGATGATGAGGGTGCCAGTGAAGTGGCCCGTCTGCTTCGCGCTGAACGGAAGGACATAAGCCTTATACCCTACGGATTTAGTGCAGAGGGGGATTACCGAATAAGCAGCATGCAGAATGGTGATGAATGTACCATCTTTACATTGCAGGGTTTTCCCATGACGTTCAGGCTCCCTGTTCCCGGAAAGCATACGGTGCTGAATGCCGCCGCTGCCCTGGCCTTGAGTCTTTCCCTTTATAAAACATATACAGCCAGCGATACGGTAAAAGATGAAATCCTCGAGGCCCTTGCTGCCGCCCTTGGGTCTTTTAAGGGGAGCAAACGCCGCTCTGAAATCATTGGAGAAGCCAATGGAATTCTCATCATGGACGACTACGGCCACCATCCGACGGCTATCCAGACAACCCTGGAAGGCCTCCGTGCCTTTTATCCCCGGCGCCGGATTGTGGTAAGTTTTATGTCCCACACCTACACCCGGACCGCAGCTCTGCTCGATGAATTTGCCGCTTCCCTTAAAGCTGCCGATGTGGTCATTCTGCACAAAATTTATGGGTCCGCCCGGGAACAATATACTGGTGGTGTTACTGGCAGAACACTTTTTGAAAAAACCCAGGCACTGCGGGACCAGGTGTACTATTTTGATGAAGTGATGGATGCGCTGCCCTTTCTGAAACAGGAACTAAGGGCGGGCGATCTTTTTATTACCATGGGGGCCGGAGATAATTGGAAGTTAGCCCAAGCCCTCTACGAGGAGTTGCATCATGAAGAGCATGACCGGCTATGCGTATAAAGAGTTGAGAAATGAAACGGTTTCCCTTTCGGTAGAAATAAAGGGATACAATAACCGGTTTCTGGAAATGTTCATCAATCTGCCCCCCTTTCTTGGTATGCTGGAAAATCGTATCCGTGAGGCTGTTGCAGCCCGCTGCGAACGGGGTAAGATAGAGCTTTCCCTGCGCCTCAAAGAACTGGCCACCGATGTATCGGTATCTATCGATAAAAGTGCTGCCCAAGCCTATTATGCGGCCATGCTGGAATTGGCCCAATCCCTTGCCCTGGACGAAAAACCAAAACTCCATACGATACTTGGCATGGAGGGAGTACTCCAGATTGATAAAATCCGAGATCCAGAACGTTATTGGCAGCTTATTGAACCGGTGTTGCAAGTTGCTCTGGACCAGTTTGAAGCAGAACGGATCCGGGAGGGACGGGCGACGGAGGCCGATATCCTGAGCCATATAACCAAACTTGAGGCCGCCTCTGGGGTGGTTGAGCAGCATGCCCCCCTCTTGGAAACGCAAATTAAAGAAAACCTTCGCAGCCGTTTTGCAGAGCTTTTAGGAGACAGCATCGACGAAAACAGAATTCTTGCGGAAACCGCAGTTCTTTTAATGAAATATACGATTTCGGAGGAATTAACCCGTCTTAAAGCCCATTTAGCGGAATTTAGGGCAGAGGTAGAGCGTAACCCCGCGCCGGGTAAAAAGCTGGACTTCCTCTGCCAGGAGATTAACCGTGAGGTGAACACGATTGGGTCCAAGAGTCCGATTCTGGATGTGAGCCGGGCGGTGGTTACCATGAAGGACGCACTGGAAAATGTACGGGAACAACTAAGGAATATAGAATGAATAAAAGGGATCCAAAAATTGCAATTTCCGGAAAAAGCGGCTGCGGGAATACCACGGTAAGCCGCCTTGTGGCTGAAAAGTTAGGGCTCAGGTTCATCAATTTTACTTTCCGGACCCTGGCTCAAGAGATGGGTCTGACCCTGGAAGCGGTGCTAGAAAAGGCAAAGGATGACGAATGGTGGGACCGGGAAGTGGACCGGAGACAGGTGGAACTGGCACGCCAGGATGGGGGCTGTGTACTGGGGTCCCGGCTGGCTATCTGGATGCTCCCGGAAGCGGACCTTAAAGTGTACCTTAAAGCATCTCCAGAGGTGCGGCTTGAACGCATTTACAAGCGGGAAGGGGGAGACCGTGCTGCCTTAGCCTCTTTTACCGCAGAACGGGACCGGCAGGATCGGGAGCGGTATCTCCGTTTATATAATATTGACAACAACGATTACCATTTTGCTGATATAATTATAGACACGGACCATATGGGACCGGAGGCTATTGCGGACTATATTATAGAAACCTTGCAAAAGAGGTAGAAATGCCGAAAGCTGTTTAATATAAACCTTTTGTAAGTTTTGTAGAGAGGAAACATGAATGTTGTTTAAAAGGGTACTGTCCTTACTGCTGATGGTCTTTTTATCCCTGTCGGCTTTTGGCCAAAGTAATGGCAGAAATCAGTATGCCCTTTCCCAATGGCAAACCCAGGTAGGAGATGTCATTGATGGTTCTTCTGTTAATTTTGATCCCAGTCTCTGGAGTCCCTGTTCTATACCCGGAGATGTTAAGCTCCAGGGCGGATATGCATGGCTATATACCGAATTTGAATTAAATGCCGTGCCTTTTAAGATGCCCTATTATATTGTGTTAGGCAGGCTTGATGCGGCCTATAAAGTATATTTGAATGGCTCTTTAGTTGCTTCAAGGGGCACCTTCCCTTCCGAAACGGAGCGGTTTTCCCTTCCTGGAAACCATTCTGCTTATTTTTTACTTCCTTCTGGTCTTCTTAAAACCTCGGGCAAGAACGTGCTCGCCCTGCGGCTTTACAGCCCGGCAAGTTCGGTTGCTTTGTATACCGCTGACATTACCGACAAAACGACAGTCCTGTTCGAAGAAAATGTGGTCACTTTTTTAAATGCCACCCTGTACACCATTTTAGCAGCCCTGTGCGCCTTTATAGGTATCTATTTTTTTGCTCTGTGGCTGGTTCGGAAAAAGGATACACCGCATTTATGGTATGCATTGGCAGCCCTTGCTATAGCCCTCTATTTTACAGAGATAGGTGCTTCTTCTACAATGCTACCCTATGGGATTAACCGTGCAATTGCCAAAGCAGGTTTGAGCATTTCTATGGCAGCCCTGGTTAAGTTTTTTATTGCTTTTTGCGAACTAAGAATGCCGCGATGGTTTTCGTGGCTACTTTTTATTGTTCCCCTCGGTATAACAACTACTTTTCTCAGTGTCAGCAATGACCTAATTGCCATAGGTAAGGTTTTTAATACAGCCCTGCTATTCATTCAATTTTGTATAGTTTTCATTGCAGTTGTTACAATCCGCTCTGTAGCCAAAGGCAAAAAGGAAGCGCTTCCTCTGCTATTTGGAGTAATTCTTGGGGTAGGTTTGGGAACCCACGATGTCATTTATTCAGTGCTGGGAAAAAAACCTCTGGTCTGGCTGCAGGGAATTGGTTTTTTCTGCCTTAATTTGTCTTTATTTATATCTCTTACCTTTCGTTCTTCCCGGCTATACAAGGATTTAGAAACCTATGCAGCTGCTGTCCGGCAAAAAACGGAACAGCTTGGAAAGTTTATCGGCCAATTGGAAGAAACGGCGCTGACTATTTCCTCCATTACTACCGCAATAGATAATGATGCGGGGCAAGCTGCTCGTTCTGCAGAAAAAATGGCCAGCGGAGCAGAACAGATTCGCCATGGTGCAGAGGCCCAGATCCGGGCGGTACAAGATTCCCGGCAGGCTATTCAGCATTTTACAGCCTCCTTGGAAAGGGTAAACTCTGGAGTACAGCATCAGGCGGAAGGCATAAGGCAATCTGCCGATTCTGTTTCTGTAGTGGCCGATGCTGTGGCCGATGTGGCAACCCATATGGAACAGACCGCCCGCTCTGCGGAAGCGCTCAAACAGTCGGCTGAGCAGGGACTTATCGCATCCCAAGAGATGACCGAGACTATCGATAAAATAAAAAGCCTCTCCGGCACAATTGTTGATATTGTAAAAGCTGTAGAAGATTTTGCAGAACGGACCAATCTTTTGGCCATGAATGCCGCTATAGAAGCAGCACATTCCGGGGCTGCAGGGCGGGGTTTTGCGGTCATTGCCAATGAGATTAAAAATTTAGCCAGCGCTTCCGCAGAGCGGGCCGGTAAGATCCGGGATTCAATTAGAGAAATTACGAGCCGGATCGAATCCAGCGTAGAAGCTAATGGTCGTATGACCCATGCTTTGGCTGAAGTTTCGTCAAGTTCACGTCTTACCCTGGACAGCATCGTATCAATACGGAATGCCCTCCAAGCCCAGCAAGGCGCTTCGGAACAGCTGAGAAAGAATCTTTCTGATTTGTCCGATACGGCCCACAGCATTCGTGAAGAAGCGGGAAAACAGCAAAAAGAGGGCCATACGGTGGAATTGAAAATTGATGAACTGTTGGCTATTTCGGAACGTTTAAATAAAGAAATAGATGCAATAGTCCGCGAAAATGCCAGCATTGTACAAATGGTTCAGCAGCTCGCTGTGGTGAGCGGACAGGGTAAACAGGCAGTTGTATCGATGAATGCACTTTTGGAATCCCGGACTGCATAAGGTTATGCTAAATAAAGAACCATTCTTTTATGCCTCTGATCAAATTTCGGAATTCAAATCTGCTGTCTGGGAAAACTATAAGGTTCAAGGGAGAGATCTTCCCTGGCGTAACATAGATGACAGCTGGGCTGTCCTCGTTTCTGAGGTGATGCTCCAGCAGACACAGACGGGTAGGGTCCTATCATATTGGCATCGCTGGATGGAAAAATGGCCAACCCCACAACCCCTGGCCGCCGCTTCTATGGAAGAAGTACTCCGTGAATGGACGGGGCTTGGGTACAATCGGCGGGGACGCTTTCTTAAACTTGCATCTGAAAAAATCGTGACCGAGTTTGGCGGCCAGGTGCCAAGAACGAGGGAAGCTCTTCTGCAGCTTCCTGGCATCGGACCCTATACGGCAGGGGCTATTCTTTGTTTTGCCTACAATGAGCCTGTTGTGTTTATCGAAACAAATATCCGCTCAGCTGTCCTGCATTTCTTTTATCATGATGAAAAAAAGGTCCCGGATAGTTTGCTTTTGCCCATTTTAGAACAGACTCTGGACAGGGAGCAACCACGCCAGTGGTATTACGCGTTGATGGACTATGGAGCATCACTCAAAAAAATAACAGAAAATCCAAGCCGCCGCAGCGCTCACTATACGCGGCAGTCTCCCTTTAAGGGTTCTCTCCGCGAGGCCCGGGGGTTTATTGTGCGCAGTCTCGCAAAAACTGGTCCCTTAACCCTGGAACAACTGGCTCAATCTACTGAAATTGAATACGAACGGCTCCGTTCTGCCGCCGAGTCTTTGCAAAAAGAAGGCATGGTGGCAGAAAATGAAGGCCGGTATTACATAGTCTAACGGAAAATAAAGGGGTAAATAATTCCCGCGCTTGTCCTGCGATTCATACAAATAGAGAAATATTTTCTCGCTGTTCAGGTTTATTATTGTATCTCTCTTTTTTAATTAAAAAAATTATGGTAAATAAAATATTAAATACATATAAATTAGTATATGTATATATATAACATATATTTACCCAATGGTTTGAAAAAATTAAAAAGTGTTCTCTTATGTTTCATAAAACATTACATCCAATCGATCTCTTGGCATGGAAATTGCTATAAACAATATACGGAGGATTCTATGTTGTTACGCGGTTTTTATGGCTATGCTGGAATAGGCTGGTTTTCAATCCTGCATTGGGCAGGAATTGGAATTTTGCTTGTTTTAATTGTTTGGCTTATAATTTCATTCAGCAGAAAAGGACATTATGCAAAACAGGAATCGGTCACCAAGGGTATTGATATCTTGATAGAACGGTACGCACGGGGAGAAATTTCAGCTGAAACTTTTAAAGCTATGAAGTCTGAGCTTGAGGCAACAGAACAAGCAAAATAGATTTTTTAAGGAGGAACTGAGATGGCGAAAAAAATGCACCCCGTCCAGATTGCGCGGCGGATTTCCCTGGGAATCGTATTAGTGGGACTTACGATTCTGACCATTTTACATCAAAAAATGCAGGGAATACCTTCGATCGATGCATTAGATCCCTTCGGAGGCCTTGAAACATTGATGAAATTCCTTGCTGGCGGGGAGTTCATCAAAAAAATTGAACCTGGAAATATCGTGTTATTTGGGGCTGTAGTAGCCCTTGGCCTAGTGCTTTCTCGTTTTTTCTGCGGTTGGTTCTGCGCCTTTGGTGCTCTGCAGGGTGTTTTTGGCTGGATCGGACAGAAAATATTCAAGAAACGTTTTGTAGTTCCCGCGAAAATTGATAAGGTCTTACGTTGGGCGAAATATCCTGTTTTGGTTGCAATTATTTACTTTACTTGGACAACCGCCAGCCTTGTCATTCGGCCCTATGATCCTTTAGCTGCCTTTGGTCATTTATCTGTTGGTTTCCCCGATCTTTGGACCGAATTTGCCGTCGGTTTTGTACTGCTTATTCTTATTCTGGTCGGTTCCATGTTTTATGATCGGGTGTTTTGCAAATATATGTGTCCCCTCGGAGCAGTGAACGCAATTCTGAGTAGGGTCCCTCTTTTTAGAATTAAACGGGTGGAAAGCACCTGTATCAGCTGTTCCAAATGCGACCGGGTTTGCCCCATGAATGTAGAGGTTTCGACCGTACAGGTGGTGAATTCCCCCGAATGTATTGCCTGTATGGAATGTGTAACCGCCTGTCCTACAAAGAAACCTTCACTGGTTGCAACTTTGGCGGGTAAGGCAGTTAATTTGTGGACTCCCATCATTATTGGACTCGCTATCTATATTGGGGCTGCCCTCATCGGTCAAGCTACTAATATGCTCCAATTTGTTGCACCAAAACTTACTGACCTTGCAAGCAAGGGAAACATCAATGTAGCGGATATTAAGGGCTCATCAACCTATGCGGAAGTGGCCGCTGCTTTTGGAATTGAGACTGAGCGGTTATATCGCGAACTTGGTCTAGATATGAAAAAGGTCCCTGAGACCACAAAACTTAAAGATACAGCTGCCCTTGCAGATATTGAAGACTTTGAGACCGACACCGTTCGCTTTGCCGTGGCCAAAATTTTGGGCGTGCCTTATGAAGGTGAAAGTGCAGAAACTGGCACAACCGAAAAGCCAGCTGAAACTTCTGCAGCTCCGCAGGCTCAAGAGCAGCAAGCCGAACCTACATCAGCAAAAACAGAAACTGCAAAACCTGCTGCCGCTGCTTTTACAGTTCCTGCTGACTTTGTACTGGAAGGAACAATGACTATCCAGGATGTAGCTAAGGCTCTTTCGGTTTCCACCCAACAGGTTATTCAGAAACTGGGCCTCCCTGCAGATATCCCAGTTGATAAGCCCCTGCGGGACATGAAAGACCAGTATGGCTATACCATGACTACCCTAAAAGATAAAATTAAGGAGTGAGCTAACTTTAACAGTCGCTCCCTGAGTACAGCCCCGGCGTTTTTCATGTGCCGGGGCTATTCTGAATTTGGTTCTCCTTACTTAACGATTTTAAGTTTTTCTGGTAATACTCGCGTTTAGTATGTACAATCCAAAAATTTTTAACACTAAAGTCGCAGGTTTTGATGCTGTCGGTATACAGAGCCGCGCTGTGGAACTCCTGATGGTTCCCAAACTAGGGGGACGTGTTGTAAGCCTCCGCAACATTAAAAGCGGTCGGGAATGGCTCTGGCACCAGGACCGACCTGATTGGCTATGGCCCAATGAAGCCGGAGATAGTTTTGGCATAAGTCCTCAGGCTGGAATTGATGAATGTATTCCCTCGGTGGCTGGATGTTTTTTCAGGAAAAATCAAATTCCAGACCATGGAGAAGTTTGGTATCAAAGCTGGCAAATTGATTCCGATGCTCTTTCGCATAATGTTCTTAAATCTACCGTTAATCTTCCTATTACCAACATGTCCTTTAGCAGGGCAATTAGAATGACTGAAGAAAACTCGCTTCTTTTCGAATACAGCCTTGAAAATCACAATACGACTGAAGAACCCTTTATATGGTCCTTGCATCCGCTTAAAAATATTATAGAGGGGGACATCATAGAACTTCCCCGGGAGGTTACTTTCATGAGGCTCGACGGCGGCCTCGGTGTGCCAATCTCTCGGGGTGATATCTGGTCATATCCAGAACCCTTTCCTGGCATCAGGCTTGATGTCTGCCAAGTCCCTGGCGAAATTGATGAACGGTGTGTCAAGGGTTTTGCAGGCCCACTTACAAGCGGATGGGCCACCATAAGAAATACTGTTACCGGAGACCGATTAGAACTTCGCTGGGATGCAAATTTTGCTCCATATCTGGGATTATGGATTAACCGCGGCCTCTCTGGGTTCCACCATGTGGCTCTAGAACCCTGTACCGGCATCCCCGATTCTTTGTTTATTGCAGCCGAGGAATGGAAAACGGTCAAGACAATACAAGGCGGTGAAAAATTGGAGTGGTCCTTGCAGATTGTAATTTCATGATACACATAAGATGTTCCTCTTGACATTTTCCTTCTAAATTGTTAAAAATGAATCTACTGAGTTCGCCGAGGGCGCACAAATAAAATCGCGGCTGTCGTACAGCGAGCGCCAACGGCGCGAGATGCAAGACAGCTACCTTAGACATAGTGCGCCGAGGGCGCACAAATAAAATCGCGGCTGTC
>NZ_JAJUHW010000018.1 GCF_029265695.1 Gracilinema caldarium | reverse complement strand
CCGTATGGTCAGTGAAGGGTTTCCGCTATCATCGCTCGCTGTTCCAGTTACCGTAAACTCAGCACTATTCACATAAGTGTTCGGCACCGGCGACAGAATTTTGGCAACCGGCGGACTTAAGTCTACCTTAGCACCGAGACCGGCGGTAAAGAGATCACAGCCTGAAAGGCTGAGGACCAGAGCGGCCAGAGTACTGACAACAGAAAGCTTTAATGAACGCATATATTCCCCCAAAAAGACACCTTTTAAAAAATTAGCAAATATTATGCCAACTAACTTATTGCTAACAAAATTTTCATTTTTAGATTATTTATTATATCGGAACGTTTTACAAAATTGTAAAAAATTATCTTTTTGGAGATATTAAAGACAATTCGACATTTTAGACGAATACTGACAATGTTGGGCGAAATAAACCGGAACTGCTTCTTAAACAGCAATCATTAAGAGCAGTCCCGGTAAAATATATATTTTTACATAAAGGGTAACAGGCTCTTGTAACCCCTATTTTTCATCTGTAAAGACATACCGCTGCGAAAGGGCTTCCAAAGCGTCCCGGTAAGATTTTTCCGCGCTCGCGAGCTGCCAGGCTGAACGCAGGAGCTCAGCCTGGGCAGATGAGAGATCGAGGCGCGACTTCTGCCCCAATGAAGCGAGTATTTCCATTTGGTCGTAGACAAGCTGGGCAGAATTATAGGAAGTGGCAGTCTTTTTCCAGCTTTCATAGAGCCGGTTTAACTCCCTTACTTTTTGCTCATATTCTAAGGCTACAGTCTCCCCTGTCCGGTCTGCTTGTTTTTGTTTGAGTACGGCTGTCTCTTGAGCAAGAGCCGCCTTTTCCCGAAACACTAGATCCAGGGGCAGCTTTACCATAGCTTGAGCAGACCAGGTGTTTGATGAGGGAGAAAAATCACCTTTTATGGTAATATCCGGCTTCGGTTGGGCCGTCTGTGCATCAATTTTGCTCGATTCCGCATCCAGTTTGGCTTTGACATAGGTATCGCTTATTGCTAGATAGGTAGATTTTTCTAGCAGCGCAGCGGATTCAAGAGCAGGGACATCACCTTCTGCTTTAAGGAGCTGTTCAAAGTCCGGTAAATCACCTGTAGGAATGCCAAGGCTCATTGCTAAAGATTGATGAATACTCTCATAATTTGCTGATGCGGTTTCATAATCCAACCGAGCCTGGGTCAAGTTAGCCATAGCATCCAAAACATCCGTCTGGGATGCCTCGCCCCGGCTCATCAGAACCTGGGACTGGTCATATTTTGCCTGCGCCGCATCCAAGGCTGCCTTTTTGTAAGCCACCTCAGCCTTGCTGACCACAAGACTGCGAACCGTACTGCGGAACTGGAGTACCGCGGCGCGGAGCGTACTGCGATAAGACTGAAGGCTCGAAAGGTTATCAATTGCTGCCTTAGATGGTTGACCAGAAAGGGGACTCAAAGTCGCCGAAATGGTCGAAGCTATAGTTCCGTCGCTTTTAATCGTCCCTGTGGCTCCCAAGGAAAACCAGTCTGCCAGGGGGACCGACAGGGATGCCCCATAGCTTGTACCGTTTGCTCCTGCGGAAGAAGCAGGACCAGTTGGGACAGCGCCAAAGGAACCGCCTGTATTAGCCGAAAGGCTAACAGAACTGGAACGCCAGGCAGGTTCCGACGCGAGAGAAGCGGCACTGTTTTTTAGTTTAATCGCCGCCGCCGCCACATCCAGATTATTCGAGAGGGCCAGAGAAACCACCTCATCCAAGCTGTCATAGGCAAAGAGGTGCTGGCCCAGCCCAGAAAAGGCAAGACAGAGCAATACAAGGAGGGGAACAAACCGCTTATGTTGATTCATACCTTACTCCTTTAGACCATCTACAATGGGCTCTGAAGCGGACTTCATGGCCGGAAGGAAAGAGAAGAGGCCCGAAAGGAGGACAGCCACAATCGGCGCAAGGAGGCTTCTTGGTTCAAACACAGAAGCGGTTAGATCCGTGCCGTTCATCTGCAAGGCCTCAAGGAAGGGGCTTAGCAGGTCCTTGCTAAAGCCATGAATAAAGAGGGATATGATAAAACCGGCAAGTCCCCCCAAAGCGGTCAGTTTGAGACCATTCAATATCAGTTCCAGTGTGACCTTTAACACCGTGTTGCCAATGGCACGCTTAATGGCCATTTCACGGCGGCGTTCCGCTGCTTCGGCCATCATGCTGGACACCACACCAAAGGCTGCCACTATCAATATGGCAAAACCAAATAGTTCGGTGATTAACGAAAGGCCCTGGAGCGTGGAACGAACCTGTTCAACCGACGATGCCCCTCCCCGATCGATAGATCCTTCCCAGACGGCGATTTTTACCGTATCAAGTTTTTTTACCTGGCTCAAATAACTTCTGAGACCCGCGGTGATACCTTCCAAGGGCCGCACATCCACGGTCCGGCCTACAAAGGTCCGCGCAAAGGGGAGGATGGGCATATCGGCAGGGAACATAACTGTATAGGGAACGATATAATCGGGAACACCGTAAACATCCCGCTCAAAGGCGGTTACATCCTTGAATACACCGACTACCGTATATGAATCGTAGGATGATTCGGCCCTGCTGGGAGCGCCGCTTACCTGCCGTTGTACAAAAATATTGCGGTCTCCCCGGAAGGTCTTGCCGACCGCGTCTTGGCTTGAGCCATAGAGTAGCTTGGCAGCCCGTTCAGAAAGGACAGCCACACGAGCGCGGCCACTCACATCGGATCCTGAAAAGAAACTCCCCGCTGCAAAGCGTAGACCCATGATATCCGCATACTGGTCGTCGGCTCCGAGTACCGTGCCTGGCCGGTAGGCAGTTCCGGCTACTTCGATCTGTCGCCAGGGTAATTCATTAATAATGGAAACGGCTTTGAGCCCCACATTTGCATCCAAAAGGGTCTGCTTGTCTTGAGGGCTCAGTATGAGTGGTGACTGCCAATCCAGGGAGGAATCGGCACTGAGATTAGCGTTTGCAATAATGACCCGCCGGCCCCCGCCTTGGACCGCTACGGTAACGAGCCGATCAAGCTGGGCTGATATAGCATAAGATACAGCCAAAGCTGCGGTCCCTACCGTTACCACAAGGACCAGTAAAAACCGGCGGAATGCATGGCCCGATAACTTAACAGATAATTTCATACAGGTATTCCTTATTATTCTTCGCGAAGCGCATCAACAATATCCGTATTGGCCGCCGCAAGGGCCGCAGGAATTGCAAAGATACAGGCAACAATGACTGCCAGAACCGACACCCCTAGGGCGAGATCGAGCCGCTGGGGCAGCACCATACCGCGGAGCTGACTTTTTTCCAGTATACCCTGCAGGGTACTCGCGAGGGGGAAGGATGCAGCAAAGCCTAAAACAGCTCCGCTTGCTCCAAGCAGCAGCGTTTCGATAAGGGTTTGCCCCAGCATACTTTTAGAGGTAGCTCCCAGGGACCGTTGAATCGCGATAGAACGGGTCCTGCGGGAAACCCGGCCGATCATCAAATTGAAGATATTGATGGCCGCCGCAACACCAACTGCGCTGGCCATTAAGGCCAAAAGGGACAGGATTTTTAGCCGTTTATCCAGATCTTTCTTTATCTGGCTAATCTGGGTTTGCGCTACAGCTTTGTCCTCACCGTAAATGCGGGTAAAGGAGGCTTCGAGTTTTCGAGCCGCGGCGGCCAGGTCAGCCCCTTTCCGCGCCGTAAAGGACAGCTCCCCTACTCTGCCAAAAAAGGTTGCATTGGCCCCCGCTCCGGTCCGGGCTATGCCTTCCCGGGTCGGCACAAACACAAGCTCATCAAAAGAAGCAGCAAGACCTTCGGTGCTGTACGCATAGGGCGCAAGCACACCGACTATGGTATAGATGCGGCCATTCAGGCGAATCTTTTTATTCAGGACCTGCTGATCCGCATAGAGCTTTTTAGCCAGTTCCGAACCGACCACTGCCACCGCATTGCCCTGGCTCACATCCCGGTCATCAAAAAGGATGCCTTCCTTGGCAGTAAGTTCATAGGCCGTAAAGAAGGAAGCACTGGCCATATAGCCCTGAACCTGCTCAAGCAGGGGCGTATCGACAGCCTGGCTTGTGGTTTCTTGAGCAAAACCCATGATCTCAGGCGGACCGAAGTCCCCACCCGGCCCGGGTCCGCCGGCCTGTCCGGCTCCAGCAGACCCGGGGCCGCCGGCTTGTCCAGAACTTGCTCCACTGGCTTGAGTAGGGCTGGTCCTGCTGGCTTGCGCAGTGCTGCTTGCAGCAGCCATAGCACCGCCAGCCGAGGTGCCGCCAGGCGCAGTACCGCTAGAAGCGGCACCGGCGAATAAAGCCGCACCGGTACCAGCACCAGGTCCAGCACCGCCGAAGAATCCACCACCCGCAACAGAGGTGGTGGTAAACCGCATATACCGGGCCTGGTAAGAGGCCACAATGTCAGGATTATCCTCCAATATTTTGGGGACATCCTGCAGATTGAACCGTACCGGTTCGCTCGAAGCCGCATCGACCCTGACCGCAGCTTCACCGGATCCCATGGCCTGGAAAACACCGCGAACCGTAATCTGCCGGGCCTGGGGCTGCTGGGTAAAACGATCAAAAACAGTATTATAAGAACCTATTAAGGATATTACCGCCGCAAGTATAGCGGTTGCCAGTGCAATTCCCAGCACCGCTAAAAGCGAATCGACCCAGTGAATCCGGATCTGTCGCCAGCTTAACATTATTTTGTCCATGGCTCACGCTCCACAATCTGCTCAATAAGACCGTCTTTAAGTCGTACTGTCCGGGTCCCTTGGGCACCGAGTTTTTCGTCGTGGGTAACCATAATAACCGTCATGCCTTCCTTATTAAGGGCATGGAGAATTTCCATAATTTCCGCTCCCTGGTCAGAGGGCAGGTTTCCCGTCGGTTCGTCCGCCAAAAGGAAGCCCGGATCGTTTGCCAGTGAGCGCGCAATAGCCACCCGCTGCTGTTCACCTCCCGACAGGGTAGTAGGCCGCGCGTGGAGCCTATGGGATAGTCCCATCCTATTAAGCAATTCCTGTGCCCGAATCTTACGCTGGGCTAAGGGAACCCCCGCATACCCCATGGGGAGCATTACATTTTCGAGGCTCGTCAGCTCAGGCAGCAGATGGAATTTTTGGAATACAAAACCAAAGTGGCGGTTTCGTATCCGAGCCAGGTCTGCATCCCGGAGCCCCATCACATCCCGGCCCTCGATGCTGTACACCCCGGAGGTCGGCATATCAAGAAGACCAATAATCTGAAGCAGCGTTGATTTTCCAGACCCAGAGGGCCCCATTATAGTCACAAATTCGCCCCGTTTAATTTCCAGATTAATGTCCTTTAATCCCACGATCTGGCCTGTGCCAGTGTTCCAAGCCTTAGTTATATTCGTTAATTGCAGCATACATACTCCTTGCTATAAAATGATTTAGTTAAAATTATTTAGCCGACTCATCGACGGTGAATGAATCGAGATGGATAAAGTCCCGGTAGTCAGAAATAATGACCCGGTCCCCCTCTTTAAGTCCCGAAACAACCTGAATATAAGAACCGTCAGCAACACCGAATTTAACGGTCTGCTTTTTTGCTACCCCGCCGGATACCACATAAACGGTGGAATAGTTTCCGCTGGATAGATATGGTCCCCGGGGCAGTACGAGTGCATCCTGCAAGGTACCAGCCACAATTTCGCCCGATACGGAAGCCCCGATGGTGGGTTTTTCGGGCTTCGTCTTGAACACGGCAGTTACTTTAACCACCGAGCCCGATGAGCTTGATGAACTGGTCGCCGAGGGTGCAATGGTATCTACGGTGGCCGCGTAGGCATTCTCCCCTACGTAAACAGTCACTGCTTGCCCCTTTGTTACGGAGCTTATCCGGGTCTCCGGCACATCGAGGGCGGCACGGCTGTCGGCAGGATTGGCCACAACCGCCAGTTCCTTGTAATTACTGACCGTGCCTCCGGCCTCCACTGATACACTGTAGACCGTGCCGCCCCGGCTGGTGCGGACCGTATAGGCAGCGATCTTGTCCTTAAGGTCCTTAATGTCCTTTTCCAAAATAGTCCGGTCGGCCTGGGAGTTTTTCATATCAAGCTGATAGGAAGCCTCCGCCTGGTCCTGGTTTATCTGGGCTTTTACCAGCGTATCCTTGGCGCTCTGCAGCTTGAGCTGGGCTGCCAGAACTTCCTGGTCTGAGGCAAGGTTTTTACCCTTAAGAGCCTGAACCTTATCCAGCTCCCGCTGGGCATCATCGACAGCCCTGGATGCGGCATCGATCTCGATTGCTCGTTGTTTACGGCTGTATTGCTGGGTAACCGTGGCTTGTTCAATCTGACGGTTCAACTTTTCTAAGGACAGCTGTTTGCTCTGGAGCTGGGACTCCAGATCAGAGACACCGATCTGCAGCAAGACCTGCCCCGGAGCAACCTGGTCACCTTCCTGTACATATACCTGGGTAACTACACCGTCACCGGGGGAGGTAATAATTTCTTTTTTTGCAAGTTCAAGGACGCCTGATACTGACACGATATCCCGGATGGTCTTTTTTTCCACCACCGCCTGGGATGTGGCCTTAACGACCGCAGTGCTGTTCTGGGGTTTGGCAGATAAAAGGGTACTGAGACCCAAAGCGGCGATTCCTATCACCACAATGAGTCCCGCCACAAGCAGCCAAGAGACCGTCTGTTTTTTTGTCGTCTCTGGACCATTCTGAAAAATAGGACTTGTATTTGGCATAGCATTTTTCTCCTTCGACAGGCTAAACGTACTGCATAACGAAGCTGCTGTGGTTAAGAGTGTGTAAAACCTTATGTTAAAATTGTAAAAAGATGCGATCTCAGGAAGCCCAGTTATGACAGGAAACGGGGCTCTTTGTTACAATAATAATATGAAGTTTTTTAAGCGTTACTGGTCTATAGTACTGACCGCCGCAATGATACCCCTGTTACTCTTTCTTGCGGTAAACCAGATCAGGTGGATTAGGGATCTTGGAGTCCGGGAACGGTACCGGCTAGTACAGGCCCTGCATTCTACGGCGAACCAGCTGGGAAACGCCATTCAAAACGAAATTGCCGTCATCCCTGTTCTTTTTGATTTCGACTGTGATGAAATGGCCTACATTCTCAGCCGGGGAGACTTTGAAGAATTCGAAAAACGTTGGACTGCCTGGAAAACCTATGCACAAAGTCCGGACATCATTTCAGAGCTCTATATTATAGTTGATGAAGGGCGCTTTGATATAACCTCAACCGCCTGGCAATGGGAAGAAACAGCTTTTGAACGTGTTGCCTTTAAGATCGAAGATTCCGGTCTTTTTGTCTTTCCCCTGCGGCCAGGGAACACAGCAAATCGGTACAAATTGGTTATTAAATTTAACAACGATGTATTAAGCAAAAAATTAATTCCACCGCTGGCAGAACAATTTTTATTCGGCAAAAACGACTACTATTTTAGAGTGATCGACCGGGTAAACCAAACTGTAGTGTACGAATCCTCAATCAGTATTCCCGATGGAATCTTTGACAATCCCGATATTCGGTATCCTCTCTTGCGGCCAGATTTTTTGTTTACCTTTAGCAGACTGCCGGAAAATAGGGATCCCAATTTTGATACCGTACCAGCCATGACTATACTGCAGCTCAGGCGTCAGTACGCGGCAACCCAGAAGAATCCCGACCTGGCTGCTGAAGGTTTTTCAGAACCAAGACCGCCAGAACAGCGAGACCGTATCGAAGGGGCTCGATGGGTGCTCGAGGCGGTTCATAAATCGGGGTCCCTCAAGGCGGTGGTAAATACTATCATGCTCCGAAATACCATACTTAGTATGGGAACCTTTCTTTTGCTTGCCCTGGCCATACTTGCGCTTACCATAGCAGTCCGGAGAAACCAGGAATTGGCAGAGCGTCAGCAGGATTTTATCGCCACCGTAACCCATGAACTTAAAACTCCGGTGGCGGTCATTAAAGCAGCGGCGGACAACCTGGCCTCGGGCATCGTCGCTGAGCCGGAAAGGGCTAGGAAGTACGGCGCCATGATTATGGGAGAAAGCAACAAATTAGCCACCATGGTGGACCGGCTCCTCATTTATTCACGGCTTTCGAGCCACAAGCAACTAGAACTTGCACCATTGGACTTACGGAAGCTCATCAACATGGTATTGCAGCAATATGAATCAGCCCTTGCGGAAGCTGAATTCCGAGTCGAAGTAATAGCCCCGGAAAGCTTGTTTGTGAGGGGAGACGAACAAACCCTTGGTCTTGCCCTGGGCAATTTGGTGAACAATGCGCTCAAACATGCCAGGGACGGAGCTTTTTTAGGAATAGATATTCGGCAGGAACAAAACAAATGGGCTATTATTGCGGTCCGCGACCATGGTCCCGGTATTCCGCGGCAGGAACGAAAACAGGTGTTTGAGGCCTTTTACCGCGGCGTCCAGGCAAGGGAAAACCAGGTCCCCGGCAGCGGGCTCGGCCTTAATGTTGTGCGCCGGATTATCGAAACCCATGGGGGAACCATTTCCTGCGAGAGCATGGGAGATCTGGGGGCCCTGTTTATCATCAAACTGCCTTTACATAAGGAGACTGGACATGGGAAAGACTAGCTCTATTCTCCTTGTGGAAGATGAGCCGGGCCTGGTATTGACCATTTCAGACCGGCTTACCGCCGAAGGCTATCATTGCGATACCGCCAGTGATGGAACAGCTGGTTTTGAAAAGGCAAAAAACGGCTCCTATGATCTTATTATTTTAGATGTGATGCTTCCCGGCAAAGGGGGCTTTGATATCTGCCGTGACCTGCGGGCTCTCGGTTATAAGCTGCCCATCCTTATGCTTACCGCCCGGAGCCAGGTTATCGACCGGGTATTAGGGCTAAAATTAGGAGCCGACGACTATCTCTGTAAACCCTTTGATATGAACGAACTGCTTGCCCGTATAGAAGCGCTGCTGCGACGAGCCCAGCCCCAGGAGGAAGGGCCAATAGGCGGGACTCCTTCTGAGAGATCTCGGGGAACCGAACGGTACACCCATTTTACGGTGGATTTCCAGACCGGTACGGTGGAACATTCAGGTACAATACAGAGTCTCTCTGCCCAGGAATACAAGCTGCTCGCCTTCCTTACCCGACACCCAGGACAAATCATTTCCCGGGACAAGCTCCTCGATGCAGTCTGGGGCTATGGGACCGAAACTACAACCCGCACGGTGGATGTTCATATTGCCTGGCTTCGCAAAAAAATCGGAGATACCGAGCCGGCCCCCTACCATATCCAGACAGTCCGCGGTCTAGGGTACCGCTTTGTGCCCTGAACGGAGGCTATATAGTTTGTTCAGGTAACGGGTAACACTTGCTTATATTTCTCTTGGTATTGGATACACTACACTTACAGCTGGATTGAATAAAAAGTCCCATCAGGAGGATCCCAATAAGTAATGTTTTCTACCTGGTAAAACAGAGAGTACTGTACCAGAACTCCGGGGGGAATATCGGCACGGCTTAGAACAACAAACTCATCGATCTCATTGTTTACTTGCCGGCTCCATTGACCAATCATATCAACATAATGTTCGAATTGATCCATACTATATCGAAGGCCAACACGTTTTTCATAACTAAGATTCTTTACTTGGGTCACAACTTTGAGCTGTGCAGCAATAATAAGGCGGCCATCCTCACGGGTATATAACAATTTTTCTGCCGATACGAGCCATAGCTCTTCCACTGCACAACCCTCAGTACATATATAATACTAAAACGGTAAACCAGATAAACAATACTCATTATATCAAATACAAACTATATAATAAGATGTCGCTAATACCATACTCATCAATAAATTTTTATTCTCTTTATTATATTATAATATAATAACATATGAATCCCAATAAATAAAACAGGTGTTTTATATCATTTAATACATATATAGATATTTTTAATAATGTAACATAAAACGGTTTAGATTTTTGTTGACAGATTTTTAGAGTAGGTTTACCATTTTTATATACGACATAGATTATCTACACAAACTCTATTATCTCCATTGTAATTCTATTCGTATCAATTTCGCTGGGGCGGATAAAAATCAAAGTAAGGAGGATCACATGAAAAGGGGTATGAGATTTAGTATTGTGCTTGCTGTTGCAGCAAGCCTTTTACTACTGTTCTCAGGATGTGACACACAGTTTTTTGGATCGAGCCAGAATGATCAGGCTGGCACTAATGATACCGGCATAGCCCGTTCCATAACCGGTAAATCTGGGGTCATGATGCAGGGCTTTTATTGGGACGTCCCTGCAGGGGGTACCTGGTATAACACCATGAAAAGCAAGGCTGCGGAACTTGCCAATATGGCTGGCGGCTATGGTATTGATGCGATATGGTTCCCGCCACCTTCCAAGGCTGACAATGGAGCCTATTCCATGGGCTACGATCCATTCGATTATTACGATCTCGGCCAATACAATCAAAAAGGATCTATCGAAACCCGCTTCGGTTCACAGGCGGAATTAAAGAGTACTATTGCAGCTTTTAAAAGTTACGGTATCGCCAGTATGGCTGATATAGTTTTGAACCACCGATCTGGAGGAAATAGCGAATTTAATCCTAAAACTGGTGCCAATACATGGACAGACTTTTCTGCAGTTGCCTCAGGAAAGAATAAATGGCATTGGGATTCCTTCCATCCCAATAATTATTGTTCCAGCGATCCCGGTGCATTTGCAGGGTTCCCTGATGTCTGTTTTGTATCTGGCTCTGCATACAATGATCAGAAGGCATGGATGAACTGGTTGATGAGTACCACCAATGCGGGCTTTACCCAGTGGCGTTTTGACTATGTTAAAGGTCTTGAACCGTGGGTAATAAAAGACATGAAAGCCGCTACTGGCGGAGCTTTCTCAGTCGGCGAATATTGGGATGCGAATACCGATACTTTGAACTGGTGGACCAATGAAGCCAATGCTTCTGCATTTGATTTTGCCCTCTATTACACCATGAAGGATATCTGCAATAATACCAGCGGTGGCGGATATTTGCCCAATCTGGTCGATTATAGTAAGTCCTTCGCAGCCAAGAATCCCATGAGGGCTGTCACTTTTGTTGGGAACCACGACACAGACGAAATTTACACAGATAAAATGATGGCTTATGCGTTCATACTTACATACCAGGGTTACCCCTGTATCTGGTGGAAAGATTATTACAATTATGGACTGAGCAACCTAGGCGGCCAGTGGGGTAATGGTATTAAACAATTGGTCTGGGTCAGAGGGAAACTAGCTTCTGGAGCACCAACTATACAAAATCTTAAAACCAATGATGGTGACATGCTCATTTATGGCAGCTATGGGACTTCAACTAGTTCTCCTGGTTACATCGTTATTATCAATGACCATCCCACAAGCTGGAAAGGTTCTTGGGTGCAGACAGGAAATAATTATTTAAAGAATAAAAATCTTAAGGTATATGCCTGGTATTCTCCGGTCAGTGGCCAAAATTACCAACCCCAGACGAAATACTGCGACAGCAACGGCTGGGTAGAGGTGTGGGCTCCACCTCGGGGCTATGCGGTTTACTCTGTCGATGGACTATAATTGATGTAATTTCGCCGGTTCATAAGAACCGGCGTCGGTTTGGCTGGCTCACGTATGTGGTCAGCCTTTATTTTTCTTGACCCAATACTTTTCTTAAGCCTTCATTAAAACGCTTCAAAAGGACCTGTGCATTTGGATAGGCTTTGGAAACCATGAGACAATATTCCAAATTTTCAGCAAAAGGTTTTTCAATTATATCAATTGGATTTTCTTGACCGCGGAACAAATTTTTAGAGGCATCCAAAATTACCTTATATTCATCTATAACAAAATCGAGTCTTCCTTTCGCAAGCTTTTTCAATGCAAAATCTAGACTGGCAGATTCTTCTACCAGAATACCTCTGCTGCGAAGTGGTACAACAACCGCTTTGGTCCCCGCAGTAGTGCCGATTCGATAGGACTTTAACTCCTCTATTCTCCCTGAATATTTAAATTCTGCGGTTCTTTTAGAGTCTTTATTTCGGACTATTATCAATTTTGAAATAAATAAGGGGTCCGAAAAATAAAAAAAATCTTCCCGTTCCGGTATCTGAAGGTATGGAAAGGTTGCGAAAAAATCGCCCTTTTGAACAAGATACTCTGCCCGAGGCCAAGGGAAAAAATAGAATGTCGGAGACAATCCTGCTTCTAAACATGCTTTGCGGACAACAGCGGTTACAAATCCATATTCTGGCAGACTTGTTCCTGTATGGGGATTCCATTCGCCGATAGCAAAGTTTAAAGTGTTCTCCCCCTGTGCAGTAAGCAGAGTTGCAAGCAAGATATAAAAAATAATTATTGAACGCATTTTCATCGCGAATAGATTTCCCGTTTGAGCGAATCTTCTATTTCTTTTCTTTTCATCTCCAAAACAACTTCGAAGCCATTTTTCGATGATTCATGAATAAGGGCTTTCATCTGACTGCTCAAGGCAGCTACAAAACGGAAACCCAGGGTTCCGTTGGGTGGATTAGCTATAGTAAAGGGACACCCCTTTCCCTGATCAGCAACTGAAAGGATGATCAGGTCTCCCTCTTGCCGCAATGTAATACGTACTGCACCAGATCCACCTTCATAGGCATGTTCCGCTGCATTGGAGATAAGCTCAAAAATGATGAGTCCGCTTGCTACCGCATAATCGATAGGGAACACCATCGGCTGTATATCCATGATACAAGTAATTGAACCGTTACCCGTCATTTCCTTGCTGAGACCGCAAATTGAAGCGATATACGACGCCATTTCTATGCCATTAATTCTTCGAGTTTCAATAAGAAGACCGTAGGCTTCTGCAATAGTGTCAATACGACCTAATAACTTGGTAAGGATATCAGTTTCATCTGTAGCTGCTTCTATAGCTGCGGCTCTTTGCTGGTTAATAATTGCGGAGAGCAGCTGGAGGTTATTTCTAATTCTATGATTTAATTCGCGCATTAGTATATCTCGTTCGGCGATAGAACGCTTTAATTCTTTAAATTGGTTTAAAATAGTATCCCTGAGAGAGAGAAGAAGCCCTCGGATTCCTTCAAACTCTATATACCCTTTGTGAATCGAGTCAGAAAATAGTATCCTTGTTTCGTCTTCCTCTTTTATCTCGGTGGTTAATACTCCATAAGTTGAAATGAGCTGGGCAATTTCGTCCAGGGGATCCTGCAGCTTATGCTTGAGGATATTTCTTAAGAAAAATTGCATAAAGAAAAAAATGAACAAAACGGCTCCTAAAAAAAATAAAAAACCGCCTGCAATTCCTTTTATTATGAGTATATAGTCAAGCGAGTACCGGCTTTCACCTATTTTATAACCGTTTTTGATATGCTCAAATCGGGATTGCACACTATAGCCGAACAATTTTATTTGATTTTTGCTATAAGAAAAAAGAAGAATTCCTTCTTCATCAATGATTTCCAGGGATGACAAAGAAGTATTCGATACAATAAGCTGTGCAAGTTCTCTGATTTTTTGAGAGTCCATTTCCCAAAGGGCTTCATTAAGGGATGTCCTAAAAATCGTGGTGATATACTGATCTTCTACATGAACAGCGTTCCTGACTGAAAAAAACGCAAAAACAGACCATCCCAGACTTATGCAAAGAAGCATTGCAAAAAAGACCTTAAATACGGAAAAGGATACTTCTTTAAGTAAAGAAGGCCGTTCATGCGGAACTGCATTCATACTAAAAAAGATAGTAGAGAACTCAAAAAAAAGCCAATAACTTATACCTTAAACCGGCCGATATAGCTTTCCATAGTGGAGATGATTTTTCCAGTCCTATCGGAAGAATCGAGCACCACCCCTGTAGTGCCTTCTATTTCTTTGACTTCAGAAACGATAACATCCATGAGGTCTTGTATATCATGGGCACTTTCATGGAGGCTTTCAATTTCATCCCGTACTACCAATATACTGGATGCCATTTCTCCTGAGGCCCGCTGAACCTGGTCGGTAATATCATTCATGTTTTTTAGAGCCTCTAGAATTTGGGAGGAACCGGTGTTTTGTTCCTCCATCGCATGCTTTATTTCCAATACCAATGAACCAGTGGCTTCAATATGATTCAACAAACTCCCAAAGGTTTGAACAGAGGCCTGGGAGGACGACACAACGCCCTCTATTTCGGCCCCCATGGAAGCCAAATTTGCACCAATCGTCCTGGACTGTTCGCTTGCGGTCTCCGCAAGACGGCGTATTTCATCAGCCACAACTGAAAAACCTTTGCCGAGCTCACCCGCATGAGCCGCTTCTATGGCAGCGTTCATGGCAAGCAGATTTGTCTGACTCGCAATGGCCGCAATCGCTTCGTTAGCTTCTATCAGCGCCCGAGATTGGTTCGCAACCTGACTGATCCGATCGACCACATCCTGCTGGGCTTCCGAACCAAGACCCGAGGCCCTGTTGATCTCTTCGAATTGCTGCGCCATTTTTTCCACAGAGGCGGTCACTGAACCAATGTTGCCAATCATTTCTTCTACAGCCGATGAAGCCTGACCTATACTCTCGGCCTGGGTCTTAATGATTGCATTAAGGTCTTCTATAGATTGTGTTATCTGTCCTGCTGCATCGGAAGCCTGATCGGTACTTTGAACCTGATCTTCCGATTTATTTTGGACCATTACAACCGTATTGATTATTTTTTCTGCCGTATTTTTAGCCTGTAAGCTTTCGTTTTCCAGATTTTTTCCAACTAACGACAATTCTTGCTGCGTTTGCTTGAGGCTTGTCACCAAGGCGTGCAGTTTCTCTATAAATGCATTAAAGCTGCTCACGAGATCGGCTACTTCATCAGATCCAGGCACAGAGATACGCTTCGTTAAATCCGCATCCCCCTGGGCAAGAGCCTGAAAGGTAAAGACCGTTTTCTGCAAATGTTTTGTAATAGAACGAGCTATGAGCAATGATACCAAGATGGTAAAAAAGAGCGCTAGTACAGAAAGGGCTATGATAAAAATAAAAAGATCCCGTATAGGTTTATTCAATTCATAGGTGGGAACCGAAATAACCAGTTTCCATTGGGAAACTTCATGAACTTTGGAAAAAAAACATACATAAGATTTCTTCCAATTATCCGTATAGGATCCAAAACCAGCTTCTGTAGTAAGGATACGGGAACTGAGCGCCCCAAGACCTTTGTACCCTCTTGAATCCGCATCCTGGATTTGCATATCCATGACAATGCTTTCGTCCGGATGGGCAAGTACAAGCCCATCCTGATCCACAAGCCAGCCAAAGCCGCTTTTATTTACCTTGATTCGTTCAGTAATACTAGAAAGAGTAGAAAGCTTAATTTGAAAACCAAGGATACCGTTTAACTGTCCGTTAGGATCACGTATCCCCTTTGCCAATACAACTATGGGGATACCCCAATTCTGTGATATTTCCGGCTTTCCGATGACAAAGTCGGTTCCCTGTACAATTTTTTTATAGAAATCATTATTTTTTGATGAATATGTTGACCGAAGATCCGTATAAGTAGTGCCATCGGCAGTTGTATAAAATACCCCCAGGACTTCCTCGGAAACCTGACGGCGAAGTTTTTGCAACACCTCCATGCTGTCTTTTTCATTAATAGGATAAACTGAAGCAAGGATGCTCAGTTCCCAGCGGAGCTGTTCGATTTGCCTGTTCAAAACTTCAGCTTTTGCCTGCGAAAGCTGAAGAATATCGTCCTGAGAAATCCGCTGGACATCAGAGCCAATTCGAAGACTAATAACGAAGGTTATGGTACTCAGGATAAGTATGGCCAATAACCCGAAACTAAAAATCATTTTTAATCGGATTGTTTGCTTCATCACTTACCCCCTTACAACAAAGGGCTGCCTCATCAGACAGCCCTTTTATTATATCACTAGAAGCATATTTTTTCTATTATATTTATTATTTACATTATCTCTAACACATTATGCCTTTCGTTTCCGGGAAGTGACATCAAAGATAACGGCGCCCACCAAAACAAGACCGCGGATAATGTACTGCAAGGATATATCGGTTCCCATGAGGTTCATGCCGTTCATGAGGGACATGTACACCAGGGCACCGACAAGGGAACCAGTAATAGATCCGATACCGCCGGCAGCGGATACACCGCCTATATAGCAGGCTGCAATTGCGTCCAGTTCAAACAGGGTGCCTGCCTGGGGAGTGGCGGATTTGAGCCGGGCAGTAAAGAGGATACCAGCCAATGCTGAAAGGAGCCCCATAGAGGCAAATACAAAGAGAGTAATCTTTTTTACGTTAATGCCGGAAAGTTCTGCAGCTTCCGGGTTGCCGCCGACGGCAAAAATGTGCCGTCCCAAAACAGTCTTGCGGGCAAGGAAATCATAGACAAAGACAACCAGCATCATGATCACGAATGTCCACGAAAGGCCGTTATATCCTGCGAGGATCCAGGTGATATATGCGATGACCAACGAAAGAAGCAGAAGCTTGAGGATAAACATGGGCATGGAAAGGACATCGAAATGGTACTGCTGCTTGCGCTTGCGATCCAAGAATTGGGTCACAATCATAATAACGATAGCGATAAGCCCGATAAGGAGTGTCGTCTTATGAAGACCGGGGAGAAGGTTATCCAGAGGAAGCAGCTCAGGAATATAGCCGTTACCTAGGGCGTTAAAATCCTCGTTGGGAACAATAATCGTGCCGGTTGCGGCGGTGGTCAGCATGAGGGCGCCGCGGTAAATGAGCCAGCCAGCCAGGGAGGATACGAAGGCAGGGATCCCCAGGGTTGCAACGGGAAAACCGGTTACAAAACCAGCGGCGGCGCCAAGCACTAACACGAGGAGTATGGTTAACCAGGCGTTAAGGTGTACCTGGGTCATCAGGACCGCCGCAACCGCGCCAAGGAAACCGGCTAAGAAGCCGACAGAAAGGTCAATGTGCCGGATGACGATAATCAGGGTCATACCAACCGCAAGAACCGCGATATACCCGGTCTGGTTCAGCAGATTAGCGATGTTACGAGAAGATGTAAAATTCCCGTTGGTAAAAATACTGAAAATAATCATAATTGCCACGAGGGCGATATACATTGCGTATTCCCGCAGGTTTCTGCGGATCATGGTTCTAATTTCTTTATAGGCCATTTTTTCCTCCAAAATCCTAATATTGGGTAGCGAGTTCCATGACACGTTCTTGGGTGGCTTCGCTGATCGGCAATTCACCGGTTATTTGTCCGTTGGCTACGACATAGACCCGGTCGCTCATCCCGAGCACCTCTGGCAATTCCGACGAAATCATAAGGATGCTCATGCCCCGGGCTACAAGCTCATTCATGAGGGTGTAGATTTCATATTTCGCACCCACATCGATACCTCGGGTGGGTTCATCTAGAATGAGCAGATCTGGTTTAGCAAAAAGCCATTTGGCAACTGAAACTTTCTGCTGGTTGCCGCCGGACAGATTCAGCACTAACTGCTGAATACTGGGGGTTTTAATCGTCATATCCTTGACGTATTCGGAAGCAACCTGGATTTCCTTTTCATCAATAATAACGCCCTGTTTTGTTGCCACTTCTTCCAGGTTTGCCATGGTTATATTGGTCTTAATGGGCTGTATTAACACAAGACCATTTCGTTTCCGGTCTTCTGAGGCATAGGCCATACCAGCCTCGATTGCTTCTGCCGGGTGATTGAATCGCTGGCTCTTGCCCTTGAACACCAGCTCTCCGGAAATCTCGTAACCGTCGGGATTCCCAAAAAGGCTGCGGGCAAGCTCAGTGCGGCCAGAACCCATGAGGCCCGCGAGACCTACAATTTCGCCCCGCCGGATCTTGAAATTGACATTTTTAAGAACCGTACGGCCCAGCTTAGGATCAAAAGCGGTCCAGTTCTTTACTTCGATAACCACATCATCCCAAATTCGGGAATTGCGTTTAGGATAAATATTTTCGATAGACCGGCCAACCATGTGCTTGATCAGCACCTGTTCGGTGACCTTGTCCTTTTCCCGGTCCATGGTGCAGATTGTCTTGCCGTCCCGGAGGACCGTAATGGTATCCGCAATGCTCAGTACTTCTTTAAGTTTATGGGAAATCATGATGCAGGTTACACCCTGACTCTTGAGTTCCCGGATAATATTCAATAGGTTTTCGCAGTCGTCTTCGTTCAAGGCTGCGGTGGGTTCGTCCAGAATCAGCAATTTTACATTTTTACTGAGAGCTTTCGCAATTTCTACAAGCTGTTGTTTTCCGATTCCCAGGTCCTTAATTTTAGTGGTGGGATTAACCTTAAGGTGAACCCGTTCAAGCAAAAGCTCCGTTTCTTTTATCATTTCATGGGTATCTATGGTAAAGCCCCGTTTTATTTCATGACCAAGGAGCACATTTTCATAGACCATCATTTCCGGAACCAGGGCCAGTTCCTGATAGATAATTCCGATACCGGCTTCCTCGCTGTCATGGATGCCGTTAAATTTTACTTCCTTTCCATCAAAAATAATTTTTCCCTGAAATTCGTGATGTGGATAAACACCGCTTAAAATTTTCATCAGGGTTGACTTACCAGCTCCATTCTCACCAACGAGGCAATGTATTTCTCCCTTTGCTACCGAAAAGGTGACATCGCTGAGAGCCCGTACCCCGGGAAAGGTTTTGGTGATATGCTGCATTTCCAGTATGGATTCGCTCATTGGATTACCTGCTCATAATGTATTAAAAGCCAAACAATGGATTGTCCGGAGATCCTCTTTTGTTTCTCCGGACAACCACATTCCCAGACTTTCATGCAGCCCTAAAAACAAGCCTGCCACAGCAGGCTCAGGCTGCAAACCCTGTAAGCAGCGCCTACAGGGCTGATTTGTACCGGTTATTTATTTCAGGCCGGTAAACTTGTCAGCGGGCCAGTAACCGGAATCAATGATTTCTTTCTTTACATTCTCTTTGGTTACGGTCACGATAGCGGTGGGCTTTGCAGGAACATCCTTCTTGCCGTTGTTATAGTAGGCGGTAACAGGAGGAGTCTGGCCCTTCATATAGGCAATTGCTGCATTGATAGCATCCTGAACCAGGGTGCGGACGTCCTTAAGGACGGTCATGGACTGTTTGCCATCGATGATGTACTGGATGGACGCGATTTCAGCATCCTGGCCGGTGATGTAGTACTTGGTCACAGCCTTGTCAGCGGCGAATGCATCAGCGATAGCCCGGGCGGTACCATCGTTGGGGGCGCAGATGTATACGGTGCCCTTGGCATCGGCGTCAACAGCGGTCAGGTTCGCTTCAGCCTTGCTCTTCGCATCGTTGAAGTTCCAGTTGGTGGTAACCTGGCCAATGATCTGGGCCATTTCATCGCGGGTCAGTTTAGCCTTATCTTTAAGGGCGACAGCCTTGTCGGAGTTGCGAACGATATAGGTTCCGTCAGCAATCTTGGGCTGCAGCTTGCTCCAGGCACCTTCGAAGAACAGGAAGGCGTTGTTGTCAGAAGCAGCACCAGCATAGATATAGAGGTTGTTGTTCTTGGAACCGGCGGGAACCTTGGAATTGAGGTAATCACCCCAAGCGGCACCAACCTGGACGCTGTCGAAGGTTACATAGTAATCAACAGAGGTGGTTCCGGTGATAAGCCGGTCATAGGAAATGACCTTTACACCTGCCTTAGCAGCGAGGTCGGCAGCAGCAGCTGCGGCAGCACTGTCATGGGGGCAGATAACCAGAACTTTAATACCCTGGCTGATCAGGGATTCGACATTTGATTTTTCCTTGGCAGAATCGCCCTGGCTGAACAGAACGTTGGCGGAAAAACCAGCAGCCTTTAGGGCATCCATGAACCGGGTCTGGTCCTGAATCCAGCGGGGCTCATCCTTGGTCGGCAGAACGATACCAACCTGGGTCTTGCCAGCTTCGCCCTGGCCACTTGCAAACACACCGCCGATAACGGCTACAGAGAGCAGTGCAATGAACAAACCACGTACCAGTTTCATTGCTTCCTCCTACATGGGGACTTTTTATCTGCAGTTACTAAGAACTGCAGTGACAGGGCAGCTGAACCAGCCCCCTGCCGAGTACCAGTGTCTCCCGGTTTTTAGAATCCCGCATCAGGAAAGAATTTGCATTTTTCTGGTATTTTTTAATATTTTATGTACTACAAACCAAATAGCACTTTTTTAACATACAAGAGAGTCAAATTTATCCTGGTTTGAGACCAGCTATTCCTTCTTTTTATGATTGGGAACATTCCTGAATACATCTTGATAGCTATGAAAACCGTCCTTGATTACTGTTTTCTCCAGAGTGTCCTTGGTTACGAGAATAGGTTCGAGTTTAACATAGGGAACATTATATAAACCATCAAATATAGTCGATGTGGCGGGAAGCTTTTCTCCCTTCGCAAGCATAACCGCCAGAGCGGCAGCCTTGAGCGACAGCCGTTCGATAGGTTTGTAAATCGTTGCAAATTGGCTCCCTTCTGCAACCCGCTGGCAGGCGGAAAGCTCCGCATCCTGACCGAGGACGAGTGTTTTTCCCAGCATCCGGTTTTCCGAAAGCACACCTATCACTGTTTCTGCCAGCATATCGTTTCCGCAGAGAACCACATCTATGTTTTTTTCTTCCGACAGTAATTGTTCAAACCGAGATTTTACTTCATCGCTTATCCAGTCGGAGGGCCATATTTCTTTAATAAGATTGATTTTACCTGCAGCAATTTGGGGATCCATCACCTTGTGATAGCCCTTGTTGATCATATAGGCGTTATTATCAGTTATAGCTCCATTAATAATAACATAGTTGCCCTCAGGCTTTGCAGACAGGGCTGCGCTTGCCATGAGAGAACCGACCTCTTCGTTGTCAAATGAAATATAAAGGTCCACATTAGCCCGGTTTACAAGCCGGTCGTAACTAATGACGGGAATATGCCTGCGCACAACAGACCGGCAGATATCGGTTAATTTGTCCGCATGGTTAGGGATAACCACAAGCACATCAATTCCAGAATCTACAAGGCTTTTAATCTGGGCAATTTGGGTTTCCGCATCCTGGTTTGCAACCCGGAGTTTTACCGAGGCATCCAAATCGGTAGCAGCGCGGGTAAAGCTGTCCACATCGCGACGCCAGCGCTCTACCACAAGGGAGTCCAGAGAAAGGCCGATGACCGGCTTATAGGTATCCGATTTTTTAGCATTTCGAGTGCACGAAATAGTTACAGTGCATGCAATAACAAGGAGGCCAAAACCAACAAGGATTCGTTTCATAGCCTATCTGCTCCTTCTGGATTTTGTCTCAGGAATTCAACATATTCTGTGGGAGTCATTCCAATCCAGTTTTTAAAAAGACGGGTAAAATAGTTTGGGTCCTGGTAACCGCAGGCATTACTGACATCCTTTATCGAAAGGTTGTCCTGGCGGAGCAGTTCCTTAGCCCGTTTAAGCCGGTACTCAATGAGGGTACGGGCAAAACCGGTTCCCAGCTCTTCCGAAAAAAGCCGGGATAGGCTGGCAGGCGCAATCCCGAGAATTTCTGCCACCTGTTCAAGGCTGATTGGTTCTGCAAAGTGGTTTTCCATATACTGGAGGGCTCGTTTTGCGGTCGGTGAAATTTTTCTCTTTTCTCTCGCCCTCTCCAAGATTCGGGAGAGCTTTTCCCTGGCTCTTTCTAAAAAAGAAGAAATGAACTTGTGTTCCCACAGAGAAATAAGCTCCCGATAGTCAAGCAATTGTTTTATTTCTTGCTCTGACAGGGATGCCGATTCAGCTAACTGTCCAACTATGAGGGAAATAATTCCGAGGAACCGATAGAGGTCTTCGCTGCCATGGAAGCCCCGGACCATAAGCTGCTCTAAAATAGTTTCATAAATCCGCTGGATCTGTCCCAGATTCGCATCCCTGGCTGCAGACGCAAGCTCTCGTTCCAATCCGGGCGGCCAGATCAAAGGCTCGTTCGTCTGTAGAGCCTTTGGCTGAAGAAGTATTTGGTTCAACGCTGTATCCCAAGAATCATGGAGCGATTCCAGAGGGAGAATTTCTCCAGGGAACAGAGACAGCCTCCCCAGATTTATTTCGGATGCAAAGGCCAATTCAAGATTTTGCAGTACATTTTGCAGCCTTTCAGTATCCTGCTTTTTAAGAGAAACGAGGATGGGGGCATACTGCCCTTCTTCCAGGCTGCCTATCAGGGCCTCAGTCTTATATTGGACATATTCTGACAATCGTTTATAAAGACCTGCCACAGGTTCATCATCAGAAGCACGAATAAAGGCAATAACAATCGCCGCATCTTCAGATTGCAGATTCAAGGTTTTCCGGATTATCGAGAGCTCCCGCTGGTAGGGAATGCCGTTCTTAATGCGATAAAAAAAAGCGTCTTTAATAAGTGGAGCAGCTTGATGGTCCTGCTCTGCCAGCTGGAGCTTAAGTTTTTCCAGTTCCCTGCTGCGATCCACATATTGAGCGGCGGAATGCAGGGCTATTTCCAGCCGTTCCCGGGAAACGGGTTTTAAGATATAGTCGCACACGCCGAGGCTGAGGGCTTCCCGGGCGATGTCGAACCGTTCATAGGCGGTGATTAAGACAAAGGCCTTTGAACCACCTAAGGAGCTTATCGACTTGATAGCCTCTAACCCCGATATTCCCGGCATCTGTACATCCATAAGGACAATATCTGGTACCAGGTCTCGTGCTTTTTCTATAGCTTCCCGGCCCGATGCGGCGCTGCCGACAATAGTATACTCATCTGCGAAATACCGTTTTATGACAAGACTCAGCCCTGATATAATGGGTTGTTCATCATCTACGATGAGAATTCGTTTCATCCGTGCAGCTCCATGGGAATACTAATAATAACCTTGCTGCCCTGGCCTTCGGTACTTTCTATGGCAACGTGACCGCGGCCTGCGGTAGAAAGGGTGACCCGGCGTATCACATTAAAGAGTCCGATGCCGCTATGTTCAGAATTATCATCCAGTTTGGCGGCCTTCATAGCAGCTTCGATATCGTCCTTTTTCATTCCCTTGCCCGTATCGGCCACGGCGAGGCGGATAAACCGGCCCGCATCATCCAATTGGACGGAAATGGAAACCCGGCCACCCTGCTCAAGGTCATGGAGGCCATGGGTGATGGCGTTTTCTATCAGAGGCTGCAAAACTAAGGCGGGGGTTTCATAGACCAGCGCCCGTTCATCAACATCAATATCAAATTGGTACCGATCAGCAAAGCGAAGCTTTAAGAGCCAAATGTATTTTTGCGCACAGTCCAGTTCTTCCGCAATAGGCACAAAACGGTTGGTAGGTTTAAGCACATAGCGGATAAAGTCCGCAAGCTTCTCCAGAAATTCGGCGGTAGTCTCATCCTGTTCTGCCAGGGCAAGCTGCCAGCCCGCCGAAAGGGTGTTGTAAAGAAAATGGGGGTTAATCTGGGTTTGCAGGGCAAGGAGCTCCGCATCTTTTAATTTGTGCTGGTAGTCGAGCATCTGCATTTTCTGTTCTAAAAGCAGTTTTTCGAGCTCCGCCTTTTTATTGAGTTCTTCAAAGGCATTCTGTATGCTTTTCTGCATACGCTTAAAGGCCTGGTTCAAGGTGCCGATCTCATCATCATCTTCATAGGGTGGTAGATTATAAGAATAGTCGCCCCGTTCAACCGCCTTAACCGTTTCTGAAAGATGTTCCAGAGGCTCAGTTATGATTGATGAATATCGCATCATAAAAATGGAACTCACCAGGAAGGCGAGCAGGATAAGCAGCAAATTGAGGAACAAAACCAGGCTTATATTATTCCGATACCCCATGAACGAAGACAGGGCTTCATCCAGGTAGAGGGTGTTCATTTTTTCCAAAAGGAATTTGATGAGCCCTTCGCTTTTTTTTGCTTCGTCGTATTGGCCCACATAAACTGCAACGTTACGACCTCGCTTTGCTTGTACCGCATTGTCGGTGGACACGAGATAATTATCGAGCAGTATGGCTAGGTTCCGCTCCAAAAGCAGGAGTTGGTCGTCCTTTATTTCCCGGTTCAATTTCCCCGCTAAAACCTGCAGGTTGGAGGCATACCGGATATATTCCTTAAGGGACTCGGAGTTTTTTGCCCGCAGATATGCGGTAAGGTTCTTCTGGGTCTCATCCAGGTTTTTGCGTATATCCTTGAGAACAAGATTGTTCTGCAGAAGCAGGTCGAAACTCCGGGACAGTTCCATGGATGATATGGCTGTGTATATCATTACCACAGAAAGAATAAAGAGGATCACCATGGAGTTAAGCACAATGCGGTTCCGCAGACGGTGTTTCATCATTTTGTGGTCTTTCCATATTTAGTGTAGGTTGAAACTTTGCTGATGGGAGCAAACTTGGACATAACGCCCTTTTGGGAAAGGGAGAGGACTGCGGTTTCCCCCATTTTAATAGCATCCCTGACAACGGTAGCCTGAATAACACCTTTTTCTAGCAACCGGGCCACATCCAAATCTTCATCTGATCCAATAATGACAATTTTACCCACCATGCCCCGGTCTATAATAACCTGGGCAGCGCTTACCGTACTGCGGGCGCTGGTGCAGATGAAACAGTTCAATTCGGGAAAACGCTGGAGCATGGTGGTGCAGACATCCTCGCCCCCCAGTATGTTTTCCTCTTCCCGTTCGGCGGCGACAATTTTGCCCTGCTGCCTCCGGTTAATCTCAAAGATTGCGCCGTTCAAAAAGGGTTCTTCTGAAAGGATGAATGAATTAGGATTCCCCGCAGGCAGAATTACGCCGATGCGGGCATCCTTGCCAAGCAGGCCCAGGGCTACACTGACCGCCTCCGAACCCTGTACAAAGGAATCGCTGGTCACTAAAGCGGGAATCCCTTGGACAGGTTGGTCCATTGCGATAGGGACAAAGGGAATTTGTTTATCCTGTGCCTTGTCTGAAAAGCTTTTAATATCACTGCCCGGCGGGAAATACATGACAATGCCATCGGGCTTGGACCGTAAGGCTATATCAAAAAAACGATAGGCTTCAGCGGAAAGAAAAAACTGATTTACCTCGACTTCGGGAGAATAGGATAACAGCTCAAGCCCTGCGGTTTCTTTGGTAGATCCTTGCTGGATTCCATAAAACAGGTTTATGAAAAAGGGATCGGAAATGGCGGGCAGTATGGCAATAAAATGTTTTTTAACTGTTTTTAAAGATGCAGGATTGCGCAGTACCGATCTGCCCAGTTCTTCTCTGCTTTTGCCTATCAAAAAGATGTTTAAAGCTGTTGTAAAAGCTAGGGCAGTACCAAAGGCAATAAGCAAAAAAAGGCTGAACCTGTTCTTCCGCATGGGCGTATTGTAGCATGCCAGGGCAGTAAAGGCTAGAAAATTTCTGTATAGCGATTTGTCCAAGAACCTCGGCGGTCAGCCTGATCTTGCTCTTGCTTTCGATCCATTACGGTCCGTAAAAAAAGAGCATTATCAAGCAGCATAAGAAAGTCCGGTCGGGACAGCATCTGGCCGCCAAGGCTACGCAGATGGGCTGTTGGAACCTGACAGTCAATAAATTGCACTTCGTCATTAAAAAGGTTTGTGGCCAGGGTCAGGAAGGCTGCCTTAGAAGCATTCGGATACAAGGCAAACATGGATTCCCCGCAAAACACCTTTCCGATCCGAATACCATAGCAGCCACCCACAAGATGGCCATCGAGGTAGGCTTCAGCGCTGTGAGCCCATCCAAGATGGTGCAATTTGGTATAGGCTTCTATTATATCTTCGCCGATCCAGGTTCCATACTGTCCCGGTCGGGGTACAGAAGCACAATTACGGATAACCCCTTCAAAATCGGTATCAAAACGTATGGTAAAAAGGTGCTTTTTCAAGATTTTTCGCATTGATTCTGAAATATGGAGGGTTTCTGGATAGATAACAAAGCGGGGATCCGGAGACTGCCAAATGATGGGACCTTCGGGGTCATACCAGGGAAAAATTCCCTGCTCATAGGCCGAAAGCAACATACCCGGCGATAGGTTGCCTCCGATAAATATAATATCTCCACATCTCGATGGATTGGGAAAGAAATACCGTTGTGTTTCGTCTAAATAAGGCAGATCCGGGCCCGGATCTGAGAAAAACTCTGACCACTTAACCAATTGCATTTTAAGAAACCACCTCTATCTTGTAAGCATCGTCGATCCAATCCGCCTTGGCAATACCTCCGGAGGAGAGCTTGCCAAAGAGGACCTCGTCTACAAAGAAGCTCTTAATTTTATCTTCTATTAAGCGAGATACATTCCGAGCCCCAAATTCACGGCTGTATCCGTCCCGTGCAAGGGCCATGATGCAGGATTCGGTGACCTCGAGCACCACCTTCTTTTCGGCAAGCTGCTGGCGGAACAGGTCCAATTCCTTGCGAACAATGGAAGCCACTATGTCCTGGTTCAGGTGTCCGAAGCGCACCACCGCATCAAGACGGTTGCGGAATTCGGGGGTAAATATTCGCTCCACAGCGCCGTCCACGACGGCTTCGTCCAGGATTCGCTCGCCGAACCCAATAAGGCTCTTGCCGATATCCCGGGCTCCCGCATTGCTGGTCATAATGAACACCACATTGCGGAAGTCGGCCTTTCTGCCGTTGTTGTCCGTCAGGGTGGCATAGTCCATAATCTGGAGCAATATATTGTAAATATCAGGATGAGCTTTTTCTATTTCATCCAGGAGAACTACCGCATGGGGCTGTTTCCGGACCGCATCGGTCAAAAGGCCACCCTCTTCGTAGCCCACATAGCCTGGCGGGGACCCGATAAGGCGGCTCACCGTATGTTTTTCCTGGTATTCGCTCATATCAAAACGGTGCATGGCGATCCCCAGCACATCCGCCAGGCTCCGGGCAAGTTCGGTCTTGCCGACCCCGGTGGGTCCCACAAAAAGGAAGTTTGCTACAGGCTTGTTGGGAGAACGGAACCCTGCCCGGGACTGTTTAACCGCCCGGACCACGGCTTCAACAGCCGCATCCTGGCCGAAGATGCGCTCCTTAAGACGTTTTTCCAGGAACCGCAGTTTATCCTTTTCGCTTTCCCCAACGGTCCGCTCAGGAATACGGGCAATCCGGGCTACCACAGTTTCTATCTGGGGAACATCAATTTCTATAAAGTCAGCATCGGAGCTTTCATCCGGGAAGGGATCGCCAATGTTTTCAGGTAGTGCTATGTCGGCCCTTACTCCCTGTTCTTCCCGGGCCTTGAAGGCCTGTATCCGGGCGAAGGCCCCCGCTTCGTCAATAACATCAATAGCCTTGTCGGGGAGGCGCCGCTCGGTGATAAACTGCGCAGAAAGCCGCACCGCCGTTTCCAAGGCCGCATCGGTGTAGCGGACCCGGTGGAATTCTTCATATTTGTGGCGAAGCCCCTTGAGTATGGCGATTGCGTCCGCTTCGCTTGGTTCATTAATATCGATTTTCTGGAAACGCCGGGAGAGGGCCCGGTCTTTATCAAAATACTTGGTGTATTCCTCGTGGGTCGTGGAACCGATACAGCGGATTTTTCCGGAGGTCAGGGCAGGCTTTAAGAGGTTCGACGCGTCCAATGACCCGCCTGAGGTTGCTCCGGCTCCCACGAGGGTGTGAATTTCATCGATAAAAAGGATAGCCTTTTCCTTTTTCAGGATTTCATCAACCACCTTTTTTATCCGTTCCTCAAAATCACCCCGGTATTTGGTGCCCGCTACCAAGGCTCCCATATCAAGGGCGTAAATTGAAAAATCCTTTAAAGTTGGCGGCACATTGCCAGCCACTATGCGCTGGGCGAGTCCCTCGGTAATAGCTGTTTTTCCTACCCCCGAATCGCCCACATGGATAGGATTGTTTTTAAGCCGCCGGCAGAGGACCTGCACGGTCCGGTCAAGTTCATGTTCCCGGCCGATAACCGGCTCAAGCTTTCCTTCCCGGGCGAGGGCGGTGAGGTCGGTAGTAAAGCGCTCCAGGGCGCTTTTCCGAGCCGGCCGTATTCGGGGCTCCGGTTCGATACCGCCTTCACTTTCTGAATCTTCGGCATTTTCGTCGTTTTTTTCTTTCCAGGAACCAGAAGCTGATGGGTCCATATTATCAGGGGCATCTTCCTCTGATTCTTCACCGAAACGGATTCCGTGGGAAAGGACCTCAAGCAAATCGATACGCTTTACACCGGCTTTTCTGAGGTAGTAGGCGCAATAGTTGCGTTCTTCGTCATACAGGGATACCAGAATATCTGCCACATCGAGCTCTTGTTTTTGGGCTGACTGACTCTGGAGTACCGCCCGTTCCAGGACGCTCTGGAAACCTACAGTTTGGGTAGGTTCCATATTTTGTACAACCGGAACTTTTTGCTCAAAATAGTTTTCCATGCCGCTCTTAATCTGGTTAAGGTCTGCCCCGCAGGCAGCGAGTACCTGCTGAACTTCTTCAAAGGCCAGCGCGGCATAGAGTATGTGTTCCGGGGTAAGGTATTCGTGGTTCCGGACCTTGGCTTCGTTGTAAGCGGCATTTATTATAGCCTGCACATGGCGGCTTATCTGCATAAACTAACTCCTGTAAAATGAGGTTCTTTCAAAACTCAGGGAGTTTTGAAAGAACTACCTTAAAATTCACGATTTGGCGCAACGGTTGCATGCTTTTTATATAAAATAGCATGCAACCGCAAGCAATCGCAAAGCCAATTTCAAAAGTGACAGACTTTTGAAATTGGCTTAAATGCTTAAGCTTTCTCTACAAGACAGCGTAGGGGGAATTCGGCCTGACGGGCAAGGCTATGAACTTGTTCAGCCTTGGTGGTTGCAATATCCCAGGGATATATACCGACCACACCCCTTCCCTTCTTATGAACATCCAGCATGATTCGTTGGGCTTCTGTTTCATCCTTATGGAAAACCATCATCAGTACAGCTACTACAAAATCCATGGTGGTATAGTCATCGTTGAGCAACACTACCCGGTACTGTTCTGGTTCCTGCAGCTTCTGTTCCTGTTTAGGTTTTAACAGGGTACCCAAACTCATGCGTTTTGACATTCATCGAACCCCTACTATTTCTACCAATAAAGATAGCTAAAAATAGGGTATAAAACAACGGGTTTAGAAGCGGAATCCTACACCAGTACTGAGTTTCCACCCAGTATTGGTATCCAAAAATTCTGTGTAATCCATGCTGCCTGATACATACCACCAGCTTGTACAACATAGGGAAGCATAAAGATTGAAACGGAACTCGCCCCATACCGTACCGGTATATCCAGTGCTGCTCATAGAAGCCTCATGGGATAGACTGACACCGAATATCGGCACTGGCTGCATCGAAAAGTCTGTATTTATTTGCAGTGAATCGCCTGGTTCAAGGAGATTTCTTTCATAGAGAAGCACAATATCGAGAGCAATAGGAAAGGCGGGATACCAAGACAGCCCAAGTTTTGGACTCACCGAATATGATGTGAACCCAGAGGATGCCATACTGGTATACAGAGCAAAGCCGGGTTTTACCACCGTCTCTCCCCAGAGCAAAGAAGCGGAAATCCCGCCAAAGTAATCGATGGTCAGAGTTTGGCCAACATTAAAAAGAACAGAGCCATCAATTTGATAAGACACGGTGGCACCATTGCGGATGCCGGCCAGGCTGAATTGGATGTTGCCTGAGGCACCCGTATCTGCAAGCTGGTCTTCCCCAAAGGAGCCCGAAAGTCCTGCTTTGTAAACCCAGAAGTCCTGAGCAAGGGAAAAATCAACTCCGCCCTGAGCGTTAAACTGGCTTGCTGATGGTTTTTGCCACCAGGTTCCGTCTAGTGATCCGCTGAGGCTCACAAGGCATTCGGTTCCTAGATTGATGTCAGCGGAAAAACCAGCCTGCCCACCGTAAAAAAGGCTTGGTTCAGCAAACGATTGGTCCTGAGCTCCAAAACCTGCACCGGGTTTTAATACCAGTTCTGCATTAAGGCTCTGAGGCTGATAAATGATTGTTAATAAAAATAATAAGACAATTCCGCTATATTTTTTCATGGGCGCTGACTCCTTTTTTGCAGCTCCCGATCCAGGCCAACTAATCCGTAGCCCCCGTCCAAACTTCCTATAATGAGTTTTATCATGTTTTCTCCGAGGACTTGCCGGCTTTTGGCGCGAACTGCAAAGGATTGTAACTGGGGGAACTGGGACTCCGAAAGGTTGCTGCGAACGAGACACTCTGAAAGTGGCCGCAATAGCTCCGCCGGAGCCTGGGCTATGGCAATGATTCTAAAAGCCGATGAAAGGGCGTTGACGGCCCGACTGGAGCTTTTTTCTAACATGACGGCATAGTCAATGACCGCATCTATGGTGTCCACCAGTACACCTCCTTGTAGCAGCAAAGACAAACTTTTAAGCAGGGACTCTAACTGCGCATTTTGAACAGGGCTACCCTTTTGCAGAAGCTGCATTGCTATGGTTAATCGATCAATTTCAGTCCTCAGGGCCTGCAGGAGCTGTTGCGGGGGAACCCGTTTTGCCGCCCCTTCTTTGAGTTTGTCGAGTACAAGATTTTCAGGGATGCGCCGTGACTCTGCATCGTTAATAAGGCTTTGCAATTCCTGTGATACCGAATGGTAAGCGCTGGAAGCGCTGCTCTGCAACCAGACACGGGGGGCATATTCGCCCCAGATCATAAAAGCGGGGAGGATAAAAAAGCTTAACAGGAAAACAAATTTACCTTTCATTGATGCGGAGACCCCGGTTTTTGCCGGGAGGAACTGCCGGAACTTCCTCTGCTCAGGTCAAATCCCGCTTTGCCGGCCAGGATATCCCGTTCTGAACGATACATGGCAAGATTTCTTAAAGACTCTAATCTCCGGGCTACCATTTCTTCATCTTTTTCTTCACTTCTAAATCTTAACTGCAATTCCTGCCCAGCTTGGGCAAGGGCATCCTGAACAGTATATCCCTTAAGCAATTGAATGCGAATTTGTGCGGTAAGCTGGGCGCGCAGTGCACTGTCAGAAGCTAAATCAGGATATAAGCTATCGAGATATTGCAGTATCTTTTGTGTTTGTAAAGCAAAAGAATTTTGTTCCTGCGCATATATCATACCTGATACAATTAAAACAACCGTTATCATAAAACTGATTTTCTTGCACCGCATCATATCCTCCCTTTACTCTATAAGTCCAACAATGAAACCTTGCCGCCAAAATCATCATCTATAGAGACCGCCGCATTCGGGTCAGCTATCCAGATTTGGTTATCAATAACGAAATTATACCGGTATTCAAAGGAGCGTTTCAGTTTTACCGTGGCAGACCAGGTTTTTCCGTCCTTTTCGGGTTTAAGCGGGATATCCTGGCTTGACCATTGGTTAAAATTACCGGAAACCGTGACCGTCGTCGCCCCGGGGGCTTCCAGGACAAAACGCACCGTGACCGTATCCGAGTCCCTGTTAGCATAGATGAAGTATCCGAGGGGCAACAAAAGTACAAGGGCTGCCGCGGCAACCAGGGGAACCAATCTGCCAGGGAAGCGGACAAATGGTTCGGGACGGGCTTTGCCTCTTGTTGTTTGGGTACTACGTGCAATGCTATCCATGATTCGGTCCGAATCAGGAACAGATTTTGTCCAGCTAGGAAGGCTCAAGTTGGGAACGTCACCCGCATCCCGTTTGAGTAAGGGCATCAGGGAAGCGTACCGTTTTGCACAGCGGGGACATACAGCAAGATGAGCCGATGTATCTTCAAATTCACGGTGAGAGAGGGTCCCATTCTGTTCCCAGCTTTTCAGCAGGGTAGCGATCTGTTCACAATTCATCATTCTATTATACCCTTCGTAAGTGTTTCCGGTTGCATGGTTTGGCGGATTTTTTTTCTTCCCCTAAAAAGACGGGATTTTACATTTTCTTCTCCTAAAGAAAGCGTTTTTGCTATTTCGCTGACCGAGAGACCTTCAAAATAATAAAGATAGAGCACCTCGTATAATTCGTGTGGAAGATTCCTGAGGGCCTGCAGTAATTCCGCAGAAGTTTCAGCCTGTAAAGCATCTTTTTCAGGGTTGTTCTGTTCAGGGTCATCGGGATAAAAAAGCTTTTCAGCTATATTCTGTTCACGTTTCAGCCTGCGCCAAGAAGATCGAAGCACATTCGATGCAATAGTAAAAATCCAGGGGCTAAACTGTTTACCAAGTTTAAAGGATGGAAGCGCCCGGTAGGTTCGTATAAATATTTCCTGAACCAAATCCCCAGCCCGTTCTTCGTTTCCAGTCCTGGCAAGGCAATACCGATAGAGCATATCTTTATAGACTTCTACTATTTCACGAAAGGCATTTTTATCTCCCGCAAGCACATGCTGCACTGCAAGAAGAATCTTGTCTTCCGTTTTCATGTTTGAATCATTCACAGAAGAAAACTATAGCATGGGAAAGACATTTTTTCCCAATTTTTCTCGATCAGCCTGCAACCAGTTCCCTGGCTGCGAGGTATATAAGGTTAGAGAGCATGCAAAAATGAGCATGCCCTATTCCAGAGACCAGTAACCAGGAGGTTAACATGAAACGGATTAGTTTGATTGCAGTGCTTGTAGCGCTCAGTGTCGGTGCCCTGTGGGCAAATGGGAATGCAGAAAAGCTGAGTACTGTGGAAGGGACGGTGCTTCAGGTAGCCCCGCTCCAGGCAGAAGCACGGGTTGCACTGCAGCTAGCAAACGGTGAAACGGTAGAAGTAGTTCTTCCCGCAGCAGAAGTTGAGCGGCTTCAAATCCGGGAACGAGCCCAGATCCGGTTCCAGGGAGTATTAGTACAGGGTGATAACGCAGCTCAGATTCAAACCAGACTGTATGCCCGCACCTGCGAAGTGAACGGAAAACAAGAACAGGTCAAGAATGCGGTACAGCTTACAACCCAGGACCAGGAGCGGCTCCGCCTACAGCTTAAAGACGGGACCGGAGACCAGACCCAGACACGAACACAGACTCAGACACAGAGCCAGACTAGCACCGGTACAGCCACCCAGAGTCAGACCAGCACGGGCAAGAAATAATGAGCGCCCTTACCTAACCATTTCTGACCGTCCCTCATCTCGGGGGACGGTTTTTTAGTTGTACAGCCCAATTGCCGGTGATACAATAAAAAATAACTATGAATATTTTAATTACCGGCGCAAATCGCGGCTTGGGTCTAGCCCTCTGTAAAATTTTTCTGGTATCGGGTCATAGGGTTTTTGCTTTCTATCGGTCCAAAGGAGAAACCCTTGAAAAGCTCGCAAACGAGCAAGCCGATCATAATAAAGCACATCTTGTGCCAATTCAGTGCGATGTTACCGATGAAGCCCAGCTGCGCACAGCTTGCGACCGCATTCAGGCCATGAGCCCTTCATTAGATATACTCATCAACAATGCGGCGGTACATTTAGAACAGAACAAGCCAGATATTGATGAACTTGATTTTTCTGTATACCTTCCCACACTTGAGGTGAACGCGGTGGCCCCCCTCATGACAGCAGTCTCATTCCTGCCGCTGCTCAGAGCGGGAACTAAAAAATGTATCATAAACATTTCCTCCGAAGCAGGCAGTATCGGCAGCTGCTGGCGGGACCGGGAATATGCCTATTGCATGTCTAAAGCAGCTTTTAACATGGGCATGCGGATTCTCCAGAACAGGTTGAAGGATGAACAATTCCGGATCCGCTTAATCCATCCTGGCTGGGTACGAACCGATATGGGCGGCAGTAATGCAGAGTTGAGCCCCGAAGAATCAGCTCAGGCAGTTTTCAATCAAATCATGCTCACTATACAAAGCCCAGCAGCAGCTGAAATGCCTCTTTATATTGATTGGGAAGGAAAGCCACTCGCCTGGTAAATATACCGGTCATCCTGTATGGCAATCGGCTCTGTATAATATTTTTTTCCACAGCTCGATCGGCAGCCGCTGAATATCTGTAACAACCCTTGCCCAGTTTATAGTTTTTACCTATAGTTTTTACAACATGCGTATACTTTCGTGGAATGTGAACGGCCTGCGGGCGGTTGAAAAAAAAGGTTTTATCCAGTGGATGCAGCAAGAATCGGCCGATGTGGTATGCATTCAGGAAACAAAGGCCCATCCCGGCCAAATTTCTCCTGAGCTGCTTACCCCTCTGGACGCTGAGGGCCGGCCTTATAAATCCTATTGGGCAAGCGCAAAAAAGGCAGGCTACTCAGGAACAGCTATCTATTCCAGAATCGAGCCGAACAATGTCCGTACCATGGGCATCCAGGAATTTGATAACGAAGGCCGAGTTCTTATCGCCGATTTTGATCGGGTATCGATTATTTGCGCCTATTTTCCTAATTCCCAGGAAGCCGGCGCCCGGCTGGATTACAAACTTGCGTTTTGCGATGCCATGCTGGAAATCTGCAACAGCCTCGTCCAGTCCGGCAGAAACATTATTTTATGCGGGGACTACAATATTGCCCATACCCCCATAGACCTGGCCCGGCCAGAGGATAACGAAGAAAATCCCGGATACCTGCCCGAAGAGCGGGCCTGGATGACCAAGTTCTTAGCCACCGGTTATGTGGATACCTTCCGCGCCGAGCACCCCGGCGAAGGCGGACACTATACCTGGTGGTCCTACCGGACCAGGGCCCGGGAACGGAATATTGGCTGGCGTATCGACTATCATTGCGTAAATCAAGCATTCGCACCCGAAATTGCCAAGTCTCTTATCAGACCAGAAATTACCGGATCTGACCATTGTCCTATAGAATTAGTGTTAAGGTAGGAACCTATGCATATTAAGTACAATTCACCTACGGTATTAACCTACGCCTTTGTGAGCGCCATCGTCCTCATTTTAAGCCAGACTCTGCTTCCCAGCCTCACAACGTCTCTTTTTATGGTACCGGGAAAGAACCAATTTAGCCCCCGGGATATACTGAACTGGGTCAGGGTCTTTACTCATGTTATAGGCCATGCAAACTGGACCCATCTGATTTCCAACTTTTCATTTATCCTGCTCATAGGCCCTATATTGGAAGAAACCTACGGGTCCCTCTCACTTCTGTTCATGATAGCCGTTACTGCCTTCGTAACCGGCATCCTCAATGCCTTTTTGCTCCCCACAGCCCTGTTGGGCGCCAGCGGCGTGGTATTTATGATGATACTGCTTGCGTCTTTTACTAATTTTAAGCAGGGAGAAATTCCGCTTACCTTTATTCTCGTCCTTACTCTCTACCTGGGACGGGAAATCTTTAATTCATTCAGCAATAACAATATTTCGGAATTCGCCCACATTGTCGGCGGATTCTGCGGCAGTCTCTTCGGCTTTTTCCGCCCTGCACGGAGATAAAGAGGAAAAAATAAATGTATGTTTTGTTTAATAAAACCATTTTCGATCTAGATGAAAGTGTTAACCAATACCTTGTGTATCTTGCGCATATTCAACAGAGCGTAAACTTAAGCACCTATGAAAAAATAGACGCTTTTAACAAGGCAGAAAGTATAACTAATGATATCAACGCATTGACTGCAAAATTGCTTTCTTTGCGGGTCAACGATTTTAATCAGGAAGATATTTTTAAGTATATTGATAAAAATGCTATACCAATTATTCAAACTATAAAAAACGAACTTAAGCTCTACGATCAAAAACTTTTTATAAAAGAAAAAATGTTATACTCTGTTAAGGATGCTATCCAATTTTTAATTCATGATAAAAACGCAGCCATTACCTTTACAATCGACAAAATGAATCGACTATTAAGTTATCAGAAACTTTTTGTCGACGAAGAAGAAAAAATAAAAGCTGAAAAACTAAAAACCTCCTTAGAAGAAACAAAGAAGAAAGAAAATAAAACTCTGGAAGAATTAAAACTTAAGACCTTTAAGGATATGATCCGAGGAAAAAACCATAAAAATGAAGATTATTTTTTCAAGACGAATTCATATGTAATTCAAAATTTTTACGAGGATCTTCAATTTGAAAAACCAGAGCACACCGAAAGACAAGGCTGCTTTTTTGTGATAGAAAATGATATCCATATCAAAATAAATAAATCCGATCTTTAAATAGATTATAAGATTCAAATAAACAAAAGCGAGCCAAATTCAAATATAATTGTTTCTGGCTTTATCAAACATGATCAATCAAAGGTTGAGTTCTTTATTGATGAATCCTTTAATTCCCAATTTTTAAATTCTTATCTTAATGCATTTAATATTACTCCAATTATTAAGAAGTGGAACGAGTGCTACTTAAAATATTATGTTCAAGAAGAAACCAATATTCTGGACGATAGTATGGCAAAAAAGCACATCGATGATCTATTTGACGGGAAAATAATGTAATATTATATGAGACTATCAAAAAGCCGCACGCAGGGTAAGACCCAGGGCAAGGCTTATGTTATCGGCGCCGCTTTGCGCTCCGCTGCTCCGCACATCGCCCTGGGAAGCGCCGGTATATACGACGAGGCTGGTTCGGCGCATGAGGTTTCGGCTGAGCGATACATTTGCCTGCCAGGCCTGGATATCTGGGGCATAGATAAGGTGCCCGGCGGTGCTTGTCCAATCATCCAGTTTCCAGGAAAGGCTTGCAAAGAGGCTCGTGTCAGCCTTGAACTGGCCCACAGGCGATCCTGTTCCAAAGTTACCCTGGTATTCCAGGGCACAAAAAAGGGTTCCCCCAAAAGAATAATCTGCGCCTAAGACGACCGAAAGGCTGCTCCGGTCCGGAACAAGATGATAGTTTTCATAAGGGATAGACATAAGAGCTTCCCCATAGAGACCCAGAACAAGATTCCCCTTAACATCGATGCTGCCTATTAAAGAGGGTTCTGTTGATGCGGCGGCAGGGCCGCCAGGGACGAGAGCTTGGGTCAGCATGCCCGCCTTAAGCGACGCAAGGCCGCCGTTATTCTGGAAGATCATAGCTGAAACATCCCAGCTGCCCAGGGATGCAAAGGCCCTGCCGCCAAACACAGCCTTTTCGGGAGGCAGGACCAGGGTTCCTACAAAATCAAGGCCCGCAAGATCCGACAGGGGAATCTGAAGGCGGAGCACATCGGTACCGAGGCGGCCTAAGGCCTGGTCCTGCAGGTTCACCGCGGAAAAAAGGTCCGAGGGTGAAAAGAGCCGACCCTTTCCATAGTTCACGATCATACGGCCAAAAGAAAGATCAGCCTTTGCAAAGCTGAGCGTGACATAGAGCTTTGAGATATCAAGCCCAAAGGGGACCGGTATACCTGCCTGACTAAGCTGGGCCGCAGCAACACCATAGGGTACAAGCATTTTGATGAGCCCCACAAGCTGGGCCGAATCCCGGTCCCCGCCCTGAAAACCGAGACTCAAAGTGGTAAAACCTCCATAATAACCGCTTCCGAGGGCGTTGGCAAAATCTGCCCAGGAATCAGCCTGTATTATCTGCGCTGCATCTGTATAGCTGTACACCAGGTCTGTGCTCAGAGCAGCGTTCCAGGAAAGGCCCCGATTCTGGGCGGGGCTATTTTCTTGCGCCAGGCTCACCTCTTGGGCTTGAATGGGTGCCCCGGAGACAAGGGCGAAGAGCAGACAGGCGAGTATCATGGGCCACCGTTTTTTCATCAATATAAACATAAAGTACCCCTAACGGCTTAAACGGCGGAGGCTAAACTGATCTGACGGAAGACTTACATCAAACTTTATATCGGTCATCTTAAAGGTGGTACCCCCGCCCTTTTTTAGCTTGTCTTCCATGCGCAGTTCGGTCACAAACCAGCGTTTTCCGTACTGGGCAACCTTAAGGGCCTGGCTTTCTTTAATGAGTTTTCCGCTTTTAGAAAGCATGTGGGTTTTCAGTACGATGAAACGTTCTCCGTCGACCCAGAATTTTTGTTTGTCGTAGGGGGCTGTTTTGGCGGTGGCTGAGAGCTCAAGCACATAGCATGGCCGGCCGTCGAGTGTTTCGGTACCTGACACAGCAACAGAATACTTAGAGAGGAGGTTTCCCGATTCCAGGGCATCTTCGTAGGAAACGTCGGAGCCCATCATACCTTCCTTAAGGAGATGGCCCGATATTTTAATCGTTTCCTGCTCATCCGGGAAATACATCCAGAGGTCCTTGTCTATTTTAAGGTACCGGATGCCCCGGTCTTCCGGATTGATAAATTCCACAAAGGCCTTTTTATCTCCCTCAGCGAGGGCAGAAAACTCTTTGAGCATTTTTTTGGACTGCTGCTGTATTTCCATAATGCCCCGGTAGCTTATGGTACTAAAGCTTGCGTTTTCATCAATTTTAGCAAGAATCGCTTCGCCGGACAGGGCAGGAAGGGCAGGCGATGCCAGTGCTGCAGGCGTACTAGAGGATGCCGCCTCCGTCTGGGCAAAGAGGTTCGCACCCACGGCAAACATTGATATGAGGATAAGCAATATAAACATCATCTTTTTCATCGATATAACTCCTTTCCGGGCCGCCCGTGGGCCCAGCGCTGGTTTTACTATGCAGGCCATTTTCAGGAACCGGCTAGGCGACGGATTTGATGGCTTCCACTGGATCGAGCAGGGCAGCCCGGCGGCTCGGCAGATACGAAACCACAAGCGAAACGAAAAGCCCCATGATAAAAAGGGCAACCACGTTCAGGGGATTCACTACGGAATAAAAAACCGGATCTATGGGGAAGGTCAGGGATCCGACGGCTGAACTGAAATCGATCCCATAGACCGAAAAGACCCAGCACAAGAGGAGGCCTACGAGAGCGCCAGCCCCGCTTCCGATAAGACCCATGACAGCCCCTTCGGCAAGGAAAAGCCTGAGTGTCTCACGCCGGTTAAGTCCCAGAGCCTTGAGTATCCCAATTTCCCGTTTCCGCTCCAAGACTACCATCATCATGATGTTGGAAATAATAAAAGCCCCCAAAAAGGTGATGACAAGTTCAATCCAAAAGTAGATCACTTCCATCAATTTGATGAGCCGGGGGTATTCGCCGATTTCGGTCCAGCTCTGAATGCTGAGCTCTCCATCCGCGTCAGAGCCGCTTCCTGCAATTGGAATCCCCGCCTTGGCAAGACTCTTTTTTATCTGAGCGCTTACCTGATCGGCATGGGTATAATCTTTTAGGAAGATGAGAATCTGCTGCACTGCCCCGCCGGTCCTTAAGAATTCCGTGGCATCCTCCAGGGGTATTTGAAAGAAACCCTTGTCCATTTGCACAAGGCCGGTAGAAAAGAGACCCACAATGGTAAAGCGGCGCAGCCGCAGGCTGTAATCGGCTCCCTGGGTAACGATACGGATACTGCCCCCCACCGTAAGGCCCAGGGACGAAGCGGCTTTTTCGCCCAAAATGATTTCACCCTTCTTTTCCAAATACCGGCCCTTTACAATACTCCGGTTCATGTTGAGTACCCCAGCCTCGGTTTCGCTGTCCCCCGCAATACCGTAGGCGGGGACCGTATTGGGGCCGTTAGAAAGGAGGGTCCCAAAGACGATACGGGGCGCAATGGCTACTATTTCTTTTTCAGCCTCGGGGATAGACCGTATCGCTTGAATGACCGCTTTGGGATTGCTGACCAGTTCATCCATAGGCATAAAGCGGGACCGTTTTACAAAACCGCTTGAGGCGATACGGATGTGTCCGCTTTCGTTTTTAGTGATATTTTTTACCATATTTTGCAGGACCCCGCTGGTAAAACCATTGAGGAAGGTTGTTAAAGCTACCGCAAGGGCGATAGATATAACCGCCAGCACCGTGCGGCGCCTGTTCCGTTTGATATTCCTGAGGGCTAAATCAAAAATCCAGTTCATAAAGGTTCTCCCTGCTTCTCTTCTCTCGCAGCGAAGCTACACAAAGCGCAGTGCATTGGTTACTTCCAGTTTCCCCGCCCGTTTCGCCGGGGAACGGCTTGCAAAGAGGGCTATTAGAATTCCGACAATTGCGGCAGTGAGCATCTGGTCCGGATTCCATTCGCCGTAGAGGTTTCCTCCAACGGGAAGCCCCATATCGATATTTCCCATCATGGCATCGAGGGGCATACCCCAGAAAATAAAATATGCATCGAGGAGTATGCCGAAGGCCACACCAGCAAGGGAGCCTACAAGTCCGATAAGCCCCCCTTCCAATAGGAAGAGGCGCCGAATATCCCGAGCGGTAAGACCAAAGGCCCGGAGCACCCCAATCTCCCGGATCCGGCTATAAACGCTCATAAGCACCGTATTGGCTATGCCTACCCCAGCGATTATCATCATAATAAAGATGATCATCCCCGCCCCTTTGGACTTTGCCTTGGAGAGCTCTAAGAACTGCCGGCCAATTTCACCGAAACTTTTAGCCGAAAGGTCAGGAAAGGCGCCATTGACCTTGGCGGCAATTTCATCCGAATCCTTCATGGCGTCTTTAAGATTGACCCGTTTTTGCATCCGGACAACCAATTCTGTTCTGAGCCCCTCCAAATCCAAAAAGGGTTCAGCAGCGGCAAAACTGATATAGGCGTTCCCGTTATTAATGGTGGGGTCCGGTGTATCAAGCAGAGCTGCCACAAGAAAATCCTGGGCGTTCTGCGCATCGTAACGAGTACGGGCCGACAGGGTTACCCAGGAACCAATCTGGAGCCCCAGTTCAGAAGCAAGTTTTTTGCCCAGCATGATTGCTGGCCCCTCAGTCTGGGCCGCCAAAGAATCGCCGGTCCGATAGGCTGCAAGAGAAAACACCTGGTCATCATCTTGCGGATTTATTGCGATAATCTGAACCGGCAGGGCATCCTGCCCATTGGAAAGCTGACCCACAAAACGGAGCCGTTCGGAAACCGCCAGCACCCGTTTATCCTGCATAAGAAAAGCCTTGACCGCGGCCACATCGGGAATACCGTAGTCCAGGGGCATACTTTGGGCTTCTTCGTCATAGGCACGGGTCGTAATCTTTACCGACGAATCGGAGAGTTCCATCATATTTTCAAGGCCCATTCGGTCCATACCTTTTAGGATTGAATCCATACCAATATAGAGTCCGAGACCAAAGGTCATGGTGATGACCGTGAGTGCGGTCCGTTTGCCGTGGCGCCAAACATTACGCCAGGCAATGGTGGCAAGGGTGGTCCAAGCGGTGCGTTCCTTACGGTTATTCATATTATTCCCCTTTCTTTTCATCACTATGAATAATCCCGTCCCGTATATTGATGACCCTTCGGGCGTTTCTTTGAACGAGGGCGTCGTGGGTGGAAAAAATAAAGGTGGCCTTGAGGGTTTTATTGATATTCCGCATAAGCTCCACAATTTCCTCGGCCATATGAGAATCCAGGTTGGCGGTAGGTTCATCGGCAAGCACAATGTAGGGATCCTTTACCAGGGCCCGGGCTATGGCAACCCGCTGTTCCTGGCCGCCAGAGAGCTCCCGGGGAAACCGATCACCCAGTCCGGCAAGCCCCACGGCAGCGAGGACTTCCTCTGCCTTCTGCCGAATTTCCGGCTTAGAGAGCCGCCGTTCAATGACCAGGGGCAGCTCTACGTTTTCCCGGACCGTCAGCACCGGAATAAGGTTGTAGGATTGGAAAATAAACGAAATATGCTGTTTCCGATAGGCTGACCGTTCATCTTCGCTCATCGCACCCAGGGGACTGCCATTATAACGGACTACCCCCGTAGTTGGGGTATCAAGACACCCGATAATATTAAGAAGGGTCGTCTTGCCGGACCCTGAGGGTCCCACAATGGCGGTAAATTCTCCCTTTTCAATAGAAAGGCTCACCCCATCTAGGGCATGTACTTCCGATTCTCCCTTTTTATAAATTTTTGTAATACCTTCCAGTTCTAAAATTGCCGACATAATAGCCTCCTTGTGCTACGACCTATTTTTAAGGGCCATGATAAGCTGCTCCATCTCATCAAGATAGGTTTGCAGAGCCGCTTCTCCCGCTTTCGTTAATGCCACATCGGTAAAGGGTTTGTTATCCACAAAGGATTTTTCGATCTGTACAAAGCCCGCATCTTCAAGATTTTTTAGTTGTATTGATAGATTTCCCGCGGTAAAGCCAAGCTGGTCCCGCAGTTCCGTAAAGGCCGCCCTGAGGTTATCCGCAGATGCGAGGTAGGTCAGAATCATAAGCCTGGACCGCTCGTGGATAACCTTGTCCAGCCGTGGGCCCTGGCCCGGTTTACTCATGGGAGGCCTTCCTGTCCTTGTGACCTTCCCAAAGTCCGAGGAGGCCGAATACAAAAAAACCCAGGCTGGGGCTGAGGGCCAGGACCGCAAAGGGATAGGTCTGAACATAGAAAAAGGAAAGACCGGCACTCACGATGAGCCAATAACCCACCATAAGATAGGATCGACTTTTTATAAATTCGCCCAACTGGTTCCAAATAATACCGACCATCAGAACCACCACAGAAATAACGAGCATAGCAAGCCCGGTTTGCACCAGATAAACCGATACCAGGAGGGCGCCGATGGCAGCTCCTATATAAACATGCCTAAGGGGCAGTATAAAAAACTCCCGCATCAGAGAGAAAACCCCCGTGGGGCCAGAAAGTTCTCTGCTTGCCCTGGTAAGGCTAACGAGTTTAATAATACCGCCGCTCACCGTAGCAAAGGCAAATAAAGCCCAGAGGAGGTAACGCACTACAGGGGGGATATGATCGTAAGCGCCGTAATACACAATAAAGCCCTGGAATAAGCCAAAGACAAAAAGCATGGCTCCCCCATAATAGGCGCTCATGAGGCCAAAGTATTTTGGCAGCAGTATCTGCCTGATAACATGGTCATGCCGATGCAGGGCAGTCTTTATTGCCTGGATATCCTTAATAATATGTTCCAGATCCGGCATCTCATTTGTGTCCATATAACGACTCCTTATGCGGCGACGCATTTATATAAACTAGTTTATATTATAAACTATAATACGTCAAGAAGCGAAACACCCATAAAAAAAAAGTTTCTAAAAGAATTGAATTGATGGGTGTTATGAACTCTGACATAGCTTTCCTACCCTCTTCCGGTAATACTCTAGCACTGCTTCTATTTCATTATAACCAGATCGTTTTAATGCGTCGCTCACCGTGCTTTGACTTTTCTGCATTCTTTGGGCAAGATCTTTTTGAGAAAGATCGGGAGATCTCAACCGTTCATATATAAATATTGATTCCTTCGCAGACCAGGAGTCCATTATGAAAGAAGCCACCTGGAGCATTATCCCCATTGGTTCATCAAATTCTTTCCAAGGCGTTTTTAAACCTAAAGTATATTTCTTTAATGCATCAAAACTTGTTCCGGAATTCACAAAGGCAGTTCCGTTGCATTCGGTAATCCGTTCACTTTGATACGAGATATCTCCAATACCTATACCTATACGCACATCTAGTACAGAAAATTGCTTAATCTTTGCTTTGATGAGAATAGCCTTCTCCAGGGCAATCTCTGGTTTAAGCATACATTGGAAACTGTCTCCTCGGAATATTTCCCATATCAGTAGCGCCTCACCCAAACCCTGCAGTTCCTGTTTCAGAACAGGAAGCCAGAGATCGGCTTTCATACGAGAGGATCCTATAATATCACCGGTCAAAATAGCGTGCATATTTATATTATCGCCTAATTAGTCAAATCTTACAATATTCGACTTTATAGTCTATATTATTCATATTCGACTATAATATCGAATATTTAAAATATCGATTAAAAAGACGATATATAAATCTCCGGAATTTATTCCGCCCCTGCGGCTTCCAAGCTGAGGAGGGTGCTGCGGTAGATCGCAAGCTGGCTATAAGCGTCGGTCAGGGTACTGAGGCTTTCAAGGAGTTTACTGAGGTACTCCGATTCGGCTCCGCTCCCGCTAGAGAGGAGCTGTTTCTGACGTTCCAGTTCTTCTGCCTGGGCTGAAAGCTTGAGCTGGGCATATTCGAGCCTGCTCTTTTGGAGATCCAGGGTAAGATAATGCTCCCGTATAAAGGAAGCGAGATTCTGTTCACCCTGGGCAAGCTGGGCTAAGGCATCCTCAGTCCTGGCTTTTGCCTTAAGGGCTTCACCGGCCTTTACGGGGTTCCCAAATAGGCTCCCCTTGGTGCCGAGGCTCAGGGTAAACTGGTAGTCGTCCTTACCATACCAGTCGGTTTCAAAGAAGGGGAACCGGGAGCCCCCATAGGAGGCTTCTAAATGAAGTCCTATATCGGGAAGCCCCCAGCTTTGGATCTCCGCCAGGTTCTGCATCCGTTTTTGGGCTTCCAACATGGCCCTGCCATAGGCAAGGTTAAGGTTTTTCCGGGGAAGCTCTGCCAAAGCTTGAGGCTGCGAGAGCCGCGGTCGACCTGCGGGTATGGGTGATAAAGCCAGATCCCCAAGAGTAAGATCCCTGTTCCCCGTCATATAGATAAGATCAGAAAGGAGACGGTTTCGTTTTTCCGCCGCCATGGCCTTTCCTATTTCGATTTCTTTAATTTTTACCTCCGCTGCAAGGAGTTCTGAACGGGTGCTGAAACCAGAGGCATAGCTTTGCCGGGCAAGCTCAAGAAGGCGGCTTCCTGCCTTGTACTGCAGCTCCAGGATTTTTTCGGTTTGGACCACATAAGCCAGAGCTTCCCAGGTGCCCTGCAACTTGAATCGCAATTCGTGTATCGTCTGATTTTCCTTGATGCGGGCAGCGGACAGGGCCGCCAGTGCAGCCTCGATACCGGTATTGATTTTGCCCCAGGTAAACAGGGGAATGTCGGCGCTGAGCTTGAACTGGTACAGGGAGCTTTCCATACCCTTATAAAGGGTGGTATCCCGTGGAGGTAGCAGAATAGTTGAACCGCTGGGATCCTGGGGATTTGCAACAGAACCGAACTCGCCTTTTTTTATGGTGATGGGCCCCAGGGGATTTCCGAGATAGGAGGCCGAAGTGTCCAGGGCAAAGACAGGGAGCCGCTGGGCCTGAGCGGATCGGAGGTCCGCCTCCGCAGCCTGCCGCCCAGCCTGGGCAGAACGGATAAGGGGGCTTGAACTTAGGGCCAAAGACTCCAGGTCCGCGAGGCTATAGGGGCCCCTGGTCGCTGCGGTGGGCTGAGGCGCCTGTCCCGCGGAGGCGGCAGGCGCAGACTGCGGTGCCGGTCCCGCAGTGACAGCAACCGTGGGCTGAGTGGGCCGCTCTAATGCGGCGTGCGGTACGGGTTGAGTGGGCCGTCCCAGAGGCGCGGGTTCAAAGGGGACCTGAAAATCGAGGAGCGAGACAAGGCTCCCGCTGGCCTCCGCATAGTCCGCCGCAAAGGGGGCGTTGCGGGTCTGGGCCGCAAGAGAACCTGGAGCGATCAGGCTGGGGGCCATTCCTATTAATAAAAGTAAAGGCGCCACAAGGGGCTTGCGCCGTATCGAACCGTTCATGGGGTGGGCACCGTCACCTTGAGGTTAAGATAAACCGGCGTGTCAGGTTTGAGCGTTGTTGGTTGGCCAGCTACGGAACTGGCAGGGGTGTTGGAACCGTCAAGAAATACCTCGGTTTTTACCGTTACGGTGCCGCTTTTCTGGTCCGCCTCATCAGAAGTAATATCCTCCAAATACCATTCCACGGTCCCCAGGTTAAAGTAGCCCTCTTCGCTGCCGTTCTGGGTATCCCGGGTTTGGGAGTAGGCGGCAAATTCCTGGCCGCTTAGGCTGTCAGGGACCGTGAGCACCACCTTGGCGCCGTTAATAGCAACATAAGGGTCGTTTTCAGTCTCATGCGCAAACACTCGGCCAGTCACATTGACCGTAAAATGATAGCGCTGCAGGGTTACTTCCGGCGTGACCACCGTCCGGGGATCAGAACTCGTAGAGGCGGGGATGTCAACCGACAGGAGGTACCAGTCCTTGCTGTCCCCGTCTAAAGCGGTGCGGCCGTTCCCGTCCAGGTCTTCGTCGCCGTATACTTTTCCGCCGTTAATGCTGGTCTCGGCGGGAGTTCCTGCCGCAGGGTCTTCTGCCCGATAGTCCGTCTGGTTCCAGGCGACCCGGACCCGGGTTTTATTAACGCTATCGGCGTGGCCCCCCATTTTCTTGTAGCGGATCGTAGCAGACCAGTAGCCCTCACCGTCCGTATTCACCGTATAGGCCGCAGCGGTGGGAAACACGAGGCTTGTCGTATCCACCGAACCTGCAGTATAGGACCAGCTTTTAGGCACATAGATATTAACCGGCACGTTAGCCAGGGCCTTGTCGTCCCTCCAGTTGAGGACCCGGCCTGAGAGGCGGCCCTCGTTATAAAGGTCTTCAATCTCCATGGGGGGAAATTCGCTGGTAACACCGGAGACTACGATGTAGGGGTTCGGGTTTTTCCAGAGGCCATAGTTAGGGTGGTAGACCAGAAGATAAACCTCCCTCCGGTCTGCGGTCTTACCGTAGGTGGAGTTCATTGTTTCCCAAACCACTCCGGCAAACTGGTAGTTGCCGTTATTGTCCGTGGTGGTGCTTTGGAAATACCGGTAGGGCCTTCGGTTCGGCGCGTCTGGGAGTGTTGCGGTGTTTCCTTCCACATAGGCGTTATAATCCGCCTCCCAGGAAGCGCTGTCCGTATACAGGTAAACCCGGGCATCGGAGATACCGACCACATTGTTGTTGTTTTCCCGCTCTTCCTTATCGATTACCCGGCCGTTAATGCTGGAGGTGAACACTACCGAACAGGAGGCAAAACCAAAAATAAGTCCAAAGAGGACCGCGGTGTTCATCAATATGGATGATCCGATTCTTTTCATACTTGTACCCTTCTTCGCCCTTCCAGGCGTTCATACAGGATTGGAATAATAAGCAACGTAATGAGGGTGCTCGTGAGGAGGCCCCCGAAAATTGCCTGCCCCAGGGGCGCGTAGACCTCGGATCCATTGCCGTGGGCCAGGGCCATGGGCAGGACACCAAAGAGGGTAGTCATGGCGGTCATAAGGATGGGCCTGAGCCGGGTCGCTGCCCCATCGATCACCGCGGCTCGGAGGTCGGCCGCACCGCCGGCACGGAGCTGGTTCGTGTAATCCACCATAACTATGGCGTTATTCACCACCGTGCCCCCCAGGGCGATAATCGCGAGCATGGCAATCATAGACAGACCCGAATTAAAGATAAGGAGCCCGAATACGACCCCGATAAGGCAGAACGGAATGGAAGCCATAATGATGAGGGGCTGCATGAACCGTTCGAACTGGATGACCATCACTGCGTATATAAGGAAGATACTGATAAGCAGCATGAGGCTCAGGCTGGAAAGGGATTCGCCGATAAGGGCGCTCGTCCCGGCGGTCCGGTATTTGACTGACAGGGGAAGGTTCATACTTTCCATGGCCGCCAGGATCCGTCGGCTTACCCCGGACTGGTCCTCGGTCCTGAGATAGCCCCGGACCTCGACAGAAAAGGTTCTGTTTTTCCGGTCTATCCGGGAAAGGCTTTCCCGGGCCTCCAGATTGGAAAAGGCGGAAAAACTGATGAGCCTTCCGTCCTGGGTTTTTACCGTAATCTGGTTCAGGAGGTCCTGGTTAATCGGCCTGTCTGCCGCATCGGAGGTAAGCCTGAGGGTATAATCCTTTGAGCCGAGCCTCAGTTTGCCGGACCGCATGCCGGAAAAGAGAATGCGGCTTGTAATGCCCGCCTCGTAGGGCGTAACACCGAGACTTCCCATATAAAGCTGGCTCAGGTCCATATAGAGCTGTTCCGCGTCGCTGCGGACCGAGAGTTCCGTTTTGAACACATCCGGATCCTGGTCCAAAAGGGACTGGACCATGGAAGCCGTTTTCGTTACCCCCTCCAGGTCAGGGCCGTAAATTTCCATTTGGAAGCCCTGACCGCCAGTTCCGAGAGCCAGGAGTGCATCAAAGCCGCCGTTCAAAACCGTCACATCCACATCGGGAATCGTTTCCGAGAGGGTCTTCTGTAAAAGGGGAATAAGGTCCTGGACGGTCCGTTTCCGCTTTTCGCTCGGAACAAGCCTGAGCCTGCCGTAGGCCCGGTTCGGAGCGCCAGAGATGGTTATGGCGCTGCTTGAGCCCACATAATAGACTGCAGCCTCGAGTTCAGGCACAAGAGTCCGCACCTGGCGGTCCAGTTCATCAACCTTGGCCTGGGTCCGCTCCAGTGAATAGCCCAGAGGGGTCTGGATATAGATTTCAATCTCCCCCGTATCAGTGGGGGGCAGGAAGCTGATTTTAAGGGCGCTGATAAAAAGGAGCGACCCGGCTAAAAGAGAGAGGGAGAGGGTAATGGTAAACAGCTTGTGGGATAGGACCCAGGAAAGGAGACGCCGGTAGCCCCCTTCGAGCCGGTCTAACGTCCGGTCTATGGCCTTTTCTATCCGGGTCAGCACTTTGGGCCGCTTCAACGTATCTTCATCGGCCAGGATGAGCGAAGAAAGCCAGGGGACCACCACGACCGCCACGAGGGCGCTGGCCCCCAGGGCAAACACGATGGCCAAAGACAGGTCGTTCATAATAATACCGATGATACCCTTGAGAAAAAGGAGGGGCGCAAAAACGCAGATGCTGGTAACGGTAGAGGCCAGCACTGCGGCCCCGAGTTCATCTGCCCCGCGGCGGGCCGCGTCCTTCCGGTCACCGCTCTGCTTGAATTTCCGGTAGGTTGTTTCCAGCACAACAATGGAATTGTCCACAATCATACCGATGGCCACGGTCATGCCCGACAGGGAAAGCAGGTTCAAGGACCGGCCCGTGGCATAGAGGCCCAGAATAGCAAAGAGGATGGAAAGGGGAATGGAAAGACTGATGATAAGGGTGGCTCTGAAGTTGTGAAGCACGAGCAGTATAACGAGGATTGTAAGTAACAGCCCGCTTATGGCGGCGGATATGACCGTTTCCAAAGAACGCTGGGTAGTTTCGCTCTGGTCGCTAATGACCTGATAGCTTACATTTCCATTGGTCTCCTGGCGGATCTCCTCCAGGACCTTTTTTGCCTCCGAAACTATTTTTATCGTGTTCCCTTCGTCCCGTTTTAGGATATCCACCATAACATAGTTTTTACCGGCGGAACGGACGCGGAATTCCTGCCTTTCCTGGACCAGGGCCACCGTGGCAACATCCTTGAGATAAATAGGCGTATTATCAGCATAGCCTACAGTAAGGTTTTCCAGGTCAGAAAGGGTTTCCAGGGATCCTGCGGCGGTAAAGGAAAGCTCCCGCTCACGGAACTGGGCGTTTCCCGCCGGGATGTTCCGGTTGTTGTACTGCAAGGCCTGGTAAATCTGCAGGGCCGAAAGTTTTCGGGACGCAAGGTCATCGAGACGCAGGGTAATGCGGGCTTCCTTGTGGAGTCCGCCGACCAGATTTATTTTAGAGACCCCGTCGATCCGGGCCAGGGAAGGTTCCAGCCGGTCTTCCAAATAGGTAGTGAGCTGTTCCAGATCCATGGAACTGTCGATACGGACAGAAAAAATTGGCAAAAACGCGCCGGCTTCCATAATATAGATAACCGGGGCTCCATCAATATTTTCAGGGAGTTCGTCCAGAATGCCGTTCAAAAGTTCCCGTATTTGGGGGAGCTTGTCCCGAACATTGACCGAAGCGTTAAAAGAAAGGGTTACCGACGAATAGAACGCATAGCTTGATGAAGTAAGCTCCGTTAAACCCGGCAAAGTGGCCATCTGGTTTTCAATTATCCGGCTCACATTCCGTTCCATTTCCCTGGCCCCCGCCCCGGGAAGTTTCGTGATAATAGTTGCCTTGGGCATGGTAACCGGCGGAATCATTTCTGTATTGAGCGCCCCCAGAGCAAGCATGGCAAAGAGGAGCAGCGCCGCAAGGAGTATAACGATGATAGCCGGATGTTTGACCGAAAAATCTGAGAGTATCATTGACTTACCGCCACAGGACTCTGTTCTCGCAGGAAATACCAGCCTTCCACAATCACATCCCGGTCAGCCCATTCCTTGCCCACCACAAACCTATCGTCGTTGCTCTCGGTAATGGCAATTTCTGCTTTCTTTGCCCGGCCATCCTCGGCGTACCACAGGGTGTTTCCCCCCGCAAGGGCTGCAAAAGGCAGGGTGTACACATTTTTTATCCGGGAAAGTTCAAAGGAAGTAGTCACAAACATACCGGGCCGCAGGGACTCCGTACCAGAAGCGACAGTAATGACCACTTCGAAGTTTTTCGTTTCCGCCGATACGAAGGGGCTTATACTTTTAATGCGGCCAGGGAATACCGAGCCGTCGCTGCGCCGGATACTAATCCGGAGGTCTCCCCCGCCCGTCCTGTGGGCATTCTGAAACTGGGAATAATACCGTTCAGGAATCTGGCAGCGGATAAGGAGGTTATTGAGATCCGCAATGGTTACCAGGGGCCGTTCAGGGGCAGCCAAGGATCCAACCGAAAGATGTTTTTTCAGAACCACCCCATCCAGGGGACTTTTAATATTGGTATACTCGAGCTGTAATTTTGCTAAATCGTACTGAGATTTATAAGCCTCCGCCTGAGCCTTGGCTTGTTCATAGTTCTGGGTGCTGGTTGCGTTTGATTTGTAGAGCTGGGACACCCGATCAAACGTAGATTGGGCAGAAAGGTACGCGGTTTCAGCCTGCTGAAACTGGAGCCGATACCGTTCAGGGTCAATTCGGGCAATTATCTGGTCCGCCCGCACCCGGTCCCCCACATCCACATAGAGGTCCTGGAGCACCCCGGAAACAAGGGGAAGTACCGTCACCATTCGCTCTGATTCCACATAGCCGTTAATAGTCAAGGTCCGGACTAAATCTCCGAAGCGGGGCTTTTCCACCCGGACTGGAATAGGACTCGCCTTCTTTTCGGTTTCGCCGCTCTTTCCCATTCCGCGGCTCATAAAAAAAGCACCCGCGAGGATAAGCAGGGGGATAAAAAACCGTGCAATCCGGCCGACCGTAAGCTTTTTAGCTGCCATAATGGGGCGCTCCTTGGGGCCGTAACACTTTCGCTTCATCCTCAGGCATGGTCTTTGCGGCGGGCTGTCCCATAAGCAGCGGAGAATCCCTCATGGCGGCCAAACCGGCGGGACTTAAGACCCCAAGGACCACTGCTTTAAGAGAGTCCTGGAGCAGTTCTGCCTTGGAAAAACTCTGGTTCTCCACCTGCTCAAGGACGGTAATTCCGGTAATTATATTGATGATAATCCAGGTAATTTGATGGGGACTAAATTCCTCTCGTATGTACCCTTCCCCGGCGGCGGAATTAACGATGCTTTTAATCAGGTTTTCCAGCGAATTTTGGAGGCTATTCCGCAGATCAAGCTCGTTTGGGTCAAGCAATTCCCGGTGGGGCCGGCCAAAGATTCGGCCCCCTTCCCGGAGATCCCGAAACCCCCGGTCTACGATAGCGTTGAGCTTGTCGATAAAGGGGAGACTGTTATCCGCAGCGATACCTTCCACTCCATCGAGGACATGGCGCATCCACCGGGCTACCGCTGCATCAATGAGTTCAAAACGATTCTGGAAATAATTGTACACCGTTTTCCGGCTCACCCCCGCGAGTTCTGCGGCAGTCTCCATGGTAAGCGCTTCTGCCCCTCGGGTTTTCAGAATTCCCTGGGCAGCACTGATAATACGGTCCCGTGTGATATCGGCCAATTTACCTTGCCCCCTATAATTACACATTTTACACATTTATTGTGTAATTATAGCGCTTTGGCAGAACCATTTCAAGCTTGTAATGGACCTCCCCATAAATAATTTTTTTTGGTATGCTTTCATCAACCTGATAAGGAGAGTAATAAGATGGCAAAGCGCGCAGCAGAAGCGGCAGACAGTAGTTTCGCCCGTTACATGGAACAGAACCTGGGGAGCAGGGAAAAATACGAAATCGGCCAGATGGTAGAAACGAGGATTGAATATATATCGGATGATACCGTGTTTTTGCAGCTCGGCGGCAAGAGCGAAGGTATCCTGGATAAAGCGGAAGTGCTGGACAAGGATGGAAACCTAACTGTTAAAGAAGGAGATCCTATCCGGGTTTTCTTTGTTAAGGCTCAAAACGGACAGCTCTATTTTACAAAACGCCTTAGCGCGGATAAAACAGATTCTTCCATGCTGGAACAGGCCTATAAAAATAAGATCCCCGTGGAAGGGGTGGTTGAAAAGGAAATTAAAGGCGGCTACGAAGTAAAAATCGGCGAAGCGCGGGCCTTTTGTCCCTATTCCCAAATGGGCTTAAAACGTGTAGAGGACACTGCAAGCTGGGTCGGGAAACACCTCACCTTCCTGATCCAGGAATACAAGGACGGCGGCCGGAACCTTATTGTCTCTAACCGGGCAATAGAAGAAGCCCTGCATGCAGAGCAGCTGGCTAAGCTTAAGGAAACACTCACAGAACACAGTATAGTCACCGGAAAGGTGACTTCTATCCAGGATTTTGGGGCCTTTGTGGACCTCGGCGCGGTGCAAGCCCTGCTTCCTGTTTCGGAAATCAGCCGTGAACGGGTGGAAGATATTAGCAAGGCGATAAAGGTTGGTCAGGAAATCCGAGCAGAAATCATTAAGCTGGACTGGAACACGGAAAAAATCACTTTAAGCCTTAAAAGTCTCCAGGAAGATCCCTGGGACAAGGCGGCGGAAAAGTATCCTGCAGGTTCAAAACATTCAGGCAAAGTGGTCCGAATTGCCGACTACGGGGCTTTTGTAAACCTGGAGCCGGGATTGGACGGCCTTGTGCATGTGTCAGAACTCCGGGGCGGCGGCAAGTACAACAATGTAAAAGACGCGGTGAGTATTGGTCAAACCCTGGCGGTCCAAGTGCTTGAGGTGGACCGCAGCCGAAAGCGTATCTCACTTAAGCCGGCAGGCTCCGCCGAAGAAGAAGCGGTATCTCAGAAATATATGGCCGGCGATGATGAGAACGATACCTATAACCCCTTCGCGGCGCTGCTTAAAAAGAAATAAATAAAATAAAGCCTGCCTTATTCCAGGCTTTCGAATAAGGCGGCAATCTTTGTCTGGTTCTTCTTGACCAGTTGGTAATCATCCTTATTGTAGTCTGCTTTGCTTTTTTCCACCGCCTTGGTAAACTCTGCCGAGTTCATTTGGGCTGCAATATCCTCAAAGGTAACAAGAAAGTAGCCTGAGAGCACGGCCCCATAGACTTCCCAAAAATCGCTCCAACCGTATTTTGCAAGCAAAGCCTTTACCTGGGCGTCTGCTTGGATAGCCTTGAACATGGCAGCCACATTGGGAACGGTAAATTGGCTAAAGGATTCGGCAAGTTCAGGATTGTTCATACCAATATCCTGGTCATATTTTTCAGCGAACTTTTCAAGATCCTTGGCAATCTTTGGTAAATCGGTTACGAATTTATCCAGTTTTGCCTGGGTTAATACCCTTTTGGGCGCGGCCTGCGCGCCTGCTATTGAAACAGTGAGAATTAAGAGCCCTACTAGAGAGAGGAGACGTTTCATACAATACCCCCTCCCTTTAAGTATAGCAGTTTATAAAAGAGGTACCAGCAAATTCACGATTTTTTGGAGCTCTTCCGCATCTCCTTCATCAAACTGGGCAAGTTTGTCAGAATCCACATCTAAAACCGCGACGACCTGGCCGTCCTTTTTAAGGGGAATGACAATCTCGCTCTTGGAACGGGAATCGCAGGCGATATGCCCCGGAAAGGCTTCCACATCGGGTACAATGACCGGTTCTCCGGACCGGGCGCAGGCAAGACATACCCCCCTGCCTTTTAGGACCTGGCAAGCCACCGCACCCTGGTAGGGACCCACATGGAGTTCATCCTCTCCAGCGACAAAATAAAAACCGGTCCAAAAATGATGACGGAGCTTTGCATGGAGCAGAGCCGCCATGGTCGCCATGCCGGCAATAAGGTTCGGAGACTTAGTAGAAATAAGCTCTTTTAGCTGCTCGTAAAGCCTTCCATATAGGGCGGAACGGCTGCGAGATGGATTTTGTTCATCAATCATTGAT
>NZ_JAJUHW010000069.1 GCF_029265695.1 Gracilinema caldarium | reverse complement strand
CTACATCCCCCTCCAGGATATGGTTAGCCTCCTTAACCGAATCGGCCGGACTGAGGTCCTGGAAAGCCGCTATAACACCTTCCGGGGGAGCCGCAACCTCAAAAACCGGCCGATCCATGTCACCGAGTACTTGTACCTGGTAGAAAAGAAGTAGGCTATTTTAGCAACACGAGGGCTCCCTTGGACGGAATGGCAAGGCTCTGGTCAATTACTGGCCCCGTTCCGGCTTCCCAGGTTGCAGCAGCGGCGCTGTCTGCAAGGAGCTGCCAGGTCCCATGGGGAAGGGAGATCTGGGCCTGCTCAGGACGGCTGTTGGCGGCGATCAGCAGTACCGAGGGCCCGACCCCGGTCGCCCGTTCATCAATCTGCCAAACTAAAAGCCCTTCTGTTTCTTTGAGGAACGATATGGCCTTGCGGATGGCATTGCCATGTTCAAGCCGGAGACCAGGTTGTTCTTTCCTCAGTCTAATAAGGAAGCGTACATAGTTTACGGTTGCGCCCTCTCGGGCCGCCCGCTCCCAATCAAGGCCGTTTAAGAGGTCCCCCGCCTTGTAGGAATCATGACAGAACTGCCTGCCGGTGGCTGGGTCGGTTACGCATTTATCTATGCCCCCCTGCGCGATCCAGGCGTCGGGGACTTCCTTGGTCCGTAAAAACTCCATGCCCGCATGCAGCACCGGGATGCCCTGGCTTGTGAGGAGCAGGGTAAGACCAAGGCGCTGGAGCCGTCCGTAATATGCCGGCTCTCGGTAACTTTCCACCAGATGGAGTTTGTCGTAAAGGGTCAGGTTGTCATGAACTTCCAGGTAGTTGATAGATGAGGCGCTTTGTTCTGTCCATGGCTGTGGCCGGGCGGTGCCGCTGACTTCATGGTTGTGAACATCATGATGATGAACCGCCCCCACAAGGCCGAACTTAACGCTTTCTGCATATCGGCCGTCGTGTATCCAGCCGGGACTGGCGGCATCGAACACTGAGCCCTTTACGCCGTCCCGGAAAGCGTCGTTGAACATGCCGTAGTCGGGAAGAAGGTGTATATTAAGCTGGCTCGCCATGGAAAGACCTCGTTTGCCCCGGGACCCGCCGTACATGTTCCAGCCTTCGCCGTACAGGAGCAGGTCTGGCTTTACCTTTTTGAGTTCCGTGGCGATACTCTGCATGGTTTCCACATCATGCAGGCCCATGAGGTCAAAACGGAAGCCCGATAACTTGTATGTGGTAAGCCACCAGCGGAGGCTGTCGATCATGTATTTGCGGAACATGTACCGTTCGCTGGCCGTGTCGTCTCCAGCGCCGGAATCCCGCCGGCCGCGGAAATAGTAGCCCGGGACGCAGGCTTCCAGGGCGGAACGCCGGTAGTCCGGTACATGGTTGTACACCACATCCATAATGACTCCGATTCCAGCCTTTCCAAGGGCATGGACAAGGCTTCGCAGTTCCAGGACCCGGTTTGCGCCATCTGCGGGATTTGTGGCATAGGAACCTTCCGGGGCCATGTAATTTCCCGGGTCGTAGCCCCAGTTAAAGGCGCCGTTCTGGGGGAGAGATTGATATTCTGGCTCTCTGACGCGGCCTTCGTCCACCGAGACAAAGTCGAAAATGGGAAGGATCTGCACATGGGTAACGCCGAGAGACCGGATGTAATCAAAGCCGCTGCCTGCGGTACCAGGGCTGCTCCATGCGGCCCCCAGGTAGGTGCAGCGAAGCTCTTCCGGGCCCTGCCAGCTCCGGTGGCTTGTAAGGTCCCGAATATGGGTTTCCCAAATGATGGCATCATTTGCGGATTGCAGGGCAGGGGGTAACCAGTTTTGCCAGCCCTCAGGTTCAAGACGCCGGGGATCCAGGATCATGCCCCGGTTGCCGTTAAGGCCCGCGCTTTTTGCGTAGGGGTCTATAGTTTCCCGTTCTAGGCTGTGGATCCGCAGCCGGTAAGTATAATAGAGGCCGTGGTATTCCCCTGAAAGCCTTATATGCCAGACCCCCTTGTCCTGCCGGTACATACGGTGAACTTCGAGGGGTTCGTCTGAAAACGGCGCATCTGTGCTCGGCGCTCCGGTACGCCAGACACAGAGGTGCACCTCTGCTGCGGTGGGCGCCCAGACTTTAAAATCCGTGTAGTAGGGTGTACAAATTGCCCCCAGTTCTTCATCAGTATGATATGAACGGGCAAATTCCTTTGAATCGTACCAGGCACGGAGACTTTCGATGGGCCCCCGGTTATAAAGGCCAGAAAGTATTTGTTTTTCTAGATAGTTTTTTTCCCGGCTTGGCCTGTTAAAGGTGGGGAGCCGGGGGCTCGCTGCTTCCCACTGTTCTGTAAGGCTGTGGTTTGGTTCACTCTTAAATGCAAGGGTTTCTTCCGAGGTAACCGCAGCGGGATCTTGGGAAAGGCCTCTAGAAATTTCATTGTTCCGCTCCCCGGAGCGTAATACATGAGTTTTTGCAAGAATTTTCTTGTCCCGATCCCAGCTAAATCGGTATGTTTTTCCGCCCTCCAGTTTGGTCTTCCATGAAATGAGTTCCTTCTGATATGGAACGGTACATTCTGCATCAAGGGTTTCTGGATCGCCCGGATCCACGCGGTCCCAGTACAGGGTAAGATGGAAGCCCGTTTCTCCTTCATCAAACTGTACATGGAGACGGTTGCCGCGGCCAAAAGCGGCTGCACCGGACAAGAAATGAAGGGCGGCGGTCTGAATCGCTGAATCTACTTGGGCCGATGGTCCTGCCTGATTTGTCGCAGCGGTTGGTATTGGATGGGGCGCGATGAAAACACGTTTTTCCGTAAGGCTGAAACGAATGCCGAGCCAGGACTGCATACCGACCCGCACAAGCTCGGAGACGCTCCAGGCCTGTGAAAAGGTTCCCGAATGGGTGGGGAGTCCGTCTGGGGCAAGCAGGGCATGGCTATTTTCGCTTAAGGTTCCAACAGCTCCGTCTTCCAGTACCTGCCGGCAGAGCTCCTCTTGGAGCTTTAGTGCTTCTCTGGAACGGCCGAAGCGGAGGAGAGCTTCTAGGACAAAACCTGAGTTCCATAGCCAAATGGTACCATTGTGGTAGGCCGCGTCCTTGTGATAGAAGGGGGAACCGTCATGGTGGCCGTGAAAATAAGGGTCCTCCTGAGAAAGGCTTGCCACGCCATAGGGATACACTAGTTCCCGGTATACATCTTTAAGGACCTGGCGCTGAATTTCTTCCGGCAGAAGGGCTTCCTCTTGGGGGAGTATGGCCAGAACCGTGACGGCGAGGAGTGCGTTGGGTCTGCTGCGGAGATCCGGCTCTGCAGATGACCCCACACCAGGAGATGCTGGATCTAAAAGCCGGTCAGCCAGGCGGCCATGTTCAGGGAACCAGAAATGGGCAAGGAATTGTTTTTTCAAGGCGCTCGCCCGTGTGCGGTACAGATCCTCCCGCGCCGAATCCCCTGCCAGGCGGGCGATCTTTTCGCCGCAGCGCAGAGCCGTATAGAACAAGGCTTGTACTTCTACCGCCCGGTTACCCCGTTCGGACCAGGGCTCCTTGCCCCGAATGCGGGCATCCATCCAGGTGTCCGCCGGTCCGTGGGTTAAAAAGCCGTACTCGTCGCATCGGCCAAGGTCTGCTTCCAGGGCCCGGTCGATGACGCCCTTCATGGCAAGGGCAAAGGCGGTGTCACCTGTATATTCCACATATTCCCAGACTTCCCGGATAAACCAGGGGGTGCCGTCTACGGTGTTGTAGATAACATCCTGGGGATTTCGCCAGCGGTTTGGGATACGTCCGTAGTTGGGACTGGCTGGATCTTTATCCTGCCGTTCCGCAAAGGTAGCGATGATTTCCTTTGCCTCTGCGAACTGGCCCGTAACGAGGAGTATGCCCGGCAGGGCGATAAAGGTGTCCCGGCCCCAGTTGTCCCGGAACCAGGGAAGCCCCGCCCAGATGCCAAGGCCATACTCCCGGGTAACCATGGTCCAGCCAGAAAAGGCAGCCCAGGCAAGTGCTCTGTCAAAAACTTCGTTCCCAGAGCGAAAAGTAAAGGAAGAAAAGAATTGTTCTATTTTTTGTTGATGAAGCGCCTTGCCGTCCTGGACTAACAGATCCGCAGCTTTGTCGGCCGAATTCTCGCCCCAGGCAATGTAGACTTTGGTTTGTGCCGATTTCCCGGTGCCATCATTAATGGTCCCTGGTGAAGATTTTTTTAGCAGGCAGAGTTCATAACCCTCCGGAATTTTGGTAATCCCTGTACTGTGCAGCGACTCCGATCCATGTAATACCTTTATTTCAATCGGTTCTATAGATGCAATGGCCACCGCTTCGCCCGACAGTAAAGGTTCTTCTCCGGCAGCCTTTTTTGCGGGAACAGACGCCTTTTTAGCGTCCCGCTTTACTATATGTATTGTCTTGCCTTCGACAATTCTGGTGTCATAGCACCAGGGTGTATCGGTTTTGGGGAGCAAGAGAGCACAGCTTGATGAAAAAGAAAGCCATAGGGCGCTCTGTTCTAAAAGCAGTGACAACGCAAGCTCATCGCTGCGATAGTTAAACCGGATTTCCCCCGGTGATGCGGATATGGCAGTGTCGGCCCGGGAAATAAGGTCCCGGCCAGAACCCAGCAGCACATCCTTACATCTGCACAGATTGCCCCGCACATAGCCAGCGCCGGCGGCAAACTGGGCTGAACGTACATCAATATAACCCCGTTCTCGGTCCGCCCAGCTCAATATCCGCTCCGTTCCTGGACGAATGGTATAGGTCAATTGTGATAAAAAATCTGTCATAAGGGTCTCCAAAACCGGTTTAGTTATGATATACTAGCCCCAGATTGGTGCATGGGCAAGTGTTTCATGCGATATTTTGGAGGAAATTTGATGAACCTGTTCTTTGTTCTTATCGTTTCGCTTTTGGTTGGCTGGCTTTCTCCGGCGCCGCTTGAGGCCCAGGACCTACCCTGGTGGAAGGACGCTGCAGGGCCTGCCTATCAGGTTCTTGTCTATTCTTTTGCCGATTCCGATGGAAACGGCTATGGTGATATCAAGGGCTTGATCCAGGCTTTAGATTATCTTAATGACAGCAATCCAGAGACCCATAACGATTTGAATGTGTCAGCCCTGTGGCTTTCTCCGATTAACCCGGCCAGCTCCTACCATGGCTATGATGTAAAAGATTACAAGGCTATAGACCCTAAACTGGGCACCATGGCGGATTTCGAAGAGTTAGTGCGGGAAGCCCATAAGCGGGGAATTAAAATTATCCTTGATATGGTTTTTAACCATACCTCCCGGGAACATCCGTGGTTTCTAGAAGCCATGAAGTCCGCCTCTAGCCCCTATGTGAATTATTACCGGACTAAACAAAATGGTGTTTCCTATGGCGCCAGCGGTATGGGCCGGTTCTACAAGTACACACGCCCCGATGGCTCTGTTTTTGAATACTTTTCCGCCTTCTGGGAGGGTATGCCGGATCTCAACCTTGACAATACGGACGTGGTGAACGAGCTCAAGGATATACTTGCCTTCTGGCTGAATAAGGGCGTCGACGGTTTCCGATTTGATGCGGCTAAACATGCCTTTGATCCGAACGAAATGCCTTCAGGGACCCCCACATTGGCGCTAAACAAGACATTCTGGAATGATCTCCGCCGTTCGGCCCGGCGGGTAAAGCCGGATGTGTATTTTATCGGCGAGGTCCTGACGGAAAACCTTTTAGAAGTTACGTCCTATACGGGTGTATTTGACGGCCTCTTTGATTTTCCCGCCGCCCGGCAGGTAATCGATGCGGTCCGCAGGATGAGCGCCACCGGTTTTATCAACGCTTATCAGAATATTTATGGTCAGTACAGCAAAATTCCGGCATTCCAGCCCGCGCCGCTCCTTTCCAACCACGACCAGGACCGGTATATCAGCTCCCTCATGACGAGCCTGAGCCTGGATGCGGTAAAGGGCTGGCAGATCGAAAGCTCCGATTCGGAACAGGTTCGCACTACCAAACAGCTGGTTCTGAGTCGGGCAAAAATGGCCGCATCGATATACCAGACTTTACCGGGACTTCCCTATGTCTACTATGGGGAAGAACTTGGCATGACAGGACGTCGCTATAAAAACGATGATGTGGCCCGCCGGGATGCCTTTAGATGGAACAACGATAGTTCAAAACCTGCCGTCACTTGGATGAAATCGAGTGGTAAAGTTGAACCTGGCCAGAATACTCTTACTCCTTCGGTTGGGGATCAGCTTAAAGACCCGCAGAGTCTCCTGCGGCATTACCTAAAGCTCAGTGAGCTCAGACAGGCAAGCGCCGCAATCCGACAGGGAGCCTTCGCAACTGTTCCCTGGGCCGGTTTTGATGGGTCCTATCTGCTCGCCTGGCTGCGGGAGAACGATAACCAGAGAGTGCTGGTACTCCATAACCTGGACAGCCTGCAATTTACCGCTCAGGTTCCCCAGGATGTAAAACTTGCCCTCCTCTGGACAAGCAGCCAGGGCATGGTGCCGGACAAAGGCCGTACGTTTCTCACCGCCGGCCAGACTCTTACGTTGGATCCCGCCCAGTCGGCGGTATACGAGATAGTGAAATAGCTATGGATCCAATTTCAAAAGTCAGTTATGTTTGATATTGGCTCTGCGGTAACGGCTTGTGTAGAGGACCACGACCCGGATGCCCGCAAGGAGCGAATAGGCTAGCCACAAAAAAGGAGCCTTAAAGGCGGGGATAAAAAGCCCTACGAGTCCTATCACAAAAGCAGGCCCTGCCATAATAGCAGCGGCCATTTTTATGCCTTCCAGGGGGCGTATTGCTTTTTCCTGTTCGTCTCCCAGCTTTTTCCGATAAACTGCAAATGAAAGCATTACGCCGAGTATTGTCACAAAGGCAAGATTTTGAACAAGCATCAGAAGAAAGAGGGTAAGTATAAGAGAAGGGATTGATGAAAAGGCGGCGGTAAATAAGAGCCCCTCTATAAGATCCGCCAGGGTCCTGCGGTTTTGAGCCGCCTGTTTTAATATATCGGAAGAAAAACCTTCAAAGGCCTGAAGCGGTGCGCTCACCAGGATACCTGTATTTCCATTCCGTATCAAAAAACGGTCTGGGCCCAGCTGAAGCAGATTGCGGCGGCTCTTTACTATATCAGCCGCTTCCGATTCTTGCTTGGTTTCGTCAATACCAGTTGCTTCCTGAACATGTAACTTATCAGTATTGGTGCTGATAAGGATATCCCAGTTTCCAGAGTTAAGAGTAAGGGGATCTTCGGAATTGCTTACAGTCATTTTCCCTGAGCTGATAGAAAACTCAAAGTTTTTAGATGCTAAGTCCTCAAAGACATTCCCCAGGCCCGGGTACTGGCTTGCTTGAGAAGCGGCATCCGCTTCTCTCCAGCGGTTTGCGGCAAAGGGAAGACTTATAGCGATGGTTGATGCAATAAAAATGGCAAGTATAAAAAACCAGTTAAGATTCTTACATTCTTGGGCAGCTGAATCGGACCACCATGCTTTTGCTGCGGTCCAAAGGGGTAAGGTTGCTTTCTTTTGATGTTCTTCCATGGTTCGTATTGTATCTGTTGGGTTGTCGCAAGTCTATATAAAAATGCGGTCCGCTTTCTGCGGACCGCCACAAGTTATTTAGCCCTTTTCTGCGCCGGCAGCCATACCGTAGACGATAAAGCGTTGCATGTAGAACTGGACAATCGTAATAGGCGTTGCGAGCACCAGGGCTCCAGCCATGAAGTTTAATGGATTATAGTAAAGGGTGATAAGCGGATCGGTGAGCCGGTACAGGAAGATTGCAACGGTCTGGTTCTGCATGTTAAGGAGCTGGTTGGGCAGCATGTAGTCCATCCAGGGGGCCATAAAGGCATTTACCGCAATAAAGCCGATAATCGGGGTGGAAAGGGGGAGTATGATTTTGGTAAACACCTGGGTCTTACTGGCCCCGTCGATAAGGGCTGCTTCATCTATGGAAAGGGGAATGGACCGCATGTATCCCCGGATTAAATATGTATTATAGGGAATCGCCCCTGCAGCGTATATTAAGGTAAGCAGTATGGGTTTATTGAGCCATCCAAAGGTCCGGTAAATCATGAAGAGGGCGATCATACCCATGAAGGAGGGGAACATTTGGAGGAGCAAGAATGATACCAGTATCGATTTTTTTCCCCGGAACTTAAAACGGCTAAAAACGAATCCTGTAATGGTGGTAAGCAGCACTACTGCAAAAGTATTCGCAACTGCTATCTGCAGGGATCGTAAAAAGGCTGAAACGAAGTCAGAAAACTGGGCACCCGTCTGACTCTTATAGGTAAAGAGATATTCATAATGTTCTAGGGAAAACTTACTAAAGTCCGGTATAAGGGGAACGCCGGAAAGTAGTTTGCCCTTAGAGAGGGACGCGCTAATCATCCACAATATCGGAACCAATATAATAAGGCAGGTCAGGGTGAGCCAGAGATAGTGGAGAAAGCGTAAAATGGAGTTTCGCATGAGGGCTGCCTGGGTCTGGCGGCCCTTTACTAAGGTTAAAGGCCTGTTTTCGCTCATTCGCCTGCCTCCTCTTGGAACGATTTGGATTTGAGCAGGTTGTACACGGAGAATCCGCCCACTATAAAGAATATAAGAATGGAATATACGGCAGCTACGTTGTACTGCTCAAAGTCCTTGGTAAAGGATAGTTTATAAATCCATGAGATAAGAATATCGGTTTGTCCAGGCATAGCCGATCCTACAATGCGCATACTATCCGGAATTTTTGATGGATCCCAAGCCGGGCCACCTCCGGTGAGAAAGTAGACTGCACCAAAGTTATTAAAGTTAAAGCTGAATGTCATAATAAGGGCGGGCATGGTGGCCGCAATAACCATGGGCCAGGTAATGTACTTAAAGCGCTGCCAGCCTGAGGCTCCGTCTATGGCGGCGGCTTCGTAGAGTTCCCGCGGAATGGTTGCCAGGGTCCCGATAATCATCATCATGTGATAGGGGGCTCCAAGCCAAAGGTTAACCATAAGAACCACAAAGCGGGCTAGCCGGCCATTGTAAATGGGCTGGAACCAGAAAATCGGCTGATCTGCCTTACCGGCGAGT
>NZ_JAJUHW010000037.1 GCF_029265695.1 Gracilinema caldarium | reverse complement strand
GAGCTGTTCTTCATCGTTGTCTATGAGCAAATGTACCGATGAACACCCCATGGTACTTTGCAGCTGCTGGATAAACTCGGTGATAACAACATCGCGGCCTTTGGAATAATCGATCTTTGAAAGCCCATCTTCCAATCGTTCAGCATAAGCACCCTGCCCCTGGAGTAACGCCTTAAAGCGGGCCCTTAATTTACCACTAAAAATATCGGCGATTAAAAAGACCGCCATACCAGCAAGTACTATGACGATATAAGGCATGTCCCGGATTAATAAAAAAGACAGTGAATAGACTATTCCGCTTATACCACCGACCACGAGGGAGTAAAGAATAAAAGAAATAAGCGAACTAGCCACAGAACGAATATCAATAAGCCGGGTTATGGAAATACCGTATCCGAGGGTAAAAGCAAGCAATGTACCGCCCAGCATCATAAACGGATAGGTCCACACCAGTCCGAACTGAACCGGAAGCAGGACCGCAAGCGAAAAGGTGACGATATACCCCGATAAAAGGCCAACCACCACCAAAAGAGTTTGTAGTTTATAAATCTGACTTTTAAAAAACAATCGACGAATAAACAATACAAGGGCGCTCAGAATTCCTAGAGCAAAGCCTCCTGCGGTAACAGGAATAAAGAGAGACCCGCGGACATGGACGAGCTCTCCAGCTTCCCAGCTAACCTGTACTTCGTACATATCGGAAAAAAGGATGACTAAGCCAAGGGCGATCCAGAAAAGCATGCCCACTGTACGTAATAGTCGTACATTCCGTTCGTAGGGAAAGGAAAATGCAAGTAAAAACACAATAATATGGGTCCCTGCTACAGCTGTAGCAGTAAGACGGATAAAAAAGAGCGCAGCACCAGGATAGCGTGACAGAGCTGCTGAATAACCGGCGCCCAACCCCAAAGCCGCAACGGCGGCAGCTATACAGTAATAAAATATAAGCTGGGTGTTCTGTGATTCAGCACTGCGGAATCGGACCCTGAATCCATAAATAAGCAATGTTAGTGATAAGGCATAATTTAGAATGGAGATAATCATGGGTTACTCCTGAACCTTTGCAACGAGGACCGTAACGTCATCTCGCAATTTTGTGCCCGCTGCATGTTTGAACACGAGATCTGATAATTTTTGAACAAATTCCTGGGCTGAGCAGCGGGACTCATCTACCACAAAATCGATCCATCCTTCCGTATCTCCGAGCATTTCACCCTGCTCGTTGCTTACCTCTGAAACACCGTCGGATGCCATGAGAATCACATCCCCGGGAAGCAGCTTCACCGTATCAACCCCTACCGTATCAAGGTCCAATATACCGACTACGCTGCAGTTGGATCCCAATCGGCGGATTTGCCGGCCTGCCTTCGTTTCAGAAATAATAAGCGGGTCAGCCATGGAAGCATTTACATAGGAAAGTTCCATTTTTTTAGTGTCTAAAAGCCCCAAAAACAGAACCGTGTATTTATCCTGCAGCTTCATGCCCTTTATAGCGGCGTCTACAGTCCGAACCACCTGTTCGAGGTCATCCTTCTTTTCCATAATGCGAATGGTGTTGACCACAATTCCCATGATTAGGGCTGCCGCAAGCCCCTTTCCCGATACGTCCCCCAGGAGCAGCAGTGTCCGATCTGAGTCGATCTGCAGCACATCGTAATAATCGCCAGAAACATTCACCAGGGGTTTAAAATAGGAAGCCAGTTCTACTTTAGGAATTTCAGGCAGTTTTTTAGGCAAAAAAGCCCGCTGAGTTTCGGCAACCATGGACCATTCTTTTGAAACCGCCGCTATGGCAAACATTTTCTCTATTGTTTCATTTCGTTTCAGGAAGGTGGTATATTCGGCAAAAATCTGCGGAAAAATCTCCTCATCCATATTCCTGACAAAGCGCATAAATACATAGCAATGCAGATTTCCGCTGACTACAAAAAAGCCACGGCTCTTGCGGTGGTTCGAAACAAGATCCAGATTGTCATCAAAAAAATAAATACCGTCTCGCCATGATTCATAATGACGGACAAGTTCATCAAATACATGCTGATCCATACCAATAATGGTTGGACTGTTATACACCATGTATCGCTTGGACATGTCCATAAACATAACGGTACTGTCAGCCCTAGTCTCCAGTATTTCTCGGAATGCGCTGATTAAGTCACCGATGGTAAAACAGAAACGGAGCCGGTCAACAAAATTAACCAGCAAAAGTGTATCGCCCTTATTAAAAAAGAGGTTTTTTAAGTAACCAGTAATACGCTGAGTAATATTACTATATAAAAGCCGCAGCAACACAAAACCGGTACCTGCGACAAGAATCGTTCCCAGAAATTGGATGTCACGGCTGAGAAGCGGTGTTATGGTCGCAAAAAGGATCATAACAACTATCAGCGTGCTTATTTCCAGGGACTTAACAATAGTTCTATACATAATGCACCGCCTCTTCCTTTATACTGTTAGTCTGCCAGAATTGTCAATTTTGAATTATTTCTCTAATAAATGACATTAATACAGACAGGGCGTTTTCGTTATGGCCACCTTCAGGAATAATGATATCCGCATACACCTTGGTGGGCTCTATAAATTCAAAGTGTCCCGGACGCACCACATTGATATACTGTTCGATAACCGAATCGACCGTCCTACCCCGCTCATGTATGTCCCGCTGCAGACGTCTAATAAAGCGTATATCATCAGGAGTATCGACAAATATTTTTAAATCGATAAGATCCCGCACCATTTTATTGGTATAGATCATAATTCCTTCGAAAATAATTAACTTTTTTGGTTCTATATGGACCGTCTCAGCCTTTCGTCGGTGATGTACAAAGTCGTATTGAGGCATTTCGATAGATTTCCCATCTTTCAGTTTTAAAAGATGATCAATTAAAAGATCATTATCAAAAGCTTCGGGATGGTCAAAATTAAAGGCAGTTATATTGTTATTTGAAATGAATTCAGCGGATTTGTAATAATTATCCTGGGCAAGAAAGACAAAATCAGAAAAGAGCTCAGAAATTTTTCTGACAATCGTTGTTTTTCCGGAACCTGAGCCCCCGCAAATACCGATGACCTTGCAATCACTCATCAGGAAAAGCCTCCGCCGGTCAGTATACCCTAAGGCTTATGGGGGCGCAACAGTACCGGCGGAAAAGGTATTTTTATTTTCCGAACACTCCAAAACCGTTGAGGAACACAAGTACAATAAGCGCAGGGCTAATATATTTTATAAATATATACACCAATGTAAGATACCATTTTTTCCCCTTTTCCTGACCGGCTAGTTCATTCAAAAAATCAGACTTTCGCAGTCTCCAGCCAGCCACAATAGCAATCGCGAGGCCTCCCAGAGGAAGCAAAAGATTTTGCTGGATATAGTCAAAAAGGTCAAAGAACCCCATCTTAAAGAGCTGTACCTCCTTCCAAGGGCCAAGGGACAACGTGGCAGGAATACCAAGAACAATAATTCCCAAAGCTGTTATTATAACCGCTTTAGGCCGGGGCAACTTCATTTTGCCGCTGAGCCAGGCAACCGGTACTTCGATAAGGCTTATCATGGCCCCTGTTGCAGCGAGGGCGGAAAGCAGGAAAAAGAGTACGGTAAAGAAATTCCCGAAGGGCATTTTGGAAAACACCGCGGGAATAGAAATAAAGAGCAGCGAAGGGCCTGATGCAGGTTCAAAACCAAAAGCAAATACGGCGGGGAAAATGGCCAAACCTGCAAGAATTGAAACGAGGGTATCAGCGAGAGCAACCCGTCCTGCATTAGGCACGAGGCGGACCGATTCAGGCATATAGGAACCATAGGTTGTCATAGTTCCCATCCCTAAAGAAAGCTTGAAAAAAGCAAGTCCCAAGGCAGAAAGTATAACAGTGCCGCTTAGCTTGCTAAAATCAGGGGCAAATAAAAAAGTGACCCCCTTAAAAGCCCCTGGCAGGGTGAGAGCCCTGATATCACAGAGCAACAACAAGGCAAGCAAAATCGGCATGGTAAGCTTGGTCGCGGCTTCTATTCCCTTAGACACGCCAGCTGCGACAATTAAAGACACAAAGACAACTACCCCAATCTGCCATATGAGGGGTTCCCAGGTACCGCTTGCCAGGGCAGCAAAATCTTGAGCGCTCAAAGGTCCTGTCCCGCGAAAGGCGGCCATGAAGGATTTTACAATATAACTAAAAACCCAACCTGCCACATCAGAATAAAAGGCCATGATGAGAAAAGCCGCTACAACCCCCGCATACCCAATAAGAACCCAAAAGCCTTCACGGGGCACAACTGTTGCATAACTTGCAACCGCGTCTTTTCGCATTTTTCTTCCAATCGCATGTTCGGCCACCAAGATGGGCAGTCCCACCAATGCCACTGCTAAGAGATAGGTCAGCACAAATGCTGCCCCGCCATTTACCCCTGCGAGGTATGGAAATTTCCAAATATTACCCAAACCAACCGCGGAAGCAACCGTTGCCGTAAAGGCACCAAGCGAAGAAGCAAAACCATCACGTTGCTTAGTCATACAAGTCCCTTTAATGTTAAAAAATCACCCTTATGTATAAAAAAGGCTTTATATACTACCATACATAGCAGCAGTATATAAAGCCTATTAAATATCTTCACTATAAATTAAGGGCTCGCTCAAGAACCTCTACTGATTGTTTCGCAGTTCGGAGAGGGGAATCGGCTGAGGAGAGCTTTCTTCCCCTTCTACCTTAGCAAGTTCCTCCAGAAGTTCCCGGCCCCGTTTGGAAAGCTTGGTGGGAATTTGTATCATGAGTTTAATATACAAATCTCCCCTTCGCCCGCCTGAAGGAATACCCTCTTCACGGATACGGAGCATCTTGCCGTTTTGGATACCAGCAGGAATTTTAACCTTTATCTTCCTGCCATCCAAGGTGGTAACATACAGTTCAGCTCCAAGCGCTGCCTGAGTAATGGATATGGGAACTGCACAGTATAAATCCAATCCATCCCGTTCAAAGTATTCATGGGGCTTAATCCTGATAAACACATACAGGTCGCCATAGGGCCCGCCATTGGGACCCACATCTCCCTGATTCGGGATGACAACCCGCTTCCCCTCCTCGATACCTGGTGGAACGGTAACCACGATTTTCTGCTTCTTTTTCTGGGTACCGCTTCCCCCGCAGTCTCTACAGGGATGCTCAATCACATACCCTTCTCCGCCACAGGTTGGACAGGGACTTGCGATAGAGAAAAAGCCCTGGCTCCTGCGGATTTGGCCCGTACCGCCGCAGGTCGTACAGACCTTTCGGCCAGCGCCCCCTGCAGCGCCTGTACCGTGGCAGGTGGAACAGGCTTCGTTCCGCGTATATTGAATGTCTACCTTGGTTCCGAAAACCGCATCCTTAAAGGGTATTTCGACATCATATCTTAGATTTGCGCCCTGGCGCAGCCCCGATGAGGACTGGGAGGAGCGCCTGCTGCCACCCCCAAAAAAGGTATCGAAGATACCAGAGAAATCTCCAAAAATATCTTCGAAATCCCGGAAGGCCGAGGAGAAATCCTGCTGGCCCCCGCCCATGCCTTCCACTCCGGCGAATCCGAACTGATCATAGGCAGCCCGTTTCTGATCGTCGGAGAGGACCTCATAGGCCTCGGTGGCCTCCTTGAATTTTTCCTCCGCCTCCTTATTACCCGGATTTTTGTCCGGGTGATATTGGATGGCGAGTTTTCTATAAGCCTTCTTTATATCATCCTTGGATGCGCCTTTCTGAAGACCCAAGACTTCGTAGTAATCACGTTTGGCCACGTCGGCATCCTTTTTCACAGGTTATTTTTTGTCATCATCGACTACTTCGTAGTCTACATCTTCGGCCGAACGGGTTCCGGAACCGCCTGAGGCACCGGCATCTCCTGCAGCACCGGCACTAGGCTGAGTACCTGCATTCTTGTACATTTCCTCTGCCAGTTTATAGGAAGCCTGTTTCAGAGCCTCAGTTTTAGCCTTTATAGCCCCCACATCGCTTCCTTCCATTGCCTTCTTAAGATCCGCAACGGCTTCTTCGATACGGGACTTGTCAGCGGGGCTTACCTTGTCACCCAGGTCCTTAAGGCTCTTTTCAGTTGTATAGATGAGCGTATCCGCCTCGTTCCGAGCCTCAGCCCGTTCACGCTCACGCCGATCTTCTTCGGCATGGGCTTCTGCTTCCTTGACCATACGCTCGATATCGGCTTCGCTGAGGCCGCTGGAGCTTTCGATCCGAATCTTCTGTTCTTTTCCGGTGCCCAGGTCTTTTGCGGATACATGGACAATACCGTTAGCGTCTATATCAAAGGTAACTTCAATCTGAGGAACACCGCGGGGTGCCGGAGGAATACCTACCAGGTCAAAACGTCCCAGCGTTCGGTTCTGGCTTGCCATTTCCCGCTCACCCTGGAGAACATGGATAGAAACCGCAGTCTGTCCATCGGCGGCGGTGGAGAAAATCTGGCTCTTCCTGGTGGGAATGGTGGTATTCCGCGGTATCAGCTTGGTCATGACGCCGCCAAGGGTTTCGATACCCAGTGACAGGGGGGTAACATCCAAAAGGAGTACGTCCTTAACATCGCCGCCCAAGATACCGCCCTGGATTGCAGCACCAATGGCTACCGCTTCGTCAGGGTTAACGCCCTTATTGGGCTCCTTGCCAAACAGGTCCCGTACCAGCTTCTGAACCGCAGGAATTCGGGTAGAACCGCCGACAAGGATAACTTCATCAATCTGGTCAGCCGTGAGTCCCGCATCGGCCAGAGCCTTTCGGCATGGTTCCTTGGTCCGTTCAAAAAGGTCATCCACCATCTGCTCAAATTTTGCCCGGGTCAAGGTTTTTTGCAGGTGCTTTGGACCCGATGCATCGGCGGTGATAAAGGGAAGATTTATCTCCGTACTCTGTACTGCAGAAAGTTCAATCTTTGCTTTCTCGGAGGCTTCCCGAATCCGCTGCAGGGCCATGCGGTCCTTGCCAAGATCAATTCCCGTATCTTTTTTGAACTCATCAATAAGCCATTCCATTATCCGGCGGTCAAAATCGTCGCCTCCCAAGTGGGTATCGCCGTTGGTGGATTTGACTTCAAAGACCCCTTCGCCCAGTTCAAGAATAGAAATATCGAAGGTACCACCGCCAAGGTCATACACAGCAATAACCTTTTCCTTTTTCTGGTCCTTGTTAAAACCGAAGGCAAGGGCTGCGGCGGTCGGTTCGTTGATGATACGCTTAACCTCAAGACCAGCGATTTTGCCCGCGTCTTTGGTTGCCTGCCGCTGGGCATCGTTAAAATAAGCGGGTACCGTGATGACCGCCTCGGTTACCGGTTCACCCAGGTAATCTTCTGCGGTCTTTTTCATTTTCTGCAGAATAAAGGCAGAAATTTCCTGCGGGGAATAGAGTTTACCCTGAATATCGACCCGTACATCATCGCCCTGTTCAACTACTTTGTAGGGCACTAATTTCATTTCGCTGGTTACTTCAGCATAGCGGCGGCCCATAAACCGTTTAATAGAATAGACGGTATTTTCGGGGTTGGTAATCATCTGGTTCTTGGCGGGCTGACCGACAACCCGTTCACCCTTGCTTGTAAAACCAACAATAGACGGTGTCGTACGACCACCTTCGGAGTTCTGGATTACTACCGGTTCGCCTCCTTCCAGGACGGCGACACACGAGTTGGTAGTTCCAAGGTCAATTCCTATAATCTTACCCATACAATGCTCCTTGTTTACGTATCTAGTTACAATATACTAAATTCAGGACCCTATCGTCCTATTTGTCAGACCCTGTTCCGCCCGCATTGGGATTTCCGTCCGCGGATTGCCCCGCAGCCGCTGCCTGTCCGTCAGGCCCAGATTGCCCCGCAGATGAGGATTGTTCGGCGGGCATTAACACTTTTACTTTCGCAGTCCGTATGATCCGTTCTTTAAGCTTGTACCCCTTGATAAAATCCTCGCCGACCGTCGGCTCCTGCACCGAGTCAGACTGCTCCATCATGATAGCCTCATGTTTATTAGGATCAAAGGGTTCACCTGCCGATTCGAGACGCACAAGCCCCCATTTTGTTTCCAGCTGGGACACAAGCCGCTTTTCGATCATGCTAATACCCTCGTGAAGGGCATCATAGTCTCGGGCTGCCTCAGAAGATTTAATAGCCCGTTCAAAATCGTCGATGACGGGAATTAAATCCAGCAGCAGCGACTGGTTTGCAAAATCGATGGCATCCTGTTTTTCCCGCTGAAGCCGTTTCCGGAAATTTTCAAATTCCGCGGCCTTGCGCAAATATTGATCCTTTAATTCGGACAATTCGGCTTCCAATGCAGTAATTTTTGCCTCCAGTTCTGCTTTTATTACGTCCGCATTATTTTGTTCCGCCCCTTTTTGTTGGGAGGCGTTTCCAGTATCAGAGGCCTCGTGAACCGCGGCCTGTGCCGCACCGCTTTCTACCGAATTCTCCGGTGAAACACCACTCTCTGTCTGGTTTTCCGCCCTAGAATTCTGGGTCTGGGCATGTTTTTTCCCATCATGATTATTATGTTCGGTGCTATGCTTTGACATTATTCTTTCCTGTTACGTGGGTTTTGCCTTTAAAATACTCATTTAAATACTCAAGGGTCAAGAAAATTCGGTTATTAGTCTCCTATCAGCATTGAAGGAACAGTCAGGGCGGTGTACAGTATGGGTATGAAAAACGCCATTAAATACGCTCTTTTGCTGTCAGCCCTCATTGGGGTTGGGGTCGTTTTTACCAATACCTTGCAGCGGCACAGTGGGTCAACATTGAGTCTTCCCGGACTGCATCTGCCTTCTATACCGTTGCCATTCGGCAAACAGATCAGCCTCAGCGGACAAATAGCAGAACAAACAAGGCAAATCAGCGATTTTGACACCCTTAAAATACCCGGAACCGGCAAGGTAACAATCCATATTGGAAACACGCCTTCATTAAAGATCCGGGCCGACCAGGCTCTTCTGGAAAACATAACCACAGAACAGGAGGGCAAAACCCTCATTCTTTCACAAAAAAATGCCATCGGTTTTACCTTCAATACTCCTATTGAATTTGAAATAACAACCCCATCACTGCGCTCAATTTCTATTGCTGGTTCAGCAGCGGTAACCATTACGGATACCCTAAAAGGCAAAGATTTTTCTATAGAAATTGCCGGTTCTGGAGATATCCTCGCTCCGGTAGAGGTGGATAACCTGCATATTACGGTATTGGGGGCAGGAAATCTGAATATTTCAGGCCGAGCAGAAAAACTATCTCATAAAATTCTTGGTTCGGGGGACCTCAGGGGTGAAAATCTCAACGGTACCGAGGCATCCATTACCATTTTAGGTTCAGGAAACAGCGAGATAGGAGTTTATAAGAATCTTGATGTTACCATTGCAGGCTCAGGGGATGTGATATATTCGGGAACCCCCAGCATTCAAAGCAAAACGCCGGGATCAGGAAAACTCAGGTCCCGCTAGAAAAGCGGGACAAAAGCGAGACCAGTTCATCAAACCCTATTTAAAAAAGAGGTGAAACAAGGCCTGATCGGCAAGAACCAAAACCCCGAGTACAGCAGTATAAAGGGCAAACCCTTTGAGATTTTTGTTCTTTATGAGGTTGAGCATAAAGCGGACTGCGAAAATGCCAACCACCGTGGCGGTTACCGTACCAGCGATTATCGCAGGCAGCCCAATGCCGCCAAAGATGGTTTCCGTATCATGGGCTTTAAGCGCGGGGAGCAGATCCTTGAGCTGCAGTACAAAGGCACCAAGAATGGCGGGGATCGCCATAAGGAAGCTGAACCGGGCGGCAAATTCCCTGTTTAGACCAACGCCCAGGGCACCCGCAATGGTAGAACCGGAACGGGACACGGCGGGGAAAATAGCCACACCCTGTAAAGTGCCAATAAGCAGCGCATCGGTATACTTCATTTCCGTCTCGCCGCGGCCAGCGGTTTTGCGGGATGAAAGGTATTCTGCTCCAAGTAAAAGCCCGGTAGTTAAAAGGAAACCGATACCAAGAAAGGCACCGCTTGTAAAGGCATGTTCTATTGCATCTTTAAAGACAAGGGCAATTACAATGGTCGGCAGGGTACCCAGGATAATAAGCCCTGTAAGCCGCTGAAAGGGCCGCCTCATCAACGCCCACACATCTTTCCATAAAACAATAAGAACTGCCACCAGAGTCCCCACATGGAGCAGGGTATCAAAAAACAGCGCCGGTTCTGAAATCCCCATAATCTTTTGCGCTAGCACCAGATGACCTGAACTGCTCACGGGAAGAAATTCGGTAAGGCCCTGCAAAAAACCCAAAAAAATTGCCTGTAAAATGCTCATGAAAAGGTTCTCCTTGTGTTATTCTCAGACTACTGTAGCGAATAATACCAAAAGATTAAAGACAACTGGATCAGGTAATGGGTTTCGCATTGACCGCCATCAAGGCAGCCAGTAGAATACAGCCATGGCAATACTCACCGCCGTAAAACTCCTCCAGAGCCAAGGCTTTGGCAGCCGCGCAGAATGCACCGTCATCATAAAAGAAAAGAGGCTACAGATTGATGAACGGCCGGTGACAAATCCTGATGAACTTTTAAATTGCGAGGCTATTAAGTCTATTAGAATAGATAACACAGACTGGCCCTATTACGAAAAACTGTACCTTGCGCTGAATAAGCCAGCGGGCTGGGAATGTTCCCAAAAGCCAAGCCACCATCCTTCGGTTTTTGAACTTTTTCCACCCCAGTTTGTTCGCCGGGGTATACAAAGCGCAGGCCGCCTCGACTGGGATACCGAGGGACTTCTTATTTTTACCGACGACGGACAGTGCATCCACGGACTCACCAGTCCCAAAAAACTAGTATCCAAAACCTATAGGGCGGGTACGGCTCGGCCAGTCACCGATTCTTTTCTCGCAGCCCTTCGAGAGGGAGTCCTCCTGAGAGACGAAGTGAACGCGACAGCAGCGATAGAATGCAGAAAAATCTCAGATTACGATATTGAACTTGTTATTGATGAAGGGAAATACCACCAGGTGCGCCGCATGATTGCGGCTGCGGGAAACCACTGTGCTCGCTTAGAACGAACCGCCGTCGGCGGCCTGCGGCTCGAGGATTTGCACATAGAGCGGGGCCAATGGTGCTACCTCTCCGTCGAACTCCTGGCTGCCGCTGGATACCGGCCCGGCTGACATCGCCGCCGGCTGCTAGCCTGCATGTGTCCGACATAAAGGGGAACCGAAATCCGGCTCCCCTTTTGTTAAAATTTTACAGCCCCAGGAGGTACTGGTTCAGCAGATTTTCCAGCCGTTCCTGTTTGCCGCTGGTAAAGCCCGCATTGCCGTATTCCTTTGCAATAGCTGCCAGTTCTTCGAACTTCATCTGGCCCTTTTCGAACCGGGCACCATCACCGGAATCAAAGGATGCATAGCGCTGCTTTACAAAGGCCGCATATTTACCGTCCTGAATAATCCGATGGGCTACTTCAAGGCCGACCGCAAAGGCATCCATACCGCCGATGTGGGCTTCGAACAGATCCGTTGGATCTACCGAGTTGCGGCGGATGTGGGCATCAAAATTGAGTCCTCCGGTGGTAAAGCCGCCAACCTTAAGGATGGTAAGCATGGCAAGACTTGTTTCATAATAGCTCATGGGGAACTGGTCCGTATCCCAGCCGTTCCGCGGATCTCCCCGGTTTGCGTCGACTGAGCCGAAGAGGCCCAAAGCAGCTGCGGTTTCCAGTTCATGGTGGAAATCGTGACCCGCCAGTTCCGCATGGTTAGCTTCGATATTCATGCGGAAGTCCTTTTCCAGGCCATATTGTTTCAGGAAGCCCGCCACGGTCTCTACATCAAAATCATACTGATGCTTGGAGGGCTCCATCGGCTTGGGCTCAATGTAGAAGACACCCTTAAAGCCGCAGCTGCGGGCATAGTCCCGGGCCATAACAAGGAAGCGCCCCATATGTTCCTTTTCCCGTTTCAGGTCAGTGTTTAGAAGAGACATGTAACCTTCGCGGCCGCCCCAGAAGGTATAACCCTGACCGTCTAGCTCAATGGTTGCATCAATGGCAGCCTTTACTTGGGCGGCCGCATGGCTCACCACCGCAAAGTCCGGATTGGTAGCCGCACCGTTCATAAAACGGGGATTGGAAAAGAGGTTTGCAGTTCCCCAGAGGAGCTTTACACCGGTAGCCTTCTGCCGTTCCTTGGCCTTGGCCACAATGCTCATCAGGTTTTTCTCGCTTTCCGCCGGCGTTGCACCTTCCGGAGCAATATCCCGGTCGTGGAATGCATAGAACTCAGCCCCGAGCTTGGTAATAAACTCAAAAGCCGCATCCAGCTTGTGTTCTGCCAACTGCATGGGGTCCTTGGCATCCTGTTTCCAGGGCTGCTTTTGGGTGCCTGCGCCGAACATATCAGTTCCGTCGCCGCAGAAGCTGTGCCAGTAAGCTACGGCAAAACGGAGGTGCTCCTTCATTGTCTTGCCGCCAATCTTCTTGTCCGGATCATAATACTTGAAGGCCAAGGGATTATCACTTTTTGGTCCTTCATACTTGATCTTACCGATACCGGGAAAATATTCCTTGTTCCCTACAAAATAGTCCGCCATCTTTGGCCTCCTCTTATCGATATAAGGGGCTCAGAGCCCCCAAATAGGTTGAATAGGTCGCATACGCCTGGTCATAAACCTTAACGCTCAATGGATCCGGTTCTATAACCTGACCGCCTTCCAGCTGTACATGGGCATTACAAAGATCCTTTATGGTTGATGAAAGTCCGGCGGCGGTTTCGAGGCACCACAGGGCCTGTATTGCAGCTCCCATGGCAGCCGCTTCATCCCCCACAGGGATACGGACCGGCAGGTTCATAATGTTTGCCACCATGGTCCGCCAGAGCGGACTCTTGGCACCGCCGCCGATAAGCCTGATCTCCTGGGCTTTGAAATTGAGGGCTTTAAAAGACTCCAGCCCTATCCGCATACCGAAAATAGCGGACTCCATAGCCGCCCGGGCTAGGTTTTCCCTGCTGAAGTTGGCAGCGGTAATACCGTTCACACTGGCCCTACCGTTGGGGAGGTTCGGGGTGCGCTCACCGTTAAAGAAGGGTAGAATTACTATCCCATCTGCACCAATCGGTGCAGTCGCGGCAGCGCTGTCAAAGGAACGAACATCCATGCCAAAGAGGCCTCTCCATTCCTCAGTCGCCACAGTACAGTTCATGGTACAAAGCAAGGGCAGCCAGCCCCCTGTGGAAGAACAAAAGGCAGCCAAATTACCCTGAGGATCTACCACGGGTGTATCCGAATATCCATAGAGGGTGCCCGACGTACCAAGACTCATGGTGAGGAACCCATCTTGCACCGTTCCAGTCCCAATAGCACCCATCATGTTGTCCCCGCCGCCAGAAGCAACAAGGGCTCCCTGGGGAATACCGAACTCGTCAGATGCCTTTTTGCTGACCAAGCCTGCACTCTGGTTGCTTTCTATCAATCTGGGTAAATAGTGGATAAGATTCGGATCGATAAGATCACATATTTTTTTGGACCAGCGCCGTTTGCGGATATCAAAAAGGGCCGTTCCGGAAGCATCGCCGTACTCAGCCACATATTCACCGGTCAGCAAATAATTAATATAATCATGGGGTAGCAGTACATGACGAAGCCGAGCAAACTGTTCAGGCCGGTGTTTTTTAAGCCATAAGATTTTGGGAGCCGTATAACCGGGCAGCATTAAAAGGCCCGTCTCTGCCAGCAGGGCCGCTTCGCCTCCTGCCGCAGCGGTAAGCTCGGCACATTCTGCGGCAGTAGCCGTATCACACCATAGTTTAACCGAATAAAGAGGCTTACCTTCTTCATCAAGGGGAACAAATCCATGTTGCTGGCCCGAAACACCAAGAGCAACGATGGTGGCACGAAGGTCCCGATCTATAGCGGTGAAACAGGCTTTTAAAGCGCTTTCATACCAGTCCGCTTCCTGTTCCCTGCTTCCATCATTTCGAGCGGTCATCTGCAGCGGTGCCTGGGATCGGGCTACCACTGTTTTTTTCTCATATTCATATAATATAACCTTGCAGCTCTGGGTTCCCAGATCAATCCCGCATACTGTTTTCATCCTATTTCCCTCCGCACTATCGTCTTGCTATAGACAACATAGGTTATTACAGGTCAAAGCTCCATATACGCTATTGATAAAAGATATCTATTATTGATATTTTATTAGTATGACCATTAAAGATGCGGTCTATGTATATCGGCTTGTCGGCGGAGACAGGCTATCCTGGCATGGCCGCTACCATACCCATGGACCAAACGACTATGAATTTCACATTTTTCTCGAAGGCCAGGGGGCCTTTCTCCTTAACAGAACCCGTTACCGGATAGAAGGGAACCGTCTTTTTTTAACCCGCCCCCGGGAATTCCATTCCATACTGTCCGAAGCTCTGGAAAAACCTATCAGTTACTATGCCTTTTTATTCGAAGTCGATCCTCTACTTGCGGAGGATCAAAAAGCATTAGAACTCATCAGGAGATCAGAACAAACTCAGCAAAAAGGTGTAGTAATTGAAGGAAGAACAAGATTTCTTTTAGAAGAACTTTATTTTCTCTCCCGTGCAAAGGAAGCGGCAAACAATAGAGCCGCTGAATATCTATTATTGAGCCTTATTTATCAGTGGTACAATAATGGGAACGAGCCAATGGATGAAGCTTCAGGTTCTGACATCAACCTGGAGACATCAGGACATTCGCATAAAAAGAATGACCATATAGAACGGGCCCTGCAGCGCATGGAAAAATCTATTCAGGAAAAAATGAACACCAAGGACCTCGCAGAAGAAATCGGCCTTTCAGAAGAACACTTCATTCGGCTGTTTCGGAAGCATCTTGGAATGTCTCCTTTTCAGTATTTTACCCGCCTTAAGGTAGAAGCGGCTAGCGCCTACCTGGTAGAATCTTTTATGCCGATTAAAACTATTTCCGACTACTTTGGTTTTGAAAATCCCTTCCATTTTTCCCGGGTGTTCAAAAAGTGTACCGGCCTGTCCCCGCACCAATACCGCAGGACTTATTCACAACGCGTATAGCTTTCTAGCAAATTTTGCTATCTTTGCTGTTGTGCTGCGGTACGCAGGACTTATTCACAACGCGTATAGCTTTCTAGCAAATTTTGCTATCTTTGCTGTTGTGCTGCGGTACGCAGGACTTATTCACAGCGCGTATAGCTTGCTCGCAAGTTTTACGGCCTCTACTATCGCGTTGGGGTACGCAAATCTTTTGTATTTTCCCCTATCTGCCGATATACTTAAAATCACTATGGAAACGATTCTCCTTATCGAAGATGATCGTATTCTCGCCTCCGCAGAGAAAAAGCTCCTGGAACGCAAGGGCTTCAGCGTGACCGTTGCAGAAACAGGAGAACAGGGCATAGAACTTCTGGAAGAAGGCTTTTCACCGGACATCATATTGATGGACTACAATCTGGGCGAAGGACTGGATGGGGTTAAAACCGCCGAATTTATTCAGATGCGTTGGGATATTCCCATAGTCTACCTTTCTTCGAGTACCGACCCGGAATACCTTAAAAAGATGGAACAGTCGGCCAGCTATGGCTTTGTCCTCAAAAGTTCCAGCGTAGAGGTGCTCAGCCTTTCCATACGCATGGCCTTGCGGTTGCATGAGTCTCAAAAAAAGGCGGCTGAAAAAGACAGGCTCTATCATCAATTATATTCGACCATGCATCAGGGGGTTCTCTATTACGACGAGAGCGGAAAAATAATCGATGCCAATCCTGCAGCGGTCTCAATCTTGGGTCTATCCAGAGACCAAATGAATAACCTTATCGAATTGGCCCCATCGTGGAAAGCTATCAAACTCGATGGAAGCCCACTCTCGGAACAGGACCGGCCTATACAGGTTACCTTAAGTACAGGAAAGGCGGTTACCAATTTTATTATGGGGATTTTCCGCGAAGACTTAAATCAATATCGCTGGATTTCTGTAGACACGATACCGCTCCAAGAAAGTTTTGCTCCTTACAAAGTTTATTCTACTCTGGACGACATTACAGACCGTATTGTAATGGAAAAAGAAATGGACAACCTCTTTGTCCAAATGCACAATGGATTTGCCCTCCATGAAATCATCGTAAATGACCAGGGCAACCCAATAGACTACCGCTTTCTTAAAGTAAATCCCGCATTTGAAAAACTTACCGGGCTTTCCGCACAGGATATCATTGGGAAGCGGGTACTCGAAGTTCTCCCTAACACTGAATCCTACTGGATAGAAACCTACGGCAAGGTAGCTCTTACCGGAGAAACCATCACTTTCCAAAACTATTCGGCAGAACTAAAGCGTTATTATGAAGTAAGCGCTTACCGTCCTGCGCCAGGCCAGTTTGCAGTTATCGTTTCTGATGTTACGGACAGGAAACTTGCAGAGGTCGCATTGCAGGGTGCCTATGAGGAAAAAACAACTTTGCTCAAAGAACTGCAGCACCGGGTAAAAAATAGTTTTGCCATGATTGAATCGATGGTACAGCTCGCAGCTGACGCTTATGTTTCAGAGGATGCTGCCCAGGCCCTAAAGGAAATTCAATTCCGTATCAGCGCAGTCTCTCAGCTCTACAGCCAGCTCCATCAAAGCAGTTCCTTCAATGTTGTAGATAGTTACGAATATTTTAACCAACTGCTGGAGTCCATGACTGAGTTTTCACCCCTGATACTGACTACACATATTGATGCTCTCAAAATACCGGTTAAAATAGCAACTTCTCTTGGAATTATGCTCACCGAACTGGTTACAAACTCACTTAAATATGCTTATCCTAAAGACAGCCCTGGTGAATTGATCGTTACACTCACCCAAAATGACACAGATTTAGTATTGCACGTCCAAGACAAAGGTAAAGGCTTACCTGAGAACTTTGTTATAAAAAACTCAAGTGGCCTTGGCCTTAATCTGGTAAATGCCCTCGCCCAGCAGATGAAGGGTTCTTTTTCTATCAATGGCAGCAACGGGACAACAAGCATTATTAGGATACCTAAAGAGGTGATTGAGAGCCTCTAACAATTGTTCTCGCTACTTTCCTGCGCCCAGCGGGATGAGGCCCACGAGGCCGCGTACTTCTTCGTCGGCGAAACGGAGCCCTAGGCCTACAAAGAAGTCCCGGCGCGCATCGAGAGCAGCATTTATTCCGCCGTACACATAGAGCCAGTTCCAAGGCAGATTGGAATAGGGGTTAAAGACAGGGAACCAATAAACCGTGCCCCGTACATTCGGCAGCATACCTTTTTTGAAATCAAAGGCTTCTGCAGATAGCTGGACCATCGGCACGGGGTTTATATCTAAACCGAAACCGGCGCTTCCTTCTAAAAGACCGCCTCGTAGGGTAAACCAGCCAATACGGCGGGCAATTTCCGCATCGAGTACATAGGAAGACGGACTTCCAGCCGGTGCAGAACTTACCCCGATCCGGTAAAACCGATCCCGGGAAAAGGGCTCTAAGCGCAGGGACGCTCCAGCCTTAAAGGCAGAGGCAACTATATCATACCGCCCGAGCGAATCAACCTGTACCCCAAGCCCGGAGGCTTTTGTTACAATGGACCCCGCTTCGGTTACAACCTTATTAGAATTGACAGCCAGAGCATTAAAGGAATCCAGGGTTTCCTGAAGTTTGGCTGCCGCAGCTTCAGTACGCTGGGCTGTCGTTAAAAGGCTCTCATATAATTGGTCGTCATAGATAGCCTTGCCGATGTTCCCATTGCCCGAACGGATGCTTTCGGTGGCCTGCCGAATGTTTTCCAAGGCCTGTTTTACTTCCGTGGCTGATGCGGCTATATCCCCCTCTCGTTCACGAAGCAGTCGCTCAAAACGTTCAGTAATAAGAGCGCTTGATTCAAGAATACGGGAGATACGTTCCAGTTCAGCATCGCTGCGGTCATTGAGTTTTTTAGCCATTGCATTAAAGGTTTCGAGAGATACCGCGAGTAATTCCATTTGGCGGCTCTGAAATTCACGCAGCAGTTCAGATATTTGTTTCGTTAAATCCTGGGCGGAACCAAGAATTGCGCTCGTATCCCCGGAACCCCGGACAGCTTCCAGTCTGCTTCCCGGCCGGAGAACCGGACTGTATTCAGTACCAGGACTGAGGGCTAAAATTGAGGTGCCGAGAATTGAAGATGGCTTTCTCTGAATAGTTGCATCCTGCCGTATTTCTACGGATTTCAAGAAAGCTACACGTAAAACAGCGTTATTCCCAGAAAGATCTATCGTTTTAATCTTACCAACAGGAACACCGGCAAGATACACCTTAGAGTTAGTACTAAGACCGGTTGCATCATCGATAGCTACTTCATAGACCTTGGTGTTTAGATCGTTAAAACCATCAGTAGACCGAACAACATAAACGGTTCCTGCTGTGCCGATAGTGAGGAAAAAAAGACCTATTTTCACATAACGGGATATATTCATGATGTAAGCTCGTTAAATGAAATTCGCAAGAAATCCCTTACTATTTCTTGGTTTGATGCAGCCACTTCCTTTGGGCTCCCTTCTGCAACAATCCTCCCCTGATGGAGAAAAGCTATTTTATCCGATATACGGAACGCCGCTGGAATATCATGGGTAATGACAATACAAGTCACCCCCAGCTCCTTATTGACCCTGAGAACCAAGTTCATGATGGTCTCAGACAGTACCGGATCAAGCCCTGTTGTGGGTTCATCAAAAAACAGCACCTCTGGCTGCAGCATAAGAGCCCGGGCAACCCCTACCCGTTTACGCATACCACCCGAGAGATCACCCGGACTCATTTTCTCGATACCCGGAAGCTCAATCCAGTCCAGAATCTGGCTCACCTTTTTTTTAATTATATCCCTATTTTTTATTTGTAAAACTTCCCTTAAAGGAAATTCCAAATTTTCCCCCACGGTCATAGAATCAAAGAGAGCTGCATTCTGGAAAGCATAGCCAAAATGCTTTCTCACCTCTCTTAAAGCCTCGCGTTCCATAGCCGTTAGTAAAGTATCTTTAAACCAGACAGAACCAGCATCAGGACGAATCATGCCCATGATACATTTAAGCAGCACACTTTTACCAGTACCGCTTTGACCGACCACAGAACAAATGCTTTTCTCAGGTATTTCAAGGGATACTCCAGTAAGTACCTTATTGGAACCAAAGGCTTTATACAGATTCTCTACCCTCAGGATCATAGACTACCTGCCGAAAAAGATGGGCCGCATAATGGTAGTCAGTATATAATCTGCTACCAATATGGCCACCGAAGACATCACCACCGCTCGAGTCGTCCCCTCCCCAACACCTTTAGCACCTTGAGAAACATGGAGTCCATGGTAACAACTTATGGCTGCCACCATAAAGCCCATTACAACCGATTTAATTAAACCGATGGCTATATCCTTTGTTTTTAATACATTAAACATATAGTCAACATAACTGGCCGCGTCGATACCATATAATGTGGTTGAAATAAAATAGGATCCAAGAGAACCCACCAGGTTAGCGAGCATAGTGAGTACAGGAAAAACCCAAATTGAAGCTACAATCCGCGGCACCACAAGATAATGAACCGGATCAACCGACATAGATTCGAGTGCATCAATCTGCTCGGTTACCCGCATAGTTCCCAGTTCCGCTGCCATAGCGGACCCATTTTTTGCAATAAGCATGAGAGTAGTGATAATGGGAGACAATTCTTGAGCCAAAGCTACCGCTACAGCAGCTCCTGTTCCAATTTCTGCCTGAAAGGGCTGGAGCAGCACCACACTCTGCAAAGCGAATATCATTCCGATGGCAAGCCCTGCCAGTAATATAACCGGAACAGAATTGACACCTAAATGTTCTATTTCATAAAGGTACAGGTTCCAACGAAAAGGTTTGCTGAAGGATTTTTTGAGGACCTTTCCTAAAAAAACAAAAAAAAGCCCAACATCCTCTAAGAGTTGCATCAGCTTTTCTAAAAGTGTGGCCCACATTAAATCAACCTGCCGCCTTCATTCTATCTGAGTGCCTGCATTTTGGCTCGAACCGATTCTATCTTGTCAGCAAAACGTCCTGCTGTATAGATATCAAGGGCTTTTTCGTAGTTCTGTTGCGCCCTTACTAAATCTCCAGATTTTTCATACACCGTACCCAAGGCAAGGTAATCGCTCCCGAGTCCGCTGCCATTTTCAGCCCGCTGGTCATATTCTATTGCGCTCTTTAAATAGTTTACCGCCGCTTTATAATCGCCCTGTTTTGAATAAACCGAAGCGGTTATATAATAATCCGAAGCAAGTTCGATAAATGACTTGTTTTTTTTATCAATTTCTATCGCTTGTTTAAGTACGGCAATGGCATCGTCATACCGTTCAAGTTGTTTGAGTACAGATCCATACAAACGAAGCCCCCGCGCTTTGTCAGAAGGCCTGTTGCCTAATGATGTAATAGCTTGTGCAAGGATGTTTTTTGCCTGGTCCAGAGAACCAGCTTCTCCCGAGAATAATAGCTCCTCGGCCTTCAGCAGGGCAGCAAGGGCAACAAGTCCTTGATCTTCCACAAAGTTCGCTATTTCCTGAGCTTTTTGCCAGGCATTAAAATCAAGTTCCGGTACACGGCCCAGGCCATCAAGAGCCCGGATACGGCCTTCTGTGTCATCAACCAGGGTGTAAAGCCGGTATGCCTCCATATAATAATCCCGCGCCGCAGCAAGCTGACCCTCCCTCAGGGATTTAGCTCCAAGTATAACAAGACGGCCCGCTTCATTGCGGACAACCAACGATTGGGGCGGGGTCTTGGGGGCCGACGAACAGGAAGCAAATATATAAATAAAACAGACTATGATACATAAATATTTCCGGTTCATGGTAAACCCCTTAAAAGTCATTGTTCCTTAGCCCTGTGGGAGCCGATTTTGGGTCGATTCGTTCGGGAATTCCCCCTTTAAGGAGCGGATTGTTTTTAACCCCCTCCAAGACATCCTGGGCAGTCACAATGGCACTGCGGGCATCGTCAATAGTTGCAGCGATTCTCGGTATTTGAGCCGACAATGTGGCTGTTGCCCCTTCCAAATTTTTCATAGATTTTTCTACCTGGGCAAGGGATGCATCGATATGGTTAAAGAGGGCATTTCCATCGTCTAATAGAGTCTTCAGCGAACCCTTGGGATCTAAAAGCCGAGGCACCAGTCCAGTGGGGTCTTTAAGGGCTTCGCTGGTTTGAGCTAAATTGGCGGTTATTGTAGAAACTGAACTGAGCATCGGCGGCAGGCTTGTTTCTACTTGAGACATGACACCCGATATTCGGGGCACCAATTCCGTTACTGCCTGATTAGCTTGACCAAGAATCTGTTCAAGCTGCTTCACCGAATCAGCCGCATCTGTCAGCGCATTTGCAATAGGACCAGTACCGGTACCGGCAAGGGCAGAGTTGAGCAAAGTCATGGTCTTTTTAAGCTGCACCACCGTATCGTTCACGTTTTCAAGCAAGGGGTTAACATTTGAAATAAGTCGGCTAATCGTATCATCCTTTGGGGGCCGATCAACCATGTCATTTTCTACCAGAAATTTTCCTTCCGGCAAATCATAGGAAGGTATAAAGGCATATTCAGGAAGCCGTACTGTAGATTTGCCCGGATAAAACAGCAGTTGATTTCCCAATCCTATAGGACTGACCACAAGCTCAAGCATTGAATGCTCTGTTACCTTATCGCGGTAGGTATCATAAATAATAAAAGTCACATCTACCATATTGTCAGAATTCAATGACACCTTATGAATGCGCCCAATTGGGAATCCCTTGTAGATTATCGATGTACCAGCCGACACGCCTGTACTTGATATAAATCGGGATTGATACACATAGTCTTTTGCAAACCAACGCTGTTTGCCGCCCATAAGCACCAGAATTCCCGCAAGCAAAAAAAAGGCAAAGAGGACAAAGAAACCGACTATCTGATCCGCATATTTTATCCTGAATTTCATACCAACCTTCCTTTACCGTCTGGGATCATCAATTGAAATTTCCTGTATTTTATATTCCCGTATTTTTCGTATTAAATCGCCGCCTAAAAGCGGAGCAATTTTTTCTGCCGGACCCTGGGTTGCAACCGAACCATTTGCAATCACACATATCTGGTCTGCTAAACGGGCAATAAGATTCGCATCATGGGTCACCATGATCAGGGTTTTACCTGTTTTCTTTTCTTCAAGCAAAATCTCTATTAATCGATCTACCGCTTCATGATCCAAAGATGCGGTAGGTTCATCGAGCAGCATAATCTTTGGATCGCACATAAGACAGCGGGCTATAGATACCAGTTTTTGCTCTCCCATAGATAGATCAGCAGGCCTGAATCCTAATCCTTCCAAGTATCCGACACGCTGAATGACCCTTTTTATAATGCTATCTGTTTCTGCCTTATCAAGATGATGCCTGTGTATCGCCAGAGGAAGCGCTAGGTTATTGTAAATACTTTGATTTGCCCACAAAGCACCATCCTGAAACGCAAACGAACAGACCGCTCGGAACTCGAGTTCTTCTTTCCGGTTAAGTTTAAAAAGATCTTTTCCCCGGTACAAAATAGACCCATCTTCAGGTATTACCAGGCCGGCGAGCGTTTTAAGAAAGGTACTCTTACCCGAACCGGCTTTGCCAACAATACAGGTAACCAGGCCTTCATAAAAATCCATAGAGACATCATGGAGGATTTCTGTTTCTGCAATCCGGACCCGTACATGATCCGCTTTAAATAGTACATTCATATCAGGTATGACAAAATAGTTATAATCGCATCAGAAACAACCAGAAGAACCAGCGCCTGGCCTACCGCCCGAATGCCTGCCTGGGGAATTTCAGTGGATGCCCGTAATACCGAAAAACCCTGGTATATCGATACTGTTGAAATGACTGCCCCAAAAACAATACTTTTAAACAAACCTGTACCAATATCTACAAGACGAAGGGCATTCATCAACCCATTAAAATATTCCGAAAACGGCAGCGGGGACACAAGACTCAGAACAAGAAAAGAACCGAGCAAGCCAAAAATATTAAAATAAATATTCAATAAAAAGGACGATAAGGTCACCCCTAAAAAACGAGGGACTGCCAGGTAAGAAATAGGATCAACACCAACAGAAATATAGGCTTCTATCTCGTGAGAAACAACCATACCGCCCAATTCGGTTGCAATTGCCGTTCCCGATCGGGCGGTAATGATGAATGCCGTTAATAAAGGCCCCAGTTCGCGGGTAATAATAGCAATAAGTAGTGTATACATGAGCTTGCCCTGACCAAACTGCGGCAAGATGGATACACCGATTATATTGATGATTGCGCCGATAGCTACGGCAAGTATAGCCGAAATACTGAGGGCTTCTACTCCGGTAAATAAAATTTGCATTATTAAGACCTTGAGCGCTACCTGTCGCCGCCTGAAAAACATTACTGTTTCTTTAAGAAGGCGCCCTAAAAACCCCAAGGCATACATCATATTTTGAAAGCGAACAATTACTAAATGACCAAGCGAACCTAATAGTCTCACAAGCTAAGTATAAGAGACCGGTCATGTTCAGTCCAGACTTTATAACATCAGACTGGTTGACCCTTCAATTCTTTCACCGTATCATACCTATGTGGCAACAAAACGGACAACAAAAAAGACGAACGACGCACCGATTGGCTGCTTGCTAGGTTTATTTATAATTATTTTGCTCAGCGGTCTTATTCTGTTCAATAAGGATAGAATAGAACAGACACTTAAAAATACCCGTGTACGCGATCTATTTAATCCGAAACCGCCAGTGCAGGACATAAAAACCGAACCTGTTCAGCCACCGGCTCAGATTAAAGAACCCTCTCCAGAGAATCAAAAACCTCAGAGTGAAATCGAAAATAATTCGACACCTACAAAAATCACCCAGGATACACAGAAAACGCAGGATACGCAGCCTGTTCAAAAACCATCTACCCCGTCGTCATCCCAACCTCAGAGCACTTCACAGAATGGGCCAAAAACTATAGTCCCGACCGCAACCAAACCAGAAAAGGTTCCTCAACAGCCTCAAACGGTAGAACGATCCCTCTATTTTATGAAGCTTGCCGAAGACGGTTCGCTGGTACGTACCAAAGTGACAAGAACCATTAAAGTAAGCGAAAGTCCTCTGCTCGATGTTATTCAGAACCTGCTATCTGGCCCAACTGACTTGGAGAAAAAACGAGGGCTTATCAGCGTAATTCCGCCGGGGAGTAAAATTCTTTCTGCCACCGTAAAAGATGGCGTTGCCTATCTTAATTTTAACGATGCATTCCAGTTCAATTCCTATGGAATGGAAGGTTATACTGCCCAGCTTAAACAGCTTGTCTGGACTGCTACCGAATTCTCAACAGTACAGGCCGTACAGATTCTGATAGAAAATAAAAATTCTGTCTATCTAGGCGGTGAAGGTGTCCGAATCGACAAACCTCTTACAAGGGAATCTTTTTAGTAAGATTGATTGATTCGCTCAATTGACCTGGCTAAGCCTGTATGCGTATCAATTTCCACACAGATCCCATGAATAGTGGCTTTGCCCACGGCAAGTTCCATCTTGATAGGAACCTGTGTCTTGTTGCGGTTTAGGCAAATTGCAGTATCCATGCCGATAACGCTTTCATCCACACCGGTCATTCCAAGATCGGTAATATAGGCAGTCCCTTTTGGCAGTATCCGCTGGTCTGCGGTCTGTACATGGGTATGGGTACCTGCAAGAACAGCCACACGGCCATCGGCATATAGGCCTAGAGCTTCCTTTTCTTGGGGAGATTCGGCATGGAAGTCTACAATATACAAAACAGGGCCTTCACCCTTTTGGGTAGCGAGGTAAGTATCGAGGGTGCGAAAAGGACAATCGATAGGGGTCATATACTCTCTGCCCTGCAGATTAATAACAACCCAGGTAATCCCATTTTTTTCTTTTACTGCACAGCCTTTGCCGGGTAAAAGCCCCGGATAGTTGCCAGGGCGGAGCACCGATGTATTGGCGTCCAGAATTGGCCAGAAATCCCGTTTTTCCCACACATGATTACCGGTGGTCACCATATCGGTCTTCGCATCAAGCAGGGACTTTAAAGCGGTTTCGGTCAAGCCAAAACCGCCTGCAGCATTTTCCCCGTTTACAACCACAAAGTCAGCAGCATACAATTCAATAAGGGAAGCAAGCCCCCGGCTCACCGCCTCGACGCCTGCTTCCCCTACCACGTCGCCTAACATAATAAGGCGAACTGAGTCTTTGTTATTATCGGGCATATTCAATGATACGGGTTTCCCGGATAATGGTTACCTTGATACGCCCCGGATACTGAAGATCTGTTTCAATTTTCTTCGCAATCTGCTTGGCGAGCTCCTTAGACTGTTCGTCGTTAACCGCTTCATGGTTTACGAGTATCCGGAGTTCCCGGCCAGCCTGTATTGCATAGGCTTTATCGACACCGGAGAAACTCTCCGCAATGTTTTCCAGGTTTTCAAGCCGTTTAATGTAGTTGTCCAGCGTTTCCCGCCGAGCACCGGGCCGTGCAGCTGAAATCGCATCTGCGATCTGAACTATCACCGATTCTATACAAGAGGGCTCCACATCGTTGTGGTGGCTTCCGATTGCATTGATTACCCGGGGATCCTCTCCCAATTTGCGGGCAATATCCATACCAATCTCAGCATGATTGAGATCCGAATCGGATTCCACACCCTTTCCGATGTCATGGAGCAGTGCTCCCCGTTTCGCTATCTCGCGGTTCGCGCCAATTTCAGCGGCCAGCATACCCGCAATAATCGCCACCTCTTTGGAGTGATACAGCACATTTTGGCCGTAGCTGGTACGGAAATAGAGCCGCCCCAGGGTTTTTATGGCCTCCTGGTTCATGTTGTGGAGACCCAAATCAAAGAGAACCTTTTCGCCCTCTTCAAATATTTTCTGCGAAATTTCCCGGGAAACCTTCTGAACCACTTCTTCAATGCGGGCAGGATGGATGCGGCCGTCGGTAATAAGCCGTTCCAGGGCAACCTTTGCGATTTCCCGCCTCACCGGATCAAAACAGGAAATAACCACCGCTTCTGGAGTATCATCAATAATGACATCCACCCCAGTCAGGGTCTCCAGGGTTCTGATGTTCCGGCCTTCCCGGCCGATAATACGGCCCTTCATTTCATCATTGGGCAGGGACACAGTGGTAACTGTTACTTCGCCCGTAACTTCCGTAGCAAGCCGCTGGATAGTAGTGATAAGAATATCCCGGGCCTTTTTCTCCGCCGCAAGATTAGCTTCCTGCTCAATCTTGTTCAGAAGAGACTGGGCATCGTGCTTCGCCTCATTTTCGAGACTCTGAATAATGATTGCCTTTGCTTCTTCTTGGGAAAGTCCGGAAATCCGTTCCAATTCAGCCCGGTACTTTTCTTCCTGGGCTTCCAAAGCCTTTTCTCTTTCCTGCAGGACCCTGTCCCGTTCCGCAAGCCCCTGTTCTAGCTTCTCAATCTGGGCAACCTTTTTATCGATTGCCTCTTCCTTCTGCATGACACGACGTTCGTATCGCTGCAGCTCTACCCTGCGTTCCCGAGTCTCCCTCTCCTGCTGGTTCCGTTCGCGAATAAGTTGTTCTTTTGCTTCAAGAAGGATCTCCTTCTTCTTTGCTTCAGCTTCTTTTATCGCATCCTGTTTAATGCGCTCGGCGCGTTGCTCCGACGCCGTAAGTTGGAATCTGGCATACAGCCATCTTATGGTCCAGCCTAAGGTTAACCCGGCAAGAGGGAGGATTATATATAATCCCATAATTTACCCCTTACCGTAAAATACACTTATTATGAAATTATAACGAAGGGCAAACAATTGTCAAGTAAATACTTATACACAAGTGGTTGTTTAACAGACATGGTACCCCCCTGGGCCTACCCCGATCCAACGGATAGGGATAGAATAGGGTAAACAAACAACTCTTAAACAGGAGGGTACCAATGTACGAGAAGAAGTATTACGAGTTTATCAAGATAAGTAAAGACCGGTATGCAGCAAGGCTTGAGCTGGTAGAAGCCGCTTTAGAGCATGGTATCAAGCCTACCGCTCGGCAGTATG
>NZ_JAJUHW010000020.1 GCF_029265695.1 Gracilinema caldarium | reverse complement strand
TTACAATAAAGAGCGGTTTCATCAGGGGCTTGATTACCAGACCCCTGATCAAATGTATCAGTCATTCCAGATCATTGATCTGGCAGAACAAGCGGTATAATACACCTTAATGTACTGCAAAATGTGTGTTGACAAAAAGGCTCAGTATAGAAACCGTAGCGTTAGATGGACTATTTACTCCCATATTAACTAATTTTTTACTAGAGAAAGGTTTAAGTCTAACTGATATACTTTTAAAAGTTAGGAACGAAGTATACCATGCATCAGGAGGTCTTCAAATACCTGGTGAATACAACCAACTATTAATAAATGTTTATTTAAATGGAAAAAACACCAATCAATCTGAAAACAAATCTATTTTTACTACAAAGAATCAACCTCTAAAAAGCTCATTTATAGAAATGCTGCGTAATATTAATTTTAAGGATTTTAATACATTTGTTTTAAATAATTATAATGTAATATACGATGCTAGAGGATTTATTGATATTAGAAAAAAATGGGCCTTTTCTATGGGCGGAGATATAAAAGCATCAGATAAAATCATCTTTGCAAATAACAATGAATTCCCGTCAGCAGCAATTTCGCATGGTCCAATATCTATAGACAGTATAGTTCTTTTTAGTTTCACAACAAAAGAAAGCCCAATATTAAATATTAATATTGAAGGATCCGATGATAAAGGCAGAAACGATATTATTTTTATTTCTACAGATGGTACTTATTTCAAACTAAATCACACAAATTCTTTTAATTATGGAATTGTAGATAATATTGATTGGGAATACAGCGATTTACGATATTTACCAAACAAACAATATATAACTGTTTTTCAATATGACAAGAATGGATAATTAATTGTTTTTATTATCGATGATAAAGGTAAATATTGTTATTATAAAATAAATAAACCTTTATATAATTCAAATAAGACATTTGTATTTAAAATAAGAAAAGGTGAAGTAATATTAAATCATTATTTTGAAGTTTGTGAATGATTTTAAAATGTTAAATAATTCATTCAAGGAGTAATTTAAATGAAAAGGGTATCTATATTTGTTATTTTAATTTTTTTATTCGTATCTTCATGTAGTATTACAGATACTAGTGATGTATTAACAACTCCCGCTGATTATATTAACCTGACAGTTGCTGGTATTTAAAAAGGAACTATAAACAATTTAGATTTGTTTGAAAATGGTTATAATTTAATACCTTTCAGAATCGATTCTAGTTTCAGCTATGATGATTTGAGTTTAATGCGTATTTATTACACACTAGACGAAACTCCACCAACTGAAAATTCAAGTAATTTCCTATATTTCAAAACAGGAGAAATTAGCCGTACAAATCCTTTATTTATATCTGAAATTAAACCTTATAGGGTAAGAGCGTATGTCGAATATCAAAACATAAGATCAGAAATAGATGTAACATTTACACCAAAAAACTTACCTTTAACAGAAGATAATACTAATCCGGGATTAGAAGTTGATAAAGAGTTCTTTTTATCAAGTGCGTTTAGCATTGCATCATCAACAAAATACACTTATTTTGATATACTGTCTGATGGAATATTAAATTATTCAATTATTAATAATTCTTTTGGAAAAATCAATATTTATGTAAAGCAAGGTACAAACGATTATATTTTAATAAATACAAACGACTATCCTGTTAATAAAAACGACCGTATTAGAATTGTTGCAAATCCTGGTACTTATTACAGTTTATATGGTTCTAATTCATACAGGGTAAGAATTAAGTTAAATAAAAATTAAATAAAATATTAATTTGTATTGAGTGTGGCAATTCAATATTTATTTTAAACTTACTTTTAAACCAAATCGTTTTAGGAGGATTTAGGAGAAAGCTCTTTTCTACAGGATTTATTTTAATCGTTTTATCATTTTTATCTGTTAGTTGTACTACCATTACTGCAAAGACCTATTCATACCCAGAGGAAAACCAAAGCAAAGCAACAGTTTTTCTTATTAGAGGAAATCCTAGTGTATCAATATTTTCTATTGAAGAAATAAAGATCCCCGAAGCTGAAAAGAATACATACTGGAATCCAATTGAAGTTCCTGCTGGAAAAGAAATTACACTAAAAGTACATGCAGTGTATTCTCAGCAGGGTCAAAATTCTGGCAATTTAATTGTTCTCTTAGCTACATCAGCAATTGCTGCATCGAGAAGCACTGATAAACTTGTTGACTTTGTATGTCCAGCTTTAGACGAAAATACTGAATATGTGCTTGAATATAAAAAAGGATCTGGATTAAAAGGATCAAATACTCTTATCCTTACAGAAAAAAATTCAGGCAAAATTATTAAACAGCAAGATTTTACAAGCTAATATTTTTTAATGCTACGCTCAAAACTATATTAACAAGCTTAATAACTAAATAAATAGATTTTAAATTAATTAAGGGGATGTCCTAAACCTATTGGACATCCCCTTTTTTTTTGTTTATTCCTTCAAGCTGCCCATCGAAATACCGGCAATAATAAACTGTGATGCAAATGAATAGAAAATTATAATTGGTATAAGTGAAATTGCGATACCAAGATATATAGAACCGTACTCCGTTCTGTATATATCGCCACGAAGCATTTGGACAAGCATTGGCAAGGTATACTTTTTAGGATCTGAGATCAAAATAAAGGGGGTCATGAAGTTGTTCCAAGATCCGATAAAACTGAATATCGCCTGGGTTGCAAGGGCTGGCTGTATGACTGGTAATATAACTAGATTAAATGTGTAAAATTCCCCCGCCCCGTCTATACGAGCCGCATCTATCAATTCAAATGACAGGGTTGATGAAAAATATTGTTTAATGAAAAACACAACCGCAGGAGCTGCTATTCCGGGAATAATGAGCGGAACATAGCTATTCAAAAGTTTTAACCTTGCGACAAACTGGTAGAACCCAATAAATGACAGAGAACCAGGCAGCATCATGGTGAACAAAATCAGGGCCCACATAAAGTTTTTCAGCTTAAATTTGTATACATGGAGAGCATATGCAGTAAGCGCCGAGAAATAAACCACGATTAATGTGCTGGTAATAGCGAGAAAGAGACTGTTACCAAAGCCCTGCGTAATCTGGAAATTTCTGTTTGTTAAATTTTTCCAGTTGTTGATCGTATTGTTGCCAGGTATAAAAGATATACCTTCGTTTATCTGGGCATTGCTCCTGGTTGCATTTATTAACATAAGGTATATGGGGACAACAACAAGAATCGTAATCACCAGCATGAAAAGATAAACACCAAATCTGCTCAAACTTGCAGAAAGTCTATAATTTTTTTTCATAACCTTACCCCGTTACCTTTGACTGCCGTTCTTTCATCATAAAGTAGATAATGATAGCCAATATGACTGTAATTATGAAAATACCTACCGAAATCGCAGCCCCGTAGGCATAATTATTACCGCCCTGGAATGCGTTATTGTAAAAATAAACCATCATTGTCCGTATTTTATAATCTGGACCGCCCCTCATATCTGTAAGCAGGAAGGGGATCTCAAACATTTGCATACCACCAATCATCGATGTAATTAGTAAATACAGCATCATAGGCCTGAGTAAAGGAAGGGTAATATACCATGCCCGTTGGGTCTTGTTTGCACCATCAATCATTGCAGACTCAAAGATAGAAGGACTAATGCCAACGATACCGGCAATCAGCAATATTAAAGTTTGGCCAGTCCATAACCACCATTGAATATATGAAACAATTGCGCGAGTCATTGGAACACTTCTGAAAAAGTTAAAAGCCTCATGAATCACTTCTCCATTCTCTCCAATGCGCGTAGCCCAAAATCCTAATTTAGTTAAGACAGCATTAACGGGTCCAATGGGATATCCGAAAAGACTTCGATACAACATTGCTACTGAGGCAGCGCTTAAAAGGTTCGGGAGATAAAAAATGGTCCGGAACACACCCTTATATTTGATGCGTAACGTGTCATCGGTAAACCAAAGCGCAAATAACAGCGCAATTCCTAATTGGGGGACGAAATTAAAGAACCAAACAATTGCGGTATTTTGAATTGCTTCCCAAAAATATTTATCGGCAATTAATTTTTTATAGTTTTCTAAGCCGATCAACATAAAATCTGAACGCAGGCCTTTTAGATCGCTAAAACTTAATATAATTGTATATAGAGTAGGCCAAAACTGAAATGCTGCATAGGTTAACAAAAAGGGTATGACAAACAAATACCCATAAATACTTAAACGTCGTTCTATTCCCGATGACCTTCTCACAGCAACCCCCCATCGAAATAAAAGTAAAAAGGGATGTCTAGTCTCGACCAGACATCCCTTATACAGCTTTTATATTAGAAACCCAGAGTAGACTTTACCTGCTCTTTAAAGTCAGCAAGAGCCTTATCTTTTGTCTTCTCGCCATTTACATAAGCAGTAACCGCTTCGTTAAAGAGGCCTTCGATTGCCTGATCAGTACCCTGAATCAGCTTACCATCAATATTCTGAGCCATTTTGGCAAATTCAGCATAGTGATTCTGGCCGCCAAGGAAAGCTTCGGAATAGGTATCTTTAATTGCATTAACCACATTCTTGTTAGATACCATATCGCCAGTATCCTTTGCCCATTTGGTCAGGAATTCATCGCTCGTGGCAAGATATTTAATAAATTCTTTTGCAAGGTTCGGAGACTTGGTTCCCTTGTAAGCTGCAATCCAGGTGCCGCCCCAGAAATAGGATGCAGGGCCCTGGATCATAGCCCAGTCACCGGAGGTATTAGGAGCATTGGTCTTTAAAACATAATGGAGACCCCAAGTAGGCAGGAAGTAGGAGAAGACTTCGATAGCCTGTCCCTTTTCGTTCTTCAGATCGCCCTTCATACCGGCGAACCATCCTTCTGACCACTGTCCAACCCGGCCTTCGTAACCCTTATCTTTAAGAGTTTTGGCCATTTCCATATAGGATTCCATGGCCGGATCAATTACCAATTTGCCGTCCACAACCCAGGGTTGCTTCCGTGCGCCTTTATAGGGCATGAACATATCACCGGTAGAGGATACGACAACACAGCTGCCCTTAGATTTGTCTTTCAGAAGCGCAGCGGTCTCAAGGAATTTGTTAAGATCAGTAAAGTATTTCTGAACTTCGGCGGGATCGTCAGTACCAAGATATTTCTTTGCCAGGCTGCGGCGATAGAACATTGCACCGGGGGTAACCTGCCAGGAAAGACCGTATACCTTGCCATTATAGGTTCCTACTTCGATCGGATATCCAAACATCTTGGAACGAACTTCATTGGCCACGTCAGTTATGTCCAGAAGCAGGCCAGATTCGATATATTTTCGCACAAAGGCAGCTTCAAGGGCAAATACATCTGGAGCGCCTTGGCCGGAAGCGAGAACGGGATCAAGCTTATTCGGGAACTGATCCGTCGGAGTCAGCGAATACTCAAGCTTTACATCCGGATTAGCAGGACCATAATACTTGTCAATCATGTTCTTTACTTCATCAGTAAAAGACCATACCACCAGCGACTTGGGCTCATTTTTGCCTGCAGCCTGCTGACCTTTCGCACACCCCAAAACGAGGAGCGAAACCGCGACCAAAGCTAAAAGAAGCTTTTTCATGTCATCCTCCTATACAATTCTATATTCCCTATAACGCAATCGATTGCGTTATCATTTACATAGTAGACCCTTTCCCAAATCTTGTCAAATAAAATTCATCAATTTTTTTACAAGTTTGTCGCTCTATAAAACCAACCGGCACACATATTCGCTCATCCACATCCTCTCCGTTTATTTTCTTTAGCAAGGCTTCAGCCGCAAACTCTCCGATCGCATGCCTATTCTGCCGGAATGTCGTTAGAGGTGGATGGCTGTAGGATGCCCATTGGGAGTCATCAAAACCTATAAGCGATAGATCATCTGGAATGCAAATATCACTTTCTTGACAGTACTTCATCACCCCAAGGGCTAGGACATCTGCTGCGCAATAGATAGCGGTATAATGGATTTTCCTTTGATGCAAATCTTTCATTGCATTGTAGCCCGATTCCACATTCCAATGATGGCCGTACACTACCAATTCAGGATCATATTCCAAACCAATATCATGTAAACCCAGGATATAACCTTCCAGACGTTCTATCGCAGGAGATGATGAATATTCTGAGGGGCCTGCAATAAATGCAATCCGACGGTGTCCTAAAGAGTATAGATAGCGAACCGCTTGCATAGAAGGCTCTTTGTTATCCGATGTTACAGTACAAACATGAGGGTAAACAATATTCGCCGATACTATAGGGAATTCACTGTGAATTACATGTAAGACCTCAGGATTATCAATGGTGCTGTTAAGAATGAGTATACCATCAACCTGACGATATCTGCAATGTTCAAGATACGAGAGCTTTTTATTGCCTAAAACTCTAGAAATTATTAAAAGTTCATAACCAGCCCGTTCAATTCTTGCCTTAAACGAATTCATTATACCGGCAAAAAGAGGATGTTCTACATCAAGTCCAAGATGCTCCTCCTCATAGATCATTCCAATAAGCCAATTCTTTTTTGTGATAAGACCTCTGGCTGATGAATTAGGTGTATACCCCAGTTCTTCTGCCAGCTTTCTTACTTTTTCCTTAGTCCTTTGGCTGATATCTGGCTGATCGTTTAAAGCCTTTGATATTGTTGGAGGTGAAAGCCCTAACTTTTTTGCTAAGTCGTAAATCGTAACCATTGGTGAGGTTCTTTCTTTCCTTAAAGCTCTCGATATACGAAATATGGGAAATCAGCATAAATGCTGCTTCCCTGTAGGTCCTGACATGCCATACCAACAAAGGCTCCGGTAAACCCTAGCCCTCCATATTCATCGGAAAGGATAGATGCATCATAGGTATTTCCGATTTGATTCCATGCAGAGCCGTCGAGGGACCAAAACCACTGGGCGTCCGATTTTTGTACTTTTAATTTTAAATACACTTTATGAGATGGGATAAGAGGTTCATCAACAATAGGCATAGAGAACTTTCCGTTATCCATTAAGAGCAGACCGAGAGTATGTTGCTGTCTTTTTTCATCCCAGCTGGTTCGTAGATAATACCAATTTGATTCATCATAACGATATATAAGGCCTGCCATATGCTGGAAGGAATGAAATGTAAATTCTATTGCGGTTTCTGCTTCGAATGAAAATGAAGTTTGCCTGCGGGCTACTAGGGCTTGGCTATGACGAGACACAAGAGATTCCTTGCCAAAAAGCCGCAAATACCCCGGTCTTTCAGAAAAAGAATAAAGCGATCCATCCGCAGGTATTCTTAGGCTCATAAAATCCTTATAAAACAGATCCTTGCATTCCTGAGAAGAAAAATCATAATGGATATGTTGTTTTTTTGGGGGGTCAATGGTCCAAGCAACTGTGAAAGATGAATCTGGAAAAGAGGTGCCATTTGCAAGATAGGGCCAATCATTCTGCCAAACAACCGGTGCAATAGCGGTTTCCCTGCCAAGAACGCAGCGTTTATTTCCGGGTAAGGGCCTGCCTACAAGAAATGCTAGATACCATTGTCCATGGGGCCCTTCACACAGACTGCCATGTCCGGCCTTTTGCAAATAGAGATCCGGTCTTCCGCGGGAAGTACAGAGCGGGTTATGAGGATGAGTTTCGTAAGGGCCCGTAATAGCTCTTGACCGGGCAACGCTTACAGCGTGTTCATACTCTGTACCCCCTTCCGCACACATGAGGTAATACCAACCATCCTTTTTGTATAAATGAGGACCTTCTACAAGACCAATCTCTGTACCCTTCCATATCTTATAAATTGGGCCCACTAATTTCTTCTGAACTGGATCAAGCTCCTGCAACAATATCCCTGAAAATTGTTCAGAGCCCCTTTTACGGTAATCCCATTCCATATTAACCAGCCATTTTTTCCCATCTTCATCATGGAATAGTGATGGATCAAAACCTGAACTGTTAAGATAAATCGGCTCGGACCAGGGGCCTTCTATCCGCTCGGCCGTTACCAGATAGTTATGTACATCCTTGAAGGGCCCATCGTTCCAAGTTTTTACATCGGTGAAAATAAGCCAAAAGAGACCATCGGACCAGGATAGACAGGGTGCCCAAATGCCTCCTGACGGAGGGTTGCCAGTCATATCAAGCTGACTTTTTTTTGTAAGGGCTTGGCATACCGGTTCCCAGTTTGCCAGATCCCGGGAGCAGCTGATCTGTACGCCACCAAACCACTCAAAGGTTGAGTTTGCAACATAGAACCAGCCATCATGATAAATTATAGAAGGATCAGGATGAAAACCGGGCAAAACAGGATTCTGAACAGTACTCATTTTACTACCCTTTAATTCGAAATCGATTGCGTTATGCGTTATTTATAATAAACCTACCTTCTGATTTTAGCAACTTAAATTTTTATGAGGGAGGCTCTTTCAAAACTCGTAAAGCTCTTTCTTGGATTCTCAAAATTGGTTTGGGTTTTAAACAAAAAAAAGCGGTTCCGGAAAACCGGAACCGCCAGCACAAGAGATTATATCAGAAAACCATCAACCGCCATATACGGCGATCATAACACCTGCCGCAATGGCCGTACCAATAACACCGGCTACGTTGGGACCCATGGCGTGCATAATAAGGAAGTTGCTTGGATCTTCTTCTAGACCTACTTTATTGGATACACGGGCAGCCATAGGTACGGCAGATACACCGGCAGAAGCGATAAGGGGATTAATTTTCTCTTTCAGGAAGAGGTTCATAATCTTTGCTACGATGATACCTGAAGCGGTAGCAATCGCAAAGGCAAGGAGCCCCATAAATACAATAGAAAGAGATGCAGGGTTCAAGAACTTTTCAGGGGTCATCTGGCTTCCGACACCCAAGGAAAGGAAAATTGAAACAATGTTCAGTAGTTCATTCTGCATCGTTTTAGAAAGCCGCTCTACCACACCGATTTCCCGGATAAAGTTACCGAACATGAGACAACCAATAAGGGGAGATGCGGATGGAATGAGCAGAATAGAAAGAACGAATACTGACAGCGGGAAGAGCATCTTCTCGACCTTGGATACATGACGAAGCTGCTTCATCTTAATTTTTCGTTCCGCAGGAGTAGTGAGAGCCCGCATGATAGGCGGTTGAATAACCGGTACTAGAGCCATATAGGAGTAGGCAGCCACGGCAACAGTAGCCAAAAGGTGAGGAGCAAGCTTTGCAGCAATATAGATTGTTGTAGGACCGTCTGCACCACCAATAATTGCTACAGAACAGGCTTCTTTCATGTTGAAATTAAAACCGGGTATAAAATTAAAAGCGGTAATTCCAAACAATGTTCCGAATACACCGAACTGAGCTGCAGCTCCGAGTAAGGCGGTTTTTGGGTTTGCGATGAGCGGACCAAAGTCAGTGAGAGCGCCGATACCCATAAAGATGATGAGGGGGAAGAACTCATTACCGACACCGGCTTCATAAATGATATTTAGGAACCCGTGGGGAGCATCACCCATACCGCCAAAGGGAATATTAACGAACACGGTACCAAAACCGATAGGAATTAGCAAAAGTGGTTCAAACCCTTTGGCAGCACCGAGGTAAATGATGACAAAACCTACGATAATCATGAGCAGTTCCTGCCAGCCAAATACGGTAATTGTTTCACCCGCAGGAGTTGCTTTTACTTTGGCATCCACAAAAAACGCATATATTCCAGTGGTTTCCAAAATATTTTTTGCGAAAGAAGCAATGGAAATACGGGGAATATTTTCGCTCCCCTTAATAATACCATCAGGATTGATCCCAGAAGCATAGCCTTGAGCAGGGACTGTTGTATCTGTGGTCTGAGCCAATACGGTTCCCATAAAAGAAAATACAAAGGCAACCGTAATCATAGCGAGTACAATCAAAGTTACCCGTTTCGGGTTTTTATTCATGTTTAACATTTGGTTATACCCCTATTTTAATTCGGCAACAGGCTGATGGGCAGCAACCTGAGTTCCAGGAGAAACCAGGTAATGAATAGACCCAGATCCAGTAGCTTTGATTTCAAGTTCCATTTTCATGGACTCAATAATCATAACAGTCTGACCTACAGAAACCGAGGAGCCTTCATTCACCGAGTACTTAATGATTGTACCAGCCACCGGTGCTTCTATCACATGACCACCAGAGGGAGCAGCGGCAGGAGCTGCAGAAGCGGCTTGAGCGGGAGCAGCACCACCTGCTGGAGCGATGGCCATGGTGCCTTCGGGGCGAACCACAACGGTATAATCAGCGCCGTTCACGTTTACCACATATTTTGCAGCCTGAGAGCCTGCGGCTGATGCGGCACCTGCAGTGGTAGCAGCCTTGGGGGCTTCCGGTTCAGCGGTAAACTTAACCGGTCCCTGATCCCGCTTCTTAAAGAAATCGGGAGCAACCTTGGGGAACATAGCATAGGTAAGAACATCCTCAACAGCGACCTTGTCGGTACCAAGGAGTTTTTTGGTTTCCTCTTCCAGTTTGGAAAACTCGTTCGGAATATCGTCCGCAGGCCGGTGAGTAATTTCCTTTTCCATTTTAAGAGCTTCGAGGGCCTTTTTAACCACTTCAGGATTCTTCGGTGCGGGGCACTTTCCGTACTTGCCCACGAGGAGGTCCATGGATTCGCCGGTGAGTTTGTTGTAGCGACCAAAGAGGACGTTAAAGACCGCCTGGGTTCCAACAATCTGGCTTGTGGGAGTAACAAGGGGTGGATAACCAAAATCTTTCTGTACTACCGCGATTTCCTTGAGCACCTCGTCAATCTTATCAGAAGCGCCCTGTTCTTTCAGCTGACTTTCCAGGTTGGAGAGCATACCGCCTGGCACCTGGGATACGAGGATCCGTGTATCGGCACCGAGGAAGCTGGATTCAAATTTCTTATAATTTTTCCGGACATCCCGGAAATACGCAGCAATCTCTAACAGCAGATTGGTATCCAGCCCGGTATCGTAGGGAGTCCCCTTAAATATTTCTACCATAGTTTCAGTGGGGCTGTGGCTGGTTCCCATTGCAAGGGATGAAATTACCGTATCCATAATTTCAGCACCAGCTTCTGCTGCCTTTGCTAAGGTAGCAACTGACATACCCGTTGTGGAGTGAGAATGGATTTCAATAGGAAGATCTACGGCTTTCTTAATTGCCTTGACAAGCTCATAGGCATCGTAGGGCTTAAGAAGACCCGCCATATCTTTTATACAGAGAGAATCTGCACCTTCAGCGGCAAGTTCTTTAGCTAGATCTACATAGGACTGAATGGTATGGAAGGGAGTGGTTGCATAAGAAATTGCAGCCTGAACATGCTTACCTGTTTTTTTTGCAGCCTCTGTAGCGGCTTTAAAGTTACGAGGATCATTGACCGCATCGAAAATCCGGAATACATCGACACCATTTTTAGCAGCAGCCTCTACAAATTTGGTAACCACGTCATCCGCATAATGCCGGTAACCAAGAAGGTTCTGGCCCCGGAGCAGCATCATAATTTTGGTATTGGGAAGAGATTTCTTCAGTTGCCGAAGCCGTTCCCAAGGATCCTCGTTTAAAAAGCGAATACAGGAATCAAAGGTTGCCCCTCCCCATGCTTCCAAAGCGAAGTATCCAACCTTATCGAGCTGTGGGCAAATGGGAAGCATATCCGCAGTAGTCATGCGGGTTGCAAGTAAAGATTGGTGCGCGTCACGAAGCACCAGATCGGTTAATTGTACCTTAGCCATTAAAAGCTCCTTTCAAGTTACTTATCTGTTTTGCGATATTCATTGACCGCAGCACCAATTGCTGCAACAACTGCAGAATTCCCGGTTGCTGCCGTAACAGAACCAGACTGAACCGATTGCCCTTCCTGAGCATCTTTATCCCATCCGAGCGCATGAATTATCTTTGCGACCAGATCCATAAAAAGGACAAGGATAATCAGAAAGCCAAAGACTACACCCATGCCGAGGAGGGTCAATACACCACTCTGCTCGAACATCTCAATTATTGTCATAGGGCCTCCAAATTCGTTGAATATTCAGCGTTATCGTACCAAAAATATCGGTTGTTGTTCAATAGACAAATCTGTTTTTAATGTCACTTCAGTTCCTTTTTTTATTCTTTTTTTAAGTAAAGCTCCCAACCATTTCACGAGCTCTTTTATTGATCTCACCTTGAACCTTAACAAACTGCCAGGGCTTGCCGTTCATCAATCAATCCTTTTATACTTGAACCAATTTCAAAAGTCGTTTACTTTTGAAATTATTATTGGAGGAAAGCTAGCATGGATCAACAAGAAATAATTGCACGAGCACGTTCTTATATAGAAAAAGAAAAGGATGACCATTTCAGGGCCGAGGTCGAAGAACTCCTTAAAGCCCAGGATTGGAAGGAACTGGAAGACCGCTTTTACCGAAACCTCGAATTTGGAACTGGAGGTCTCCGGGGTGTCATAGGCGGAGGTTACAATCGTATGAATACCCTGGTTGTAAAGATGGCAACCCAGGGCCTGGCCAATTACCTTAAAAAAGCGCTCCCTGAAAAAGCAGCCCAAGGGAAGCTTTCTGCGGTTATTGCCTACGACAGCCGCCGCTATTCGCCAGAATTTGCTGAAGCTACCGCCCTCATTTTAGCTGCGAATGAAATTACTACCTATCTATTTTCTTCCCTCAGACCCACGCCTGAGCTTTCTTTTGCGATCCGCACCTTGCATTGCGATACGGGGGTTGTGGTCACCGCAAGTCACAATCCGCCCCAGTATAATGGATACAAAGCGTATTGGAACGATGGATCCCAGGTTATAGAGCCCCACGATGTGGGTATTATCGATGAAGTAAACAAGGTTACCAATATAACAGAAATGGGCCGTGAAGAGGCAATTAAGAAGGGGCTTCTTAAAATCATAGACAAAGAGATTGATGAACCCTATGCGGCAATGGTAAAGAGCCACCTCTTCCGTCCGCAGCTTATTAAAGAAAAAGCTCGGGAAGTTAAGATTGTTTACACCCCCCTTCATGGTACAGGATCCCGGCATGTAGAGGGCGTCTTGGGGAGCCTTGGACTCGAAGTCGTTACTGTCCCCGAACAACGGGAGCCGAACGGCAACTTCCCCACCGTTGCATATCCAAATCCTGAAGAATCGGCGGCCCTGAAAATGGCTCTTGACCTGGGAACTAAGGTCAAAGCCGATGTGGTTATGGCCACCGATCCTGACGCGGACCGGCTCGGTATTGCAGTCCCCGATACTAAGGGAAATTTTGTACTTGTTACAGGAAATCAGCTTGGGACACTGCTGGCAGATTATATTTTCCTTTCCCTTAAAGAACAGGGAAAACTGCCAGCAAAACCCGCTATGATCAACTCCATTGTTACCACGGGTATGCAGAAACGAGTTGCCAACAGCTACGGGGCTGAATGTTTTGAATGCCTTACGGGCTTTAAATGGATTGCCGATGTATGGCGCAAAACCGAGACCGACGGCCGGGGTTACACAGTCGTATTCGGTACCGAAGAAAGCTATGGTTTCCTTATTGAACCGGAAGTACGCGATAAGGACGGAGTCTCCGCCGCGGCCCTGACGGCCGAAATGACCCTTTATTGGCGGAGCAAGGGCAAAAGCCTTCTTGACCGTCTGAACGAATTATACCTTCAGCACGGTTATTGGCAGGAAATTGGAATCTCCAAATATTTCCAGGGCCCCCAGGGACCGTCAATTATGGCAGGCATCATGGCTGAGTACCGGAAAAACCCGCCCTTAACGCTGGGGGGCATTAGGGTGAGCAAGGTGCGGGACGTTCAGGAGTCGGTTTGGAAATATCCAGGACAGCCGGGGAAAACCGATCCGGTAGACCTTCCTAAAAGCAATGTACTCCAGTTTTTCTTGGAAGATGGCACCATAGTGAGTGCCCGTCCGAGCGGTACGGAGCCAAAAATTAAATTCTACGCAACCTGCTGTGCAGAAGTAGGAAAAGAAGGGCTCGAAGCGGCTAAAAAGGTTGTTGCAGAGAAACTGGCAGCCATAGAGAAGGACCTTCGGGCGGTCATTGGTAACTAATGGGCACCTACGACTGGGTCAGGGATCTCCTCTTTGGGGATCCCGCAGCTGAAGCGGACCGTGCAACCTTTATAGCCTTTGATACAGAAACTACGGGACTAGAACCAAAAACCGACAGAATCGTGGAGATCGGTGCTGTAAAATTTGACAGCCTTGGCCCCATAGGAAGGTTTTCTGTCTTAATCAATCCCGGCATGCCAATGCCTCTAGAAGCGTCCCGGGTAAACGGCATTACCGATGACATGCTCAGTAAGCAGCCTCCCATAGAGGAGGTGCTTCCTGATTTTCTCAGTTTTATCGGTTCAGGAATTCTGGTAGCCCACAACGCCCCCTTTGATCTATCATTTATCAATGCCGCCTTAGCAAGGCTTTGGAACGCTGCGGAAGACCGAGAAAAAAAAGCATTCGATCAGCCATCATTACTCGAAGAAGAAGAGCCAGGACAAAAATCGCAGATTGATGAAGAAAGGCTCTTATGGAAGCCCCCCTACCCTGCGCTGCCGAACCGGGTTGTGGATACACGAATGATGGCAAAGGAACTTATCCCTGGCCGTTATTCTTACAAATTGCAGGACCTGGCAGAATACTTGCAAATAAAAGCACTGGAAGCACACCGGGCCGAGGATGATGCCCGGGTATGCATGGAAGTGTTCTTAAAATGCGCACAACTGATTCTGAGTATTCCTACTGGTCAGTAAATTCATTGAGCTGTTTAAGGTTCCTTAATTTAAAAATAGCCTTTTCCTGAATTTGCCGCACCCGTTCCCGGGTAATTCCTAGAAGTTTTCCTGTTTCTTCCAGAGTAAGCGGTCCTTCACCGGTGAGGCCAAAGCGGAGCTGTATGATTTTTACTTCCCGTTCCGATAGATGGGAAAGCACATTATCAAGGGTTTCCTGCAGGGCCATAGAGAACACCATGTCAAAGGGGTCTTCCAGGGTTTCGTCTTTGATAAGGTCCGAAAGCCTGGTTACATTATCGTCATCGACGGTGGTATCGAGGCTGGTAGTTTCCTGGGATAATTTAACAATTTCCTTAACCTTGGAAACAGGAACCCCCAGATATTCGGATAACTCTTCATCACTTGGATCCCGGCCCAAATCTTGTGTGAGCTGTTTTGCCACAAAATAACATTTTTTAATAGTATTCAGCATATGGATAGGAATGCGTATTACCCGACCCTTGTCAGCCAGGCTCTTTATTATTGCCTGCCTGATCCACCAGGTTCCATATGTGGAAAATCGGCATTTTCGGGTATAATCAAACCGTTCAACCGCTTCGATAAGGCCTATATTTCCTTCATCTATAAGATCGAGTAAGGAAAGCCCCCGGTGCTGGTAATTTTTAGCAATAGACACAACCAGTCTCAGGTTCGAATTAATCATTTTGTTTTTATAATACATAAGAGCGTTTTCAAGCCGTGCCCGTTCTTTTTTATAATCAGGGTCTTGGAGATTCGCTTGATATTGCCGTTCCAGATTTGCTATTTCTTCTCTGAGATGAACTATCTTTTCCCCGATAGCCTGTTCTTCTTCGCTGGAGAGTAAGGGAAACCGGGAAATTTGCTTTAAATACACCGCAAGCGGATCGGTCTCCTTTTGTGTTTTTGCGGTTTTTTTAGGTTTTGCAAACTGATTTAATACCTTCTTTTTAGCTTTTTTCTTTGCTGTTTCCGGGTGACCTTTTATAATGGCTTGACTTTTAATAGGTTCCATTTCAGTGTACATTTCAGACACAATATACCACCCTTTGTTTCCGTTTTCTGGCAAAAAATTCACTTTGTTCTTGCAATTTGAACAAAAAATGTTAGCCTACCCAAATTAATATAACAATTATCGGAATAATTTCCAATTTTTTTTGTTAATAAACAGTTAAGAATGAGGCTCTTTCTTCTCTAGCCCCGGGGAGCTACCAGCGGATCGATAGGTTTATTGTCTTTATAAACCAAGAAATAGAGTTGCGGCTGCTTAGAAATGGAATCAATGCCGATACGGCCGAGAATAGTGCCTGGTTTTATGGCATCCCCTTCTTTAACAGTTAGCATATCGCATCCTCCATACACATAAAGATACCCGTTGGCCGCTTGGATTATGGCTACCTTGCCGAAACCGCGATAAGGCCCGGCGGAAACAACTGTCCCCGAGGAGAGACTGCGGACCTGTTCATCAGTCTCAGCGGTAATGACTACTCCAAATAATTTACCGGTTAAATAGGATACGCTTTTTGCCGTTACCGGCCACTGGGTTTTAGCAGAAAGGGGAGCTTCTTTTACGGACCGAACCTCGGTTGTATCTGCCCCTGGTTTTGAATCGCTCTGGGATACCGTTGCAGGTTGTGCTTTTCCGGGTATGGTAAGAACCATACCTTCCTTAAGTACCGACGACTCGGTTAAATTGTTTGCTTTGCGGATTGCATCCACCGTAACAGAGAAGGTACGGGAAATATTAAAAAGGGTATCTCCCCGTTTTACCCGATATGTCTGGCTGGTAGATGATGTTACGGTGGCAGCATTTTCACTTGCTGTACTGCCTTTATCGGGAATACTTATTTTTTGTCCAACATAGATTTTTGATGGATCCGCTATTTTATTTAATTCCAGCACAGCTTGATAGGGAACACCGTATTGCCGTGCAATGGAGTACAGGGTTTCTCCTTTTTTTACGGTATGTACCGTTTCAGCCCAAACCAGAGGCCTGCAGATTAGAGAGAAGACAAAAAGTACCAACAGTAGTATAACAGAATTTCGGATGTTCATGCCCTTAGAATATCGGCGGAGCAATAGAATTTCTACAGCATTCATCAGGGAGTCTATGGATTATTTAGGTACCTTCCCCGCAGGTTTTACTGAACTTGTAAAACGTCTTTTACTTCGGGATCTCGAAAGAGCAACTATTCTTTTCAGCGATGAAAGCGTTATAGCCTTTCGTACCCAAACCGTCCCTGTTAAGTTACCCTATCTCAAAAACCAGTACATCCTGATCGCTTGGGAAAAAACAGAGAACCTTGCATCGGCCTATCAAATTATCTTGGACCGGAAAAACCTTGGCACCTTTGAAGCCTTGTCAGACAGGCTTGCCAAGAAGCGCTTTGTTATTAGAACCTTTATTGAAGGTAAGCCCGCTCCTGTTATACCGCATCTGCATCGGCAAGTGGAGAAGGAAATGGTAAACCGTCTCAGCGGAAAGCCCAATTCGGAACGTCCAGAGCTGGAGTTTCACCTCCATGTCCGGAAAAACAAGCAATGCTTTTTCGTCTTGCAAGAAAAGGACCACCGGGAAGAGCCTCTACCAGCAGGGACGTTGCCACCCTATTTATGCCGGCTCCTCATAGAGTTGTCGGATCCTCAAAGGGATGATATTTTCTTGGACCCCTTTATGGGATCCGGCGCTATTCCATTTGCACGGGCCCAGGTGGGGCCCTATGGTTTGATCTTTGCTGGGGACAAGGATGCTGAAAAGGTTGCCAGTTTTAAAGCGCAACTTAAAAATAAGCGGTGGGAAAAGCGGCGAAAAACCATATTTCCTAAACTATTGGATGCGGCCAAACTCGACATTTTCCAAGATGCCTTTATAACGCGGATCGTAAGCGATCCTCCCTGGGGACTATATGAAAACCTTAATGCGGCATCTTTGTACGAATTATTTGAAAAGTTCCTTGACGAAGCAGCGCGGGTTCTTGCCAAAACAGGCAAGATGGTGCTACTTCTGGGTTCCCATATTCCCCTGCCAGCGATTATAGAGAAAACAAGCATACCATTTCGTATCACTGAGTATTATCCTGTCCTTGTTTCTGGCCAAAAGGCCCTTGTGTATATCCTCGTTCCGATTTAGTCTAAAGCTATGGCAACAGAAATTGAGTTAAAAGCCTGGGTAAATGACCCTAAGCAAGTAAAAGACATAATAGAAACCTTTGCAGAACCTCTTGGTTCCTATGTAAAAGAGGATTCCTATTGGCTCCCTTTGGCAGATATATCATCGGATCCACGGGAACAAAAACGAGGGAGCCTCGGTTCTGGAGTGCGGATTCGACAGGAAAATGGTCAGGTATTGGTGACACTTAAAAGAAAGGAAGTCCAGGAAGGGGTGGAAATAAACGATGAGCTTGAATTTTCAGTATCCAGCGCCTCTGACTTTGAATCTTTCTTGCAGTTTCTTGGCTTTGCCCCCTGGATCAGGAAACACAAGGAAGGCGAGGCATGGCGCTGGCAAAATATAACCATTGAACTATCTCTGGTGCAAAACCTGGGATGGTTTGCAGAACTGGAAATACTTGCAGAAAGTCCAGATCCGCAGACCCTTGAGCATGCCCGAAAAAGCCTGCTCAATTGTCTTGAAAAAATCGGGATTCCAGAGACCAACATAGAAAGCCGCTATTATACCGAGTTATTGCTCGAACGGGGTATCACTCAAAGATGAAAGGACTGCATCCATTTCGCTCATGGCTATAAGCAAGCGTTTTTTATCCTCTTCCGATAATCTTTCTAAGTGATGGGCCAGCTGTTCCAATGCCGCATGTTCTGCGGTCATAAGGCGCTCCCGGCCCTTTTCTGTGCAGCTGTAACGAACCTGCCGCCGGTCTTGTTTACTCCGGTGTCGTTCCACAAGACCTTCTTCTTCAAGTTTTCCGAGCATAATACACAGGCTGGAGGCCGAAATAGAAAGCCTCTCACTTAAATCTGAAAGCCCAGCCTCCCCCATTTTGAGAAGACACAACAGAGAACGGTGCCGCTCCTCGGAAAAGCTCCGGTCGGCCCGGCTGGATAGGGACCTAAAGAATCGCTTCAGATTTAAAGCAAAACTAAAAAACTGCCGGGCAAGCTTCATTTCATTCTGTCTTGAGGAAGAGGGGCCTTCTGCGTTCATTCAGCAGCTTCCTGGACCGGCTGGCTGGGCCTGGATTTCACAACCACCTTATTTTTCCAGCGGCCTGTCTTATAATAGGAATAGGCAATCAGCATACCGAACAGCCAGCCGGTCGGCATAGCCCACCATATGCCAATTTCACCCCACAGGGACGAAAACAGCACCGCGCTGGGAACCCGCACCAGCCACATGGCAAAAAGGGTAGATAACATGGGGACTATTGTTTCCCCAGCCCCGCGGATGACCCCGTTCGTAATAAACATCATGGTAAATGCTATATAGAAGGGAGCGATTACCGTAAGATAACGGGCACCTACATCAATGACTGCCCCATCGGAGGTAAAAATTGCAACCAGGACCTTGCCAAACAACAATAATACCACCATAAGAAGGAGGGTGATGCTCATGGAAATGAGCAGGGCTGCCCGGTATCCTTTTTTAACCCGATCGGGCTTCCCTGCCCCTAAATTCTGACCTACAAAGGTAGAAAGGGCCATACTAATATTCATTGAGGGCATACCCACAAAAGAGTCGATACGGCTGGCAGCAGAGAATCCTGCCATGACGATGGAACCGAAACCGTTGACTACCGCAGTCATAAACATCATACCCATGGCAACCAAGGCTTGCTGTATACCCGAAGGCAGCCCGATTTTAAGACTCAGCGCGAAAAGGTCTTTATCAAACTCTAAATGACGGAAATCAGTCCTAAGAAATTCATGGGTCCTGTTGAGGTAAATAAGGGAGCCTATAAAGGATACTCCCTGAGCGATAATGGTTGCCCAGGCTACGCCGGCAACACCCATATGCAGCACCAAAACCGAAACAAGATCAAGCACCACATTGAGGAGCGTTGCAGCAATCAGCATATACAGGGGAGTCATGGAATCTCCGAGTCCTCGCAGAATTGACCCGACGCCATTATAACCAAAGGTAAAAAGAAGACCTGCGAAAATAATGCGAAGATAGGTAAGAGCCTGGGGCATCACATCATCCGGAACCCGCAGCAGTATCAGTATGGGTCGCGCCCCAACAAGACCAATAATTGTAAGACCTATACCCATCCAGAAGAGCACAATATAGGTAGTGTCAATGACAGAGCGGACCTTTTTCATATCCTTTGCGCCATAGTATTGGGCAATCAGTACATTAGCGCCCATACCAAAGCCCATGACGAGGGCCACCATTAAAAAGAGTATGGGAAAAGAAGCACCCACCGCAGCGAGGGCGGTGGTTCCTACAAACTGGCCCACAACCCAGCTGTCGACCATGTTGTAAAATTGCTGGAATATGTTTCCCACGAGCATAGGCAGGGCGAAAAAAATGATTTGGGTAGTTTCATTACCCTTGGTTAAGTCTTTCATAAGTAAAATATTTTTATCATAAAATGATTTTACCTGTCAATTGAGGCTCAATTATTCATAGATTACCCCTGGCCGAAACAGGCTCGCGTTCAAGGCGCCGCATCGGAGCCCTTCCTGGACTGCAGCAGAAAGGGAAAGGCCATCATCCAGAGCAGAGGCAAGGCCAGCGGTAAAAGCATCTCCGCTACCAGTCGTATTCAGCGGAACTACCGCTTTAAGCGGAACTTCATAAAATTCATCCCCTTCGATAACCCATATTGGTTTTGAACCGCGGCTAATTATGACAGCGCAGCCATAGTCACGGGCTAGACGACGGGCCTGAGTGATTACCAGCGCCTTTATCGAAACCTGGTAAGGTTCATCAACCTGTACCCTTCCTACATCAACCTCTGGTAGGTAGGTCGTGCAAAATTCCAATAAATTAGGCTTGATAATATATGGTTTGCATGGGAGGGAGCTTTCTAAGTCTTTGCCCTTAATGTCCAGAATAATACGAAAGCCCTGCGCTGCCGCCAGCTCTGTCATAAGTGGAATTATCTGACTAGAAAAGCCTTGAGCCTTAGTGCCGGAAATAACCAGAGTTGGCTGACGTGAAGAGGCTTCCGACATGTGTTTGATCTCGTTCTGATATAACTCTAAAACCCGTTTTTCCGTACCGGGGCCAACTGGTTCCGATTCTTCCACAAGTTCAGTAACACTGTGATCATTCTGGTCCAATATGGTATAGCAGAATCGTATTTCACTTCCACTTTCGGCCCATTTTAATGGAACCCGGTCTCGTTCACACAGGTTGATGAACAGATCCCGCAAATGTCCCCCAAGCTGTGTAATATGCAGCGCATTTTTCCCCAGTTGAGTAAGAACACGGCAAACATTAACTCCCTTTCCAGAAGCATCAAGAGAATAGGTTTCAGTCCGGTTTACCTGATCCCGCTGCCAGGAAGCAAATTGGAGCGTTTTTTGCAGTGTTGGATTCAGGCACACACAGAGAAAAGATGGTGTAGACATAGGGGGTAACCTCTCGGTCATACTTTACATAAAAATCAAACATGATACAATGGAATAAGAGAGGGTTCTTTATTTTATGGCAGAATCGAATTATAAACGGCCCAGCTGGGATGAATATTTCATGGAAGTCTGCAATGCCATTGCCAAACGAGCCACCTGTGACAGGGGCCGTTCGGGATGTGTTATTGCAAAGAACAACCAACTGCTCGTGACCGGCTATGTGGGCGCACCTGCGGGACTACCCCACTGCGACGAGGTTGGCCATCAATTAAAAAAAATGGTCCATGAGGATGGAACTATTACAACCCATTGTGTGAGGACCGTCCATGCGGAACAAAACGCCATTTGTCAAGCCGCAAAGCGGGGAATCGCTATAGAAGGTGCAACCCTCTATTGCAAAATGACTCCCTGCCGGACCTGTACGATGCTTATTATCAACTGCGGTATCAAACGGGTTGTGTGCCAAAAGAAATACCACGATGCAAAGGACTCAGAAGACATGTTCGAAAAAGCGGGCATCGCCCTGGAATATATTAATACAGAAACCGAAACCTACGAAAATCAATAGGAGATAACAAGGGGCCCTGTAAAGGATAATGATGCGATGAAAATTTTTGCAAAACTGCTTTCCGGTATTGGACTCATATTGCTGCTCATGACAGCCCTTGTAGGTTATGTGGGCTATCAGGCCTATACCATTTATGGTTACATGCAGGTTTCTAAACAAACCACTAACCTTATCTACCAATGGGATCAAATACTGGTTGCGTCCTACCAGTTTTTAACGACCCCGGAAACTCTGGATAAACAGGAAGAACGGCTTTTTTCCAACATCGATCTTTTTAACACCATGCTCGATTCCTTTGTAAAGGACAAACGGGTAGAGCGTCTTGGCAAAGATGCTATAACACAGCGGGACAATACGGTAAGCCTGTGGAATTTTACACTTACCAATTTGGAAAGTGTGCGAGTTTCCCTGGAAGACTTAAAAAAATACACCATAGAAAAATATCCCATTATTGCAAGAAGCGGTAATGATGGCATCCAGGCAGAAGTAGATCGTCTTATTAAAAGCAATCAGTTTGATTATCAGGCAGGCTACTATTATGATAATTTTAAACGGAACTTAAGAACCATTGCCTTGGCTAACGAGGGCTTTAAAAATATCCTGAAAAAACTTGACAGTACGGTCAATAAAAGCGTCTCCCAGTCTATACGCCTTACCCTGCTGCTCACCCTCATTCTTTTTACCCTTTCGGTTATAGCTTCTCTTGTCTTTACGATTTCTTTTGCTCGGCGTATTGCCCGCAGGACCCAAACAATTGAAGGGGCTTTAAGAAAATTAGCCGAACGGGACTTCACTTCCATTCCGCCGAACCTCGGGAAAGATGAAATTGGCATGATTTCCCTTCACCTCAAGGATGTGATTGAATCGGTTGGGGGGTTGTTTGGAGCTATAAAAGTGGCAGCCGCAAAGGTAACAAACCTTAAAGAAGCCCTCTCTGCAGGCAGTGCGGAATCGGCCGCATCGATAAACCAAATAAACAAAAATATTGAGAGCATAAAAAACCAATTTGTTGTTTTAGATTCAGCCATAGACCAGGCATCGGAGGCTTTGGAAGATATTGGTAAATATCTAGAAAACTTTAAGAACGAAACAGAAAACCAAACCCATGCCATGGAAAATGCCGGAGAAGAACTGGAACTTGCCATAAACCAGGTCAGCAGGGTTACCCAGGAGCTTTCTACACAGTCCCAGGGGGCTGAACATTTGCGGCAGCTTGTAACAGAGGGCGCAGAAAAGGTTCAATCCACCAACGATATTATTAAATCGGTAAGCCGGGACGTGGAAAATATTTCTGAAATTATCGAGCTTATAGATCAGATTTCAGAACAGACCAACATTCTTTCTATGAATGCTGCCATAGAAAGCGCTCACGCAGGAGCTGCTGGTGCAGGCTTCGCGGTGGTAGCCGATGAAATTAGAAAACTGGCCGAGTCAACCCAGGACAATGCACAGCGGATAGAGGATGCCCTTTCATCAATTATGATTAAAATAAACCAGGCCCTGGAAGCGAGCAGCAATTCGGCCCAGTCTCTGGAAAGCATTAGCTCTAATGCAACTGATTTTGTAAAACAGCTGGATTCTCTTGTTTCCAGTTCTGAAGAAACCAACCGGAGAAGTCTCCAGGTAGGACAGGCTATCCAGACCTCGATAAAGTCTATTAAGGGTTATAACGAAGGCACCAAAAAAATGTATCAGCAGCATCATGCTATACTGGATGCCATGGAAAATATTAAGGTGATTTCTGACCAGACACTTTCGGGTATTACGGAAATAGATCAAGGCTCCCGTGAAATATTGGGAAGTATCATACATCTGGAAGAAATCAGCCAGCAGAGCCGAGAAGGTGCGGCCGAGCTTGAAAATGCATTGGCCCAATTCAAGACGGTTACAAGCGCTGAATGTATAGAATCAGACTCAGGTATTGATGAACGGGGTGTAGATGTAAAGCGAGCCCCGGAAACCCTATAGGAGTAATATATGAAACAGCAGCTTTTGTTAACCGCCGTTGGCAAAGACCGCATAGGCATTGTAGATGATCTTTCCAAGGAGATCCTTGACCGTTCCTGCAATATAGAAGAAAGCAGAATGTCCCTCTTAGGCGGGGATTTTGCTATTTTGGTGCTCATTTCCGGTCCCGAAGAACGGCTAAAAAAATTGATAGAGGACAAAAACCTTCTGGAAGACCGGTTACAGCTATCCCTGCAGATGCGCTATACTTCAGGCTCTCAACAAACAAGCAGAGCCCTCCCCTATATTCTTGAGTCATCTTCCCTTGACACACCAGGAATCGTTCATGGGGTTTCCAAACTGTTACGAAAATACGGTATTAATATCACAGACCTGGAGACAAACACTGAGAGTGCACCGATGACGGGAGCTCCCCTATTTATCATAAAAGCCCAGCTTCTTATTCCCGCCGATGTCTCTATTATGCTGTTGAAAAAAGAATTGGAAGAACTGGAAATGAACTACAATCTGGACCTGCGGCTATCCCCCGCGGTGTAAACCCTTTATTCCTGGAACATCCGGTACATGAGGTACAATTCTTCCAGTGTTCGGTGAGGACCGGGCGCTTTTGAACGCCTCCGGTATTGTGCAGCGTCCCGTCGTTCTGCATAAAAGTCATAAATCGCCCGGGGATCCCCATGATGAGAAAGTCCCGCATAATCGCCATAGGCAGGTTCCCCCCCGAGGTATGAGCGGACTTCAGGATAATCTATGGCGCATATTCCGTATTTTACAAGCCTATTCCTCAGCTGCTGAATTTCTTCGAAAGACAGGCCGAATAAAAATTCTTCCAAAGCAGCCTTTGTTTCTTCGTTGTGTAGATTATGCAATAAAAAATCCTGCCATTCATCATCCAGATCCATGGAAAGACGCACCAGTTCAGATGAACCATCCAATGTCCCGAAGGTAGGGGGACTGGCATCCCGGGCAGTCCACAGGGCCTGCAAAGATGGAACATGCTGTACTGAGCGGGGATCTATACCATGTTCCCAGAGATGCACCAAGTCACTGGCAATTCTTACCTTTTTTTCGATAGTAAAAATAGGATTTTCAAGACAAGCCAGATACACATCCTCGGCCATAAGGGCGCAGGATATTTTAAACACCACCGACTTTAGGGCTCCATTGAGCGGGTGGTTATGCTCCAAGAGGATGCATAACAGGGAAAATGCATGGGATTTAGCTACCAAATAACTGCGGGATGCTACTACACGGCTCGGGGTATGCAAAATACGGCTTGAGCGGGAGAACTGGGAAAGGGAGGCCACGAGGGTTTTCCCATTCCGTTCGACACCGCGGATAAGTTGGGATTCCATGACCGAAGGGAACCGGGAAATTGCCTTACCGAGCAATTCCAAATCCTGGAAACGGCGGCGCGCAAGCTCCGCATCCTCTGGATGTTCATTCTGTAAGAGCTGTAAAGTTTCCTGGACAAGAGCCCGTTCATCTTCATTCAAGCTCATCTGAGAGGCAACTAAATCTTTTATATCTTCCTCTATATGTCCGGAAATCATAAAATCAGAGTACCCTAGCTTTTTAGTTCGGTCAATTATCGGAGCCTAAATTAAGAGGCCCTTTGAATTGACCATTTTTTGTATTTAGCGTATATTGGATTTTGGCAAACGTTTCGGGGGTGCACCGGTTTCGACTGGTACGGTTCGGGGCGTAGGCTGCAGGTGGAGTGCCGACCTCCTAACATTCGGCAAAAAAATTAACTGCCGACAACGACAGTTACGCTCTCGCTGCATAAACAGCGGAACGCGGAACCCAGTCCCGCCGCCTTGAGGGACTGGCTTTCCGTCGCAACCAAGGCTGGTCAACTTCTGGGCCCGAACGGAAGAAGACGAGAATAACCGGGCTACGGATCCGCCGCACGCCGTGTAGCTAAGCGGGTCCCGACAATCATGATGCACGGCTAAACCTGTAGATGTTTACGCAACGCGTATTAGGACGCGGGTTCGATTCCCGCCACCTCCAATAAAAGATCGAGGAAAATGAACACAGTCGAAATTATGGCCCCTGCGGGATCCTGGGAAAGCCTTATTGCAGCCCTCAAGGCAGGAGCCAATTCGGTGTATTTTGGCATTGGCAAACTTGATATGCGTGCCCTTACAAGCACGGCCTTTACCATAGAAAACCTGCAGGAAGTCGCAGAGCTCGTACATCAATATAGAGCAAAAGCTTATCTCACACTGAATGCGGTTATTTTTAATGCTGAAATCCCCGAGGTACATAAGACTGTAGCAGCGGCCCAGAAAGCAGGTATAGACGGCATTATAGCCAGCGATTTGGCAGTTATTACCGCAGCACGAAATAGCGGTATACCAATCCACCTTTCTACCCAGGCAAATATAACCAATATAGAAGCAGTTCAATTTTACAGCAGCTTCGCCGATGTGATGGTCCTTGCGCGGGAGCTTACACTCGACCAAATACGGGAAATACGGAGACAGGTTGATGAGCGTAATATCCGGGGGCCATCGGGCAAACCGGTGCGGCTCGAAGCCTTTGTCCATGGAGCGGTTTGTATGGCCTATTCGGGCAAGTGCTACCTGAGCCTGCATCTTATGGGATCCTCTGCTAACCGTGGAGCCTGCCTCCAGAGCTGCCGCAGAACCTATATTCTTAAAGACCGGGAGACCGAGCAGGAAATTGAGGTAGACAACGGCTACCTCATGTCGGCGGCGGATTTAAAAACAATCGGTTTTGTAGACCAGATTATCGAGGCGGGAATAGAGGTACTGAAAATCGAGGGCCGGGCCCGGTCGGCCGAATATGTGGATACGGTGGTACGCTGTTACCGGGAAGCGGTGGATGCAGTTTTTGATGGCACCTATAGCCGGGAACGGATCGCCGACTGGGACCGGCGCCTGGCAGCGGTATTCAATCGAGGCTTTTGGGATGGACACTACCTGGGCCAAAAAATGGCAGTCTGGGCGGATTCCTATGGGTCTAAGTCGGAATGGACCAAGGAGTTTGTCGGAACATGCGTAAACTATTATCCCCGGGCTCAGGTTGCGGAGATAGAGCTGCGAACGGGGCACATTGCTCAGGGAAATACTATTCTTATTTCCGGTCCCACAACCGGAGTAGTTTACCTAGAGGCCAACGAAATTCGAGTCAATGATATTATGGTCCCGGAGGCCCGCAAGGGTGAAATTTGCACCCTGTCCTGCCAGGAACGAGTCCGGGAAGGGGACAAGGTTTATCTCTGGAAAACGCGCAATTCTTGAGATATCTCATTATTATTGAGCTTCTTCACGGATAATAGAAGCAACCGTAGCTAATTCTTTTTCCGCCTGTAATAACAATTCCCCTAAGAGGACGCTATCGTTGTGTTGTTCCCTTTCTATTTTTACAAGAATTTCAGCCAGCTGGTTAAAAGCCATGGTCCATGCAGCCCCCTTATATTTATGGGCCAACTCTCGCAACTTAGAAAAATCTCCATTTTCCAGCAGTTTGGACAGCTCTGACTGGTATTCGGCAAACTGAACCATGCTCATGGCAAGCATCTGAGAATAAAGTTCCAATTCTCCGCCTAAGCGTTTCATGAGCTCTGATTTATCAAAATGACTTTGTGGTTCTAAAGATACTTTATTCTCAGCAGCATCTTTTGGCTTGATATCAATCGTAATTCCAAGGGCCTTAAGGAGGGCTGACCGTAATTGTTTCTCATCGATGGGTTTGGTAACATAATAATCCATACCCGATTCAAAGCCCTGTTTTATTTCATCTTCCATGACACCTGCGCTGAGGGCGATGATGGGTATATGACTGCCTTGTCCTATTGGTATTTCCGAATTTTTTTCTAAATCCCGAATGATTTTTGTTGCGCGGTATCCATCCAGGATGGGCATTTGAATATCCATGAGGATTGCATCAAGAGAAGTCTGTTTACAGATTTCAACGGCTTCTTGACCGTTCGAAGCCTCCAGTATTTCAGCTTTAGGCAATAATCGATGAACGAGAACTTCGACAAGTTTGCGGTTCAGAATGACATCCTCTACGATGAGAATTTTAAAGGAATGATCAGGATTATATTGAGCGTTCAGCAATGTCTCTTTGTTTAATTTTTCAGAGGCTTCATCTGATTCGTAGGGCTTTACAATAGTGAAATAAAAGGAGCTGCCTTTGCCTGCTTTGCTGGTAAACTCCAGATTCCCGCCCATTTTTTTTACCAGGTTGCTCGAAATAACAAGCCCCAGCCCAGTACCGCCGAAGCGGCGGGTAATTGAAGTATCGCCCTGACTAAAAGCCTTAAAAAGCTTATCCTTTTGATCATCGGATATACCGATCCCCGTATCACGAACCTGAAAGGTAAAACGAGCCACCTTTTGCCCATGGTGTTTTGTGGGGAGTGGCTCCATGGCAACCGCTAATGTTACCGATCCTTGTTCGGTAAATTTAACTGCATTACTCAATAGGTTTACGAGAATCTGTTTGCAGCGGACCGGATCTATAATCACCCGTGCAGGGAGCGGATTCAGCAATTCCATGTTAAGATCTATACCTTTTTTATCCGCCTGGATTTTAAACATCTTTATTGTCTGACGCAATAATTCTTCTAAATCCCAGCTCACCTCATCGAGCTCAATTTTTCCTGCCTCAATCTTTGAAAAATCAAGGATGTCATTAATGATTTCCAGCAGTGTATGGGCTGCATTGTTAGCATTTTCCAAGTATTCCCTCTGTTCGGCGGTAAGGTTTGCGTCCCGTAAAAGGTCAGTAAAACCAATAACCGCATTTAAGGGCGTACGTATTTCATGGCTCATGTTGGCAAGAAATTCGGACTTTACTTTGCTCGCCCGCTCAGCTTCTTCTGTGGCCTTTTTTAATGCTGATACATCAAAAACTACTCCGCTCAGTGAAAGGGGCTGGCCCTCTGAATCCCATACATTGGCGACTCCAATATCCTGAAACCATTTATATGAGCCATCCTTTGCCCTAATCCGATAAAGTCCGCCATAGGTTTCTCGCTTACCCGCCAAATAGTCCCGCATAGACTGCATGATACCTTCATAGTCTTCCGGGTGTACGAGGTTGGTAAAATGGGAATAATGGGTAAATGCTGCAGCCTCATATCCTAACATTTTTGTTTTATTTTCATTAAAGGTAACCTTGCCGGTAGGAACATCCATTTGCCACCATGCAAGGTTACCAGCCAGCATAACCCCTTCCAGCCGATCGTGATACTGCTGAAGTTCCTGATTCTTTTCTTCTAACAAAAGACTTACTTGTCTCAACTGGTTTTCCAGTGCAACTTCCTGACTGATATCCACCAGGGCACTGCGGAATACCTTCTTGCCATCCTTATCATTTATAGTGCTTTCCATCATGAAGGTCCGCAGCTGATTATCCTGCCGTATCTGGATCCGACATTTTTGGGGCTCTTGCCCTTTCAGCAAGGCTCTGATATGAAAGTAAAACACATCCTGGCTGTCTGCAGAAAGGAGCGCATCGAAGCGAAGGGCCTTATGAGAACGCTGCGGCAATAGGGTGCTAAAGAGATTATTCATAGAAAGAATGGTGAAGTTTTCATCATACAGCACATAGCCAACAGGTGCATTCATGAAGAGATCTTCGTATTCGGTTTTTACATTTTCCAGATTTCGGGAAACCCGTTAGAGTTCTTCATTTTGAAATTCAAGTTCCTGATAATAAACATTTATTTGCTGGATGAGCTCTTCCACCGATAAATTTGAATAATCTACGCCTGATCCCTTTTTATGGCGCAACACCTGAGCAATGCGTTTTTTTAGGTCCTCTATTTTTTCATCACCCATAGTTCTTACTCTTCTGCATCCGTTCTGATCACAAATATAGCGCCTTCAAAGGAACCATTGGCTGCAATGATAGGCGTTCCGTCGATGTGTAACAATTTTTTAATTTTTCCTGGGATTTCAATATAATGTTGAAAATCCCTTATAGATTTAAGATTTTTCTTAACCAGCGCAAAGGGCAGATCCTCAGCATTTAATGGGTTCCCCTGCAGGTCCGTAATTTTCCATTGGGAATCATTATAGGTTCGGCGTTCTATCTCTTCTTTGGTGATTCCGAAAAGTTCTTCTGCCTTTTCGTTTGCATAGGTGATGTGCCCATCGGAAGAAACCATGGTGGCTGCGACCGGAATTTTATCAAGAATGGTTTCAAGCAGTTCCTGTCTTTTAACCAATTCGGTTTCCAAATCACGTATTCGGCTGAAATCTATAACCGTTCCCATAAGCCGTTTCGGCTTTCCATCTGAAGTTCTTTCAATAATGATTCCACGATCATAATACCATGCATAAGTACCGTCTTTTCGCCTTATGCGATACAAGCTGTTCCATTCTTGGCTTTTTCCCTCTAGATAATTCCGCATCGATTCCATGGTAGCGTTGTAGTCATCGGAATGAATATAGGAACAAATCGCATAGATTTCTTTTGGAAATTCCTTTGCCGTATAGCCAATCATGGTGGCTTTGCGTTCATCATAGTCTACAATGCCGGTTTCTACATCCCATTCCCACCATGCCATATTCCCAAGCATTTTCAAGACGCTGGCTCAGGGTCTGCGTTAATTTATGCTGTTTTTTCAAATCAGATATATCGACAAAAATAATCAATACACCGTCGACCGCATTATAGTCCGTCCGATAGGGCCGGATGCGCACGAGATATGTTCCGGAACCTTCAAGTTCAATTTCCCGATCCCGTGGCTGCAGGGAATCCACCACATCCTGAATATCCTGAAACAAATTCTCAAGGCCCGGTCCAAGCGAAAGATGATAGATAGGCCTTCCAAGATCCGAAGCCATGAGAGGAGTCAGCTTAGATATTACAGGAGTAATTTTACGGATACACAGATTTCGGTCCAGATAAATAGCACCGATTTCTGTATTTTTAAGAAGATTGTTAATGTCGTTATTGAGCCGTGTTAGTTCCTCTATCTTAACCTGATATTCGGTATTTACCGTATAGAGCTCTTCGTTAACCGATTGCAATTCTTCGTTAGTACTCTGCAATTCTTCATTGCTGGCTATCAGCTCTTCATTGCTTGATTGCAATTCTTCGTTAGATGTCTCCAGTTCTTCAACTGTAGCTTGAAGACTTTCTTTGGTAAACTGTAATTCTTTTTCCAGCTCCGAGACCCGATCCTGATATTCCTTTTGGGAATGAGACTTCGGAAGCACTGCCTTTGGAGCGGCTATCGTTTTAGCATTTTCTGAGAAACTTATAATATAATAGTTTGCACGTTCGGTTTCGATTTTCTTTCCCGTTAAAAGAATTTGTTTTTCCTCAAATCCTTTAAGATCAAACACAGTTTCTGTAGCTATGCTTTCGTTTTCATGTTTGAGTTTCCTTAAAAGAGAGCTGACAAAAAGAGACATATCAGCAGGAAGGTTATCAAAGAGGTTCTGAGAAAAGCGCCCCGGTTTAATTTTAATATAGGGATTAATATCGTTTATGGTATGAATGATGTTAAATGATTGATCGACGATAACACTGGGGGGCAAAAAAAGCGAAAGGGTACGATCCAAAATCTTTTCTATTCTGATACCTTCTTCGGCAATTACTTTTGTTGGAAACGTGTTGGGCTGTTCAATGAGTCCGCTTTTCAGAAGGGGAACTATTTTGCCATATTGTTCTTTGTAATTGGATTTAATTCGGAATATTTTCCATTTGGTGTCTATGTATTCAAAGGCTTCGGACATTTCCCCCAAGGTTTCGCTGGTCCCTAGAAACAGGTAGCCATCCGTATTAAGACTGTAATAGAACATGCTCAGCAGTTTGGTTTGTATTTCCGGTCGTATATAGATAAACAGATTTCTGCATACGATAAGATCTATCCTGCTGAAAGGTGAATCCTTAAGCAGATTATGGGTCGCAAATACAATCATTTTGCGGATCGAGTCATTGATTTGGTAACCATTGTCCTTTCTTAAAAAGTACTTGGTGAGCAGAGTTGGTTCCAAATCGGCAACTACACTGTCGGGATAAAATCCCTTCCCCGCATATTCTATAGAATTCCGGTCCACATCGGTGGCAAAGATTTTAATATCCATCGAAAGGCCCTGCTGCTCCATATATTCGATCAATAAAATTGCAAGGGAATATACTTCTTCCCCGGTTGAACAACCAGCAGACCAAATTCTAATGGATGTTTTTCCTTTCCATGAAGGGAAGACCTTAGTTCTCAGGGCTTCGAAGGCTTCCACATCCCGGAAAAAACGGGTTACCCCAATAAGAAGTTCCCGCTGTAATGTTTCCTTTTCTTTATCCGAATCTTTTAAAAACTCCAGGTATTCTTCCAGGGTCTGATGACGGTTTATACTGAGCCGCCGTTCAAGCCGGCGGAGTATGGTTGTATCCTTGTAAAATGAAAAATCGATGCCGCCGAAATTTCTTAGAATAAGTATGATTTTGGTCAGCGTGTCGAGATTATCCTGCAGGTCCCCTTCCAGGCTCTTTTTCTCCCTCACCAAGGGATGTTTGATATAATTGACCAGGGCTTCGGGCATTTTTGCAGGGGGCAGTATATAATCAACGAGGCCTGTGGCAATACAGCTCCGCGGCATACCATCGAATTTTGCACTTTCTTCGTCCTGGACCATAATCATGCCGCCCGCTTCTTTAATAGCCCTGGTCCCGAGTGTTCCATCGCTGCCTGTGCCTGATAATATTATACCAATTGCATTTTTTCCCTTATCCAAAGCTAGAGAACGGAAAAAGATATCCACCGGCAAATTCAAACGCTTTTTCGGTTCCTGGTTTTCCAAATATAATTTGTCATGAAAAATTGAAAGATTTTTACGGGGCGGAATCAGGTAAATATGGTCAGGCAGGACATCCATACCATCTTCGGCAATTTGAATAGGAATAGATGTTTCGCGGGCAAGCAGTTCATCCATTAAACTTTTGTAATCCGGGGACAGGTGTTGAATAACAACAAAGGCCATACCGGTGTTAACCGGCATATTCTTAAAAAAATCTTGCAGAGCTTCCAATCCCCCTGCAGAGGCTCCCACCTCAACAACTATAAGATTAGATTGATGAAAATTCTCGCCCTTTGCCTTTTTCATGTTCCCCTCTGCAGCCACTTACAAAAGCAGCCAATTTTAGTTAAACCAAAAACCATTCTTAATTTATAATAATTAAAATAAGAGGCCTCAGGCTAAAAAGCAAGGGATGCCTTTTCAAAATCCTGCCAGAGCCGGTCAGGCTCTATAATGGGGGCTACAACCTGAATATAAGGCCTTTTTGCAGGATTGGTTTCGCCTGAAAGGGGATCAGGAAAGGCAAGGGAACGGGCATGGAGCCGGATGCCACCGTTTTTTTCGCTCCGGCGGCTTCCATATTTTAGGTCACCCTTGATATGAAGTCCTACCGATGCAAGCTGGGCTCTAATCTGATGGTGCCGGCCGGTAATAAGTTCAATTTCCATAAATAGGTAATGCTCACCCTCTCCTACCAGCCGGTAGCGAAGAACTGCCTGTTTACGGTCAGGAGCTTCTTCCGTATGGGCATAACTTTTATTGTGCTTACTGTCTACGGCGATCCAGTGAACCAGTTCGCCCTGTTGCGAAATTGCTATGCTCGAGTTTTCCGGTTTTTCAACTATAGCCCAATAGACTTTGCGCGCCAGTCCCTGAGCAAAGACTTCGTTAAGGAAGGCAAGAGCCTGGGGATTGCGGGCAAAAAGGGCACACCCCGTGACAGGCACATCGAGCCGGTGGACCGCCGTGGGCGCAAAGGGTTTTCCATCCCGGTTACAAGCAGTACCGTAGGTCTTTGCAAGCAGGGCTGGAAGATCTAAAACAGAACCGGAAGCTCCTTCCATGGCTTCTCCGCACCGTTTATTCACTACAATACAAGCATCACTTTCGTAGAGCAACACAATCTGTTCATTCATCGCAAATTCCTTTCCCGTAAAAATTGTTCGGTAGCCTTTCTCATACAGCCGTAACCTTCTTCATTAAAAGGTTCTGCAGTTAAACCATCTTGGCCATCCGGATGCCCCTGGACAAGAGAGTAAATTAGTTTTTGGTAAATAATACGGCCCGCTGCATCGATAAGCCGCTCTCGAAACAGTGTATCCGTTTTGGCCTCTTGAACCAAGTGTCGATGAAAGCGTCCCAGATCCCGGGGCCACACCATGATCATATCAGCTCCGCTCCTCAGAGATTCTATCATTGCCGTTTCAGGAGTAAAGCCGAGGGATGTTATAGCCTTCATAGTAAAGTCGTCGGCTATAACAATTCCCTGAAAACCAAGCTCTTTTTTTATCCAGTCCTGCATAACAGAAGATGACAAACTTGCAGGAATATTCGCCTGGACAGAGGGAATAATCGTATGGGCCACCATGACAGCCCCAGCTCCGATGGGAAGACTGAGCAAGCTAGCAGGATATAGACTGTTTTGTCCCAATATGGGGCTTCCTGTTTTTAGTAAGGCGCTGAAGGGAGAAACCAGGTAATCGAGGCGTTTTTTGTCCACATCGAGGACGGATCGGCCGTGGTGGGGATCGGCGGCGGCGCTGGCGGGAAAATGTTTGACCACAGAGGTAACACCGGCCTCACCCATGCCCTGTATAAAGGCCGCCGCCGCCGATGCGGCCGCTTTGGGATCGGAAGCGAAACTGCGGTTTTTTAAAAACGCAGCGTTTTCTGGGGCTAAGGGTTCTGCCACCGGGGCCAGGTTCATGGTAATGCCCAGGGCCCGTAGTTCCCGGCCGGATAGATAAGCGGCCTGGCGAATTTCAAGCCAGGCAGATTCAGGCAGGGCCGTCTGGGAAGTGTTCCGAAGATAGCGATCTGCCGGAGGCAGGCGGGTAGCGACTTGTCCGAGCCGGTACACATCGCCCCCTTCGTGATCAATAGCTACAAAGGGCAGAAGCCTGTTTACCGCAGGGACTTCCTTGTTTGCAGCATCCACAGGAAGCTGCAGGGCGGCATTTTCGGTACACTCTGAAATAAAACTATGAACCGCAGCGGGCGAGTCAGCGATATTGTATCTAAAGAGCATAATCGCCCCTACCGGTATTTCATGCAGCAATTTTTTCATATCCGAGCTCAGTACTTCCTTTCCAGCCACCCCGGTCATAAGGACCTGGGCAGCAAGCGCTTCGGAAGACAGGGAATGGGCAATGCGGGAAGCGGTTTCCCAATATTGTTTCTGCCGCGACTTGAGTTCATCAATATTACGGTGCTCAGGTCTTTTACAGGCAGCAAAAACAAAAAGATTCATCACAATAATTGCGGCGATTAACAAGGATTTTACATGAGCCAAGCTCAAAAGAGGAGCTACTAGGGTGTTTTCTTTCATAATTGTTTATTGTTTTGGATTATACCGATTTTGATGCTATCTGCACAGCATATCCTGGTTGAATATCTGATTTTTAGTATATTTATAGTATGTCAAATCTAACATACCGCCGAGCAAAGGCTGACAGGCTTATGGGTAGAAACCCGCTTTTTTACAAATTGGCAGAGCCTGTATTCTTTAGCCGTAATTTTCAGAAGCTCAGGGACATTATTCATCATGATGCAAGTATTGCAGACCATGTGGTGTCAGTAGCCTTCCATTCATTTCAGATTGCCCATGCCCTGGGGCTGCGGAAGCATCTCAGGGAACTGGTTCGAGGGGCCCTGCTCCACGACTACTTTTTTTACGATTGGCGAAGCGCCCGGCCTCGGAGCGGCAAGCTCCATGGCTTTGAACACCCCAAGGAAGCCCTCGAAAATGCCCGGCAGGATTTTGGAAGACTCACCCCCATTGAGGAAGATTGCATCAGCAGGCACATGTTTCCCCTGACGCCTATTCCGCCCGTCTATGCAGAATGCCTCCTCGTCTGCCTTGTAGACAAGATTGTAGCCCTGGCGGAACTGGTAGCAGCGACCAGAATCCACCAGGGTTGATGAAAGGTTATCTGTTTACCGGCCCTTACAGGCCGCACATAAAGTCCAGGATGTGGTCATGGAGGCCTGGCAAATCTTCATGCCCAAAATCGGGGTACAGGATATACCTCTTTTTGCTTCTTACTTTATTGTAGGCTGCAAACTGGGTGGAAGGGGGACAAACGGTATCCATGAGGCCTATCCCCTGCAAAACCTCCGCTTGAATACGGTGAGCCAGGTGCTGGATATCAATATAACCCAAGGCGGTAAAGATCTGCGTTTCCTGTTCGTGGAGCGGATCGAAACGGCGGAAATAATCGCGAAGTTCCGCATAGGCGTCTTTGGCGAGGTCTATTTCCCACACCCGTTTATAGTCGGATAGGAAGGGATAAACCGGAGCTGCACGGACAATGCGTGGCTCCAAAGCCGCGCAGGCATAGGTAAGGGCCCCGCCCTGGCTCCAGCCCGTTACGCCAACCCGATCCGGATCTACCCAGTCAAGGTTCATGACGATTTGAGCAAGCCGCACCGTATCAAGAAATATGGCCCGGTACAAAAGTTGTTCGGGACGCCCCGCGAGGGCTTCGCTTAAGCCCCGGATGATGTGGCCGTTAAGGGTATTCCCGCTGACAGGGCTGCGATCCTCTGAGCGGCCGCCCTGACCGCGGCAGTCCATAGCAGCGACGGTAAAACCCGCCGCCGCAAGACCGAGCCGGGACTGCCAGTCACCGCTGCTGCCCGCATAACCATGGAATTGAATGATTGCGGGGCCCTTACCATTCCCGCCGCTTCGCCTCCGAGCGGTACTGCCCAGGGGTTTTATCAATTTGGCATAGATACGGCTTCCCCCCACTCCGGTAAAATAGAGGTCGTAGTAGGCCGCAAAGTCTGGTTCATCTCCCCCTCCAGAGGGAGCCCTGTGGTCGGCAGGTACAATCTTGACATCTGGGTCAGTATGTTCCAGTTCCTTAAGAGCGGCTGACCAGTATTGGTCAAAGTCAGAGGGCCGCGGGTTAACGCCCTGGTAGCTTTGCAGGGCATCCAGGGGCATATCAAAAGTCAAGGGCATAAATATCTCCTAATTTAATGTGATGCTAATTTTTCCAAAATTTGAATTACCCAATAGATCAAGGTTCTGCAGTCATCCTTAGTGGTATGGTAGCCGCCGTCATCGGTTTTTTGCCTGATGACAACGGTACCATAGTCTTCATCGCCTCCCGGCTCCACCACAAATTTTCGGTCCAGCCCCATGCTGATAATTTTCTTCCAGGTCTGTCCCTGGCCGTGGGTCAGCACGACCGCATACATATAAGGAACTTCGCCGTTCGGTCCATTATTGACGACTACCTGGACCTGAACACCTACTAGGTCTGCCGGCTTGTTGCGGATTTCATACATGAGCCTGCAGTCTTCCGGAATGAGCAGGCCTTCCCTGTCACGGTCAAATCGGAGATAGGGTGTACAGTGAATACCAGCAGGCAGCGAAACAGTCCGAGCCGCCTGAATGGCGGTCATAATCAGTTCAAATTGGCGGGGAATCCAAATCTTAATTTTGAGAAAATAGAGGGCGGGCCAGAGAAGAATAAGGGCGTCCATACAAAGGATGCCAGGGATAGTGCGTTCAAGGTCAAACACAAAGGAGAGAACCGTCAGGATGATCGTAAAGGGTATGCCGAAACCGGGACGGTACCAGAGGGGGATGCGGATTTTCCGGGCATTCTTAAAGTTTTCAGCAATCCGATCCACTTCCGCATCGGTAACCGCCTGCCAATCCTCTTCTCCTAAATCCTTTGGTTTATTAGTCCAGGGACGGGCGCTGAGCAAAGGAAGCGGCAAAAGCATCATAAAAATTCCTGCGGTCCTGTACTGGGGAACAAAAACCTGTATCAGTATGCCAAGGACTGCTACGATAGAATACACAATAAGGCGGGAGTCGGTAGACAGACCCGAAATTCGATAGGGAACAGAAACCGGAATCATAAGTCACTCCTTTCGACAGACTGAGCCGCCTGCGTTAGTTGTTCCAAACCCGGCGGACAGGTTTTTGTATAGCGCCAGTAGAGGGGACAGGCACCCTGGCAGGCAACAAAGGATGGGCATTTTTTGCAGAGCTGGGGAGCAAAATGTTTTTCCTTAAAAAAAGCGCTTTTTGAGCCAAACCAAATCTCTTTAAAGGATTGTTCAAGCACGTTGCCCATGGGCTCATCCCAGCTTGAACAGGGAAGTACAGAACCGTCGGGAGCCACTGAAAGAAGACCATCCAGGGCAGCGCAGCTTTTATTTCCTTGACCTCGAGCAATAGGGTTATATGAGCAGAATGGGGTGGGACTGTACCAGAAAAAAGTCATACCGAGTCGGCGAGCTTCTTTTATCACCTGGTCTACCAAGGCTCCTATTTCCTCATAGGCCACAAAGAGCCGGTCCGCTTCGGGACCTGGTATGGTTGGTATGTAGAGATTCATAGCAAAGCGCTCTATACCAAGTGTGGCAAGGAAGGCGGGCATGAGGGGTATAAGATCGATGTTGTCCCTCGTGATGGTCGTATTGGTTTGGGTGGGTATACCTGCCTGCTGTAGAGCTGCAATGCCCCGCAGTGTTGCTTTAAAGCTACTTTGGCGCCCCACGAGGCTGTCATGCACATCCGCCGTAGGACCTTCCACCGATACCTGAGCGCTGCCAAGCCCGGCAGCTTTTAGAGTCTGGGCTCGTTTTTCTGTAATAAGCGTGCCATTGGTCACCAGGTTTGTTACAAGCTGTCTTGAGCGGGCATAAGAAATCAATTCTTCCAGATCATGGCGAAGGGTGGGCTCTCCACCGGTAAAGGAAAAAAAGGGAACCTGAGCTTCATCAGCGAATATATCGATAATACGTTTATATTGTGCCGTGGTGCTTTCAGGATATTTTGCTTCTACCGAGCAAGCACCACTATGGTCAGCGGAAGCGGTATCGGCACCACAGCCTGCATAGCAGAAGCGGCACGCATTGTTACATCGGTAAGTCAGAGCGAGTTCTGCTAATATCGGCAGCCGGGTAAACGAAAAATCATAGGTTTGGGTAGATACGGTTCCATTTTCCGGCCGGTCGCCCCGATATAAGGCTGCTAAATCTCCGAAAAACCGGGCCGTATCTTCCCGTGCCTGTTCTGAAGGGAAATCAATATCCTGAATAGAACGCCCCTGTTTCAGAAATGTCAGGAGCCGAATACCCGTTTCATTGGTCCGATACACCCGGTTAGGGGGCAAAATTAATACCTGATCCAGATCACGGCAAAAAATATATGAGCCTGCCCGGTTCCAAAATTCGTCTATCCATGTAAGGCGAGAGGATGCCGGGGCACGGGTAACAAAGGCTTTCAATGAGCGCCCCCTGAAACACACGCGCTGTGGCAAGCTGAATGGCAAGCGCTATGACAAGCGGAATGGCATGCCTGATGACACGCTGAATGACAGGCATTATGACAAGCAGAATAGCAGGCCCCTGCGGTTCCTGAAAGATTCTTAGGTGAATAACAACCAGAGAAACAAGAACTGGAAGCCATAAAAGCCGCATAGGTTCCGGAAAATTCTTGAGGAAGCCCATAGGACCTAAAATGATCAGGATGATGATGAAGATAATAGTATGAATGCCAGTAGGGATAATATGTAGCACCCATGCTACTTTGAGATTGAAGCATGGAGGTTCCTGTAATAACAGATTCATCCGATGCTTCCATTTTTTTACGGTAGTAGGCCTTAGTTGCTTCGATATCGCAGTCCCACACCTTTTCTTGGAGTCCCTTAATGACAGCCTCAAAGAAGTCGGCCAATAGACCTGACAAGACCCAGCCCTCGGTATCGAAGGATCTGAGAAAGAGCTCTCCATAATTGTCTTCTGGTGCTCCAGCAGCCCCAAGCTCTGAGGGACCTTTCAGGATCTGGATCTTAAGGGGTGCTTCCTGAATTAATTTAATAATTCCCTGTGTTTCCAAGGTCTGAATCATAATGGCTATTATCTGCGGAAGTGTAAGCTCAAGAAGCATGGCTACTTCGAGCGGATGCAGGTTTTCTGCCACCTTTCCCGGAACGGAATAGGTTCCTTCTACAAGTCGAGGTGGCATCCACGAATCCCCCGCCCAGGCTATCCCTTCCGCTTTCGCCACAGCTCGGGGAAAACCCTGGACTTTTTTCCGAAAGAGAAAGGCTCCCAGGGCAACAAGTCCACCTGAGAGAAAGATAAATAGCAGTGGATGGGAATCGGGGGTGACGAGCGCTTTGCCGGCTGTTCTCTGGTCGGCAGAAGACCAGTCTTCTTTTTTCTGGCTGGAAGGAGTGGAACTGGAACTCGTTCGAGCTGCCAAAAATGGCTCAAAATAGGCAGCTATTTTAGGTTCTGATAAATACCATTGTATCTCATTGGTGCCACCAGCCTGCACTGGCTCTTCATGAAAACGTAGTGCAAGATAGTATTTTCCATCGTTTCCTGGAAGGGCATACCAGTCGATCTTATTTTTAGCGTTTACAAAGGCTTCGGTAGCAAATCCAAGAGCTTCGAGTTCAGAAGCTCTGCTATCGCCTCGAGCCCCTTGGGATACTAGAATAGGTAAAATGATAGTTATTGTTCGGTGTTCCAATGGTTCGTCCCAAACAGGTGGCGCCCAATGGAATACGATAAGATCTCCACGGTCACTGCTATTGGTAGTATCGAGCATACCAGCTGCAGCGAGATCTGCACCATAGGTCAGTACCCAGTGGCTTGTTCCAGAAAAACGCTGCGCATCGGTCAGCAAAACGTCCCACTTGTCACCGGCCTTGCGGATATCTAACGGAATACGTTTGCCATCAGCCGTATCGGCCCAACAACGCTCCTGATCCCATGCAAAGGGGGCTGCTTCTCCCTGAAAATAAAAGCCCCCCATGGTGCCGGACGCAACCTGCCATTCAAGAGCATGCTGAATAACCGCCTTACCGTCGGTATGAAGGGTTATATATATTTCTGCAGATACAAGGTCTGCTTCGAGCGCATGGAGCTGCGGTGCATGAATTGCGGAAAACATCGCGATCAATAGTGATACAACAAGTAAACGTGTTTTATTTTTCTTCACTCGAATAACCCTCCTTTGCAATTGGTTGCAGATTGTTCTGACATACCTATTGATTCTAATTCAAATAAATACAGCAGTAACTTACTATAGGTTTTCCAACCGGCGGAATACTGCTTCTACCGCTTGCTCTATGATTGTACCTGTATGGGATGCAAGTGTCTCGATTCGAGAGTCCTGATAGGCCGTTTCTGCCGGGACATCTTTTTTATTGAATGTAAACATAGATTCATTTTTTATCATATCCACCTGATGCAAGTATGTATCCACAGTTTCAATAGCTCCCAGGATGGCATCTTCCACAACAGGATCTCGATCCGATCCCTTGATAGTAGCTTCCAGATAGAGTCCCGCCGCGTATACTAGTCTGTCTACTGCATCCTTAACTGGCCCTGGATCCAAACGAAGGAGACCCAGTCGTTTGCGCGCAGCCGCTACACCTCCTAAAATACGGGCGTCCCGTTCGGCCCGTTCCCGATCCTGCTCCGCAATTACCGATCGAGCTCCTGGCTCGGTCTGTAAAAGCATAATGATATCCACCAGAGCAATAATGAGAAAGACAGGTACAACTACCACCAGGGGGAAATGAAATAAAAGAATAGCTAACACTGCACCTAAAAGGTTTAAGCTCATAACAAGAAGGCCTAAAGGGGACCTCAGGAGCCTGAGCATCGCACTTTTTATATCCATAGAAACAACATAGCATAGAAACATAAAAATCGGTAGACACAAGAGGGATTTATAGGGATATAAGCAGTGTTCGCATTCGCTCATCTTGCAGTAAGGTTTTACAAAAGTGTACACTAATAATGGAGAATTTATGTCCCTTAATTGGAAAGAAATAAATCTTATTCTCTCTGAACTTTCCTTGGAAGGCTCTCAAATTCAGGGAGTCATTCAAAGCGCCTTTGATGTGCTCGCACTCCAGCTCTATAAAGAAGGAAAGGCAACTACCCTTCTTGTAGCATTAACACCAGGAGCATGTAGGCTGCATGCAACCTATCGCGCAGTTCCAAAGCCGGAAAAACCACTGCGTTTTGCAGAGTTTTTTAAGTCCCGTATCGTAAATGGCTGGATAACCGAAGCAGTCCAATTGGGAGAAGATCGCATTGTGCGCATCTTGGTACGCCGGGGAGATCTTTTGTACCGGATATACCTACGGCTCTGGTCAAATGCAGCAAATGTTATCGTAACCGATGCGGATGGCAAAATTCTGGATGTTATGCGCCGTAGCCCCAAGCGGGGGGAAATCAGTGGCGGCTCATACATGCCCGAAGCAACACAGCAAGCAGCGCAGGGAACACCACAGGGCACCCCTGAGATGCCAGATCAGATTGAAGATGCATCGGCAGCGATTCGTCCCAAACGAAATTTCGAAATCCGCTCCTTTGAAGGCCCAGGTTCTTTTAATGAACACATCGATGCTTACTATGCTGAACAGGGCAGCTCCCTTTCGCTAGAAGCCCTCAGGGAGCAGACAAAAAAACTCTACGAAGGTCGTTTGGGCCGTCTTGCCGCATCTTTGGAGCGGCTGCGAGAAAAACGGGCAACCTACGAACAGGGAGAAACATTAAAAGAATACGGTGATATATTGATGGCAAATCTTCACCAGATAAGAACCGGTGACAGCTGGTTCGAGGGTCTTAATTTTTATAACAACGAACAGGTACGCATCAAACTGGATCCGCACAAGAGTCCCCAGGCTAATGCGGAAGCGTACTACGAACAATACCGGAAAGCAAAATCGGGACTATCAGAAGTTTCTGAGGAAATTGAACGAGGCGAGGCAGAACAAAAGCGGCTTGAACAGGAACTCGCCGCTCTGTTATTAGAACAGAATCCATTACGGCTCCATCGGATCCTTTTTAAACAACGCCAGGTAATCAAACCGGAAGATAAAAAACGCCCCGGGCTCACCTTTCTCCGCAAGGGCTGGATGCTTATTGTCGGACGGGATGCAGCAGAAAACGATGATTTGTTACGGCATTATGTTAAAGGATCAGATTTGTGGCTCCATGCCCGGGACTATCCCGGATCCTATGTATTCATTAAAGCACGGGCAGGAAAAACTGTTCCTCTTGATATACTGCTCGACGCGGGAAACCTAGCTCTCTTTTATTCAAAGGGACGCAACAACGGTGAAGGGGACCTGTTTTATACACCGGTCAAATTCCTTCGCAGGGCAAAAAATGGCCCCAAGGGGCTCGTTATACCAACCCAAGAAAAAAACCTTCATATAGTGCTAGAAGACCGCCGATTAAAAGAATTAGAGCAGTGTCGAAACGATAGCCAATAGGAAGATATAAGGATAGGCTTGCCATGAATCATTCTGGTTTACTTAAAAAGGCAGAAGAAAGGCTGCATGAACATGCAAATACTACCGATACCACTACTGGAATCAGTCCAGAGGATCGGGCGGAAATTATATCACAGATTGATAAAATTACTCGGCAGAACCGGCGCACCTTTGATTCCTCTGCATTTGCAGTAAAAGCTCAAAAACATGGCCTATTATTTCCTTTAGCGGTCAACATTATTGTTATCTGCGCTACTGCTTTTGCTCTTTATGGACTTTCCCAGTTTTTTTCCCAGCGAACTACAGAAATCCAGCGGTCCGGTACTGTCTTGAACAGTGCGGAAGGAAAACTCATCCAGGAAATAAAAAAAGAAGCTGAAGGGCAGCTTGCCCAGAAAGAAAAAGAAATAGCCGAATTCCAAGCGCGCTTGGCGAGCCTTGAAAAAGAACAGGCGAATCTTAAAGCGAGCTTCCAGGAGCGGCTTGCACAAAAAGAAGCGGAATTTAAAGAACTCCTCCGCAAAGAAGTTGAGCAGGAACGGGAACGGCTCTTAAAACAAGGGCTATCTGAAGCGGCCATCCAAGAACGGCTTAAAAAATTCGAAATCGAACGCTTAGCCTACTACAAGCAAAAGCTCGAAGAATACCAGAAACAATTGGAACAGGAACGCATTGCGGCGGAAGCATCCTATGCTAAACTGCGGCAGGAATATTCCAGCAACATATCAGCCCTGAATGCGGAACGGCAGAAAATACAGGAAGAAGCTCGCCAACGGGAACAGCAGCTCCGCAGCAGCCTAGAACAAAAAAATCAGGAATTAGCTTCTACCGCAGCTCAAGCAAGTGCAAGCCTGGAAGAAGCAAAAAAAGAATTAGCGAGGATAGATGAACAGCGTCGCGCAGCTGCCGCTGCGGAGGACCAAATTGCGGGACTATATCAATCAATCCAAACTGCCTTCCAAAACCGCCGTTTTGATGAGGGGTTAAGAGCGATTAACAGCTTTAAATCGCTCTTAAATGATCCAGCAATTACAAGCCTCCCATCGATCCAGAAACGGCGGGCTGGAGACCTTTTTGCTTTGGACGTAATGGGTCAGCTTGCCCGGCTCGAGGTAGAACGGAGCAGCATAGACACCAATGTTCTGTTAGCCCAAGCAGAAGCACTTGCAGCCATACGTTCTGCGGTTCAGGAAGGCCGTACAGCGCTGCAAAACAATAATGCCGACGAAGCAGCAGCAGCGTATCAAAAAGCACTGAGCCGTATACCAGAAATTACCGAAGCTCATAACTATTTTGTGAACCGTACCATGAGCGACCGGGAACAATCCGTAAAAACCGCTCTGGCTGCCTTAAGCCGAGCAACATCAGCTCGGATATCTAAAGACTTTAACGCTGCAGCCCTTGCCTATGGGGAAAGCCTCCGGGCGTTAGGGCTATCCCCCGAGGAAAGCCTCCAACTAACCGAAGGAATTTCTGCACTGGCTGTGGAACAAAACAGGGCAAATCTTGCAGCAAAGGATACGGCTGAAGCAAAGAATCTGATCCGCAAGGGAAAAACTGAGCTAGACCAGCAAAACTGGAATGCGGCGATCCGAACCTATGCAAGTTTGTTAAAAAAACATCCCAATGCAGAACAAACCGCCTCTGCCCTAGAAGGAATCGAAACAGCACTCATTAATATGACTCGGGATGCAGAACGGAGTAACACAGAGACGCAACAAAAGGTACAAGAGCTGGAAGCAAAAATTGCTCAACTTACTATAGATCTTGAAAAGAGCCTCGCTGAGGTAAAAAGTCTCCAAAGCGGAAGCAGCCAGACCATACCGGAACGGGATAACAAAATAGCCGAATTGGAGCGGCTTTTGGAAGAGGAACGACAACGGTCAAAAGCGATGGCCAACCAAGCAGGTACGGCATCTGCTGTAGCCAGCTCGGAAGCTGGTACCGGCAATACCACTGGCCTTGAACAGGATCTTACCAAACTACGAACAGAAAACGAACAGCTCACTCAGGTTGCAAAGGAATATGACACACTCTCTCAGGCATACAAAACATACCAGGCGGAAGAAGATCAATTGCTTACCCAGACCGGCGCAGGATCAATCCTTGCCGCCCGATCACAATTAGAAACCTTTTTAACCAGCCCTGCGGTAAAAAAAGTATTCCCCACCCTGCGGGATCGGATTGCTCGGTATGAAAAAGCCTTTGTGGAAGCAGGTCAGAAAGAAAGTTTGTACAATGCCATGACGATTGCCGATACGGCATTTAAGCTAAAGGACGAAACAAGCCGCAGCAGGTATTTCCAGGACCTTAAATTCCGATACAAGGACGACCAGGCAATGCTAGCCTTTGTGGACGCCCTGCAACGAGGACTGCGGTAATAGCGCTTATAGAGAAGGAGCCACTTTTATGCCACCAAAACGGAACAAAAGTATATTAATTTCCTATAAAACGCTTCGACGCCTTATCGGTATACTTGGCATGGCCTTACCACTGGCCCTCATTACAGGGGGATTCCTGCAGCCCGGTGGGGGTATCCAGGGTTCTATTAGCGCTTATTACCACACCAACATGCGGGACCTTTTTGTAGGAATCCTTTTTATGGTAGGTCTCTTTTTAATAAGCTACCATGGGTATGACAAGGAAGATAATCTTGTTACTAACTTTTCAGGCCTTTTTGCCATCGGCGTAGCCCTGTTTCCGACGATCGTTCCGAAGACAACATCCGCAGCGATTTCACATGCTGGAGGAAGTCCTGCCGATGTATCTGAGTCGGCTCTCCTCGGTGTTTTCCAGTTAGAACCTGAGCTGTCTGGAACTTTGCATCTGCTCTGGGCTCTACTTTTCTTCATCCTATTAGCTTATAACGCCTATTTTCTCTTTACCAAAACGGGAGATAAAAAGCCAGGGCCACAAAAACTAAAACGCAACATTATGTACCGGATCTGCGGCATCCTGATTGTGGCAAGCCTTTTAGGAATAGTCTTCTATCTTACATTTCTGCAAAAAACAGTGCTGCGTCTCTATGCCCCCGTTCTTATACTCGAAACCATAGCCCTCTGGGCCTTTGGTTTTTCTTGGCTTGTAAAGGGCGAAACAATTTTTCGGGATGAAAAGTGAGCTGAGCAGCCGCCCCACAAGCGATGGCTTTTTAAAGGGCCGCTGTACAAGCGACCGCCGCTACACAACCGGGAACTCACTATCGGGCCAATTCTGAAAGCCGGCTTGTTGGTATCTCGTAAATAGAAATAAGGTAGTCAGAATCGGTGCTGTGGGGAACCGGAGTTTCAACGGTTCGTGTAAAAACCGAAATCCAGCGCGACTGAGCGCTGTCGTACCGTTCATAGGAAAAGTGGAGCGCTCCAGTAGAAATAACAAAAGATGAAGAGCCATCAGGGCTGTAGACATAGAGCCGATCTCCCGAATCGGCAATAAGCCTCCCGTCTGACAGAACCCCTGTAAGAGGCTTGTCTATGGGGAGGATGTACGGTGTGTCTGACAGTCCAGGCCAAAACCAGGTAACAGCTGACCCATCGGATTTTGTGCCAGAGAGGTACAGAGCCCCAGAAGAAGTCGGAACAGCCAAGGTTACCGTGAAAGGCAGCTCGGGGGGAAGGATAAGATAAGTATTCAATTCTCCAAAATCAAATGATGACACATATCCAGCTACACCATATTTATATAATTTTATTTGATCAGACACTAACTGGGCAATAAATAATATATCCATAGTATCAGTTTCATAACGAAAACCTGTACCTAAAAAGCCTGGATATTCAAGTGAAGAAACAAAATAATTATTCGTATTATAGATGAGCCACTTATCCAAAAGAGAAAAACTCATGAAAAAAACGCTCGGAGCTCCAATGGAGGGAATAATTTTTTTCCCCGCATCTGAGGGAAGCGTAATTTCCATATAGTGATCTATTAACGCTTTGCTAAAATTGTAATAAAATTGGCTAAGGCTCAATCTGTCGTTATCATAGCCTATCCATAATCCCTGTTCATAGTTAGTTCTCGATGGCACATAGTAAGCCCTCGTGATATATGAGGGGAGCCGGGTTCGGACTTCCCAGACAGGGGTCCCCAGTTTTTGGCTTGTTATGACCGAAGCAGAAATATCGGGGTTAAAGGGTGGGTGCCAGCAGGACGCAAGGGCTAGGCTCGTGAGCCCAAGGAGCAGCAAGGCATACTTCAGTGGTGTGTCACCAAAAAACCGTATCTGTTTCATAAGAAATATCGTACCCCTAGCCGAAAAATCGGAAATTCCAAGAACCAGTCCTCCGCAAAAAGATAATTCGAAAGGGCTCTATTTATGCCAACCTTGCTCGCAGCCAAGAAACGCCCCATGCTCAGAGGATAGTAGGCTGTGCTGGTTTCCGCAAAGAAAGCCACGGAACGAAATAGTCGCCACTCAAGGCCTCCGTTTCCATAGATAACCATGGGAGCTACTGGATCAAGCATCATAAGGCTCGTATTAAGCCTGGCCATTATAAGAGCGGACAGGTAGGGACGCAAAAAAGATGTATCATCAAAGAAGCGGTATCCTAAAGAAAGGCCCGGCTGTATCATAGGTAAAGATATAACCGGCTGCGAATAGGGAAATGGATCCTCAGGGCTCGGATAGTTAATGCCGATCCAATACTGCTGAAGACCGAAGCCTAACCAGTATTGTTCCTTCGCAAAAAGCTTAGAAACCCAAAAATCACCGAATTGGCCCATCAGGGCCCCTGCTTCGAGGGTCCAAGAGCTTGACTGCCGCTGCGAAATGTTGAGCTCCGCGGGACTTTCCCGGAGGCTTATAATACCTGAAGCAGTTGCCATTCCGCCGACTATGGCTTTCCAGCGGTAGGTACCGGGGATCGTTATCTGCACTATAGCCTCGCCACTTTCATCTATCAGAGGCAGATCAGAACCAAGACCTATAACCTTAGTTCCTGGCAGGGCCCGCACCGTAAGGAGTCCCACGTTTTTCTGGGCTTCCAGGGTGTCTAGTTCAGCCATAAGGGGAAGCCAGAAGATTTCCTGCAGGTCTCGTTCATTGGGGATCTGGTCCTCAAGAATTCCCGAGAGCCGCTCCTGTCCAGAAATAACATCTACCACCCGGTAGGAAATCCTAACCAGCTCTGGTCCAGTATCGGCTTCTCGTTGGAGAACAAGAATAAAACTATAGTCATGCAGGGCTGCCCAGCGGCGGCAGGCTTGTACTTCCGATTCGCCGATAGCCAAGTTCACGTCGGGCCTATCGTCAGTGGTTGCTGCGGATTCTGCCTCAGACTTCTTACCGGGCACCCAGCGGTAGAGTTCCCGCAGTCGGGAAAGACGGCCCAGGTTGTACCAGAGAGAATCGAACCAGATGCTATCCATGGACGTGGAGGCAAAGACCACAAAGGACCGCGGCGGGGAGGCATCCTGGGTTTCTTGCGGCTCCTGGGCAAAGAGGGGCAGACTCCCAAGGAGGATAAGGCTTACTATAAAGAGAACAAACCTACCCTTTATCAGAGCAAGCCATAGATTCATTTGCCGCAACCTCCGATATGTGGTTCCCATAAGCTACCACCAGGGCCTTAACAGATGGATCTTTCCATCCCGCTGATTGTAGAGTACCCAGGCTGAGGCATCCCGAAAAAAAGCAAAACGGCCACGAAAGTTATCCGGCATGGTAAAAACAGGTAATTCTTGTTGTCCCGTTGATGTATTTCTTCGGTCAAGGATTGTCTTTTTTGCATATCCATACATGAGCTGAATATACCCAGCATTGGTAAGTCCGCCTGCTTGTCCGTCTCCCCGGGGGACAGAAACAACGTTGGTCGCATTTTCTGCAAAAAAATGTAGATTACTAAAGGCATTGACAAATTCTGTAAGAGTGCTCCATGAAATAACAAAAGATTCCTGGGTTATTTTATTGGTCACCGCGAGCTGGACCCCAGTGCCGTCATAAAAGAGGTCTCGGTATTCAAAGTTTGTTATAGATTGGGAATCAAACAGATTACTTTGTGAATAAGAAGAACCTGAAGACCAATCATTGTTATATACAATTAAATTTAGACAATCAGACTCTATACCTACTAGATAGGTTGTAATATCACTACCGACTTCAGCGGTAAAGGCGAACTGGGCAAAATCAATAGTTGGGCTTGGATTGGGAGGAGTATTTTCAGGTTCAAGGGTATCCGGATATAAACGGACCAGTTGAGTATTCCACCCGGTTACTATATATCCACCCATATCCACCGTAAGGAACTTTCCTATCGGTATATTTGTAAAGGAGCGAAGAAAACGGAGATCCGTACCATCTAAGAATATAAGGGTCTCAGGACTCATGAACTGCCCTACCCTTAAGACCACAAACTTTTTACCCGACCCTGGTACGGTTAAGAGATAGATCTCATGCAGCTCCGTTGTTTCCGAAAGCCCCGCGGTTTTTACAATTTCCGAAAAATGTGCCACGGCCTTTTCCTGGCCCAAGTAGGCAGGGAAATAATCTATTATAAGGAGCGCGCAGCTAGCAAGGATGAAAGCAGCTATACAACAGAGGATAAGGAAACCTGAAGTACGGCGTAGGTTCATCAATGTGCTCATTTTATCAGCACCCCCACAGATATAAAGGGTCCCACTTCACCGGCGCTTAACCAGCCCTGGTTTATAAATCCAGACCCAGTTGCATAGGGAAGGCGGTATTCATAGATAATTGCCCAGGTTGGAAAGTGCCACTCTAGGCTTACCCAGAGGGGATCCAAGAGAATATCCAGGGCGGAACGAGCCTGAGCACCCTCCAGGGGCGGGATAACCGAAAATATACCTGAAGCGCCAGCGCCGATACTGGCACGGAGGGGGCTGTCATTACGGTGCTGCAAATAGAGTCCGAGGCCAAAGCGAACTTCATCATGAAAAATCGGAATTGCGCCCGGTAAAAACGCATAACCTGCCCAGAGGGCATTGTCGAACCTGAAATAGAGCCGGTCTGGCAGGGGGTAAAAACGATACAGATAGGTCGCCCCGAGGAGCTTGCCAAGCCCCGTACCCAGCCCCCAGGCATGGACTGCTTTTTTCTGGAGATTTGGCAGCTGTACCGGCTGATCCGTAACCCCTTGGGGCAGAACCAGGCTTTTTGGCCAGTATCCATCCTTATATACCTCTACATAGAGGGAGCTTTTTTCAGGGAAGGGCAGATACAGGGCTTCCAGAGTACCAGAACGTAGGGTACCTGCAAGAATTCCCTCCCCATGGGAGCCGTACCAGACCTCCACACTATTTTGCTTGCCTTTGAACACCTGCGATCGTTCCGTAAGGTCTCGGACTTCCGCATCCTGTGCAATAGCCTGTTTCCAGCCCTGTAAAAGCCTCGCTACAGCTTCATCCAAGGCAGGTAGAACCGACAGTCCCGGATAAGCAGCATATATTTCGCTAAAACGGAGACTTTTACGCTCAGCGTCATAGACTGCCATACGCCATGAAAGGCGCTGGGCTTCAAGGACCAGATCTACCGTAAAAACCCAGCGGCTCGTTTGTTGAATTCCCGCATCTACTGCGGCGTCAACCAGGCTTCGTGTAGGGTCTGTAACATTATGA
>NZ_JAJUHW010000062.1 GCF_029265695.1 Gracilinema caldarium | reverse complement strand
TTATGGCCTTACAAAATATTTCTAAAAAATGGACCATGCCTATCCGAGACTGGGGTATGGCAATGCATCAATTTAGCATCTTTTATGGTGATCGGGTATCACTATGAGAATTCCCGTTTACACAAAATTCAGGATGGCTCCGGGTATATAATTCATCAATATGAATAGTATTTATTATGATGAGCTGTGGGATCGGTTTCGGGGCTGTTTGCTGGGCCTTGCGGCCGGCGATGCGGTCGGTACAAGCGTAGAATTTTCGTCCCGGGGGAGTTTTGCTCCCATAACCGACATGGTTGGGGGCGGGCCCTTCCGTCTTAAGCCGGGTCAATGGACCGACGATACATCGATGGCCCTCTGTCTAGCGACGAGCCTTGTAGAATGTAATGGTTTTAACGCCTATGACCAAATGGAACGGTACACGAGATGGGCCGAAACCGGCTACCTCAGCAGTACCGGAACCTGTTTTGATATTGGTACTACGGTGCGCGCTGCCCTTCTTCGGTTTAAAAAAACAAACAACCCCATGAGCGGATCCGAGGATCCCCAAACCGCTGGGAATGGCAGTATTATGAGGCTGGCGCCGATCCCGCTGTATTACTTTCCTGATATAAATGCAACAGAACAGTATGCAGCCGAAAGTTCCCGTACGACCCATGGGGCAGCGGAGTGTCTGGATGCGTGCCGGCTCTTTGCCAGGATCCTCAATCGAGCCCTTTCCGGCAGGCCGAAGGAAGAAATCCTTTTGGGAGACCGTTCTGCCTTTTCTGGGGCACAGAAAATCATGGCCATTGCCGATGGGGCGTATCTAGATAAAACAGCTGCATCAATCCGAGGTTCTGGCTATGTGGTTGATTCCCTCGAAGCCGCATTATGGTGCTTTGCGCAAACATCCTCGTATAAAGATGCCATACTCATGGCGACCAACCTGGGAGACGATGCCGACACGACCGCTGCGGTGTGCGGACAGCTCGCAGGCGCGTACTATGGTGTGCAGGGTATTCCAGAGGCCTGGCGGGAAAAGCTTGCCATGTATCGGGAAATTACTGAATTGGCAGACCGTCTATTCGAAGCATCAAGAAGCCGACAGACTTAGCAGGTCTTTATTCCGGTATTTCGAAAACCCCGTCCAGGATGTGCCGGGGCTGGTAGGCGTAGGTACCAATGTCCAGAGGGCCTGTGACGCCAGAGAGCACCAGGACCGTTTCAATTTCCGATTCCACGCCGGCTACGATGTCGGTATCCATACGATCACCGATAATGACCGTCTCTTCCCGCCGGGCGTTAAGGCGCCTTAAGGCATGGCGCATAATAAGGGGATTGGGTTTGCCGACAAAATAGGCTTTTTTCCCGGTGGCGAGTTCTATCGGAGCTACGAGGGCGCCGCAGGCAGGAACGATGCCGTCCTCGGTAGGCCCGCTTAAGTCCGGATTAGTTCCGATAAGACGGGCTCCCTGCCGGACCAGTTTTACCGCCCGTTCAAGGGCCTCAAGGCTGTAGCCCCGGCCTTCTCCTACAACCACATAGTCCGGGTTGATGTTATTCATGGTAAATCCCGCATCATACAGGGCCGCTATGAGTCCTGGTTCCCCGATCACATACACTGAACCGCCCGGCTTCTGGGCTGAGAGAAAGCTTGCGGTGGCGAGGGCGCTCGTGTAAAAGTGTTCCGGTTCTACGGATATGCCAAGCCGGGCTAGTTTCTGAGACAGTTCAATCTGGGATCGTTCGCTGGAATTGGTCAGGAATAGATATGACTTATTGTTTTTGTTGAGCCATTCTACCAGCTCCGCCGCACCCTTAAGAAGCCTGTTGCCATGGTAAATGACCCCATCCATATCGATGATAAAAGCCCGCTTTGATCTAATGAGCTCAAGGTTCTTGTTCATGCCTCTAGTATGGCCATGGAATCAGCCCTCGTCAATGATATACTTGTTAGTAGGGAGGAAGACTATGGGGGTCAATAAAAAGTATGCAGGTCTTTTTAGGGTGATTTTTCTCGTTGTTCTATCCAGCGTATTTTATTCCTGTGTCTATTTTTATACCGCCGGTGCATAAGGACATGATTTACTTCCGGTTCCTGTCGTGCGGGAAGTAGATGAACATAAACAGGATATCGTTCCATACCTCGTGCTGCGGGGGAATTATTCTTTTTCCACATATACAGAAGATAGCAATTACTTTTTCCAGGGTGGATTGGGATTTAACTGGGAGTCTGCCAATCGTATCGTGACCGCATCGTTGCTTGGCTCTACTTATTTTGGATCAACGAACATTCAAGACGAGACCGTTTCAACCTATCTGACCGCAAACGATAAACCTCATCAATATATCTATTATGGTGCAAATGCCCAGGGAGCTTTGTTGCTGCATTCTCCGCCGGTTGGCCATACTAAAGCTTATACGCTGGATATCGGCGGGTTCGGTTTGTTTACCTATGAAACAGGTCCCTATGCGGTATTTCGCTCCTGGATTGATCAAACTACCATACATGGAACCGATAGAACTATTACCATTGTTGATGGTTCTCCTGGCCCCTGGACTATTGGATATGGATTGTTGATCGGCCAATCTTTTTTTGATGAAAACAAAAAGCATAATATGTCCTATTGCTTATACCTAGGAAGCTTCCTCCCTTATGGGGAAACATCCAGTGCTACCTCATTGTTGGAATCGATATACGGAATACAGGTTCAATATCATGTTTCCACGTTCATCGTTTTCGGTTCCTACCAGATCGTATCGCCGCTCAACCAAAGCTGCAATATGGGGGGTCATATTTCCATTCTAAATTGTCTTGCTTAATTTTTATTAAAGCCTCTTTATTATTAGAAAAATATGCAAAAATACTTAAGAAAATTGCATAACCATGCAGAAATCCTCTTGTCAAAGCGTGGCTAAGTCGATACTATTGGTATCATGGAGGCTGATAGCCAATGATAGTCGTACTGTCTAAAAACATTTCTTCCCATGACAAGGACCGGCTCCGCTCGTTTTTAAGTGAACGGGGTTTTTCTGTCCGGGAACAGGTGTTTGGGGATGATGACATTCTTGGCGCAACCGGTAAGGGTTCAGTTGATATCCGCGAATTATCCCTCCTTCCGGGGGTTGAGCGGGTCGCACAGACCTCTAAGCCCTATGAATTAGCCTCCCGGGAAACAAAAAGCGACGATACGATCGTTACGATAGGACCGGTTAAAATCGGCGGGAGCCGGATCTCCGTTATTGCCGGTCCCTGTGCCATAGAGAGCCGCGAGCAGATTATGGAGACCGCGGCCCTAGTCCGGGAATCTGGCGCGGTCATGCTCCGGGGCGGTGCTTACAAGCCCCGTACGAGTCCCTATGCTTTTCAGGGACTCGGGATGAAGGGCCTTGAATACATGAAAGAGGCTGGGGATGCCTACGGTATGCCCATTGTGACCGAAGTTGTGTCCCCCGAACTGGCCCAGCAGATGATGGTCCTGACCGACATGTTCCAGATTGGTGCCCGGAACATGCAGAACTATGAGCTTCTTAAAAAAGTCGGTTCCCTGGGTAAGCCGGTGCTCCTTAAACGTGGACCCGCTGCAACTATAGAAGAATGGCTCCTTTCTGCCGAATACCTTTTAGCCTCCGGAACAAAGGATGTTATCCTCTGCGAACGGGGAATTCGGACCTTCGAAACCTATACCCGAAACACCCTGGATATTTCCGCTATCCCTGTTGTAAGAAAACTTTCCCATCTGCCGGTTATTGTTGACCCGAGCCATGCGGTAGGAATCCGGGCCAAGGTAAGCCCCGTAGCCCTCGCTGCCATTGCCGCCGGTGCGAACGGGCTCACTGTGGAAGTCCATCCCCGTCCGGAGGAAGCCCTTTCCGATGGCCCCCAGTCATTGTACCCCGAACAGTTTGAAAAACTCATGCGGGATATCGAAGCCCTTGCCCCCGTGGTTGGCAAGGAGCTCATGAGGACCCCTGCGCCTGTTTCGGCGGAACGGAAAATGGTTTCAGGCGGTTTTAATCTCAAGGGCTCCTCCGCACCGGCGGCACAAAAGGGTGAGCCTACTGGCAAAGGAACGGGCGAATATGCAATCGCCTTTTCTGGAGAAAGCGGCGCCTATGCGGACCAAGCGATTATCCGGGCCTTCGGCGAAGATTCTAACCGGGTGGCGGTTCCCTCCTTTAAGGCAGTCTTTGACGCAGTTCTGGAAGGCAAGGCCCGCTTTGGTATGGTCCCCATAGAAAACAGCCTGGCAGGCTCGGTCCACGAAAACTATGACCTGTTTATCCGGTATCCTGATATCGCCATTGTGGGCGAAATAAAACTGCGGATAGTCCACTGTCTCATTGGGGCGAAAAACGCAAGCCTCGATACGGTAAGGATTGTGCGTAGCCATCCTCAGGGTTTTGCCCAATGCCGGGAATTCCTTGACCAGCATCCAGAATGGGTCCTGGAGCCTACCACCGATACGGGCGGTGCAGTGGCTTCTATTGCGCGGGAAAACCTTTCCGATGTGGCAGCCATAGCCGGTGAAGTAGCTGCCCAGTTGTACGGTCTTAAGGTGCTGAAAGAGGGTATAGAGACCAATCCCCTCAACTATACGCGGTTCTTCATTTTAAGCCGCCGGGAGTCCGGCACGGAAATGGAGGTTCCCTCCCTGTTGCATACAGGGGCGGCCCTTCCTCCGGGTTACGAATCCCAGATCCCAAACAAGGCTTCCATCGTGTTCAGCACTCCAAACGAGCCTGGTTCTCTTTTTGCGTGCCTTAAAATTTTAAGCGAACGGGGCATCAATATGTCCAAACTGGAATCCCGGCCCATACCGGGAAAGCCCTGGCGATATATGTTCTATGTTGATGTTTCCATACCGGAAGAAGAGACTGTCTTTGATTCTGCGATGGAGGAACTTAAAACGAAGACCGAGGACTTCCGGTTCCTCGGAGCTTATCGGGCATCCCTGTAGGGACGCCTGAAACGGGGGTAGGCATGAAACGGCACGTGGTGTCGGCCTTGGTGGAAAACCGATCGGGTACGCTCAGTCGGGTTTCGGGCCTTTTCAGCCGTCGTGGATTTAATATCGACGGTTTGACCGTGGGCGAGACGGAAGATCCTTCCGTGTCTCGTATGACCATCGCAGTGAGCGGGGACGAACAGGTCCTCGACCAGATTGTGAAACAGCTCAGCAAGCTGGTTGATGTTATTCAGGTCAGAGAACTGGATCCGGATTCCTGTATCCGTCGGGAGTTAATGCTGGTCAAAATAAAGGCTGATGAAACCACCCGGCCTGCGGTTATTGAAATTGCTACCATTTTCCGTTCCAGAATTATTGACGTATCTCCCTCCACCATTACCATCGAGGCTACCGGTGATTCTGACAAACTGGAAGGCCTCCTCCTCCTATTGCGCCCCTATGGCATCCTCGAACTAGCCCGCACGGGACTAGTAGCCCTAGAGCGCGGATCCCTCGTACTAAGCATTAGCATTTAACCGGCGCAATCGAAGGACTGCGGCGGATTCCAGGCACGTTTGTATAAAACGGGCATGGCCGGTCGCATACCTATTGGTTGCGCCATACTCATAAAACCAACCACGAAGGAGTGTTGTATGGCAGTATTGTATTATGAAAAGGACTGTGACCTTGGAGCCCTCAAGGGTAAAACCATTGCGGTAATTGGCTACGGGTCCCAGGGGCATGCTCATGCCCTCAACGCAAAAGAGTCGGGTCTCAAGGTAATTGTAGGGCTTTATGAGGGCTCTAAATCTTGGGAACGGGCAGAAAAAGCTGGCTTCCAGGTCATGACCGCCGACAAAGCAGCCCAGGCAGCGGACTTCATCATGATTCTTATCAATGATGAAAAACAGGCAAAACTCTACAATGAGTCCATTAAACCGGCTCTTAAAGCAGGAAAGACCCTGGCCTTTGCCCATGGGTTTAACATTCACTTTGGCCAGATTGTGCCCCCTGCGGATGTGAACGTGGTAATGATTGCACCCAAGGGCCCTGGCCACACGGTCCGCGAACAGTACCAGGCCGGCGCAGGCGTACCCTGTCTTGTGGCGGTACACCAGGATGCCACGGGAGATGCGAAACGGCTTGCCCTTGCCTATGCCATGGCAATCGGCGGCGCACGGGCAGGCGTTTTGGAGACCACCTTTAAAGAAGAAACCGAAACGGACCTTTTCGGCGAACAGGCTGTTCTCTGCGGCGGTGTTTCTGCCCTGATGAAGGCGGGTTTTGAAACCCTGGTGGAAGCGGGCTATCAGCCTGAAAGCGCTTACTTTGAATGTATGCACGAGATGAAGCTCATCATCGACCTGGTAAACCGGGGCGGCCTTTCTTATATGCGCTATTCCATTTCTGATACAGCCGAATACGGCGACTACGTTACCGGGCCGAAAATCATTACCGAAGAAACCAAAAAGGCCATGAAACAGGTTCTAACTGATATCCAGAATGGAACCTTTGCAAAGAACTGGATTTTGGAAAACCAGGTAAACCGGCCGTTCTTTAACAAGATGCGGGTAATCGAAGCCCAGCATCCCATCGAAAAGGTAGGGAAGGAGCTCCGCGCCATGATGAGCTGGCTCCCTAAATCCGAAGTATAACTTTTTAGTCAAAAAGGAGGCCCCCTATGGCCCGTACCGTACAGATTTTTGATACAACCCTCCGGGATGGCGAACAGGCACCCGGTTGCAGTATGAATTTGCAGGAAAAGGTAGAAGTAGCCCGTCAGCTGGAAAAGCTGGGGGTTGATGTCATGGAAGCGGGATTTCCCGCGGCCAGTCCCGGAGATCTTGCGGCGGTCAAGGCGGTGGCGGCGGTGGTAAAAAACAGCGCCGTGGCAGGCCTTTGCCGCGCCCTGGAAAAGGATATTGATGCGGGTTGGGAAGCCCTATCCAAAGCTGCCCATCCGCGGATCCATACCTTTATTGCTACTTCGCCGATTCACATGGAATACAAACTGAAGATGACTCCGGAGCAGGTACTGGAACGGGCCGTAGCGGCGGTAAAATACGCAAAAAAGTATTGCTCCGATGTGGAATTCTCTGCGGAGGACGCATCCCGAAGCAATCCGGACTTCCTCTGCAAGGTTTTCGCAGCGGTAATAGATGCGGGAGCCACGGTGGTGAACATTCCTGACACGGTCGGTTATGCGATACCTGCCGAGTTTGGCAATCTGGTAGCCTATGTCAAAGCTCATACACCCAACATTGACCGGGCACGCATTTCGGTCCATTGCCACAACGATTTGGGCCTCGCGGTAGCCAACACGCTTTCGGCGGCCCTCGCAGGGGCAGATCAGCTTGAATGTACCATTAACGGGCTTGGTGAACGGGCGGGCAATGCAGCCCTGGAAGAGATCGTCATGGGGATGCGGACCCGCAAGGATTTTCTTGATGTGGAATGCCGCATCGATACGACCCAAATTTATGCCGCCAGCCGGCTCGTATCCCAGGTTACCGGTGTGCGGGTACAGCCAAACAAGGCGGTGGTCGGAGAGAACGCCTTTGCCCACGAAGCGGGAATTCATCAACATGGAATTCTTGCCAATCGGGCTACCTATGAAATTATGACCCCCGAATCGATCGGTATCCCGCGGAACCGTATGGTGTTGGGCAAACACTCGGGCCGACATGCCTTCGAAGAGCGGCTCAAAGATCTGGGCTTTACTCTTGATGCAAAGGCGGTGGACGAATTCTTTGCCCAGTTCAAGGTTCTGGCGGATAAAAAGAAGGTGGTGAGCGACCGGGACATAGAAGCTATGATCGTCGGTTCCGCCGCAACAGTGCCCGAAACCTTTAAGCTTGACCGCTGGGTCGTTAACTCCGGTTCAAGCTTAAGCGCCACAAGCACCGTGCGGCTCCTTCATAAAAATGGTACCTACCACGAGGAAGTGGCGGTCGGCGATGGTCCTATTGATGCGGCATTTAAGGCTATTGATCGCATTGTGGGTAAACAACTGGACCTTGAAACCTTTGAACTTGGGGCCGTTACCGGCGGCGAGGACGCCCAGGGTGAAGCAACGGTAAAAATTTCCTGGGAAGGCCGGCGCTGGAACGGCCGGGGACTTTCCACGGACATTATCGAGGCGGCCATAAAGGCCTATGTGGCGGCCATCAATGCTATGGAATGGGAACTGTCGGCAACGAACGGCCAGCGGGGCCCTAATGTAGAGGAGCCCATCGGTGTCTGAACATCAATTTGTGCCCCAGGTCGAAATTTTTGATACGACCCTGCGGGACGGGGCTCAGGGGGAAGGGATAACCTTTTCTGTGCAGGACAAAATAGCCGTTGCCCGTGCTTTGGACGAGCTCGGTGTTGCCTGGATCGAAGCGGGAAATCCCGGCAGCAATCCCAAGGATATGGAGTTCTTTAAGCTTGCCCGGGATCTGGGACTCCAGACCGCCAAGCTCTGTGCCTTCGGTGCTACCCGGAAAAAAGGGGTAAGCCCCCAGGAAGACATGAATGTACGTAGTCTCCTGCAGGCCGAGACCGAGGCGGTAGTACTCTTTGGAAAAAGCTGGGATCTCCATGCAACTGAGGTGCTTAAGGTAAGTCTGGACGAAAATCTTGCCATGATCCGGGAAACCATCGCCTTCTTTAAGGATGCGGGAAAAATGGTCCTCTACGATGCGGAGCATTTTTTCGATGGCTGGAAGGCCAATCCTGACTATGCCATGAGTACCCTCCAGACGGCCCTTGAAGCCGGGGCTGACCGGATTGTGCTCTGTGACACCAATGGGGGTACTTTCCCGGACACCATACAGGAGTGTGTGAAACTGACGATAAGCCTGGCTGCCCGCAGTGCAGCCCCGGCTCTCAAAGCCCTGCTTCGAGGCAAGGAAAGCGAAGATGAGGTGTTGAATGCGGCTGGGCGGCTCGTGGGAATCCATGTCCATGACGATGCTGGTATGGCGAGCGCTAATTCGGTGATGGCTGTCAAGGCCGGGGCCCGCCATGTCCAGGGGACCCTGGTTGGTTTCGGCGAACGATGCGGCAATGCAGCCCTGGCGGCTATTGTGCCAAGCCTGGAACTTAAGCTGAACCTTCGCTGTTTGCCAGAAGGCCGTTTAGAGCGCATTTCTGAATTGACCCGCCGGGTTGCGGAAATTGCCAATGTGGCGGTTCCCGACGGTATGCCCTATGTGGGAAGTCATGCCTTTGCTCACAAAGCCGGTATGCACGCCGACGGTATCCTGAAAATCCGCCGGTCCTTTGAGCATGTGGATCCCGCTAAGGTGGGTAACGACCGGCGGTTCCTGATGAGCGAAGTTGGCGGCCGCTCTGCCATCGCTGAACGGGCTAAAAAAATTGATCCGAGTATTACTAAAGAGCATCCGGTAACCGCCGCGGTAGCAGCACGGCTCAAAGCCATGGAGGCTGAAGGCTGGCAGTTCGAGGGGGCCGATGCGAGTTTTGAGCTTCTCGTTCGCCGGGAACTGGGTAAATACAAGCCCCTTTTCAGCATAGAGCGGTACCGGGTGGTGAGCGAACATCCTGCTCAGGATGGAACCACCTGTTCCAACGCCTGGGTCAAGGTTAAGGTAGACGGTTCTACCGAAATCGCTGCGGCAGAAGGTGATGGTCCGGTGAACGCCCTTGATGGAGCTCTGAGGCGAGCCCTGGAGCGGTTCTACCCGGAACTGGGCCGGGTGCGCCTCTCGGATTACAAGGTCCGGGTCATCAACGGCAATGATGCTACCGCCGCAAAGGTTCGGGTTCTTATTGAATCCACCGACGGAGAATCTGCCTGGACCACCGTGGGAGTCTCCACAGACATTATCGATGCAAGCCGGGCGGCTTTGGTTGATTCTATAGAATACAAATTGATCCATGATATAGAGCGCCGGTTCAAGGCTTATCTGTAAGAGGAGAGAAACAACATGAACTATTCAATTGCCCTTGTTCCGGGGGATGGTATCGGGCCCGATGTGGTAGCCCAGGCAGTAGAAGTATTGGATGCGGTGGCCGATAAATACGGCCATGTTTTTAACTATGTGGAACTGGAAGCGGGGGGCTGCGCCATAGACTCTACCGGTGAGCCCCTTCCTGCAGAAACTTTGGAAGCAGCTAAACAGTGCGATGCGGTGCTGTTAGGCGCTGTCGGGGGGCCGAAGTGGGAAACCCTGCCGGGGCACCTGCGGCCTGAACGGGCCCTTCTAGGCCTGCGGGCTGGTCTTGGGGTCTATGCCAACCTCCGGCCTGCTGCGCTGCTTCCCCAGCTGCGGGATGCCTGCCCGATTAAGGATGAGGTCCTGAGGGCAAGCAATCCCAACGGAGAGGCGACCTTTGATCTCCTTATTGTACGGGAACTCACGGGAGGGCTTTATTTCGGCGAACGGGGCCGCAGCGCGGATGGAAACTCGGCTTTTGATACGGAAACGTATTCAAAAGAAGAAATAGAACGGGTCCTCCGCTCCGGTTACCGGGCAGCCGCGGTGAGACGGAAAAAACTCTGCGTAGTCGATAAGGCCAATGTGCTTGAATCGAGCCGGCTTTGGCGGGAAGTGGCTGCGGTCGTTTCCAAGGATTATCCCGATATCGAAACCACCTATATGTATGTGGACAACTGCGCCATGCAGCTTGTACGGGCTCCGGGGCAGTTTGATGTTATTGTTACGTCGAACCTCTTCGGGGATATTCTTTCTGACGAAGCTTCGGTTTTAACTGGCTCTATTGGGATGCTCGCCTCGGCAAGTCTCGGTGACAGTTCCGCCGCATCCGCTAATGCTGCTTCATCCGGTAAAGCTGCTGCCAAACAGGTAACCATGGGTCTCTATGAGCCCATCCATGGCTCGGCGCCGGATATCGCAGGACAGGATATTGCCAATCCTTTGGCTACTATTTTGTCCGCGGCCATGCTGCTCCGGTATTCCTTTGGGCTTGAAAAGGAAGCCCAGGCGATTGAAAAGGCTGTATCCGATACCTTGGATGCGGGCTACCGAACCCGGGACATTGCCAGCAGAAAAGGTGCGGCCAACGAAAAAATTGTCGGTACTAAAGAAATGGGCAAGGCGGTGCTGACAGCCCTGGAACACCAGAAATAAGGAGGCAACCATGCACAGCGATGCGGTCAAAAAAGGCGTAGAACGGGCACCCCATCGGTCATTGTTTAAATCCATGGGGTTTATTGATGAGGAGCTTGAGCGGCCCCTCATCGGAATAGCGGTCGCAAAAAGCGAGATTGTACCCGGTCATATTCACCTGGATAAAGTCGCCAAGGCGGTAGCTGACGGTATCAGACTCGCCGGCGGAGTCCCCATTGAATTTCCCGTCATCGGCGTCTGTGATGGGATTGCTATGGGCCATGAAGGTATGCGGTACAGCCTAGTAACGAGAGAGCTGATTGCGGATTCCATCGAGTGCATGGTTATGGCCCACGCCTTTGA
>NZ_JAJUHW010000060.1 GCF_029265695.1 Gracilinema caldarium | reverse complement strand
CCATTAACCTGTTCTATATAACCTTGTACACGGGGTATTAAGAATGTTTCAGCCCATTGCACAATTGCGGTAGATCGGGCAACCTCGCGGGCAAGTTGCGCTTGTGCATCCTGCAAAGCAGCCTGAGCTTTTTCTCGTTTTACGCTATCGGTACTTTTCTGTGCCTGGCTATCCTGAACCATAGCCTGTTTCAGATTTTCCTGTGCTTTTTTTATTGCCCCAATCCGCTCATCTATCAATAGAGGGAGACCGGTTGCAGGTTCCTTGAGCAGTTGGAGCATATCCATAAGACGATACGCATCATGCAAATCCGTATCCAAGCTGACGAGAATAGAATATAACTTATTTATCAATATATTCTGGTTTTCCATGAGTGCTTCTGAAAGTTTTCCATTCCAGCTGTAGGCCCGAACCAATTCCATACGCAAATCCAGATTATCCGGGTCCTTTAGCAATCGCTGGCGATAATTTTCGAGCACCTGTTCCTTAAGGGCAGCTTCTTGGTCGAGCAGGGTCAAAACTGAAGATAAAGCTTCCGAAGGCTCATACAGCTCCAAAATCCGATTGCGGATTTCTGCAGCCTTATCGCCCTGGTTGGTCTTATTGTAGGTACGAACAAGCCTGAGGTACATTTCTATCTGTTCGGGATGTTCCTGCGCCCCTTCCAAATACACATTGATGGCCTTGTCAGGATATCCGCTGATGTCATAAATCGCACCCAGTGTAAGAATCTGCTGTGGATCGGTTTTTATATCTTGCCACAGTTCAGAAAGCCTACGTTCCCCTTCCCTCACCTTGCTTTCCCAGAGCAAGGTAAGGGCATAATTTACCTTGAGATTAAGGTCCTCGGGGTACTTGGCAATTGCCTGACGGTATAGATCTTCAGCATCCTGATATTTCATAAGCCAGGCACATATTTTCGCTGCTTCGGCCCACACATCCTGTTCCGCATCAGGAGATTTCAGGTATTCTTTGTAAAGACGGATCCCTTCATCAATCTCTCCGCTCCAAATCCGGCTTTTTGCGGCTAGCAAGGTAAAGCGACTGTCTTCTCCGGCCATAACCTTACCCCGAGACAGGGTTTTTATTGCGCTTCCGTGATCCCCAATCAGACTATACACTTGAGCGAGCAACAGATAACCTTCCTTATTTTTGGGGTTCTGTTGGATAGCATATTCATATTGGGGAATCGTCAGATACGGGTTGTCAATTTTACGGTTAGCAAGATCTAGCGGAAATCGTTGGGGAACCAAGGCGCGATCGACTGAACCTTTTGCAAGCGGTGAGTCTTTGTGTAACAAAAAAAAGGCATCCAGAAAGAAATAAAAGCGAGAATCATAACGGCGTTGTTCAGAAACTTCAAAACGTATGGTATGAATACCCGCTGAGAGCGGGAGAGCCTGTTTTAGTACATACCAGTGGTTGGTATTAGAATATTTTTCTACTACTTCTACCTGCTCCCGGTATATGGGAATGGGATTTCCACCATCAACAATGATAGAGATAGGAGACACAAAAGAAGCTAACAAATCACTTTCCGGTCCCGGAGGAGTACCGCCGACCCATATATTCCAAGCGCCTTCAGCAGGAACAACAAAGCTATAGTCGGCATAAAAAGGAGCACCTTTTGCGGTACCTTCACGATTTAGCTGGAGCATACGGTAGCCACTCGATGCATAGTCAAGTGTTGCCTGGTCAGTCATGTTGGTAGTTACCGCATCTTCTGCCTCTACCCAAACAAGACCTTCTGGCTGAGGAGTAAAAAAAGGTTTCTGTTTTGGGGATGACTCAGCAAAACTGTTCAAACCCAAAACTCCAGCAAGGATGAATAAAAAAATGCGCTTCATAGTTTTCTCCTTGTATCCGATTATAATATATATGAGTTCTGTAAAAAAGAGAGCTGTTAAAATTAGAGTTTTTGTAGAAATTTTTCTTTTTTCCTCATTACCAGCCCTGCTAGATATTGCATTCTTTGGAGAACTCGTTCGCCAAGATTTATTCTTTATTTTTTATACCGTTATTTTTGTACTGCTTTTTAGCTTCTATGATCTATTGCCCGCATTCATAGGCTCAATTCTTGCTATCGCAGAAGTAATAGGAATTTCTTTTTATTATATTAATACAAGTGTACTCACCTGGGAAGATGTCCTTACCGCTTCCCATTTCCATACCCTGCTTGGCGGATTTATTTTATGCATTCTAACCGCCTTCATTCGCAACCGGATTCTCATCGGCCGAAGACGGTTTTTAGAGCGTTACAAACAGGCAGTTCACCGGGTAGCAATCCTTGAAAAACGCATCAGTATTTTGGAACGGGTACATCAGGTTCTGGAAAATCGGGTATCGAGCCAAAAGGATTCCATTACCCTGCTCCATGACCGGGTAAAAAAACTTGCCTCGCTCAACCTAGATGAAGCTTTGAACACCATTTTAGACACCATTGCGCTCTTTACCAACATGAGCGTCGGTGAGATCTGGCGACTCAATGAAGTAGAAAACATCCTTGTACCCGCAGCAGTATACGGCTGGTCTACTGACAAGACCCAATCTGCAAGTCGTTCACTGGACGGAACCATAGAAGGCTATGTGTTCCGCAACAAACAACTCTTTTCGGTACGAATGCTCCTTAACAGTGCAGAATTTGACCGCTTTGACACACGAAAAAATATACTCACCCTGCCCATTACTATTAGCGGCAAGGCTTGGGGTGTCCTCAACATACAAAAACTCCCTTTTGAATACTACTCTCAGTACACTGAATCAATTCTTGAAATTCTTTTAAGTCTGTCTGAACCCTATTTACGGCATATCGTAGAATATGAGCAGCTCCAAAACCAACAGGAACTAGATCCCATAACCGGATACCCCCTGTTTACCCTATTATACAAAAGCCTGGAAGATGACATTGAACGAACTAAATATGAAGGGGGCAGTGTTTCTCTAATTATCATGGAAATAGTTAATTTTGATGAACTGGAAGCACAAGTAGACCGGAATCAGCTACGGAGGCTCCCTTTTGAGCTAAAAGAGGTAATTGACCAGACAAAACGGATAAAATCAAAGGCTTTTCATTATAAAGACGACAACCAGATTGCCCTGCTCGTAAATGGGCTGGATCATGATGGTACATCTTTCTTTTGTCTCGATGTACTTGCCCTCCTTTCTGGCTATACCTTTTCGGCTAATTCACAAAACTATCCAGTTGAGCTTATACTTGGTTTCAGTACCGCCACCAATGCAAATGTCACGGTGGACAGCATGGTAGCCGAAGCGGAACATCTCCTTTCGGTACAGCGCTTGTAGGAGCATCTCATGGAGAATTTCCGAAACCTGTTTATCACTAAAACAGGCTTTATTCCCCGGACCCAGGCACAGGCGCTTACAGCCTATATGGAAGACATTATCGGTCCTGAATATTATGTATATCGGGCTGTTAATGTACATCCATTGCTCGAAGAACCCTGGGACTTTCAGGAAATTGACCGATTGCTCGCAAAAAATGAACTGGATATTGATACTATTACTATTCTGGTAACTATTTTTGACAAAATGCTCCAGCTTCCGGACAAAGAACAAGCCCTGTTTGCAGCAGAAAGTATTAACGCTCTTGAACAGCGGTATCTGAGTATCATTGTGTCGATGTTAAAAAAATTAGAAACAGAAGAAACATCAGAATCGGTGCGGACCATCATGCAAGCCTACCTGAGCCTTGCTGCCATCAGCAAGAAACGACCACTTTTAAGAACCTTTTATCTCGGGGAAGCAAAGGCAACTTTTAAAAAATATAGACACATACTCACCGATCCGGAAAAAGACATTGCGGTATTCATCAAAATATTATTTGATTTAAACCAATTGGCGGAAGCAAGAAAAGAAATCATGTTGAGTATTGAACGATACCCGAAAAATACCACACTACACCTGCTTGCCGCGGAATATAACTTTAAAATTGGCTCCTTTAGAAGTATTGGTAACTATTTAAACAAAATCTCCCGTCTCTTTCGTGACAGCAAGGATACCGAACTGCTTAAGTTCTGGGGTATAGGAGTTCAGAATGAGTAAGCCTCTCAGGGTGTGCATGGTTCTGGAAGGATCTTATCCGTTCATTACCGGCGGAGTTGCAGCCTGGGTTCAGGATATTATCCAGGGTTTACCGGAAGTTGAATTTTCCCTTTTAACCCTTTCACCCCAAGAGCATCAACAACTCCGTTATACCCTCCCGCCCAATGTAAAAGAGCATGTGGATCTAGTCCTGAGTGACGCACCCCGCAAAAAGGCAGGAGTGCGACCTGGGAAGCGCTCCATTGCCGCGGTGCTGCAATTCCATCAGCAGATGTTCGAAAGTAAAACAGTTAACTTTAACGCTATAATTGGCGCACCAAAGAGAATAGAAGAGCTCGATAATGGCTTATTGAGGGATATACATCTCTGGAACCTCCTGGTGCAATCCAATCTACGCAAGAATCCTGCGTATCCATTCTCAGACTATTTCTGGGCATGGCAGTCATCCCATAGACTTCTTTTTAATACTCTCCAAGCCAGGGCGCCCGAAGCGGATATCTACCACGCCATTTCTACCGGCTTTGCTGGGCTTGCAAGTTTGGTAGCAAGCAGAAAACATAACAAACCTTTTTTACTTACCGAACATGGACTGTATCATAAAGAACGGGAAATCGAGATTAGAAAAGCTGATTTTGTACGTGGCTATCAGCGAGACATGTGGATAAACATTTACAACAACCTAAGCAAAATTTGTTACCAATCTGCTGATGTAGTTACCGCTCTTTTTGAAGAAAATCGCCAAAAACAAATAGAACTAGGCGCAGATCCGGCCAAATGCCTTGTTATACCAAATGGTATTGATATTGAACGGTTCTCATCGGTGGAACGGAAAAAGAAGCCTGGCTTTCATGTGGGGCTCGTCGGCCGGATTGTCTCCATTAAGGACGTAAAGACCTACATTGCGGTCGCTAAAATTGTGCTGGAGCAAATTCCAGAAGCTACATTCTACGCCATTGGGCCAACCGACGAGGAACCGGAATATTACCGAGAATGCCTAGCTATGGTAGAAAGTTTCCATATCCAGGATCGCTTTATTTTTACCGGTCGACAGAACGTTTTAGAGTATTATGCCTTTTTAGATCTTATGCTCCTTACCAGTGTCCGTGAAGCCCAGCCCCTTGTTATTTTGGAAGGTTGGGTTGCTGGTGTCCCCTGCATCAGCACCAAGGTGGGGAATGCACCAGAGATGCTCGATTACGACGAAAGATTCCTCGCACCATCTAAGGATCCGGAGAAACTCGCCAAAAATGTCATGTATGTGTATCAACATCCAGATCTCATGAAGGAGATAAATGAGCGGAATAAGCAAAAAGCAATCAGACTCTACAATAAAAAGGATCTGATCCAGCGGTACCGGGAACTATATGCCCAGCTCGGTCCCGAACAATGGAAATCTCACGATGGAGAGGCAACCTGATGGCAGGCATAGGATTCCAGCTGCGCAAAATTATAAGCCGGGGCAATTTATATGAAACAATTGGAGCCCTTGTTTCAGGGGTCTTTATTGTTGCCGGGCCTTGGCTTATCTCCGTGGTTGCCATGGCCTTACTTCAGGGCTTTCTCGCCACGCTCAAGGTAGAACACCTCATCGTATTCCAGGTCGTCGTTGTTTATAGTTATGCATTTTCCTTAAGCCTTTTTTCCGCCCTTCACCACCATTTTACCCGCATTATTGCAGACCTTGTATGGGAAAGCAGACATGGTGAAGCTGCCTCATGGATGCTCCGCTTTCTGCTGCTTGCTGTAGTACTTTCTCTGGCCATTGCAATTCCTGTGTCGTTTATTATCCCTCTCCAAATTGGAAACGATGAACATCTGTTCCGCATGGGGATAACCGCACTTTTTACGGTTATAAACATATTATGGATCATCATGCTGTTTATCTCATTGCTTAAACAGTATCTGATAATTCTCCTCGTGTTTCTGGGAGGTATGGGCATATCGGTATTCACTGCACCGATCCTTGCTCAACAATACGGGGTTGCAGGCGCTCTTCTTGGATATACGGGGGGACTTGCAGTCATCGATGTGTTTTTTTTAACCATCGCTCTCGTTAAGTATCCCCCGAAAAAACCAGAACAGGGATGGAAAACATTCTGGCAGTATCTGGGCACCTATGGGGGGTTAATTGCTTCAGGCTTCTTTTTTTATGCCGGGCAATGGCTAGACAAACTATTCTTTTGGTTTTTTAAAGGAGAGACCATACAAGGCATCGGTCTCAAAGTATTCCCCGCATATGACTATACGGTGTATATTGCAGGGCTTTCTATAATTCCCGGGCTTGTGTATTTTGTCATCATTGCCGAAACCCAAATATATATTGATACACGGCATTTTCTGTTCACCCTGACCCATACTCCCTGGACTAAAATACAGATTGCTAAACAGAAACTTCTCAGCAGCCTTAAGAATGAACTGAAAGACCAGAGTCTCCTCCAAGGATTCTGTACGTTAGGGTTTGGATTTTTATTATACCTGTACGGTCCTGAATCACTTAAAAATCCAATCATGGCCCTATCCTTAGCGGCAGCTTTTTTCCAATTTACCCTTATGACAGTCCTTGTGTATTTGTATTATTTTGAATTGTATCAACAAGCAATGGTTACAGCTCTTTTGTATTTCATACTGAATGGCCCCATTGCAGGGCTTATCTATTGGCTCATACCGTTATTGCTGCCTGGAGCTGGTCACCTTGCTTCCGGAGCCATAGCCACATACTTCGGATACCACCTCCTCAAAACCAATACCAGAAAAATAGAGAAAATTCTCTTTCTCCGAGCCCTGGGGATGAAGAAAAGTTCGTAGCAGCCACGATCCCCCGGGAACTAATGTCCCAGGGGGATGTTATTACCACGCTGCAGTTTTTGCCTTATTGTTATTATAGAATTGCTGTATTTCTGTTGCGCTCCAGACGCGATTTTCGATAAGCACACCGTTAATTTTGCCATTTAAACCGTAGTAGTTGTTAAGGATCTGAGTGCTATCGAAGAACTGGGAACCAACTACCACAGGAACCGGAGGAGTTGCAGGACCAGCAAAGGTCGAAGTAGCCTTGACATTCCTAAAAGTGCCGCTCTTGTTTAAGACCCCGTCGATATAGAGCTTCATCTGTTTAGCTGCTAAGTCCCAGGTAGCCACTAGGTAATACCAACGGCCCGTGTTCAGCTTAGTTTTAGCCACAAGATAATCATATTTATAGGGAGTTTGAGCTGAGAGGGAGAAACAGGGGTCATTGCCACTTCCCCAGAACTGAAGTGACCAAATCTCGTCGGAAAAGTCCGACTTTACCCCCGCATGGACGATGCCGCCATATGCAATAGGTGTGGTAAGATACACCCAGGCCTGAATGGTGCCCTTGTCGTGAAAATCGTATACAGTGCCAGTATTTGGAAGGGTCATACCCTGAGCACCATTAAAGACGGTCACATCGCCGGTTCCTGCAAGGTCGCCGGGAATATCATTTGTAGTACCGATGCCTACACTGCTTGGGTCATCAAGTCCATGATAAAAAGAACCGAAGTCTCCTAATGGTGCAGAGGTTACAATACTGAGCGGTGCAGAATCGCTCGTGGTTACAACCTGATTTGCGGACTTGTCAAACACGGAACCGCCAGAAAGATTTACAATTTCTGGATCGTCTCCAGAGGGGACCCAGACGGTGTCATAGGCGCTGGTAATTTGAGCGGCCTCGTTATTAATAAGAGTCACATAATTGTCCTGCTGGGTTGCAATGTTTACCACCCGTGTTTTAGCCCGGGTATCTCGGGTAGCCGAGTTGTAATCTACCGTATAGGTTGCTGGCCCCGAATAGGATGAAAGTTTGTAGGTCGTCTGCTGGCGAACTACCGTTAATGCGAGGAAAGCGTTGTCAGTATTTACCGCTAAACCAGGAAGGAAGAGGGATGAATAGGTATTTAAGAAATCACCGCTTTCATTTTTGGTACTCGTAATAGCCTTTTCGAACACAATCATGGTTCCCACAAGCTGGTTATGGTCCGCACTGACCTTTTCCGTATAGTATCGGATACCAACGATAGCCCGGGCCCGGTTCCCTTTCCAGAAACTGTAGGAGGGAGTATCGGTAAAGTTTCGGGTATACACAACTACCGAGGCATAAGCTGCGCTGGCGTCGGTTTGGGGGACAAAAGCGCTGGGGTAATCGAGACTGCCGTTAATGTCAAAGGGAGCAAAAGCGCTGCCCAAGTTTTTAACATCCACGATCACTTCGTCCTGGTAGCTCCCATCTCGGTAATAGAGCCGGTTCCGCTCTCTGAATTTGGAATCAACTGAGCCGTTAGCCTTTACCACAATATCCGCATTGGTCCAGGTACCCAAAGCTGCAGGAGACCCATCGGGATTATCGAGTATATAATACCATTCTTCCTGTTTTTCCCGGGGATCATAGCTGGGGAACGTGGTGAGTACCTGAACAAAATACACGTTCGCCGTAGCTGTCTTGGAAATAGTCCAGGAACTGGTCTGCCCCACCTCGGGGTAATTCGTCTGGGACCCGGTAACCGGTTTGCTATCGGTCGGAAGCGTAATAGCGGTACTATCATCCACCGGTACCGTCGCTCTGGCTAAAGTGGAATCGATCCTCTTATTAAAAGGAACTAAGGCCTTCCCCGATTGGGTAAAGGAATTATTAAGCACATCAAAGGTGGTCATATAGCTGGACCGGAAACTACCAAGCTCGCCCGACAAATTGGACGGGCTCGTGGTCAGAGTACAAGATGCAAAACCTGCGGCAATAACGAGGCCTGCCAAAACTGTTTGTCCGATCACCAGACTTGATATAAACCATCGTTTCATAGAAACCTCCACATGATTCCCGAGGGAACCCTATTTTTTAAAAAGCAAAAACCATGCCAAAAATAGGATTAAGTAGCTAAAATATAATGATTTTTATATATTGTTATAGAATAAACAAATAAAATAAATAAATTGGAGAATATTAATATTTTTGCAGGGTTTATAGAAGGGTATTCAACTAATACTTCGACATTTTTGGCGATTTATGTTTATTTTTCGACAATAATGTAGAAATAAAAAGGGCTTTCTGCAGAGAAGCTGCAGAAAGCCCGAATCGCTTAATAAGCGGTTTCGTTACTCTATTGAATCAAAGGTAACTGGCGAACTATTCGGAATATAAAGGGTAGCCCGGCTGCGGACCAGTTTAGAGCTCCGATTTCCCGAAGCATCAATAGTATAACTGTATACGGTTACGGTTTTTGCAACAATGTTCCCCGACTCGTCTTTCCAGGTTTCAAAATAGAGGGAGGAAACTTTCTTATCACTACCCGCAGGAACCTCTGTATAATAGCGGACTCCATCCAGGGTTAGATCTACATGTTTACCAAGGTAGTAGGAAAGGCCGATCTGCTGGGTCTTTATTTCCTGGGTATAGGTAACCTTGGAGCTGTAGGTAGCATTTTGGTCCGGTGATGGCTCATAAGAAGCTGCTTGTAAAACCTGAGCTAGATCCAGACCGTCAAAGGAAGCATACTGTAATAAACTTTTGTTCGTTGTCATATCAGCAATCGTTTCTTTCCTCAGACTCGGAACTGTCCGGCTTTTTGCATAATTCATAAGGCTAAAGTTTGTCTCAAACCGGGCGCGAAAGAGGTAATCGGTAGTCCCATTTTGATCACAAACCGGATCGGCGTTGGTTAGTTTATTGTCAAGTTCTGTATCTTTTAGGTAATAATCCTCATAGGTTACTTCCCGGTTGCTCCCTAGCCGATACCGGGTTTCTGTTTGTACAAAGTACACACCGCTCCCCTTATTGGTCACCGTATATTTGGTGTTCTGCCCCGATTCTGGATAATTGGTTAAGGCACCGCTTAAGGATGCACCAACAGTGCCGCTTATGGAACTTACATCCAATTCCTTATTGGTAAAAAAGTGCTCGTCATATATGGGGAGTGTCGCCTTGCTTAAGGTGTTCACTTCGTTCTCCGCGACCGCAGACATAAGGAGCATGTCTTTTACTGCAGCTTCATAGTCCGGACTGTCCCACATGGTGCAGGAGAGCATGCTTACCAGCACTACCGATCCTAATAGTAAATTTCGTTTCATATCCTATCCTCCAGCCATTACCATGGCAATTAATTGTATTACGGTGCATAATAGTATTTGCAAAAACCATGCCAATTCATCTATATCAACACAATATATAATATAATACTTATTTCATACATAGCAAATACTTACAACAGCAGAATAAATAGTATAGCTCCCATCATGTTATTATTCGACATAATCGTCTATATTTCGCAAAATATTCGTCTATTTTGTCGATTTTTACCACCATTGACATTTGTATCCAAAGCGGTCTAGACTCATGTATGTCGTGGGGTGGCCCCGGGGGGCCTGAGATTATACCCGTTGAACCTGATCTGGGTAATGCCAGCGAAGGGAGCCTGACGCATCTCAACACCATTCCCCACAGCCATTTTTTCGTACCGGCATAGCCCGGGAAGGAGCAACTATGGCTGGGAACAACAAACTGTTTTCCTGGAAATTGAACGAAGTCGTGGTCCTGGCGGTGCTTTCCATCGCCATCGGTGTCCTCTTTTGGGCCTGGACCTTCATTGCAGCCCTTGCAAAACCCCTGTCAGCTATTGGCTTAGACTACCTTTTGGCAGGGGTCTGGTTTATCGGGGGAACCCTGGTAGCCTTTATTATCCGCCGGCCTGGGGCGGCCCTGCTCGGAGAGGTGCTTGCAGCAATTCTCGAGGGCTTTATAACCCAATGGGGCATAACTGCCGCCATCTGGGGCCTTGTGCAGGGCCTCGGCGCAGAAGCAGTCTTTGCCGCCACGAGGTACAAGAAATGGAACCTCCCGGTCATGCTCGCAGCGGCCTTAGGTTCATCAATCTTTTCGTATATTCTAGACTTCTTTTACAGCCAGTACTGGACCTTGCAGCCCTGGGTTTGGCCCATTCAGATCATCTCTGTATCTGCTGGCGGCCTCTTCTGGGCAGGCTGGCTTGCCTACCGCATCGGCCGCGGTATTATTCATACCGGCGTGGCATCGAACCTGCGCTGCGCCGACGACCTGATTCGGGAAGAAACTGCTGAGAACGAGGAATAGGAGCCCGGTTAGAACACTTATTATGGAAGAAATCCGGCTGGAAGGGGCTTCCTTCCGTTTCCCCGGCAGGGCAAAACCCTTGCTGCGGGACATAAACCTCGTCATTCACCGGGGAGACCGGGTGCTGCTCCATGGACCTTCTGGGAGTGGTAAATCGACCTTGCTTGCTACTCTCGCAGGCCTTGTGCCAGATCATGTGGGTGGGGAACTTACGGGTACCATCAGGCTATCCTACACCCGCAAAGCCCTGGTTTTGCAGAATCCGGAAGCCCAGGTGATTACTCCGACCGTGGAAGAAGAGCTTGCCTTTCCGCTGGAAAATCGAGCCATGCCAGCGGAAGAGATTGCCCCCCGTATAGCAACTATACTGGAACGTTTCGGCATGATAGGTCTTCGCTGCCGCAATCCCCTTGAGCTTTCCGGGGGCGAGTGTCAGCGGCTCTCCCTCGCGGCGGCCCTTATCCAGCAACCGGATATTCTATTTCTTGATGAACCTACTTCCTATCTGGACGAAGCCCGCTCCCAAGAACTTTTCCGTGACCTG
>NZ_JAJUHW010000034.1 GCF_029265695.1 Gracilinema caldarium | reverse complement strand
TGGGACCCCAGGAAGCCTATCCAGACCGCAGAGCCGGCGCCCGGCTCGGCCGCTGGAAAGCTTCGGTGCCCGAACTCCTTACTCCTTATATGCTGCCCCAGGAAAATGGAAACCGTCATGGAACTCGCTGGCTCAGGCTTCGAGGAATTCATGGTGGAACGCTGCTTGTGCAAAACCCTATTCCCTTTGACTTTTCCGTAAACCCCTGGTCTGATCAGGAACTTTGGGAAAGCCGGCACTGGGACGAATTACCCGCATTCGAAGCTGCCGCAGCACGGGGGCTCTATCTGAACCTGGACGCGGCCCAACGGGGGGTAGGAACTGCGACCTGCGGCCCTGACACACTGGACCAGTACCGGGTTTATCCCGGTCTGTACCGGATGGAACTGGTGTTTTTACTGGAATAAAAGGCTTGAATAAATACAACTACCTTGTGTAAACCTGCAGGGTAAGGTATACAATACGGGCATGGCTGCAGAACCGGTCCAAACCAAAACAGAGACGATAACTGCTCTCCGGAATCTTTTCAGCTCCCGGCAGGATTTGCATCTCCTTGTGCTGCACGGTTCAGCAGCGGCGGATCGGCTCAGGGATGACAGCGATATTGATGTGGCCCTTGCCCTTGACTCTCCTTTGACAGGGGAACTAAAGTTAGACCTTATGTTTGCGATTAGCCAAGCCTGCGGCCGTGAGGCCGATGTGGCAGATTTACGGACCATGGGCGGCCTTTTTTTGCATCAGGTGTTGAGCAAAGGCGCTTTAGTCATCAATCGAGACCCAGGTCTTTATTCAAAACTTGTCTTTGAAAGCATAGAATATATTCAGGATATTCATCCCATAGTCATGGAAGCTCAGAAACAACGGATCAAGGATTTTATCAATGGTCGATAGACAGCTGGTACTTAACAAGCTTGAATCTATTCTTCGTTGTATACACCGAATAGAGACAAAACGGCCCGATACTTTGGATCAATTAGCACAGGATCTTGATGTTCAAGATATAATCATTGTCAATATTGAAAGAGCGGTACAGTTGTCTGTTGATATCTGTATTCATTGGATTACCGCTCAGGATTATCCTGCTCCAAAAACAATGGGCGATGCTTTTGCAGAGTCCGCCAGGATTGGCATTATACCGCTAGAGCTGGCAAATAAACTTTCAAAATCAGTCGGGTTCAGAAATATAGCCGTTCATCAATATGAAAAAATAGACTGGTCGATAGTTTATGTCATTATCTGGAATAAAATCGATGATTTTCGTCAGTTCTGCGGTTATATTTCAGAGGCGCTTGATACTTTTAAGTCATCCTGATTGCCGAATGGTCGATAGATGCCCTACCGCACAAAGTCCTGCAAAAATGTTTTGAGTCCTGCTTTCCAGACCGGCCAGTCATGGGCGCCGGGCATGGTCTTGTAGGTATGGGGAATATTATTCTGCGATAAGTATTGATGAGCCCCTTCGGACACGGAGATAAGGTAGTCTGACTCGCCGCAGAGTATATATATTTTGGGTGCATTCCGGGCCGTTACCCGGAACAACTTTGTGTCCGTATTAGGAGCCGGAGAGAAGGCCCCTACCCAGGCAAACCGGTCGGGATTCCCTAGTCCTATGTTCAGCGCCTGTCCGCCCCCCATGGAGAGCCCGCAGATACCCCGATGGGCCCTGTCGGTATAGACCGAATAGGTCTTTTCGATAAAAGGAATGAGGTTTTGAAAGAGATCCTCTTCGAAGCGTCCGAAGGCTGCCTGAGCGGCGGGGCTGAATATGTCCGAGGGAACCGCATCGGGGTTCATGGCCCTTCCGTTCGGGAATACGAGTATAACTGGTTGTAAAAGGCCCTGCTGAATGAGCGAATCGGCAATTTCCTTGGGTGTGCCATGCTGGATCCATTCATCTTCCGTGCCGCCAATGCCATGGAGTACATAGACCACCGGATACTTTTTTTGCGGGCTATACCCTTCGGGAAGATACACATGTACGCTCCGGTCTACCCCGGTTGTTTTAGAATAATAAGTGGTTTTAATCATGATGCTTTCCCCCTTGGATGTAAAACTTTTTTGAGAACAGAGAAGGAGCCCCGTCGCAGCAATACATACGGCTCCTATCACTCCGTACCATATTCTTGTATGACGGAAGGCGGTTAATTGCTTCTGGTTCTCTGTCCGGTATTTCATGTTATTTCCCTCTTATTATGAGAGCCTCAGGCTTATACAGACCACACCGTGGGGCTCCAGGTCATCGATGCGGATTTCTGCACCCGCTTCTGTGTGTAACACAGGACAGGATGATCGGAATGGTTCGGATGCTTTGAGCAGGCGTGCAATATGATCCTCAGTAAGATTTACCGGCATGCCCATGGCTTCCCAGGCCTTTCGCGGATTGGCATATTCTTCGCCGATACGTTCAAGCTCCGCGTGAGCTATGTTTGTTATCCCCCTGAGATGCAGGGTAAGCTTTTCTGTCTTTATGGGAGAGAGGGGAATTTGATGATTTGAAATAAGTATAGTGATGCGGTCCCCATCCTGGCTTGCGGCGCAATCTATGGTGGATTGTTCACCTTCTATTTGTACCGGCAGGCGGTTGCCTGAGAGCCGGGAGAGAAACTGGAACGCCCGGTAGGATGGTTTGGGGATCCCATGAATGGTAAGGAGACCAAAGCCGCCATGGAATGGCATGGAGCTGAAACCGCATTCTTCAAAAATGTCAGAAAAGGTCCAGAATGAATAGCAGCCCAGAGGCTGGTCCAAGATGTCGATAATAGTTTTAACAATAAATGCCCCGTTGTAGGGGAGGTCGTGGTACAGATCCCGGGGACTGGGGGAATTATTCCATTCCGTATAATAGACGGTGAGGGGAGACGCGTCTTGCAGCACCTTACGGGTCCGCCATGCCAATTCTCCCCGCTGGGCACGGGCCATCCGTTCTTCCATGTTGGTTCCCAGGCTAAATGCCAAGTCGGTCGGATAGTGATGGGTGGTGATGAAGTCTAGGGGAACCCTGTTTTGGGTGCAAAAGGATTTAAATTCCGGAATCCAGGCGTCGATGGCAGTAGAGGGCCCGCCCACCCGGAGGAATTGATCCGCCTTTTTTATCGCCAGGGCAGTGACCTGGTAGAGTTTAAAATATTCTTCCATGGTGCCTGTCCAGAACATATCCAGGTTAGGTTCGTTCCAGACTTCGAAAAACCAGGATCGCACTTCTTCTGCACCATAACGTTCTAAAAGGTGCCGGGCCAGGGCTTCGATTAAGTGCGCCCATTCATCGTAGGAAGTGGGGGGTGTAATATTACCTTTATAATGGAATACCGTGTTCGGTCCGGAAGCCAGGGCGGTCGGCATGAAGCTAAGCTCAATAAAGGGTTTCATGCCGATGCTCAGGAGAAAGTCAAAAATGGAATCGATGTTAAAGAATGAATATTCGATTTTCCCAGTCTCATTGTTCCGCAGACATACACTCATGTCGTCGTTTAATAGACCGTGAAAGCGCACATACTGGAAGTCCAGTTCTTTTTTGCATTGCGCCAGCTGTCTGCGCCAGTCCTCCCGGAGGGCCGTTGCGGCATGACAGCTTCCCACACAGTTTGTCCAGAAGTGTTTTATAGGTCCAGCGCTTTTGTTTGCAGTAACCGTAATATTCATCAATTAAATCCTTATGTATGGTTTGAAATGTTTTTCCAGCCGTCTTCCCGGCTGTTCGGACAGTAAGCATCTCGGCTGATTGCCCTGAGGTAAACGATGCAGCCGCAGACCCTGCAAGTGTAGGGAAGCATCAATTCCTTACAGGCAAGGCATGCGGCTATCCGCTGCAGGTAGATATGGTCATCGCACTGTTTTTCCTGCGGCAGGCGGCTTCGCATATCCTGGACGAGATCGGTTATGTCTACGCCGCCGTGCTTTTTTGCATCGCAGGATGGGCAGAGCGTTTCAGGACCATTCATCAATCTGTAACCTCCACTGTTAAACTCAACACCGAATGGGCGGGCAGATTAATCTCGATTTTTTCGCCCTTAAGCGAAAAGCCTGTAAAGGGTTTAATGGTAATCTTGTCAGGCTCTGCAAAGGTGTTATGCTCCTGGATGCGGGAAGCGTTCAGTATCCGACCTGTGCAGTTTTTAATGGAGGTTCCCGGAAGTATGATGTTGAGGGAAACCTCTTTTGTGGTATGCATCTGACCCAGGGTAATAAGAATTTTTCCGTCCTTGCCTCGAGAGGCGGATGCACTGATAAGATTCTGCGGTTTTTCGTTCCCATCCACTTGATGTCCCTCGAGGTATGTTTCCACGAGCTCTGCATTCTGATGATCCTTGAACATATCAAAGACATGGTAGGTTGGTGTTTTTACGAGCTTTGCACCTTCGGTGAGCAAGGGGGTCTGCAGCACATTTACCAGCTGGGCGATGTTGGCCATTTTGACCCGTTCGGCATGGTTGTTAAAGCTATTAAGATGTATAGCTGCCACAAGAGCATCCCGCAGCGTGTTCTGCTGATACAAAAAGCCCGGATTGGTGCCCGGTTCATTCTGGAACCAGGTTCCCCATTCATCAACAATAAGACCAACCTTGCGATCAGGGTCATAGCGGTCCATGATAGCACTGTGGCGGACGATGAGTTGATCCATGTATTGGGCCTTTTCCATGGTCTCGTACCAGTCCTGTTCGCTAAAGGCAGTAGCAGAGTTCTTGTTTTGCCAGGATCCCGGGACGGTATAATAATGAAGGGATAGGCCCTGCATGTGGGATGCGGCTTCCCGCATGAGCACTTCGGTCCAGTGGTAATCATCGGTACTTGGCCCGCAGGCAATTTTGTAGATGCGATTGGGGCCGAACTGGCGGACATAGGTTTGATAGCGGCGATAGAGGTCCGCATAGTATTCGGCCCTCATGTTGCCGCCGCAGCCCCAATTTTCGTTGCCCACTCCAAAATAGGTGAGGCGCCAGGGTTTTTCACGGCCGTTTTGGGCCCGCAAATTGGCCATGGGAGAGGTGCCTTCTAAAGTTATATATTCTACCCATTCGGACATTTCCTGTACCGTACCGCTGCCTACATTGCCGGTTATATAGGGCTCGCATTCTAGGAGTTCGCAGAGATCTAAAAATTCGTGGGTTCCGAAATGGTTGTTTTCTAAAACCCCGCCCCAATGGGTGTTGATCATCTGCTTACGTGTTTCATAGGGGCCGATACCGTCTTTCCAATGGTATTCGTCGGCAAAGCAGCCGCCGGGCCAGCGAAGCGTGGGTATCTTAATGTGTTTAAGAGCCTCGATTACATCAATTCGGTAACCCCGAATGTTCGGAATGGCCGAATCGGTTCCAACCCAGATGCCTTCATAGATGCAGCGGCCCAGGTGTTCCGCAAAATGCCCGTAAATTTCCTTTTGTATGGTGGGTCCCTTTTTATGGGTATTGATGACAAGTTTCGCCATATAATTGTTTCCTCTGAAAGGTATGGTAACCGAGCATTGGTGTATTGTCAATCAGAAAATATGTTTTGTATCAAAAAATAAGATATACAGCCTTGATTTTATGGGCTGTGCTATTAATATATCAAAAAATATGATATAATAGTTGATATGGAAAAGAATGGCCGCTTTTTTGTGCTTAACAGCAGGGATGATAAGGATCTAATCGAAGCGATAGGATCTTCGGTCAGGCTGAGTATTATCAACCTAATTGCCCGGGAGACTTTGAACATAAATGAAATTGCTCAAAAGCTTGGACTTCCCCAGTCTACGGTGGCCACCAATGTGGCGGTCCTTGAACGGGCGGGTTTAATTGAAACTGAGGTGACCAGTGCAAAAAAGGGGAACCAAAAACGCTGCAGGACCGCCTTTGACGAGCTTCTTATTCAGGTTATCCCTGAAGAGAGGATTCCAGAAGATTCTATCGAAGTTGAAATGCCAATTGGCCTCTTTACCAATGTGCAGGTTACCGCTCCCTGCGGCTTATGCTCCCCTTCGGGAATCATTGGATATCTTGATGTGCCGGATTCGTTTCTGCATCCTGACCGGATGTCTGCGGGACTCCTCTGGTTTGGTACCGGCTTTGTGGAATACCAGTTTCCGAACAACAGCCTTTATTCTGCCAAGGACTTAAAAGTGTTAGAACTGAGCATGGAACTTTCCTCCGAAACGCCGGGGACCAATCCCCATTGGCTTTCGGATATCACTCTTTGGATTAACGGTATAGAGATCGGCACATGGACAAGTCCCGGGGACTTTGGAGATCGCCGGGGCAAATTCACCCCCGAATGGTGGAAACTGGAAGGTTCCCAATACGGGCTGCTCAAACGCTGGAGCGTTACCGATGGGGGCTCCTTTGTGGACGGCGTCCAGCTTTCATCGGTTACCCTTACTGACCTGTGTCTTAAAGATCATCACTCTATCCGGGTCCGTGTGGGGGTTAAAGAAGATGCGGCCCACCCCGGGGGAATTAACATATTCGGCCGGGGCTTCGGCAATTATAACCAGGCAATCGTAATGCGGCTGTATTTTTAACGGTTTATCCTGTGTGAGGGATAGAACTGGTCTCCCCGAGAATAGGGAGACCAGATATGTTGCGCTTACGGCAAGGTATTTAAATAATTCCGATTCGAAATCACAAAGCTGTTATTGTTCTGATAGTTGTCCCAGTTGATTGACCACGCCATAATGCCGCGAATGCCGGGATAGTGTCCTTCAAGGATGTTAAAGGCCTGCTGCAAATTTGCATTTGATATCTGGCCGGAACCGGCGGCGGATGAAGAAGCGGGTACTGCGATGACGATCTGGTCAGGTCTCAGGCCGGGGAAGAAATAATTAGCGTTACCATTGACGGTAAAGCCTGCGATCAGCATTTCGCACATGGCGACTATTCCTTCCACGGTCCCCATGCTGTAGGGCCTGTCATCGTTGCCCATAATTGATCCGGAATTATAAAGCTGGGCTTGCACATAGGTAGTTTTGTCCCGGAGGGCATGAATCATGGGAATGTAACAGCCTGAACGGTTATCCACATAGGCGTTAAGGCCTGCGTAAAACTGGTGACCCATCTGGAGATAAAAGGTTTCCGGAGCCCAGGATAGTATAAAGTTCGAACCGAACCGGTCACAAATTTGTCTTATAGCGCTGATCATGTTGACCACTTTGGGCGACTGGGGATTGCGGAAATCTGGATCTGCTCCGCTGAGCAGAGCTACCGACGTTTGTTCAAGATCAATATCGATGCCATCGAACCCGTATTCAGTAACAAAACCAGATATAGCGTTAACAAAGGTAGAAACAGCGGAGGCGCTGTTCAGAGAAAAATAACCTTCGTAGCCACCGATGGATAGGACGATTTTTTTACCCCGGGACTGGAGCAGTTTGATATCATTCTTAAAGTCGTTGATGGTGTAATCCGCAGTGAGGCCTGAGATGGCGAACTTCATTTGGCCGTCCCCGCTGCCGGGACTAACCGGTTCTGCAAAGGCTATATTGATGACATCCCAGGAGGAATTAACATCCCGCAGTTTGATAAAGCCAGGGCCCCCAGTCCAGGTGTGCCAGTAGCCGCTCATGATCCGCTTGGGTAGTATGCTGCTCGTGTTTCCTGAACTGCTGCTGGTTGCAGCCTGTACTTCCGCTGACCATGCGGAGTTTCCTGCGCTGTTTTTAGCTCGGACCCGGTATCGATGGGAACTGGCTGCAGCAAGTCCGCTGTGCGTCCATGGCGAACTGACCGATGAAATAACGACTCCATCGGCTTCAATATCGTATCCTGTGGCACCGGATACACTATCCCAGCGGACGAGAATGCTTATTGTTCCCAGGGCTGCCGCACTTAAACCCGCGGGGATCCCTGGAAGGGTAGGTGTGCCCGAATCTCCTCCGCTTCCTCCAGTACTTCCTCCCTGAAGCCAGAGGGCAGCGACATTGCCTGGTTCCCAGCCTACCAGGGCTGTGTGGGCCTGACGGCATGTCCAGAGATAGTTATTCCATGACACAACAGCTCCTACTGGATAATAAGTACCGGGTGTCCAGGCTGGTGCGGTCCCGCTTGTGCCACCTGTTGTTCCCCCCGTATCACCAGTACTGCCGCCCGTTGAACCTCCTGTGGTTCCGCCCGTACTGCTGCTGTCCCCGCTGCCCGTACTACCTCCGGTGGAGCCGCCTGAGCCCTGGGTTACGGTATAGGTGATTTCGGAAGATTCGCTAGAACCAAACCGATTGCTGAGCCGTGCCTTGTAACGGTAGGTCCCATTGGGTTTGTTGGTGAATTCTATGGTTGCACTTTGTGGATTAGGTGAATTATCAACCAAGGTTTTTGTTACCACTACTACGCTATTTTCCAAGATTTCCAGCTTGGTTCCGTTGTTTCCCCACCACATGTTCATCCGTAGACTAAAGGTAGCTTCGCCGTTCCATTTTGTCTGTTCCAGGAAGGGTGTTCCGGGCACGCCTGTGGCTGGCCCGTTTTCGGCAGGAGGATTATCCGGATTCCCGGTGCTGCTTGCCTCGGTCGTTACGGTAAGGGTGGGGCTTGCGGCACTCCTGTTTCCCGATGGATCAAAGGCGCGGACCTGAAAACTGTAAGAAGTGGCTGCGGACAGGCCGCTTATGGTCGCCGAAGTGGTAGTGCTTGTGGCTTTGACCGATCCGGCCATCAAAACCTCATAGCCTGCAATGCCGTTTGCGTCGGTGCTTGCGTCCCAGGCAAGACTTACGGATGAGGCGGTTTTTGCGGTAACTCTGAGGTTTGCCGGTACAGTAGGCGGTGTCTGGTCCTGTGGAACGGTTCCTCCGGAAAGCATTTTGTCCGCTATGATGTTTACCAGATCGTAGCCGTTTTTCCAGTCGTCGCCGTCAAATTCCCAATACATGGCGCCGCCGAGGTTGTTCTGAAGGATGTAGTCCATTTTAACTGAAACCGATGTAGCATCATCATAGGTATACAGTTCCTTGGTGCTTCTGTTAAAAAGCCAGGGAACCTTGCTGTAGGGGTCCCTGAATTTTTCCCAGCCTGCCTGCTGTTCAAGCTGTTTTATAGTGAAGTAAGGACTCTGGCCTCCGATGCCCCATTTGCCTGGCAGTGTACCGCCGCCAGTTCCGAACATTCCATCGCTTTTGTCGTCGCTGTTTACATCCCAGCCTCCGGAAACATTGTTCCAACCCCGGCTATAGAAGGGAATACCTAATACTAATTTGGATGCGGGAACTCCGAGGCTTAAAAACTTTTTAACCGCCCAATCGATATTGTACCGTTCGTTCACCAAGGGCTCATGGGTGTCGTTGGGATTGGGGTAGAGGGGTGCTTGATGACCAATGACTGTTTCGAACCCGCCGTGCATGTCGTAGGTCATCAGATTGAGCGCATCAAGATACTTGCTGTATTCAGCCGGGTCGGTGACTGCAATTTTGTCATAACCGACACCGATAGCCGCCGTAAGTTCGTAATACCGACCGTCTGCGGCTCCCTGAGCATTAAGTTCATCTCGGATTGCCTTGAGCAAGAGCGGGAAATTAATCAGATCCTCGGGGCCGCCGGGGGCTCCCTTATCGTACTGATCGTTGGGATCAGCGGGCCGGTTAATGCCCGGATATTCCCAGTCTATATCAATACCATCAAAACCATGCTGTTTCATGAAGGCTACCAGATTTTTAGCCGTGGTCCGTCTGCTCGAATCAGTCATAGCCGCAGCGTGGAACCCATGGGACTTGGTCCAGCCGCCGACTGAGATTAAAACCTTAACGTTGGGGTACTGGAGTTTCATTTTTCTGAGCATGCCTAAGTTGCCCTTGTAAGGTGTATCCCAGGTTTCACCGGGATAGACGATTTCTAAGGATGCCCAGGGATCATAGACTTCTACCGCAAAGGTAGTTGGATTAATACCGACGAAAGCATAATTAATGTGGGTAATTTTGTTAAAGGGTATCGATGTTACATAATAATTGTCATGGGCTCCGTAAATACCCCATTCAACAAAATAGCCGACGACCCGGCGGCTCGTCCCTGCAGTTGCAGCCTTGGCTGCAGCAGTCCCGTTTTTTATGGCTTGCTGCCCCATGTCAAAGGGGTTTGCACATGACCATAGACTTAGGGCACATAGAATGCCGGTAAGCCACCGAATCAGGTTTTGTTTGTCTTTCATTCATACCTCCTTTTGTTTGTACAGTGAAAGAACAATAATAATTGAATTATTCTTCATCTAGATTTTCATTTTGTCAATGTCACTTTTAAAAAAGTTCTCACCGAATGCCCTTGTATTCAGCGGGAAACATATGATGAGGCACCGCAGCCACTCACGGGCCGACGGTGCCTGTACCTTATATGGTACCTCTCATCACGTTATGAGCTTTTAAAAGAACCTTATTTTTGGTAGACCCGTACATAATCCACATACATTGATGCAGAAGAAGGGGTGCTTCCATCAGGATAGCCGGGCCACTGACCGCCCACCGCAAGGTTAATGATGAAAAAGAAGGGGCGGTGGAATTCTTCAGTGCTATTAACACTGTTGGCAATGTTTGCTTCCATAAATTGTTTTCCGTCCACATACCAATTAATCGAAGATGAGTCCCATTCAATTGTGTATTCATGCCATTGGGTAACATCGACATTAAAATTATTCCAGTAATTGTTATTTGTCGGCTGTCCCCAGCTTGCATGACCGTTGCTGTCCCAATGTATGGTGCCATGGACTGTAGCTTCTGAGTTAATATGTTCCATAATGTCTATTTCACCGCATGCGGGCCAGCTGACCTGGGGTATGTTGCTCCCAAGCATCCAGAATGCAGGCCAGAGGGCTGTCCCATTGGGGAGTTTAATCCGGCTTGTAATACGTCCGTAGGTAAATTCCTTTTTCCCCTGGGTTTTAATCCGTGCGGATGTCCAGGCTGATCCATTGTAGTTTTCCCGGAGGGCCGTAATTTTGAGCATCCCGTCGGAAACGCTGACGTTTTGGCTCCGATTCGTATAATACTGCTGTTCGTTGTTTCCCCAGCCTCCAGAACCGGTTCCGATATCATAAACCCAGTTATTTCCATTGAGTACTGTCCCATCAAACTCATCGGCCCAGGCAACGTGGTAGCCCGGTATTTCAGGGGTTACTGTCCCGCCGCCTGAAGAAGAATTAGTAACCTGGGTAATCTTCCACCGTTGGGCGCTGGTATCATTGTTTGTCCATTGCTGTACCTTTGCACCATCCTGGGTTGAAGATCCAGAAACGTCCAAGACCTTGCCTGAGTGTTGATTCGTGAGCCGGCAATAGCCATCTTCCATGAGTTCGATTTTCCATTTTTGGTTTGCCTGATTTCCCCAATACCATTGGACAATTTGGGCTCCATCATTAAGGGACCAGTCTTTAACATCCAATACATAGCCTGAATGAACTGATTTGATATACCAGTAACCGTCGCCGGTGGAGGTGATAACCCATTGCTGGTTTGCCTGATTATTTCCAAGGGTCCACTGATGAACAATGGTTCCCGCGGTAGTAGACCATTCTGCTACGTCGAGGGCCTTGCCGGAACATTTTGCGACCAGCGTGTAGGTTGCTCCGGATGTTAAACTAGCAGGTGTTCCGCTCGATATACCGGAACTGCTGGATCCATAGGTAATACTGGCCCAGCTTAGGGTGTTTGCCAGGGTTCCCTGGGGAACGCAGGTTTCTACACCATTTACATTTTTTAGAACCGTGAGGTAAATTTTAGCCCCCGCTGTGAAAGTGGGGTGGCTTAAGGTGTAACTGTACACACCGCCAGAGTAGTTCATTTCCCGAGCGGCCAGAACGAGTCCCGTGCCATTTCCTTCCGAAACGTAAAGCTTTGCAGAGGTGATTTGGGTCCCCGTATTGTAGGTGACGGTCATGCTGGTTCCGGTCATACCGGTTATGTCGATGCTCCCATTAGGTCCGGTAATAGCGCGGCTTAAATCAGGACTTCCGGCTAAGGCTGAAGAATCCAGAGTGCCGAGGTTGCATGATGCTAAGAGTCCCAGCAGCGCAGCAACCACGACAAGTAAGGGATAACGCTTTCCGTTCATCAATTTAACTCCTTTATTACCATCCGATCGTTAATACGAGTCCCCGGGGGGCATGGCTTTCGATAAGGGAACTTTGATCTGCAACGTCGTCATAGCAGAATCCGTAAGCCAGGGGATTAATGCTGTTGTCATGCCAGAATTTTGCATAATAATTGGCCGGTCCTGCCTGATAGTAAGCATTGGGATTGGCCCAATTAGCCGGATCTTGCACAATATGCCGGTTAAAGGCTGCACAGATTTGGGCCTGAATGGCCAATTCTACCGTATTGCCGGAGGCGAGAACTCCGGATCCTTCGAAGACCTCATCATTATTGGGTTTTCTTGCGATGTAGAATTTTCCGCCGTCGCTGGTTCGGGTAAATTCAAAACGCCCATCTGCGAGAACACGGCCGTTAAATGTCCCCAGAGGATGATTAAAAGTAAGCGTATTGGTTTTGTAATAGTTCCATACCTCGTCCACATAGCTTTGCATATAGGTGCCATAGGTCCTGCCGACGCGGAATTCGCCTTTGCAGGGGGCAATAATACGGTAGGGCCGTTTAACCAGGGTGCGGAATTCTGTCTGGGGCAGCCGTTCAAAGGCAGAGAAAATTTCTTCCCTGGTCTTGCTGATGCCGACTTTTTTGAATGACGCATAGGAAACGCCCGAATCATTGAACATTTCCATGACAATGGGGAACCCAAACTGATCTACCTGGGTAGTATTCCCCCAGAAAGCTCCCGGAGCAACGGTATATTCGATCCAGTCGAAGATAAGGGTGCTGTTTGGATCCGCCGGATTGTTCAGGTCCGGCTGCACAATGCCGATGTTGCCCGCACCATCCACGATACCCCGCATGACAACCCGATTATCCATGGAAATATAGAGCCGGGCTGAACTCATGTTCTGGGGAACCTGGAATCCAGCAATATCACTGAGCCTGTAAGACCAGTCAGTACTGGTCTGATTCGCAGTAATGGGAACCAGAGTCCCATCGGGCTTGAGATAGCAGAATTGCTGGGCCTGATTGCGGCCGATAACGCAAATCCAGATTCGGTCATTGGAATAGGTTCCCCGGGTATTATTGACGAACTGGATAGTCATTTCCATGTTTGGCTGGAGGTTGATGAGGCTTGTAGTACTGGACCCGCCTGTTCCGCTTGTCGAATCCAGCCTGGTAAAGGTCCACCGCTGGGCCGATGAAGCATTCCATGCCCAAAGCTGGACATTTGCGCCGTTTGCCGTAGAAGCGCCGGATACATCCAGGACCTTGTTTGCATGCAGGTTTGTCAGGCGGTAGGTGCCGTCTCCGTTGGGCTCAATCTTCCATTTCTGGTTTGCCTGGTTATTTCCCCGGTTCCATTGGATAATGTTGGTCCCGTCTGCGGTGCCCCAGGCATCGCCGTCTAGAACGAGGCCGCTCCACACCGATTCAATATACCAGTACCCGTCGCCGCTGGATACGAGCTTCCACTTTTGGTTCTCTCCCTGTACAAACTCCCACTGATGAATGTTAGCACCGGGGTTTTTGGATACCTCCGCGACATCGAGTGCTTTGCCCGAACAGGCTGCGGTTATTTTATAAATTGCGCCTTCTATTAAATCGCCTGAGCCTGTGGAGCCGCTGGACACGGGGCCAAGAGAAGCATCTCCATAGGTGATCTGTGCCCAGCTTGTGGTCTGGGACAGAATACCCTGGGGAATACAGGTTTCTATACCGTTCTGGTTTTTAAGGACCGTAAGGTATATTTTTGCTCCAGAAGTAAAAGTGGGATGGCTCAGTGTATAAGAATACACTCCGTTGGAATAGTTCATGTCCTTTGCTGCAAAGACGAGTCCGGTACCATTCCCCTCCGATACATAGAGCCGGGCATAACTTACCTGGACTCCGGATTTCCAGGTAACGGTCATGGCATTGCCGGTCATATTGGTAATTTCCAGCGTGCCATTGGTACCGGTCAGGGCACGGGCTGCTAAATCTTGTTCTAGATTTTTTCCAGAATCCAGCATACCCATGCTGCAGGCTGATAATAACAGGGAAATACCAATTCCCCACCACAGGCCTTTGTTCATAAATCCTCCTTTTGGGGTAAAAAAATAATTTATCAAGTTTCATCCCTGTTCTTTTTCTTTGTAAACGGTGAAAAATTTCGGTTTTAGAGTGTTTTTTTCGGATTTAATGTTATTTGGGTCTCTCTGTCTATCTTCCGATTAATATCCACAAGACCATTCCCAGTAAGACCAATAAAAACCAGATACAGCCTGATGATTGGGATGAACTTGTTGATGGAAGCGGACTGCTCTGGGAGAGAAAACTGTTCTGAGATTGTAAGGGGGCTTTCATTTCCTGCTCTAGTTGGCGCAAAAGGTCCGCGTTGCTGGGGCGCCCTGCGATTCGATCCTGAACAGCATGGCCCTGAATCGGCTGTGCCGCAGCATTACGCCGGGCGGCAGATGAAGCTTGCCCGGTAATCGGAGCAGGGGTCGGAAGGGCTTGTGCTGCGGTAAGGCGCCGCTCTGCCTCTTTGGATGATATAAGCCGGATCTGGCTTGGATCATTGATAGTTATAGAAAACTGAGGAAAGCTGGCCCTGCCTTCGTAAGGTTCATCAACCATACCGGTAACACTGACCCAACGGTCTTTCCAGGTATCATCGGGAGCCTGGTCTCCGAAGGCGTCTAAACCTTCAGCCCAGAATATGAGTTTAATGCCGCCCCTTCTCCAGTCATTAAAATTCACAAACACATAAGGGTCGTCGTATTTTGTTCTGCCCTGTTTAACCTCATGTATCTTGCCAATCAGTTCGATTTTCTGGCCTATTATTGGCAGGCTTTCAAGATTTGGCATTGGATTAAGAAGCCCATTTTGCTGCACGAGGTAAAGAAAACTAGATGCTGCATAGACTGGATAAACAGGCCGGTAAGATTTCGATTCCTGCTCTGCCGTTTTTCTGGGCCTTGTTTCGGTAACCGCTTCTTTTTGAGTTGCCTCCGTTTGGGTCTTGATTATTTCTTGGTGGCCATGTGCTGCTGCAGTCTGTGCTGTATTTTCGAGCTGTATCCCCGTCTTTTCGTGAAACACTGTTATAGTAGGCACCGCGTTGGAGGGGCCCGTACAGATTGATGCAAATAATTCGCAGGCCGCCGTTAAAGACGGAATGGCGGCTGCTGCAGCAAGGAGCTGGCTGCTGTGGGGATTATAAAAGTCATCGGCCGTAAAAAGAATGTTTTCTCCCTGGCTATAGGTTTCGAACAGGCCGGGTTCTTCTTCCAAAATTGCCAAGCCAAGGTCCATGACTAAAAAGGGAAAGCGATCGATCCCGTTCACATGTCGCTTCTCATCGGGATGTTGAAAATGGATGTGCCCTTTTTCCCAGCGGCTGTCATAAGCGTTCCGTTCTCCCAGACTGTCATAATCCAGCAGAATGGGAGCATTGTGTTTTGTTATGGCGATGTTGTTCGCTTGAATATCGCCATGAATTATCTGAGATGCTTCAAGGTTGGACTGGAGCTTACAGAGCTTTTTACGCAGGGCCCTCATCTGGTCCCGGTTGCGGTACTGTTTTTCGATCCAGGATGCCAGTACCGGTTCATCAACCCAGTCCATAATAATGGCCGGAACGGCTAGGTCTTCGACAAAAAAGCCGTTGCTGATCCAATGAGCCTCGATGAAGGCTGCCGCCAAAGGGTCCCGGCTGCCTGCGATACGGGCTGCAAGTCCGTAGGCGGCCTCCATACTGGGAAGCCGCTCCTCCTGGGCGGAGTGGAAAAGACGGAGGGCTTTTTTGGAACCATCCTTTAATATAAGTTGATAGATATAGGCAAAGCCACCTGAAATCGCTGCGGGAATTCCGTATACGTTGGTCTGGATCTGGGAGCCTTCAAAACCGGCAAGCTTAAGGCTCCTCTGAAGGTTCTCCGGGGCGAGGGCCTTGTTGTAATCCTGTAGATTGGGCCACCTTTTCATGGTCGAAGCTCCAAAAGGGTACAATCATCGGTGGCAAGGGCCCCTGTTTCTCTTGTTTGTGCAAGCTCATCTATCACTGTTTTAAGAGGCGCCTTCGTTATAAACTCCCACCATAAGCTTCTCTCCCTTTCATGATGCGCAAGCATAAAAGCTGCTAAGGCATCAGTGCAGAGTATGAGCCGGGGCTGCTTTAATCTCTGGAGCTGTAAATTCCAGATCCTGCACTGGGGTATGGTAGCCTGTTTTGAATTGCCAATTAATGACGGAGTTAAAGAAAAGGCTTCTCTCTCTAGTATTGGCAGATGTAGAACATCGCGGTAATGGTCCAGCACAAAAAGTTCCGTATCGCCTACGGTCCAAACAGTAAGTGCTTGAGCGCCCGGTGAGATGCGGATAGCAAGCAGGGTAGCCCAGGAGCCCCGATCCTGGGATGCCCGGCTGAGCCAATCGTCCGCTGATAGCTGGTTTTTATTATTGCTTTGGTATATTCTGCGAGCCCGATGTATCCATAATTCTAGCAATTTTTGTAAATTTCTGCGACCAGTACGGGGGACTCTTTCAAAGTTTAAAATACCATCCACTATGCTCATGGCGAGGGTTTCTGCCCAACCGGTAGCATCATAACTTTCGCTTGCCCCATCGCACAGTACCCAGGCAGTCGCTCCGCTGTTGCTCCCGCCCCAAGCCCAGCAATCTTCGCCTCGTTCTCCATGGTAGGGGATTGAAATAAACCGTTCGAGGGTCGCCATTACAGTATTTTCCCCGGCCGGGACCCCAGGTTCAGAAAGCGGGTAGCCAGGTCTGCACTTGCTCCGTAGGCAAAAAAGCGAGATGAGCGGGATACGGAAAAGCCCTCCTGCCGAGCTGCTTCCACAAGATGTTCCGGCATGGGACTTGAGATTCTGAAAAGGAGATTGCCGTATTCATTGAGACCATCCGGGGATGCGGGAAAGATAACAGAGCGGCTTTCGTTTTGGCGATCATCCACATGGAGATTAAAAAGTAGGGTTTCTCCATCCTTAGTATGGATTTGACGCAAAATGCGAGCAGGGCCTTCCGGGTCACCGTCAGTGCTTTCTCCGTCGGTTATATTAATGACTGTCGGTGGGTATGATTCGGGATGCTGGTCGCACCAGCGGGCTGCAATATGGCAGGCCTGCTCAAAGGCTGCCCGCATGGGGGTATCTCCTTCATTGATAACCGTAACCCAATGAGGGTGGGGTAATCCTTCCCGGTCTTTTCGAATGGAAAGAGGCTGTTGTGCAAGAACAGAGATGGGAATCCATTCTTCTTCCGATAAAAGTGGTTTCACAAGATTGCGGATCTTCCCATCTCCATAACCCACCAATGCTATATGGAAATAATCCCGAAGGCCGTCAGCCCTGTTGCACCGGGCAGCCAGCTCTTCGAGCAGCTGGTCGACCACATGAGCCAGATATTCGCCGCGGCTTAAGCCTGCGCTATAATCATTTGCCATGGAACCGGATTGGTCCAGCATAAAAAGAATAAGCGTAGGATGGTTCCTAGAAATATTGGCAGTGTAGGATCGCCGTATGGTGCTGTGTTGGCTTTTCTCTGCTTGGACCGAAGGCAGCTGATCTGGACTCTGAGTAGGATGCGGAGCTGCATTTTCTGTGGTTTCCGGTGCCAAAAGGTCTGGATCCATCATGGGATCAGGAGCGGTTCCTTCAGCTTTTGCAGCCTGTAACTGAGGCAATACTGCTGTATCAAGGTCGTGGATGCCCGTGCGAACAAGAATACGCATGTTCTCTGCCAGGGCTGCAAAATCAAGCTGTTTCGATGCTGCCTCGGTGAGGCTCAGATTAAAATCAATCTGATCTAAGTCACGGCTTGGATCTCGCATCTGTTCAAGTATTTCTGATACTATGTCGGCTTTCATCCTGCCCGCCAGAATGGTACTCATTAACCGATCCGAAACGGGTTCCAGGCTCGGACTTAATAGGTTGCCCCTTTCCAGCTCCGCGGAGAGTTTTTCTATCTCCGCCAGGCTTTCTCCCAGCCGCATATCGATTTGGCTGATCTGGTCTACCAGGGTTCCTAAAGGCCCCAGGTTGTCCCTGAGGATGCTGTCAAAACTTAAGGCAATATTGGTAAGTTCTGCGATTTCCCGCTGAACCGCTGCCATTTTCCGGTTAAAATCGTAGTACTGCCGGTAAAGACCCACGTCGTTTTTAAGTTTTTCGTAGACCTCAAGCTGTTTTTCATCGTCTGCAGCGAGGGTTTCCAGAGCATCCAGAGCATGGCGCAGTTTTTTGATGATCAGGATGGCGGCTCTGCTCAGGTTCGTGACCATGGTCCTGATTTCCTCTGCCTTTTGTTCAAAAACCTGGGCGCTGTCGCCATGCCCGGACTGTATAAACTGAGCTTGGAGCCGCTGCCGTTCCTGTTCAAGTTGTTCTAGATTAGTAAGACGCTCAAGGAACTCTTCCTGTACCCCATCGCCGATGGCTTCAAAGACCCGGCGGCAGCTTTGAATTTTGCTTCGGAGCAGCTGTATAAGCTCATCATAATGTTCAACGAGCTGTTCCATGCGTTCCAGCCGTTCTTCCGGAGAGAGTTCCTCTTTTTTTACTAAAAAGGAAAAAAGGCCACCCTTCTTCTCTTCTGCAGCAAGAACCTCCCGCTGTGTCTGGATTCTGTCTTGAAGCTCATTGAACTGGGAGTCCTTAATGACCGGGAGATCATAATGTTTGCCAAAAAGGAAAAGACTCACAAATTGTTCATCCATTTTGGGTTGTCCTTTTTAATTGCTGGTCCATGCAACGGTCATGGTGCTGCCCGGAAAGCTATACCGACCAAGTTCCCAGTCTAAAACAAGCCAGCGGTCATCCGTAGCAGTGTCCCGGCTGACCGCCAGGTTCATTGAGTTTTTTCCTGAATAGGGAGCAACGGCTTGTAGAACCCGGTCAGCCACCGCCCCCCGGCCAATCCAGACTTCCGCCCATGCATGGCCCTGCTGTCCCCGGAAGCCATGGATTATCCTGGATCGGCCACCTACCGCGATAATACAGGATGCCATGACTGAAGCATAATCATCACAGTCTCCCGCCAGGCTCAGGGCTATGGTTCTGCTTGCAGGAGACGTATAGTCGGTCCAGGAAACCGCTGGATCACTTACATACTTCCAGTTGCGGGACAGGGCCCCGTGTATGAGCACCAGTTGTTTTGCCCCTGCTGCGTTGGGAATTTTGCTCCCCTGGGGATCATCCCAAGGGCCCGGAGCTGCGGCGGCAATTTTAACCGCAAAATCCCGCACCAGAGGATTGGTAGGCTGGACAGCAAGGTCGTAGCGGCCTCCTTTTACCGGGGCGTTATCCTTTTCGATACGACCCTGCAGATCCTTAATGACCTGCTTAGCCGCCTCCAGTTCTTTACTTAACAAAGCGCTGTCCTTAACGGATCGTTCAAGGGCCTTTTTGTCCTCCTCGCTCCGGGCGAGCCGTTCGGAAAGCTCCTTAAGGGCCTTTTCCTTTTTCTGTAATGTTTTGTCCTTTTCTTCCACCACCTGCCGGACCGCCTTCTCGACCTCAGGATTTACATAGGACTTGCCCATGGTCGCTGATATAGACTGCAGGGCCTTTTCAAAGGTACTGGCATCCATTCCGAGAGATGCAGAGCTGGCGGTAAAAGGAGACCAGGCAGTCAGTATAAAAAGTAGTAAAAGCGCAGGGATTGATGGGCCGAGCAAGGCCGGCAGGACTTTTAACTTTTCCGATCGGGCCATAAACAGCCCCGTGATGATCGCCAGGGCTCCCGCAAATAAGGCCGGTCCCGGCTGGCTAAAGGGAGGGAAGCGGAACAGGGCTGAACGGATGCTGGCGAGATAGGGAAGATCAAAGGCCCCTGCAAAGAGGACTATGCCCGTTCCAAAGCCCGAGAGGAGGGGCAAGATACGGTTCACCGTCCCAAGGAGCATGGTGAGAACCGAGCTCGCTATAAAGACCGCAATGAGCACCCCCGGTTCGCCGAATGGACCAAAGGTTTTTTTGATGACTTGGAGCGGCTGGTCGATACCAAAGACCGCCAGTGCGGGCACCGCAAAGGCAAAAAGACCGACGATGATACTGGTATTACCGATAGTTTCCAGAACCGATTTTTTTGGCTTTGTATTTTCCATACAAAATAGTGTAAATCAGGATAGGAAAGTCGGCAATGGGATACTTATCGAGTACTTCAAACCCCTTTGCACAAACCAAAGGCCAGCTCTGACCAGTGTTCGAACTCCATGGATTTGTTTTGCATAGCCAGTGCTATATCTGCCTCAGAAAGCCAGCGGATCTGTCCCAGTTCCTCTCCCACAGTCATATGTAGCGGATCCAAGGTCAGCACATATACAATGCCGATATGCACCGTACCGACAGAGCTTTTATCTTCATAGATAAGCCCCTTGCAGGTGTAAGCCCCTTCCGGCGGGGTGTATCCAATTTCTTCGCCGAGTTCCCGCATTAAGGCCTGTTTCAGCGTTTCTGCCAGGGAAAATTCGCGGTTTCCATGAGCGTCTTCCGGATTGATATGGCCCCCGACGCCGAGCGAATACAGTCCATGGAGGCGTTTTTCCGTGCCGCTGCGCTCGTAAGCAAGGAAATTACCATGCAAATCCTGGATAAGACAATAGGGAATAAGCTGTTTATAGGATGAATTATGTTCAGCTTCGCTGCGCAGTACAAATTGGGGCTCGCAGGCTGAGAAAATATCAATAAGCTCTTGTTGTGAATAGATATAGCTGTTTTTTTGCAACCCTATTTTTTGTTTCAGCAGCTCAGTGACCACACAGAGCACCGCTTCGTTGTGTTTCATGATAATTCCTGTTTTCTGGTTTGATAAACTTATAAGCAAAGCCTACCAGAAAACAGGACCTCTGTGTAGACTGTTCCTCTACGACACCTTTATCATGACCAGCATGGTAAGGTCGTCTTTGGGGGGCTCCCCTGCAAGGAAGCCTTTGAATTGCTGCAGAATATAGTCCCGGACCGCAGCGGCCCCCTGTTCTGCAGGAGCCTGAGAGAGGGCAGCGCGAATCCGGTCATTGCCGAAATCTTCGCCTGAGGCATTTTTTGCCTCCACAAGACAATCGGAGTAAACAAACAGCGTGTCACCCTGATGTATGGGAAAACGGAGGCTCCGATAACCTTCAGAAAGGCCTTCAAGACCTATAAAACGACCCCGGCTTTCACCCTGACGGGATTCCACGGCTTTTACAATACCCGAACGGCCAGAGCGGTACAGGAGGTCAGGGTGACCTGCATTAACATATTCCACCCGGTCTCCGCTAAAGCGGAGCAGTATTCCAGTGAGGTAATTTTCTATATTGCCCTTTTCGGCTATGAGTTTTTCATCAATCTTTTTCATGACCTCCCCAAGGGGTATGTCTCTACCATCTGTAAATTGGCGGTACACGACGGATTTTGCCAACATGGCCACAAGCCCTGATGCGATACCATGACCTGAAACGTCAAAAAGACCCGCACCGAGCAGCGTTTTTTCATCAATATAAAAATCATAGAGGTCCCCGGAGACTCCCGCCATGGGTTCGAAGGCATAGGCAATGTCCCAATTTTCCAAGGTGGGCAAAAAGGCTGGATAAAAGCTTTTTTGGACAAACTCTGCCATTTTAAGGTCCCGCTGGGCACGATAGTTAGCTTCCTCTAGAGCTGCGTTCACCTGCTGCAATTGGAGGTTCGCCTGGGAGAGTTCATCGGTCCGTTCTTTAACCTTGTTTTCCAAGTGCAGATTTAGGTCCTCAGCCTCATTCCGTGCTCGGGCAAAACGTCCAGCAAGAAGAAACAGAAAGCTGATAAGGACAATTTGCCAGCCAAAACCAGAGAGATAGGGGAAGTTGTATAGTTTCAGAACCTCGTGCATGAAAATGTCGAGTAAAGCGGTGAGAACCATGGGTGAAAAGCCCAGGAGCAGCGGCAGTGCATCAGAATCCTTTTTGAACAAAGAATCAAGGGGCATGTAGAGTACATACACAAGGGGCGGCAGGAGGAAAAATTGGGTAAAGAGCCTTATTTCCCTTAAGGTGGAATAATTGGGGCTTACTAATACGATGCCTACCGGAATGATAAATAATATAATCCGCGCCCACAGCACCCAGACAGGATCGGTTCTCCGCAGGTAGTCCCGAACAAAACCGCAAAGCTTAAAGAGCATATAAAAGAGTGCAAGGTTGATTAATTTCTGGAAACTTACATAGGTCATCCAGGCGGGGGGCATACCGGGCAGTTCGGTAATGAAAAAATTGGAAAGATAAAAAACGCTCAGCAGGTTAAGCAGTGCAAAGGAAAAATTTTCTTTGTCTTTTTTTCTTCTATAATAGAGTATAAAATGATATAGCGAAATGATGAGCATGACCGCTGCAAACATGAGGTTTACGGTAGAATTCCAGAAATTTTCCCAGCGGCTGGCGTGAACCGTATCCTGTCTAAAACCGATAAAGGGGCGGGATGCAATGGAGCCCTCTCCATCAACCCAGATATGAAGGAGTACCGTAATAGGTTTGTGAAGCTGTATTGCTTCTGGCGGAATGGCATATTCTCGGGAGGTATTCCAATAACTAAAATAGTTGGGCGGGTTTCGGCCCATACTGCCCACAAAGACTCCATTGACCCAGGTTTGATCGGTCATGGTAATTCTGCCCAAGAAAATACCCAAGGGGAGAGGGCTCAAGAAATCGACACTGGGAAATTCGCCCCGAATCCAGATATAGCCCCGTTTATTGGGAAGAAGCGTTTCAAGATTTGAGAGAGCCCTCTCTTCCAGGGGAGTAAAAACTAGCTGCAGGCTTGTTTCCGGATTTGTCTGGGGCGTTACCTGACCCTGGGTTGGATCCTGAGCCCAATACCACTTCTGGGCTCTCAGCATTACTTGAGGAGCCGATGTTTCTTCGCTAGAGGCTGCCAATGAGAAACATATTGCAGATAATTGCAGTACTAAAAAGAGCAATACCTTGAGCTGCAAATGTGATGTACGAATTTTCAGAAAACCCATGGCAGACCTCCTAGCCTCGTCTCTTACTGTTTATTATTCTGCTGATGTTTTGCTAATGTAGCCTGTACCTGTTTTTCATTGTAAAGCAGGAGCAATATAAAGCCAATTGCGCAGAATGCAAGGGCAAAGAGGGTCGTAAGTCGGACACCCGCAACCCCAACCACATCCCCGGAGCCGCTTGAACCTGCTCCAATCATTACAATAGACGGCAGCAGCACCGCGCCGATAGATTGGCCCATTTTGGACATAAAGGTCCTAAACCCAAAGAATACACCGGCCTTGTACATTCCTGTTTCGATAGCATAGGCTTCAGCCATATCAGATATCATAGCATTGGGCAGAATTCCAAAAATGGCCAGAGGAATTGCTGCAAGGAGGGCTGCGATCAGTGCCTGGGTCATAACTGGCAAGGGCAGATAGCCAAAGAGAGCGCAGAAAGAGAACAGCACGCCGAAAAGTACAAAAGCAATCATAAGAAGTCGCTTTCGGCCCACTGCCCGGGCTATAAAGTTAACCGGAATGTAAAAGGCAAAACTTACCAGGAACATTACAATGAAAAGGCTCGAATAGGTTTCCTTGGGAAGGCCCAGCAGCACAGTAATGTAATACATGAGCCCGTTGTTGATGAAATAAAGGCTGATCCAATAGGCAAAGTCCGAAAGGGTAAAGCGGAGAAAATTTCTGTCCTTTATGACATTACCAATGGAAGTAAAAAAGCCGTCATCACAGGGGACCGATTCGGCATAGCGATTTTCATCTATCACAATGATGGGAAGTACCATCAATATAAACGAAACTACTGCGAATACCCCCTGAGCTGCTTGGAATGCCTGGAGCGGCGACATCCCTTGGGCTTGGAACATGCCCTGGAGCGCAGGAGCCTGAGCTCCGATCATAGCACCTAGTGCCCAGGTGATGGAAATCATGGTGGAAAGTTCGAGCCGTTCGTTGCTGCTGTGTCCCAGTTCACTCATCCATGCAAAGAAAGGCGTTACATACATGGTCATAAAGAGGTAAAAGAGTGTCACGGTCACAAAGAGCCACAGGCCATTTGCGGTGATGTTTGCTTGGTCTCCTGTTCCAAAGGGGGCAACAAAGACGAGCACGGCGAACAATGCGAAGGGTAGTACGGAGACAGCCATAAAAAAGCGGCGGCGGCCAATTTTGGATTTATTCCTGTCGGAAAATACCGCAATGAGCGGATCCGTTATAGCGTCCCAGATGCGGCCAAAGGCCAGGATTAGGCCGATAACGGTGAGTACCCCTACAATATACCCTTGGTGAATCATCCGGGGAAACAGGGCCGCTCCGCCTTCTTGGGGCGGCAGATAAAAATAGTTCAGAAAGTTGGCTGCCCCATAACTTGCCAAGGACCAACCGAGTTGTCCTAAAGCATAGATAATCTTTTTGGAAAATGGCAGGGATTCTACAACCCGGCCCTGTGTATTCATGACAGAATTGCTCATTTCATTCCTCCTTGCAATGCTAATTCAACTGCCCGGTAGGCTCCGGAATAGAGTCCCGCCTTATTGGCAGAAAGGATACAGGAATTCATTAGGCTCAGGCCTTCGCTGTCTTCCATTAAGAAGCGCAGCATCGCCTCCGCTTCTTTGGGATCAGCGCATTCAAAGGTGCCATCCCCCAGTTCTGCGGAACGGATTGCCCCCCATGCTTCGTGGCCTCCGACCCGGCGGACTAAGAGTTTTGGTACCGGGTAAAAGGCAAGCTCGCTCGGTTTCGTCACCAGGAGATCACTGGCTCTCATCAGCAGGTTTGTCGTATAGACCGCTTGGAAAATGTCTGAATGCATGAAAATATGAATTCCCGACATGGTGCCTCCGATGGCTTCTTCCGCAACGGCCTTTGTCTCGTTCCAGTTGTTAATGTGCATTCGGGCTTTAACAAGTTCGGGAATATCAGCCAGGAGTCCTTCCAATACAGATTGATGGTCACCCACATTGATGAGTATCGCCACCTTGCCTCGCTTTTCTAATGGCAGCAAGGTTCGGATAAGCCGTGCATAGAGTTCCCGCTGGGCTCCTGCGCCTCCTACGGAAAGCAAAACCCGCAATGGTTTAAGGGTTGTAAGCCGGTTCATCCGAGCTGCGGTATCCTGTTCAAGATTTGCAACTAATTCATGGTCGATATAATGGCCCGTGTATACAAGACTTCCTTTATCCATAAAGCGGGGAATGGTTTTTCCGGCCATACCCCGCAGCGTTTTGTAGCCGAACCAAGCTGAGGGAGACTGAACACAGTGAATAGCTCCCTCTGAAAGGTGCAGGGCCATGGGCCAATTGTCAGGTATTACATTGACGACCCGCTCCATGCCGCTGTGTATCGCCGCTTGGGCGGGCCACACATGGGTTGCCACATAGGGAATATTTTTAGGCAGGAGCTTGCAGGGAGTAGCCATGAGTTCTGCGGTTTTTTGGTCCGCCGCATTATAGGTCAGTTTCCGGAACCCTTCTGAATTAAGGGGTTCCCAATAGAGACTGTTAAAGAGGGCATATTTTTGGGATAAACGGGAGCCCAGTGAATAGAGGCTGTTTAAGTGGGCGATGATTTTGCCTCCCGTAGTATTTTTAAAAGAATGCAGATCAAACCAATAGGGGTTCCTGCCCATGGCCCGTGCGGCGCTTGCGATAGCTACGGAAATCCGGTAATGGCCGAATCCCATACGAATATTGCCTACCACCAGAGCTTTAGGATCCGAAGGGAGATCTACCTTCTGCCATTCCCATTCGATTTTTGTGCCTACTTCCTGGACCATAAGCTGCTGGATCCCCAGGGGATCCAGACTCGGTACCTCACGTGAAAGTAGAATTAAGTCCTTTTGAGAATCATCTCCAAATTTTTTAATGTACGCTTTTTTTTGCCCTTCTGCCTTCTGTTGAATCCCTGCAGGTATAGGATTCCCGAAAATTGATGCGGACCTGTCCATGCCCTTCGCTCCTCACAAAAAATAACCGATTAGCCAAATTCAAAAGTCTCTTACTTTTGAATTTGGCTTTGCGATTGCTTGCGGTAGCATACTAATTCATATTGAACGCATGCAACCGTCACGCCAAATCGCGGATTTCAAGGTAGTTCTTTCAAAACTCTCAGAGTTTTGAAAGAACTACCGATGCCTTTTAAAAATTTAAACCAATTTCAAAAGTTGCTCCCTTTTGAAGCTGCCTCATCTTAAAAAAGTTAATTTTTATCAGGTATCTAATGTCGTTCATATTCTGAATGACATTAAATATTTTAAATCCATTTGCCAAATCCGTCAAGAAAATATATACTGTTTTTATGAGTTACAAGGATATTCAAAAGGAGCGGGTCAGACGTTATTTTCTGGAAGCCGCAAAGGACATTATTCTTACCGAAGGCGTCTCTGCAGTTACAAGCAAAAAGGTCGGAGAAAAGGCTGCGTATTCTTATGCAAGCATCTATAATTACTTTGAAAACCAGAATGCCCTGCTCTGTGAGGCGGTAGAAGAAATAGCTCGGGATTGTGCTCAATGGGTGAGGGACAATCTGGAAGCAGTATTGTCGGGACAATTTGCCGATTTTCAGCTTTGGATCCCTTATGGCAGCTCAGAGCTGCAAAATAACCGCTTGATGAGCCCGGAGGACCGGATCCTCGCATTTTCTTTTCTTATGATTGAATATAACGGTAAAAATCCAAACCGTTATGCCCCTTTTATTTCTACAGAAATTGATTTTCGCTACTTTATAAGACGGGACGGAAACCATTTCATGCATCCAGCCTATGCACTCTTGCTGGGGGAACTAGAAAAACTTGATAAGTTTACTCAAGATAAGCGTCGACTTATTGCGGACATTATGGTATACATTTTCCATTCAAAGATGCACTTCTATATCCGTTATGGCGCTCCGGAAAGTTTGGAAGCCCTGCATAAGGAAGTTGCACAGGAGGTCCGCTTTCTTTTATGGCCCTGACTCATATAGAAAAACTGATTGCCAAGGCTATTCTGGACTACGAGCTTCTTAAACCGGGGGATAGAATTTTACTCGGAGCTTCCGGAGGCAAGGATTCTACCACCTTAGCCTGGGCGCTGGGCCGCCGCAAAAAGTGGAATGCCCCGGCTTTTGAGATCGAAGCCCTCAGGATAGCTAGCGATGTGCCGGGGGGAGGCATGCCCATGGCGGCGGCCCAGCGCCTGGCGGCGCTCTACGAGGAATGGGGCATATCCCTCCATACTATGGAGGTGCCAATTGTAGAACGCCTTAAGCCTGGCCAGAAGATGAGCTGCTATTGGTGCTCTACCCAGCGGCGGACAGAACTTTTGCGATATGCTATGGATCACGGTTTTAATAAAATTGCTCTGGGGCATCATCTGGACGATGTGCTTGCGACGCTTCTTATGAACATGACAAAAAAAGGGGAATTGGCTACCATGCCGCCCCGTTTAAAATATGACAAATACCCGGTGGAAATTATCCGCCCCTTGGTGCTGGTCAGCGAAGAGGCAATCCGGGGGTTTGCCCGCGAAATGGGCTGGCTTCAGATAACCTGCAGCTGCGGTTATGGGGATGATGGAGAGCGGAAGGAATACCAGCGTCGTCTTGATACACTGACTGCCGGTTCTGTTGACGCAAAACTTCTTATGCTAAAAAGCCTTTCAAACATCAAAAAGGATTATCTGGCTTAGAGCAGGTGGAAAAAGGGAACTATAGTTTATAGTAGCCCATCTTTTTTTCTGCGGCCTCAAAGGCTATTGTAACGAGCCAGTTCATCACAAAATAAAAGAGTCCTGCGATAAAAATGGGAAGGGTAGAAAACTGACGGGCCGAGGCGTTCTGAGCGGTGCGGAAGAGTTCCGCCACACCAATCGTCTGGGCTAAGGCAGTATCCTTAACCAGCGTAATCACTTCGTTACCCATGGCGGGGAGTATTCTCCGTACCACCTGGGGGAGAATTATCTTAAATAGGGTCTGACTCCGTGAAAGCCCCAATACTTTGGCGGCTTCCCATTGCCCTTTGGGAATTGCATCGATACCACCTCGGTAAATTTCCGCAAAATAAGCTGCATAGTTGACTGCAAAAGCAATAATGACCGCGGTAAATCTATCGTAGGAAATACCAAAGAGGTAATAGGGGGCAAAATACACAAAGATAAGCTGCAAGATAAGGGGAGTCCCCCGCATCACCAGGATGTAGAAACTCACCGGTGTGCGGAGGAGCTTTGATTTAGAGCGTCGGGCAAGTGCAACTGGCAATGCAAGGGGAATGGAAAAGAAGAGGGTAAGAAAAAATACCGAAAGGGATACCAAGGTTCCCGATACCATCTGGCCAAGCATCTGCCACATTACATTACCGCCTCATCAATCTATTGTTTATTATTTCCCAACTACGGAAATATCCGAACCAAACCACTGGGTAGTTATAGATGCCAGGGTACCATCCTGAGCCATAGCTTCCAGTGCTGCCTGTACTGCATCCCGCAGGGCGAGGTCGTTTTTGCGGAATCCTACCCCATAGTCTTCGGCGGAAAGAGATTCGCTCAGGATGCGGTAGTCCTTTCCAGAGCGTTTAATATTGTCGTTAGCCACAATCAGGTCCATAATTACCGCATCTACACCGCCGATTTCCAGGTCCATCAGGGCGGTCAGGTTGTCTTTAAATTCAACCACTTGTTTCAGGCTCGCCTTAAAACTACTATTGCTCTCCAGGGCTTCTGCTGCGGAAGAACCAGCCTGGAGCCCTATCGTTTTGCCCTTAAGGTCCGCCAGAGTCTGATAAGCGGCGTTTTTTTTGACCACCAGTACTTGGGCATTTTTAAGGTATGGTTTGGTAAAGGCCATATTTTTTGCCCGTTCCTCCGTAATGGTAAAACCATTCCAGATACAGTCAATTTTGCCCGTATTCAGTTCCTGTTCCTTGGCATTCCAGTCGATCGGCTGCAGTACGAGCTGCACGCCAAGCCGTTTGGTAACTTCTTTAGCCAAGTCGATGTCATAACCGACAATTTCGTTGTTTTCGTTGCGGTAGCCCATGGGCGGAAAGGCATCATCCAAACCGAGGACAAGCTTGCCATTGGCTTTTATTGTTTCCAAAGATTTGTCCTGGGGTGCGCCATTTTTTGCCGCAGACTTGGCGCAGCTGCCAAGGCCGAGGGCCAGTATTGAGAGCAGTATCAGAGTAACCAATATACTTCGTTTCATGCTAAAACTCCTTGATATGTATAGGTGGGGGCATTATGCAGGAAATAAAAGGCTCTTGCAAGAAGAGCCTTTTGAAATGGGATTAGTTTTCCAGGGAGACCCGATTTTGTACTGTATACACGGGCCCGCCGCGCTGAAGCACCGAAGACACAAGGGCTACCGAACACACGATGCCCCTGGCTGTAAGCCTTACCTGCCGTTCCTCGGCTTCCAACTGTATCGGGCTTTTTCCGGCCCGGGCTACGGTAATATGGGGCGTAAAGGGCCTCTGGGATGCTTCAAAGTCTTTCAATGAAGCGGTGTCTTTTATTGCAAGGAGTTCCCGTTCTAGGTGTGCGGCTAGCAGCGAGACCGCTTCTGAGCCGGCTCCGAGTCCGACAGCCAATACCGAAGCGGGCTTTCGGGGCGGAAAGGTATAGATGCCCTGGGCTGCTATTTCAATACCATTAATGGATTCAGTGCTGATAGTTTGCTGTTGGTAAGTATCATCTAATGTTCTCCGGTCTTTCTTCGATTTTAGGACTGACTGTTCCAAGGCTTTTGTAACAAGTGGAACTCCCTGTTCAGGAACGGATCCGAGAAAAGCGAGGGTAAGGTGCTGATTTTCCCGGCCAGTCCAGCGAAATTCGGGATGGGACCGTTTGAGGTCCCTTAAGTCCTTTTCAAGAGAGGCGATAAATGTATCAGGCAGTTCCAGGGCAATAAAGAGACGGAGATCCATAGATTATTTTTCCGTTTCAGTCATACCGCTTACAAACTGTTTTTGCATTGCAACGACGACAATGACGGGAGGAATCAGGGCCAGCATGGTGGTGGCCAGGATTACCTGCCATTCTGCTTGGGCGTCTCCGACTGCGAGCATCCGGTTAATACCGATAAGCAGGGTGTAGTACTTTTCTTTTGTGGTAATGAGCAAGGGCCAGAGATACTGGTTCCATCCATAAATAAACTGGATAACGAACATGGATGCGATAGGAGTCCGTGTCATAGGAACAAGAATATGACGGAAAAATTCCATGGCCGACGCTCCATCGATTGCTGCAGCTTCCGCGATTTCCCGAGGGACAGACTTAAAAAACTGGCGGAAAAGGAAGACCGCCGTGGCGGATACGGTCATAGGCAGAATGAGGCCCCAGTATGTATTCAGCATACCCAGGTCTGAAATGACCTTATAGGTTGGCATAATGCGGACCTCTACCGGGAGCATCAGGGTGATGAAAATGGACCAGAATATAAAGTCCTTTAGGGCAAAATCAAAATAGACAATGGCAAAGGCTGCTAAAAGGGAAATAACAATTTTACCCACCGAAATACCTAATGCCATAATGGTGGAGTTCTTAACCATTATGGCCGCATTGGCTCCCAGATTTTTAGCC
>NZ_JAJUHW010000036.1 GCF_029265695.1 Gracilinema caldarium | reverse complement strand
TCCTTATCCCAATATTGATAATCTATTACCCTATTCATAATCGTACCTTTTCTAAGATTCCGAGACTTTTCTGCCAAGCCTGAAAGCCCTGATGTTCGCATCGATAACAGCCGGTTCTTTGGCGGCAAAAAGCTCACAAATGGTTCCTTCCATAGCAGAAACCGGAATGGAGAGATAGGGACTTGCAGCGCCAATGAGAACCATATTGGCTGCCCGAGCAAGCCCAGCTTCTTTGGCCAAGCCCTGGGTTTCAACAATGTATGCATGGGGCAAAGAGCGGAGTATCCCATATATTTGTTCCAAATCAGGATAGTCGCTTATATTGATGAAAGGTTCTGCAGCGCTCACCAGGGTCCCTTCCGGTTTTAACCAGGCAAGGTAGCGGAGGCTTTCCAGGGGTTCCATGGAGATGATAAGATCCGCTCCGCCTCTGGGAACCAGATCCGAATAAATAGGACCATCGCTGAGGCGCAGATGGGCCAATACAGCCCCGCCCCGCTGGGACATACCGTGAACTTCCGACTGGCGCACCGAAAGGTGCTGATCCACCGCGGCCTTTGCGATAATGGCTGCCACCGAAAGGATCCCCTGCCCGCCCACACCAGCGAGGATAATATCCCGTTTCATGCCTCACCTCCCCGGTCTTCACATGCAGGATGGGCCTTTTTGGCGGCCTCGAGTTTCTGCCTTTTTTTAATCGCCTCAATACATTCCCGTTTAAAAATGACTACCGATACACCGCGGTAAAGGATTTCTTTTCGCAGCAGTTCCGCATTGGACTCTTGTTTTGAGGCCTTCGCTTCTAGTTCCAAAAGGTGCGCTGGGTCAAGTCCGAGACCTAATACGAGTTTTCCCAAATTCTCTGAGGAGAGCATGGTATCCTGGCAGCCCGTCATGGCAACGATAGAGTTGTCAAGGATGACAAGGGTCATGGGTGTCTTAGAAGCAATTGCATCGATAAGAGGCGTAATCCCCGAATGGAGAAAGGTTGAGTCACCGATAACACCGATTGCATGCTGTATGCCCGCATCGGCGGCTCCCTTTGCCATGTTCACCGAGGCTCCCATACAGACGATAGTTTCAGGTACATCATAGGGAGGGGTGGCTCCCAGGGCATAACAGCCAATATCAGAGGTGATAGCCACCGATTCAAGACCTTCAACAGCACGGCGGATAGTATTGTAACTGTCCCCATGGGGGCAGCCTGCGCAAAGCTGGGGAGGCCTGCCGGGAAGCTTAAAGCTGCCGTCTTGTAAGGCATCCACAACAAGACTGGACCGCGGGGGAAGCCCTAAAGCGGGGCGTACCACATCGGGGTCCAGTTCTCCCGACGCAGGGAGTGTACCATCCATTTTTCCGTGAATTACTAGCTGTTGCGGCAAAAGGCCTCTGAGCTTCTCTTCTACCAGGCTTTGACCTTCTTCGATGACAAGTACTTCCTCCGCATGTTCGCAAAGCTGGCGGACCAATGCCTGGGGAACTGGATAAGCAGCGATATGAAGACGGGCAGGAAGTTTCTGGCCCGAAGATGTGAGGAAGCTTTCCAGATCTGTAAGGTTTTCTTCGTAGTAGTTACCCCCAAGACCGGTTGTAATGACAACCCGCTTCGTGTCCCGGTTTTCTAGCTCCAGACGGTTGAGAGGATGTTGTTCTGCCCAGGCTTTTATTGCCCCCTGCCGCTCAAGCAGCGAGGCATAGCGACGGCGTGCGTAAGCAGGTAGAAGCATCCATTCCCGTTTGTCTGCCTTTGACAGGGAATTTTGGCTGCGGCTTGGAGCAACACGCACGCCTGAGCGTGCGTGGGACAGGCGGGTCACGAGCCGCAAAACCACGGGAACATGAAAGGTTTCGGAAATATCAAAGGCCTCACGGGTCATGTCATAGGCTTCCTGCTGGGTTCGGGGTTCTAGGCAGGGAACCAGAGCAAAGGATGCATAAAAACGGGAATCCTGCTCGTTTTGGGAACTGTGCATTCCTGGGTCGTCCGCCACGGCAATGACGAGCCCCCCCTTAATACCAAGAAGGGCCCCGTTTACAAAGGGGTCCGCAGCGACATTGAGACCCACATGTTTCATGGTCACCATGGCACGGCGGCCTGCAAAGGATACTCCCAGGGCAGCCTCTAAAGCTGTCTTTTCGTTGGTACACCATGCAGCTTTGGGGCCGCCCGCTTCATACTCGGCAATAAGCCGTTCCATAATTTCGGTTGATGGGGTACCGGGGTATCCATAGGCTGCAGTAAGACCTGCATGAATAGCTCCCAAAGCAACCGCTTCATCTCCAAGTAAGGCTAATTCTTCCATACCACCACTTTACAGGCCTTTATAAGCCCTGTCGAGTAAAATTTTATCAGTTTTTGGTGTAAAGAGGGAAACCAAGGGAACTACAGCAAAGGGCACCAGCATTGCGAGGCTCGCCGCAAGAGGTGACTGTGCAGGCCCCAGTAGATAGAAAAAGAAAATTTCTGTTATCAGACCGCTGAAGAGGCCTGCATAAGCTCCAACTTTAGTTGCGCCTTTCCAAAAGAGTCCGTAGATAAAGGCAGCACCGAAAGAACCTGCTACAGCGCCCCATGAAAGGGACATGAGGGTTACAATTACATCAAACTGATATCGGGAGATAAAATAAGAGACGATAACAAATAGTGCAGAAATGAAACGCATCATGGCAATGGATTTGTCCTTGCCGGAACCAGCCTCGACACGGCCGGGATAGAGATCGATCGCGACTGAGGAAGAAGATACCAGCACTAATGAGGAAAGGGTAGACATAGATGCGGATAGCACAAGAAGCAAAATCACCGCTAATAACAACTCAGGCAATAGCTGGGTGAGCAGTATGGGCACGATTGAATCAAAGTTGATAGCTCCGCTTGCGGTTTTCGGTAGCTTGTCGGGGGTAAAAAACACATGAGCACTTGAACCAACGAGGTAAGCGGAAAATCCGATAACCGCGGAGAAAACAGTGGTAACCACAGTGGCCCGTTTTATCATAAGTTCATCCTTGATTGCATAAAACTTCTGTACCATCTGAGGGAGTGCCCAGGGGCCAAAGCTGGTCATAAACACAACAGATAGAATCGTAAACACCGAAGGCTGGGCTGCAGGTGGAATATGAGCGTGGTAATTCTGTGAAATCTGATTAAGGGTCGCTACAAATCCACCAGATCGAGCATAAACAACTATGACCATAGCAATAGCGCCTATAAACATGACAGCACCTTGAATAAGGTCCGTCATAGCAATAGCAAAATAGCCCCCAAGCACAAGATATATCCCAGTAAAACCAATCATCAGGAGGAGTGCTATATCATAGGAAATATGAAATACTGCTTCGAAGAGGTGACCGAGACCTTTAAAAACTGATGCTGAATAGGGTAATAGGAAAAAGAAAATGATAGCCGCCGCGAGGGGTTTTAAGTGCTTAGCACCGTATCGCTCCTGGAGGAACTCCGGCATCGTCATGGTATCGAGGTTCTGTGTCATCCGGCGGGTCCGTTTTGCCAGCACAAGCCAAGCTCCCATAGCCCCAATAAGACTGTTGCCCAGGGCTATCCAAAGCGCGTTAAGCCCAAAAAGCCAGCCCTGTTTTCCCGCAAAACCGATAAAAAGCACGGCGGAAAAGTAGGAGGTACCGTACGCAATAGCAGAAATCCAGGGCCCCATAGTCCGGCCTCCCAAAAAGAAATCTCCTAACGTTTTTGTTCTTCCCATGCCCCAAATACCGATCCCCGTCATAAGGGCGAAAAAACCTACCAGCATAATAATACTGATCATCACTATCCTCCCAGCTCGTCTTTACAATAGCTAAAGCTATTGTAGCATAAGTAAAAAAAACAAGCAAAGGGTAGAAAAAAAGAAAGCTCGACTAAAGATGTTTATTTCGGCATAATAGAGAGTAGTTACTAAGGAGTATATGCAAGGTTTATATTATTTTAAAGAAGAGGTTATTTATGCGTATTGGCTTATTTAGTGATACATATCCACCTCAGGTAAATGGGGTAGTCACGGTAGTGAGAACTTTAAAAACTGAACTAGAAAAACAAGGACACCAGGTGTTTGTGTTTACCGTACAGCACCCGGATGCACAACCTGAGGAAAGAGTCTATCGAATTCCATCAATAAAATTTCCCAATGAACCCCAACATCGCATAGGCTTATTTTTTGAACCTAAAGTTGTTAAAATTGCACGAGAACTCAATCTTGATATTATTCATAGTCATTCAGAGTTTAGTCTTTACATTGCAGCTAAGGCAGTTCAAAAAAAGCTACATTTGCCTTCGGTTCATACCCTGCATACTTTTTATGATGATTATCTCTATTATGTTCCGCTCCTTGAACCCTTTCTGAAAGGCAAAGTACCAGAAATACTTAATCATACGCTGCGTAATGAAGATTGTGTCATTGCACCTTCTAAAAAAATCAGAGATTACCTCATTAACAATGGATATAAAAAACCAGTTCGAGTCATTCCAAATGGGATAGATCTGAGCACTTTTTATGAACGGTCTGATGAAATTATAAAAGCTGCTCAAGATTTACGAAGTCGTTTTAACATTACACATGAAAATGAGTTAATTGTCTTTGTAGGCCGTCTAGCGACAGAAAAAAATATTAATACATTGCTACTAAATTTTAAAGAAATAGTACAAAGAAGGCCGAATGCTCGACTCATGATTGTCGGAGATGGTCCTGATCGGCATGAATTGGAAGCGTATGCATATGAACTTGGAGTATCCCAAGAAACAATATTTACAGGATATCTGAGATGGCCAGAAGAAATAAAAATTGTCTATGCAGCTGCAGATCTATTCATGAGTGCTTCCCACAGCGAGGTCCATCCTATTACATTTATCGAAGCTATGGCATCAGGTTTACCTATCGTAGCCGCAGCAGATCCCAGTATCGACGACATGGTAATAAACGGGGAAAATGGTTGGACTCAGGAAAACGATCAACTGCTTTGGGAAAAAGCAGTTGAAGTGCTTTCTGACAAAGACAAACGGATAGCTATGGGGAAAAAATCAGAAGTAATTTCACGAAACTATTCTGTAGATCGTTTCATAGATTCCATGATTAGCTTATATGAGGAATTCCGGAAACGATAAGGAGTATATGATTACCACATTCGAACAACTGGGCCTTGCGCCGATGTTTATTGAACGGCTACAAGTTCGCGGGTTTAAAACACCAACGGTCATTCAGGAACGAGTCATTCCTATTTTGCTTTCAGGCGGAGACTGTATTTTTCAGTCCGCTACAGGGACAGGCAAAACTTTTGCCTATCTCATTCCTCTCTTACAAAACTTGTTAGAGCATGTGCTTGAACAGCCTGAAAGCAAACGACTCGGGCCGGCTCTTGTTGTGTGCAGCCCAACCTATGAACTATGTGCTCAGATTAAAAAAGAAACCGATTTTCTCCTGGAGGGAAGTCCGTTTAAAACAGCGCTTCTTATGGGCGGTGCAAATATAAGCCGCCAAATAGAACACCTTAAAAAGGAAAAACCTCTCATTGTCATCGGCAATATAGGGAGAATAAACCAGCTCAGCCGGATGGGAAAACTTTCATTAAAAGCCATACGGTACCTCGTACTCGATGAGGCAGATCGGCTTGTAGCGGATGATTTATTTGAGGAGACACGGGAATTTGCGACCCTACTACCCCAGGCACGACAAACCGTAGCCTGTTCTGCCACCATCGGAGAAAAAGCGCGACAGCGCCTGAGTGGTTTTGTTCAAGCATCAGTTCTTGATATAACCGTTGAAGATCGAGAGGTACTCCAAAAAAACATTGAACATTGGGCTCTCTTTGCAGAGGGAAGAAAAAAAATTGCAACCCTTCGTTCCTTTATCGCAGCAACAAACCCAAAGAAAGCACTCGTATTTTTTAATATCAACGGACAGATTGGTAATGTGGTATCTCAGCTCCAGTTCCATAAAATTGCTGCTGCAGGGCTTTTCGGAGATATGGACAAGCAAAATCGAAAAAAAGCACTAGATGATTTCCGTTCTGGTCGCGTCAGGATATTGGTCACGAGCGACCTCGCAGCCCGGGGACTTGATATCCAGGATATTAACCAAGTTATTGCCCTGGATGTTCCGGACTCCACCGACGCTTACGCTCATCGGGCGGGGCGTACTGGCCGTTCAGGGAAACATGGAATCATGGTAACCATTGGTGACGAAATTGAACTACAGCGTCTTTCTCGGCTTGAAAAAAAACTGAGCATAGTCATTTACCCGAAAGTACTATATAAAGGCCAGGTTCTTGCTCCAGCACCATTAGTAGATCATGAGAGTAAACAGATATAGCCCCTTCCCAGTTCCAGCTCAAGCTCTCGGTTGGGACAATCCAGAATGGGAAAAAGCCTCAAGTCATTTCCTTTTTGTACGACTTTCACCCTGGAGGGACGTACAACGTTCCAGTCCTCACCTTTTTTTATATAGTTTGATGAGAAATACCCTGGGATCAGAAGCGTATGGAGATTTTGCGTTTCTGCCATCCCGGTATGAACGGAATGATCTAGAGGCAGCGAAGGAACCTTGGCTCAAGGGGATTGCATCGGGACGGCCAGTCCAGGACTTTGATGCCATCCTCATTTCTTGCGCCTATGCTCTAGAACTTGTCAACCTGCCCCTGCTTTTAATCAAATCAGGCATACCCCTCCGGGCTTCCGAACGGGATTCCAGCTGGCCTCTCATTCTGGTCGGTGGATCTAATGGGCTTGCTAACCAGGGACTCATTTTTTCCAATGGAGATTCCTTTGCTGACGGACTTTATTTTGGTGAAGCCGAAGCAAACCCGGGAGGTGCTGAGCTTTTTACAATCTTGGCTGCACAGCGGGGATGGGAAAAGGATGCCTTAGTCACTGAACTTGAGCAACACATACCCTCTTTTTGGGCCAGTGGCCATAGCCTTGATCCCGCTGACCCAACGTTTCGCAGGGTGCATAGTGCCCGTAGCATTTCCTCGATGAAACCATTTTTACCAACACGTTACCCTATACTTAACTCCCCCGAAGCTAATACGGGCCGTCTCCAAATCTCCTGGGGCTGCCCGTCGTTCTGCACGTTTTGCTTCGAAGGTTGGGAACGAAAGCCATACCGGGAAGTAAGCCATACCGATGCGGTAGATATGGCAATACAGTTGCTGCGTAATACGGGTATATCTACATTAGAGCTTTATTCTTTTAATTTTAACGCCCATTCGGATATTCTCTCCCTTCTTTTAGACCTGAACCGCATCTTTGACCGGGTAAATATGATGAGCCAGCGGGCGGATATCCTGGTGAATACCCCCGGTATGCTCGAATGCGAACTTGCGGCGGAAAAACGGTCCTTTACTATAGGAGTAGAAGGCATTTCTGAAGGGATGCGTGCCCTGTATGCTAAAGGCCTCTCGAGCAAAGACCTCTGGTTCCTCATTGAACGGCTCTTTAAGGCAAAGGTCAGAGAGATTAAATTCTTTTATATACTTTCTGGAGTCGAAACAGAACAAGACCTTACGGAATTTAACCAATTCTGTGAAAGGCTTAAAAACCTTGCCGACCAAATTCGACCAAGCCCCCGGCTCCTTTTCTCCGCGGGTTACCTTGTCCGGATGCCCTTTACTCCTCTCCGTTACGGAGCTCTCGAATTTGACGAGACAAAACTAGAAGATATAAGTCACCGTGTTAAAATTGCTGTTGAGTCTGCTGGTTTTGAATTTCGACTTGCCATGGATTGGGATGAATACGTAGCGGACCAGCTTTTGGTACTCGGCGGATATGGTCTTGCGAATGGACTAGAGTCTGCTGCCCAGAAAGGAGTGATCTACGATCAGGGTATTCGAGGCGATTTGGTAAGCCCCCTTATCCAAGCGCTTCTACAGGATGGCTCACTCGAAAAAACACCCGATAGAATTCGTGGTACCCTCTCAGAAGAAAAATCAATGGCCTATTCATTTCCCTTTTCCTTTGTACAAACCTCGGTTACAGAATCTTTTTTGTATAAGGCTTACCAGGAAGCAATGGAAAGAAGGGAACCGGCTACTTGTTTTGGTGCATCTGGTAAAGAAAGCCGCTGCATGGGATGCGGAGCCTGCGCTGATCATCAGGAGCGGACATTTCTTACAGAACACAGCATTGACGGTGATCCAACCCAAAAAAAAGCACAGGAGCTTGCAAATTTAATCCGAAAAAAACGGCGGATGCAGGGCCGATACATCAAAGTTACGCTTGGCAAGACCTTTGCCGGAGCATATACAGAATACCTCTCAGCTCTACTTTTAAAATCAGTACTTACACAAAAACCTGAACTCACTGGCAGGCTTTTCCGTATTTCGGAAGCTATGTGGACTTCACCTGATTGGAAGGACCGCATTGGCTGGGGAGTCTGCGGCGAAACGGTACTTGCCCTTTACGGTCTTAATCCAGATAGCTCTGAAGAAACTCCGCCGGCCCTCTCTGATAATGACCTTGCAGCAGTTTTAGATGCTCTTTCCGAGCTCAACCCCATACCATTGGGAAATGAACCTATAGTCTATTATCCACAATATATTGATATTACCTTCTCCGATCTTGGGTCTACGGAAGCCCTCAAGGCCTGCCGCGAATGGCTTACATCACTAAAAGTGGCCTTTACTGAAAAAAAAGGAAGCGGCTCCTTACAACGAATCTTTGAAATTGCTCCCAAGGACAAAAAAAAGCGTATTCTGACAGAGGCAGCTCTTTATTGGGACGAAGCGGAAAGGCGGACATGGCTTGAGATTACTGGCGGCCCCAAACTGAGCTTAAGTTACTTTATGCCGAGGGAGAATGACCGTTTCTCTGTTTCAGTCTATATTAAACAGTTAAGTACTGGCTTATCATGAGGGACCCCTGGATTTCAGGGGTCCGCATGGCCTGAACCACTTCTAAAAGTCGGGCACTTTTGCAAGAACCTTGCTTACCAGCGCCAGGATGCGCTAATCCCCCAGAAGTTAGTGAGTCCGTTATCATCCTTTACAAGGTTACGATTCCAGCCGTACTCCAGAACATAATCAGCCTGGAGGCCAAAACTCCCGAAGGATGTCGGCAAGGACCAAGAAAGGCTAAAACCTCCTGCAAGGCGATAGTCAATCACAGACTGGGTCAGGAAACGGGTTTCACGATCAAAGGTAACCTTGTTCGCGCTATCATAACCATCGTCAAAAATATCTCCGTCATGATTTGAATCCATATTTGGAATTCCCTCTGAAGCATTACCGTGACGGGTAAAAAAGCCTGTAAGTTTTAAATTAAAAGCAGAAAGCAAATCTTTACTGATGCTCAGCTTTACGCGATCCGAATTAGGTTCCAAGTCAGTTCCTAAATTTGCACCCCGGTGGGTATAATTAAAATAATTAGGTTTATTTGGCACATATCTATCAGCCACATCTCCGGTAATATGAGTGTACATATAGGGCATAACTGCGGTGTACTCAAGACGCACGTTGGGGGCCCAGGATTTTATTGGCATATAATTAAGTCCTGCCTGGGCAGATAGTTTATATCGAGTATCAAATTTAAAACTAACCATATCGTTAAAATGAAGATCATCTACATAGACTTGACCTAACATTTGCAGGCCAGGAAAGGCTCGCCATCGGAAATGGATACCAAAGAGGGAGTTGTCCGCAAAGCCCACAATAGATTGGGCAGCGAAAAGTTGGTTAAAAGGAATAAAATAAAATGGTTCAAAGCGGCCGCCCCAGACTACGGTTTCAAAAAAGCCAAATTCAAAATTGGTAAGTGGTTGAAAATCGTAGGCATGAATCATGATATACTTTTCTGGGAATTGGCCATTCCCAAAATCATTGGTAGCAGAAATAGACAAAAACAAAATACTATAATTCCACCATTCACTGCGGTAAACGAGACTGAAATGTCCCGCCCTACCAGCCTGGGCTCCAACGACAAGACTTGAATCGTAGAAGGGACCAAAACTGGTACGATTCAAACCTGACTGGAAATAAAAAGAATCAGCCCCTATGGTAAGGGTTGAATTCCAATTCTGAAGTATATAGAACTGACCAACATTTGCAGCATCCACTACAAAATCTGGATAAGGAGAATAGTTTCCGGGCACGATAATTTCATTGCCAGGTGTTTTTAATGAACCATAAACCTGTAAATCGTAGGAGCCAGTAATCCAAGGCTCGATTCGGAACACTCCATCTGCCTTAGGAGCACCAAAAAGAGTAGACTCCGAGTCCCTCCCTGTTATAGTACCATGCAACCCTATATGAACAGGTCGTGAATCGGGTGCAATGGAAGCTATGTATGATACAGCCTTTTTTTGAGCCACCGGATCTCCCCGGTCGGCAACTTCTTTAAGGATTAAGTCGAGTATCTGAGCCGGATAGGGTCGTATCTGAGGCAAGGCTGTGGTGATATACCCCTGAATGGCCCATCGATCTATATCTTTGTAAATGTTATCATTAGGATCGTTAATTACCTGAGCAGCAAGAGATAATAAACATATAAATCCAATTAAAATCAAACTTATAATTTTTTTCATCAATTACTCCTAAAATGTATATTTAGCGCTGAGTATCAGCTCGGATCCAAAATCGTCAACACCAAGCTGATGGTTGAAATTCTGAACCCATTGTAAAGCACTATGACAGCTTAACGAGAGGGGTTTAATAACTTGTACAGTTATTTCAGAGGATAGCAGCCATCGCTGCTCAGCAACACCAGTAGGAGTCCTCTGATTAAATGCATCTGGCCCTAAATCCCAATCCCATTTTATTGAATGTTCGCCCTTGTTTAGATATGAAAGTTGAAAAGTTAGATTTACAGGATCCTTCTGCATTTGTACACCGAAAGTAATATTAATTACATCCCTACCTTCAGGATACCCAATCCACATATAGCGTAATGGTTTCACTACAAGAGCTGACAATCGCCGCATCCAAATAAAGCTCGCGAATGGGCTGCCCAGAGTATATAGGTATGGATCAGTATAGACTGCTTCCAGAAAAAACATAGACCGCCATCCAGCTACATCGCTATTATACTCAACCCCGCCAAGCCACCCGAGGCCATTCGGTAATCCTACTTCAGGCCAATGTTCTTGTTCGTAAGGTGTCGCATATTGGTTCATCACCATTTGGCCGTAAAGACTTATACCACCACCGAGAGCCCATTCGAGATCCAACGCAGCGATAGATCCATTCATATCGCTGTACCAAGAAGTATTCCATTTTGAATAGTCATTCCATGAAAAAAAGGAATGATATACGGTCAGCGGGTTTAAAAACCGTAGTTCCAGAGGACTGTTGCCCACCATGACACCTTCAGAAATTCCGATAGACAGACGTTTCCACAGTCTCACATCCCAACGATGGAGATACAAAAAACGCTGTGTCGTATTAGTTAGGACGGTATTAAGATCAGGTGCAAAACCGTCGGCATAAAAATCGGAGGATGTTTCCAATGGTAGCTGAGTAATCAATAAGGAATACTTAAAATTCGGGCTAAACAGTGATAAACGTGCAAAATCGTAGTAGTCCGGAGTGTCAGAAATGGCCAGATTACCCGTGTGACCTGTACCGAAGGAAATCCTGTCCCTACCAATTTGGAAGTTCCACCAGGGGCCGCCAAGAGCCATAAAAGCCTTTAAAGGAATATTAGCATCTAGTTTTTGGACATCCAAAGGAAGGTTGGTACCAACTGACTCGCTATCATTGTAAAAATAAGGATCATTACGGAGATTAAGATCGCCCCGTGCATACAGGCTATTTGCAAAAAAGAACTCCAGCGGCAGAGAAAACACCGCAGGATTCTGCTTCTCGTCCCTAACCCAATCAAGATTTGGATTGGACCGCCAGCGGCCCTCTACCGCCAACTCAGGATGGACTGTCAGCCCCAAAGCACCATCTTTGAGGACCGGTTGGGATTGTAAGACTTGCATGACTCGCGCATAGGCGGCTCTCCACGCAGGAGAACGGTTTGTAATGGAAAGTCCACGCAGTGTAGTAAGCAGTTCCTCGCTTGAAAATGGTGGGGTTAACGAAAGTACACTTTCTTCGCCTGTTCTCACAAGGAAAACATAATCTTCCACTATTGGATCCCCTACCCCAATCATCTTGAAAGGGGCAGAAATAAGGGGGTGCGCAAGACCGAAAAACACCAGTAAAAAAACAATCCATCTTTGACGATAAAGCATCGTTGTTCGCATATTGCACACTATAAGTAAAGCCGCCCATTCTGTCTACCGACGCATAAGTGCAGCACGATCATGTTTTCACACTTGACATATCGATAAAAATACATATAATTGCCATATAAAACAGTTGCCTTTAACAACTGTTCACCATAACAACTATGCATAAACAATTATGTGCCCTAAAAGATATTTTACGCTCGATTACACAATTAGAAGAGGCCATACAGGAGACCTACCACGTGAGCTTAACTGAGGCTATGGTCCTCTGCGCCATCGACGGAGGATGCCGTTATGCCCACGATCTGGCTGATGATGTGGGGCTCTCCCCTTCCCGGCTATCCCGGATTATTGCCAGCCTTGAACGGAAGGGACTCTTGGAACGGGAACAAAATCGGGCCGATAGGCGGCACTGGCAAAACCAGCCAACCGCAAAAGGCAGAGAAATAGTATTGCAAATGAAGACCGAAGGTATCGATATTCCTCCGGCTTTGGAATCTATTATGGGGACCTCTAGAAACGAAAGTTTTTAGAAGCTACGTCATTCATAACGCCACAGAAGGAGTAAACCATGGCGAAATACATTATCATCGGCGGAGTTGCCGGCGGGGCAACCACCGCAGCAAGACTCCGCCGCAACAACGAGCATGCGGAAATTATTCTTGTTGAGCGGGGAGATTACATTTCCTATGCCAACTGCGGCCTTCCCTACTATACAGGAGGTGTCATATCAGAACGGGAAAAACTCTTTGTCATGACCCCGGAAAAATTCAACCAGACCCTCAAAGTTGATGTTCGTATTGCTACCGAAGCCACATCCATAGACCGCTCTGCAAAAACTGTGACACTGGTGGAGCGAAAAACCGGTAAAACCTACACAGAATCATACGACACCTTGGTCCTTTCCCCCGGAGCCGAACCGGTCCGTCCGCCCATACCAGGACTGGATCTGGAAGGCATTTTTACCCTTAGATCCGTACCCGATGTGGACAATATAAAAAGCTGGCTTGATATGAGGCGGCCCGAACGGGCCGTTGTCGTTGGCGGCGGCTTTATTGGCCTTGAGATGGCAGAAAATCTGGCCCACCGGGGCATGGCTGTCACCATTATCGAAGCCCTTGACCAGGTCATGGCACCCATCGATTTTGAGATGGCTGCCCTGGTTCACCGGCACCTGCGGGATAAGGACATCGAACTCCGCCTTAAGGATGGTGTTTCAGCCTTTGAAAAACGGGGAAGCCGAATTTTTGTTAAGCTCGCTTCAGGAGACGAGGTCCCCACCGATGTGGTCATATTCTCTGTTGGTGTTCGGCCGGATACTAAAATTGCCCGCGACGCGGGACTGGAAACAATTCCCCAGGGAAAACCCGGAGCAGGAGCAATTTTGGTTGATGAACATTTTCGCACCTCCGATCCCGCTATTCGCGCGGTGGGGGATGCCATCGCCTTCCGCAATCCTTTAAGCAACGAAGTGGGCATTACTCCCCTCGCGGGTCCCGCCAACAAACAGGGCCGGCTTGTGGCGGATGCCATAGTATTCGGCGATGATAAAGTTCCTGCATGGAAGGGTTCCCTCGGCACTGCTGCCGCAAAAGTCTTTGACCTCACTGTGGCTTCAACGGGCTTAAATGAAAAGGTTCTCGCCAGAATCGGTAAACCCTGTGTTTCCGTTATTATCCACCCCAACAACCACGCAAGCTACTACCCCAACGCGGTACCCCTTACTCTAAAGGTCATCTTTGATCCCCAAAGCACCCGCATACTCGGAGCACAGTCGGTAGGCTATGATGGTGTAGAAAAACGCATCGATGTTATATCCGCCCTTATACGAAAAGAAGGCACCGTGGCGGACCTCTGTGAATTTGAACATGTTTATGCTCCGCCCTTCTCTTCTGCTAAAGACCCCGTTAATATGGCAGGTTTTGTGGCAGAGAATATACTGCAGGGCCGGTCTAAGGTGGTTTCCTGGAAACAGTTTGAGGAACTGCGAGCCAAGGGAGCCTTTGTGCTTGATGTACGGACCCGGGAAGAGTTTGAGCTTGGAGCCATACCCGGTGCCGTTTGTATTCCTAATACGGAACTCCGGAACCGCCTCAACGAAGTGCCCAAAGACAGAACAGTCCTCGTGTACTGTGGGGTGGGCCTCCGGGGTTATCTAGCCGAGCGGATACTTCGCCAAAACGGCTGGACCGACCTTTACAACTTGACTGGAGGCTTTAAGACCTGGTCAGCAGCGGTGGAAAAACAGGACAATCCGGGATCCCTGAAGGACTGGAAGCCCAAGGCTAGCTTTGCAGAACCGAATCTCGCCAAAGCTATGGCAGACCGTACGTTAACCTATGGGGAAGGCACAGGTGTCCCCGAAGGAATCGCCAAGGGCGGATCGGGGAAAACCATTCTTGTGGATGCCTGCGGCCTCCAGTGCCCCGGGCCTATCATGCGGCTTAAAACCGAAATGGACAAGGCCGAAGAAGGGACGAGGATTCTTGTATCGGCTACCGATCCGGGCTTTGCCCGGGATGTGCAATCCTGGGCAAAACTGACGGGGAATCTCCTGGTAAGCCTAGAACATACAGGAGGCCGGATAGAGGCGGTCATCGAAAAAAGCGCTGCCCAGTCACGGCTTGTCTCTGCTGCCCAGGCCGCAGGTCCTGCCGCGGCAGGAGCTGGAGTACGGATGGTTTCCACCGGCACAGACGCGGCAAGTCTTATCGTCTTCTCCAACGATTTTGACAAAGCTTTGGCATCCTTTGTTTTAGCTAACGGAGCCGCTGCAGTAGGCAAAAAGGTCACCATGTTCTTTACCTTCTGGGGCCTCTCGGTCATCATGAAAAAGGAAAAGCCCCATGTGGCTAAGGATTTCATGGGCAAAATGTTCGGCATGATGCTGCCCAAGCATGCAGGCCAGCTCGCACTGTCCAAAATGAACTTCGCCGGCATGGGTCCCCTCATGATGAAATCCCGAATGAAGGCAAAGCAGGTGGACCAGTTGGAACAGATGATACAGGCCGCCCGAACCGCAGGAGTCCGCATGGTAGCCTGCCAGATGTCTATGGATATCATGGGAGTCGCCAAGGAAGAACTGATTGATGGTGTTGAAATTGGCGGTGTAGCTACCTATATGGAAGCCGCATCGGAGGCAAAGGTAAACCTGTTCATATAAAAAGGTTCTTGCGCGATTGAACAAGGGGCCATAATTCAGGTATACCTGAGCTATGGCCCAGATTATTGTAAAATTCGGCGGTTCAAACCTGAAGAGCCCCGCAGATATTGAGCGGTCAGCCCGGGTGGCAGCTGCATACCAAACACCGCTTGTGGTGGTGGTGAGCGCCTTTTCAGGCGTAACCGACGCTCTTATCCGGGGCATCGATGAGGCAATACTTTCTGAAAAAGCTCCAGATACGCTCTGTTCGGATCTTAAAGAGATTCATGAAACAGCCCTGAAGCTTCATATAGAATCGGAAGCGGAACGCAATTCGGTCCGGGCAGTACTGCAGGAACGGCTTGAGCAGCTTAAAAAGCTGCTCGTAGGCATACATTATATAGGTGCGGTCCCCGATTTTACCCGGGACCAGATCGTCTCCACTGGAGAGCGTCTTTCCGCCCCGATTGTGGCCGCGGTACTCCGCAAGGAGGGGCTTCCTGCCCGAGAAATATTGCCCGAAACCATGGGGCTCCTCACCGACGGGGCCTTCGGAAACGCCGCGGCGGACCTTACAGCCTGCGCCCAAAGGCTGCCATCAATACTTAACCCTGATATTACCCCGGTCATACCAGGGTTTTACGGCCTTACCCGTGAAGGCAAAATCGCTATTTTTGGCCGAGGCGGCTCAGATTATACTGCCGCTGTCATTGCCCGTTCCATTCACGCAGAAAGCCTTGACCTCTGGAAAGATGTGGACGGCTTCTTGTCAGGGGATCCGCGGATTATACCAGATTCACGGACTATTCCCTTTGTAAGCTATGAAGAGGCAGCAGAACTATCCTATTTTGGGGCCAAGGTGCTCCATCCTCGGACCGTGGAACCCCTGGAACAGGACCAAATCCCCATTAGGGTCATGAATGTGGAACAGTTTGATGGAAATATCAAGCCATACACCCTGGTAGGCCCGGCAAAACAGGGAAAACCAAGCCTTAAAAGCGTGGCCGCCACAGAGGACATCGGCATTGTGCGGCTCGAAGGTCCCGGCGTAGGAAGCCGGCCCGGCATTTTGGCCCGGGCCACCGCAGGGCTCGATGCGGCGGGTATTAACATCAGCAGCGTCATAACAAGCCAGACAAGCATCAATCTATTGTTCCGTAAAAAGGACCTTTCACGGGCACTGGCGGTGCTGCGCTCCGAATCGGTGCCCTCTGTAGTGGCGGTGGAACACTTTGAAGACATCGCCATTATTGCAGCGGTGGGAGACGGACTGCGTCATACGCCGGGGCTTGCATCCCAAGTATTCGGCGCTCTCGCGGAAGGGGGCATCAATGTACTCCTTACCCAGGCGGGAGCCAGTCCTGTTGCAATGTACGTCATTGTAAAGAAAGAAGATAAAGCAAGGGCCCTAAGGGCCATTCACAAGACCATACATCGGGGGTAACAGCATGGGGGAAATAAAAAAAAGCTGGGATGAAATTAACCAGCGCCTTGCAGCGGGAAAAGCAGTGGTACTGACCGCGGAGGAGACCGCTGAACTGGCCAAAACAGAGAGTCCCCGGGAGGTGGCACAAAAAGTAGACGTGGTGACCACCGGGACCTTTGGAGCCATGTGCTCCTCTGGAATGTTCATCAATTTTGGGCATCCTGAGCCTCCCATTCGTATGGAACATATCACGCTGGACGGGGTACCCGTATTCGGCGGAGTAGCCGCGGTAGACGCCTATATCGGAGCCACCGAAACCCGCCCCGACGATGGCCGCTTTGGCGGAGCCCATATCATCGAAAAACTTATCCGGGGCGAAGAAGTCTACCTGGAAGCCCATGCCAAGGGCACCGACTGCTATCCAAGAAAAGACATAGCAACCTTTATTCATAAAGACCGGGTCAACGAAATGATCCTCACCAATCCGCGGAACGCCTATCAAAACTATCCTGCGGCCACAAATTCTACCCATAAGACCCTGTATACCTATATGGGAACCCTCCTTCCCTCATTTATGAATGTGAATTATTCCACATCAGGCTGTCTCTCTCCCCTCCTCAATGACCCAAACTTAAGAACTATCGGTATTGGCTCTCCAGTGTTTTTGGGCGGAGCGGTAGGTTCGGTGGCATGGAACGGCACCCAGTTCAATACGGAAAAACCGGTCAATGATCATGGCATTCCCCTTTCTAACGCCAGGACCCTCATGCTGGTGGGCAACGCCAAGGAAATGTCCGCCGATTGGATCCGGGCGGGCTATTACGAAAGATACGGGGTTACCATGTATGTGGGAGTCGGTTTTGCCATTCCGGTCCTGGACGAAGATATGGCCTACCGGGTCATGATCCGTAATGAGGATATCGAGACAAGCCTCTGCGACTACGGCATAGACGGGCACCCAGCCCTGGCACGGGTCAATTACCGGGATCTCATGTCGGGCAGCATCGAGTTGAGGGGCAAAAAGGTGCGTACAGCCCCCCTTTCCAGTTACCGCCGGGCTCGGCTCCTGGCAGAAACCCTAAAAGACCTGGTCCTCAAGGGCCAGTTCCCCCTGACGCCTCCGGCACGGCCCATGCCTGAACAGAGCCGCGTCCAGGGACTTTCTATCATTCGGGACCGGAGGGCATAATGGCTGGTAAATATGTGTTAGGCTATTCGGCAGAAACCGTTTCTGAACCGATACTCTGGAAACTTACCAAAGACTTTGATATCCGGGTAAACATTCTGCGGGCCGAGATTTCACCCGGCCAGGAAGGGAATCTCCTGGTAGAACTGGACGCCGAAAACGAAGCTAAGCTCGATTCAGCCCTCGCATGGCTTGACTCCATCGGTGTAACCTGGGTAAATGTGGCGAAACGTTTGAGCTGGGACGAAGAGCGCTGTATCGATTGCGGCGGCTGTTCCGGGGTCTGTTTTTCCGGTGCCATTACCCTGGATAGAACAAGCTGGAAACTGGTAGTAGACCGGGACAAGTGTATCGCCTGCGGCGGCTGCGTCAAAGCTTGTCCCATGGGCTGCTTTGCCCTGGACTTTGGAGAATAAACGCCTTGTACCGCCATCGTTTTTACCGCAAAACCATGGGGCTCGGCCGCTTCCGGTCCATTACGATTTCCGAAGGAGAGTCGGATCTCTGGATTGGCTGGAACCTGGGAAAAGATACCTTATTGATGAACGGCGCTCCGAGCGGCGCTCCGAGCGGCGCTCACGACGGCGACCCTTTGGCATCTGCGGTGCGCCGCCTCGCAGCGGAGGAACTCCGCCGTGTCCGGTCTGACATTCTTGCCTACGGCGATGCTCACCCAGAGTTTCTCAGCAGTTTCGAGCCCCTGCCCCTTGATGCGGCCGCCCCTCAGGCGGTCCTTTCCATGCTGATGGCAGGCCAGGCTGCGGGGGTGGGCCCCATGGCGGCCGTCGCCGGCGCAGTAGCTAGTGCCGTTGCAGGGGCCATTGCCGGCGCCGCAGCAAGCGCAGCGGCCAGCGCTTTAGGCAATACCTTGCAAAACGAGTTCGGCTTTGAAGAACTAGTAATCGAAAACGGCGGCGACTACTGGATCTCGGTACGGGAGCCCCTGCCAGTCCAGGTCTATGCGGGGCTTTCATCCCTTTCAGGAAAAGTATCAGTCATCGTACCGCCAGAACTTTCCCCCTGCGGCCTTGCCTGTTCATCCGGCACGGTGGGCCCCTCGATCAGTTTCGGCAAGGCTGATGCGGCCCTGGTCATCGCAAAAAATGCCGCCGCCGCCGATGCCTGGGCTACCGCCCTGGGAAACCGGCTTCATAGCCAAAACGACCTGGCCCCCGCCGTGGAGGCCCTCATCAATATGGAACATGAGTATCCCTGGGAGGAGTACCGCCCTTTAGGGGCCCTGGCTATTATGGCGGATAAGCTCGCAGCCTGCGGCTGCATACGGCTCGGGTAATGAGTATTAAATATAGTCTATACCCACTAGTTTTTTTTCTTTATATAAATTGACAATTTCATTAGCCTTCAGCATGATTTCCCGCGGTTTTAAGTCCGGTATAAAATCATACATCTTTTCATAATAATAAAGCAAATACAACGGAGATGAGTCACGGCGAGCAATGCTGATGTCATATACATCTAAAGCATACTTTGCAAGATCAGTCTCGATAAATATATTATTTTTCTTTGCAAATACCACCACATATAATACCAAATAGGGATCCTTATTATATTGAGCTATCGTTAAGGCTTTTTTAATCATATCAAGAGGACTTGTTTTGTTAAGCAGTTGCTTATCTTGCTGAACCTGAGCAAGCTGGATTATTCGATATCCATTATTTTCCTTTTCTGCATTTGCATAGGCAACGCTCATCTCTGAAGGACTCGATATATCGGTCGGAAAATCTTTCCATGTTATCGGATATCTATCTAGGGGTTTTTCATTTTCAGGACTGTCATAAAGATTTGAATAGGGGCGATAATCCTTATTGTTTATAAAAAGGGCTTTCTGGTGCATTTCTTTCGGCAGACCACCGATTTCCTTTAATTCGTAAAAGTCCCTATGCGAATCCAAATAATCAGCAAGCCGATGCAAAAGCCCTGCTTCCTTGCGTTCCAAACCTATATTGTAAATTTTTGAAATCATTTCCCGGGGATTTACCAGGGTAAACAAATTATGTTCAAAATCATACACAAGAATATAATAGGCTAGAAAGGGATCCTTGTTTTCAAGTGAGATAGTATATGCCTCATGCAGCATTTTGCCTGGAACAAGGTTCCCGTAGGTATAGACATTTTCAAATTCTATTTTCGCAAGCTGTAGCAGTTTATAGCCGTTTTTTATTCCCAAAGCATCCTTGTAGGCATCTTTTATTTTTCTTGAACCATCGATATCTTTTGGAAAATCTGTCCAAGTAAATGGATCCTTATCGACGATTTTAGCAAGTTCCGAATTAGTGTAGGGACTAAATCGGCTTGTGGCCTCTTGAGCGTTTCCCTGGTAATGGATAAGCAATACAAGAAGCAATAACGCAACCTGAACTTTCTGTTTCATTTGTACCACCTTTAAACAAAAATTGCTTTTGCTAAACGATAGTTTATCTTTTACAAATTAGCCAATTTAAAAACGCAAAGCGTAGTAACCGACTTTAGAAATTGGCTCATCTTTTTTTATATTGAGGCCGTCTATGCTCATGGCCTGAACGATGGGACGGTGAAACCGCCTCCAGGGCCTGGATGGCAAAGACGGTGGGACTCTTGCGAAGCTCCGGGGCCAGATGCTTCCATTCATCTACGGTACAGGTATAGATAGACTCTTCTTCGGTCATAAGGGCCTGGCTGATAGTAAGCCTCGTCTCTCCCCGGAGGGCCTTGCAGAGGCTTGCAAAAAGACTCATGACCCGGTAGGGAGTTTCTATCCAGAGAATGGTCATTCCTTCCCGGGACGAAAGCTGCTCAAGTGAACGGAGCCGGGCAAGCCTTTCCTGTTCCGGGATGGGCAGGTAGCCTTCGAACATAAAACGCTGGCCGTTAAGACCGCTGGCCATCAGGGTCTGAAAAATTGATGAAGGGCCGGGATGGGGTATGACCCGGATATGGTGCGCATGGGCCAGGGAAACCAGGGCAGAGCCCGGGTCGGCTACGCAGGGTAGGCCCGCTTCAGAAATAAGGGCCCCGTCCCGGCCCGCAAGCAACGGGGCGAGGAGAGCAGGAATATCCTGGAAGGGGGTATGCTCGTCCAGAGTCGCCCATTCCTTGGCCGCAAGATGCTGCGGCGGAACCTGGCTCGCAAGGAAACGGCGGACCGTTTTTTCATTCTCCGCGATAATATAAGGCACCGATTCCAAAACAGAACGGATATAAGGGGCAAGGATATCCATCGACACACCGATAGGACTGGGGACAAGATGCAGGATTCCGGTCTTCATAGCTCCAGTGTAGCAGAAGCGATCAAGAATACAAACCCCTTGCGTTTTCTCGGCCCATAGGTTTCAATAGAGCCATGACTCGGGACGAAAAATTACAAGCCCTGGCCTTCCTGGACCTTGTGTCGGATTACCTCGGAAGCGGGTACAGGCAGGAACGGGAAGCATACCATATTAATGAACAGTTTGATGACAGCCTTGAACGGGTTGCAGAGGATGTTCGCCGCTGCACCGCCTGCGGACTATGCCAAGGGCGGCACAACCCAGTTCCCGGCGAAGGGGTCGAACAGCCTTTGGTGCTCGTCATTGGCGAGGGCCCCGGGGCCGATGAAGACAGCACCGGGAGGCCCTTTGTAGGCCGAGCGGGACAGCTTTTGGACAAGATGCTGATGGCCATCAATCTGGACCGGAACACCAATTGCTTTATCGCCAACGTGGTAAAATGCAGGCCACCGAACAACCGGGACCCGGAACCAGAGGAGATTTCAGCCTGCGCTCCCTTTTTGCACCGTCAGCTTGCCTTGCTTAAGCCCCGGGCAATACTGACCGTTGGCCGGGTTCCCACCCAGGCACTGCTTGGCACGAGTGAGGGCATCAGCCGTTTGCGGGGCCGTTTCTTTGAATATCAGGGGATTCCCCTCCTTCCGACCTATCATCCCAGCGCCCTCCTTCGGGACGAAAGCCTTAAGCGGCCTGCCTGGGAGGACCTTAAGCAGCTCCGCGCTTTTCTGAACAGTCTTGCGGATGTAAATATCCAGGGCATTCAGGACCGATCCGAGGAGCAATCCTAGTGTATTTTGAACTGGTTTTTGACGTACCACTCCAGCAGCGCTTCACCTACGCCCAGGACGACAAGGGCGAGACTGTGGTGGGGAAACGGGTCATGGCCCCCTTTGGCCGCCGGGAAGTGCTGGGATACGTTATCGGTGAGCGGGAAACACTACCAGAAGGAATTCCTGAAAGCGGGCTCAAGAAAATCCGCCGGGTGGTGGATAAAGAGCCGATCTTTGGGCCCGATGAAATAGAACTCGCCCTTTGGATGGCAAGCTACTATCTCTGCGGTACCGGCGAAGCCCTGGCCACAATGATCCCTTCGGGCCGCCGCGAAACGAGCCCTGAAAGCCTATTAGACGAGGAAGTGCAGATCGCCGAAAAACCCCTGGACCTCTCGCAGGAGCAGCAGTTTGCCCTGGATGCCATACTCGGTGCGGGGCCCCACCAGGAGCCCCAAGGGACCGCGAAGCCGGCCATGTTTTACCTCTACGGCATCACAGGCTCGGGCAAAACCGAGGTATTTCTCCGTTCCGCCGAGGCTATGCTCGCCGTGGGCAAGTCGGTCATCTACCTGGTGCCTGAAATCGCTCTTACCCACCAGGTGGAAGAAGCGGTCCAGCGCCGTTTTGGAGCGGTGGCTACCACGGTCCATTCGGCCATGACCGGCAGCGCCCGCCTCGCCGAATGGGGTCGTATTCGCCGGGGAGAGGTTCGCATCGTGGTGGGGCCCCGCAGCGCCGTCTTTGCGCCGGTGCAAAACCTGGGGCTTATCATTATCGATGAGGAACATGACGGTTCCTATAAGTCGGGCAACACGCCCCGCTATCATGCCCGGCAGGTGGCCTTTAAGCGCTGCGCAGCCCAGGGCGCCCGGCTTGTCATGGGCTCAGCCACCCCCTCGGCAGAGGCCTGGAAACTCATGGAGGATGGGACTATAAAGCGGCTCCACCTTTCCCGCCGCCTTTCGGGAGGGGCCCCGCCGAACATCCGCATCGTGGACCTTGCGGGAACCGAAGGCTGCCTCAGCAGCGAACTTAAAGAAGAAATACGCGAGACCGCCCGGCTTGGCAGGCAAACCATTTTATTTTTGAACCGCCGTGGCTTTTCCTACTTTTACCACTGCCGCCAGTGCGGCTATGAGCTCACTTGCAAGCACTGCTCCGTCTCCCTGACCTATCACAAACAGCTTGGAAAGGCGGTTTGCCATTACTGCGGCTTTTCGGCGGTCCCCCCCCAGGCCTGTCCCCAATGCGGTTCACTGGAAGCGGGCTTCGCTGGTTTTGGCACTGAAATGATAGAAGAAGAGGTTCAGCGGACCTTTCCAGACCTCCGCATACGCCGGGCCGACGCGGATTCTACGGCTAAAAAGGGGAGTCTCCGGGAAACCCTGGACGTGTTCCGGGCCGGCGGCATCGATATACTGCTGGGGACCCAAATGGTCGCCAAGGGGCTTAATTTCCCCGGGGTACGCCTTGTGGGGGTAGTATTGGCGGACACGGCTCTGCACCTGCCGGATTTCCGGGCTGCAGAACGAACATTTTCTTTAATTGTCCAGGTTGCTGGCCGGGCGGGCCGGTACTTTCCCGACGGCCGCGTATTGGTGCAAACCTATAGACCTCAGGATCCGGCCATCACCTACGCCTGCAAGGCAGATATAGAAGGTTTTTATCACTATGAACTGGCCCAGCGGAAAGACCTGGGTTTTCCGCCCTACACCCGGCTTATCCGCATCACCGCCCGTTCAAAACAGGCTGAACTGGCGGACCGGGCAATCATGCGCCTTGCAGGGCTTTTGCGGCGTTTACTCCCGGCAGACTGCGATGTCCTTGGACCCGCAGACTGCCCTATCAGTATTATCGCCGGAAACTACCGGCGGCAGCTCATACTCCGGGGCAAAGCCATGGCAGGGATCCACCAAGCGGTAAAGCGGGCCATGACAGCCTATGATGAGAAAAAAAGCTCAGGCGTCTATATAGAGATCGATGTAGACCCGGTACAGCTTTTGTAGGGTAAAATCAGGATGATATATCGTTATATCAAGAGTAAAAGAGGCGGAAGCCGTGTAATTCACTCATTAATTCAAAATGATGATCAAGCGAATATAGTTCTAAATTATTATCAATTACGTTTTGTGCTATTACTAAATCTGCAATACCCACCTTATTTATACCATTTTTTAGATTTTGAGTTTGCATATAAATAATGGTATTCCAGTTAATGTTAAGTGGTATTTTTGTTATTGTTAGCAGGAGTTCTTTTAATTCAATTTCTTTTCTTTGATTTATTGATGGAAGTAATTCTGCAAGTATTAAATCATTTACGCAAATAGTATTATGGTCTATCAGTGTATTGAGTACTAGTGTTTTATCGTTTCCCTTGAAATATTCAATCCATACAGAGGAATCTACCAAAATCATTTCAGCGATTCCTAAGTACGTTAAGATCAATATCAAGATCTATTTTCCCATAATATTTTTTAATGTCCTTAATTTTCTCTTTCTGAATTAAATTGATGAGTGCGGTTTTAATTAAGTCTGTTTTGGTTTTAATATGAGTTAAAGCCATAGCTTCATTTATTAGCGTCTCAGGTAAATCAAGAGTAGTACGCATAAATAAAATCTCCTTCATGCATAAAGATAAACATAATTATATGCATAGTCAATAGAGCCACTTTCAGAACTCGGTTACTGCGCTTTGATCTATGAAATTGATTATGCGGTTGGAATATAAAAAAAGCGCGGAACCTGCATAGGTCCCGCGCTCCGCGCTGCTAATTTCTCCGGCACTGGATTTATTGAGGCAGGGACTAAATTACCCCGCTGGCCCCAGTACCGCTAAGCCCGATTAAAAGAGGATCAGCTTCGCACCGAAGGTCCAGCGGAAAGGCATTACGACCCAGCTTGGGATATAGTATTCAGTCCCAGCGAGATAATAATCTGGATAATCGCTGTCATAGGTTCCTTTAATGGGACTATTTCCTTCCTTGCACCAGTTCGCCTTAAAGAACACACCGATAGGTTTCAGGTTTAAACCAAGACCAAGACCTACAGTGGCATAGGATGACGCGAAGAGGGGATCATCATCATCGATGTAAGGTGCAATGAGATAATCATTATTCAGCTCATCCTTGTTAAGATAATCAAAGGCAGTCATTCCAAAGCCCACTTCCACAAAGGGATCTAAAAAGGCAGTTGCACCAAAAATGTGGTACGAAAGGTTCAGATTGACGTCATATGACATAAATTTAGCATACTGACCAGTATTATATTCATAGGATCCTGCTTCAGGATCGTAGTTAAACGCAAATCCCAATCCCCAGTGGCGGCCGAGGATTTCAGCAAAACCGCCGTAATAGACGCCCGTGCCGTCCTGGAAATCCTTCCATGCTTGCTGCAGGCTCGGCAGATTGCCATTTGCATCTTCCTGATAATACTGGGCTCCGCTAATACCCAAACTTAGTTCCGCAAAGGCCCCTGTAGCTACCAGGGCGGCCATGGCAAGTATGGCTAAAAGTTTCTTCATATCTTCCTCCGTTTCCTCATAGGGTTTACACTATAACCATAGCACATTGATAAAAAAAAACAAGATTGAGCCAATTTTAAAAGTCATTAACTTTTGAAAGAGCCTCAATTCATCTCAGGATCGATTATATATCGATCACCTTCCACTTTATTTCCTACTAACGCATATTGTATTGAAAACTCTTTTTTGCCACGGTATACTCGAAATACGTTACAATCCTATCTATACGAGGTGCATATGAAACGGAATCTTCGTTCATTTTTTGTGATTTTCCTCATTCTTCTCTGCATCGGAGGTGTGTTCGCCCAAGCGACAGCCCTGCTCACCATAGAAGCCAGCGAGGGTCCTGCCCAGGTTTTGCTAAACGGCAAACTTCTGGGGATCGCTAATCCTAAATTTGCCACCCGGGTGAAACCGGGGACATATGACCTTATTGTTCGGAAAACTGGACTTCCAGAATTCCGTCAGAAAATTACGATTCCTGCTTCGGGACTCACGGTGCAAGCCCAGCTTGGTGCAGCCGCAGTGATTCCTGCGCCTCAGCCCGTTAAGCAGCTCTTTACCCTAACTATTACCGCCAATGCTCCTAATGCCCAAGTTTCCGTAAACGGTAGTGCCATGGGCAATGCTCCGGTTAATGTAAGCGTAGAAGCAGGAACCTACCGGGTCCAGATTAGTGCTCCAGGCTATGAAAATTACGACGCTAATGTGTCAGTCACCAACAACACGAGCCTTGCCGCAACCTTAAAGCAGCAGGCGAGTAAAATTACCATCACCGCCAACGTGCAGGGAGCCGAAGTATACCTGAACAATGTAAAGACCGGTACCACACCCTTTACGACTGACCTCCCCTTTGGCAGCTACAACCTCAAAGTATCCGCTCCGGGATATCAAGACTATGCTGCAGGTATTGTAGTAAATGGTCCCCAGACAATCGTTGCCAACCTCATTCCCCTTATGGCAACCCTTAAAATCAATATCCCCGAACGATATCTGGGCAAACAGCATAAAAATCCCCTTGCACAGGTTGAATTGTATGTTGACAATATCAAACAAAAGGACCTTACGATCGCTGTAAATCCAGGGACCCACAATATACGCCTTGAGTTCGGAGTTCTAGCTATAGAAAGTAATGTTGTCTGCGAAGCGGGAAAAACCTATACCCTCGAACCAAGTTTTGGGTTTACCGTAAAATAAGGAACAACGCAGATATGACCCAATCTCTGGAAGACTATCTTGAGGCAGTGAGCTTTCTTGCTGATGCTGGCGGTGTCCGTGTTACGGACATCGCCCAGAGGCTGGGTGTATCTAAGCCCTCGGTCTTAACTGCGCTTCGAGCATTGGAAGAACGGGGACTTCTCGAACATGAGCGATATCGGGGGGTTATTCTTACCGAAGCAGGGGCCCAACAGGCCCAGGCAATCCGGGAGCGGCATACGTTTCTGACTAACTTTCTTCGGGACGTTGTGGGTGTTTCCCAGGAAACCGCCGAAAAGGATGCCTGCCGTATGGAGCATGTTCTTTCGGAAGAAACCCTGGAACGGATGCGGTCAATTGTCTCCTGTTCCGAATAAACCATGCGTTACCTGCTGACCGGGGCCGTTAAGGCCGGAAAAAGCCACCGGGCCCTGCAAATCGCCAGGGCCGAATTTCCCCTTAATCGCATTTTTATTGCCACCGCCGAAATTTTCGACAGCGAAATGGAAGAACGGATCGCCAAGCACCGAGCCGAACGGAAAGGGCCCGACGGCTCTGACGATTTTATTACCATCGAAGAACCAATCGAGCTTGATAAGGCTGTTACGGACGCCCTCGCCCGCTTTCCCGGCGAAGAAAAGCCGGGCATTATTATCGATTGCATTCCCATGTGGGTCAACAATATGCTCTACCACGATCGGGAAGCGGACCTTTACAAAATACTGGAAAAAACCATTACAGCCCTGCCTGAGGACACGGTTATCGTGACCAACGAAATCGGCTGGGGCAACATTCCCTACGACGAACTGAGCCGCCGATACAACCGGCTCGTGGCGGAAGTTAACATTCGACTTGCTGCGGCGGTCGATAGGGTTGAACTACTTGTAACAGGCATCCCGGTGCGTATTAAATGAAGTATCTCAATATCTCAGTCCCTTCCTGGGTTATTCCCGGTACCTATGGGGAAAACCTTGCCTTTTTGGAAGATAAAGAGGACATTGCAAATATCGAGCTCCTCTTTTTTATCTACGATGATTCGGTCCACAAAGAACTGGCAAAAGACCTGAAAATCATAAAAAAATATCGCAGCCGTTTTACCTATACAGCCCACCTACCAGAAAGCCTGAGACCAAAACACGAAGACCTTATAAAAACCATTTCGCCCCTGGTTAAGCACTTTGTGTTTCATCCGGCAAATCCCGATAATCCCATCCAGGTTGATGAACTTTCATCGTTGATTTCCGCATGGCAGGCCCGTTAT
>NZ_JAJUHW010000059.1 GCF_029265695.1 Gracilinema caldarium | reverse complement strand
GTCGGCCTGCAACCATTAGCGCGACCAGCAAGATCGGAATCAGAATTCAGTTTACTAGAAAAAGTGGTCGGCCTGCAACGTGGCGAAGCTGTTGAAGGAATCCTGCGTCAATTCAGTTTACTAGAAAAAGTGGTCGGCCTGCAACACAGGAGCGTATATGTCGACGGGGCGTGGAAATTCAGTTTACTAGAAAAAGTGGTCGGCCTGCAACTGCAGAAAGAAGTATTCCTTTTAGAATTATAATTCAGTTTACTAGAAAAAGTGGTCGGCCTGCAACATGTATAAAAAATGCTGGTAAAAAGCTTTCTGAGTTAACTCAGAAAGCTTTTTACCAGCTTTTTTGAAAATTAAAGTGTACTACAACGGTGACTTTTATAATCAATAGTAATTACAATAACGGAAATGATTGCAATTGCAGCAATCTTATTTTTAAATTATTTAATCCAGCATAAAACTAACTGTTTTCACATTTTTATTTTGATAGTGCCCATTCTTGTTCGCAATTTCACTTGCTCGTTTACCAGACATGGTACCCCCCTGGGCATTAGGCAGCCCATTGAGCAAGTTCAGCTTTATACTGACCCAGTAGATTGTCAAGGATGACAGGGGTAAATACCAGTGCTTCTGCCGGTAATTCTGGGTACGTCTCTCGTGCCAGGAGTGATGGTGTATTCCCTTTGTAGCGATTGTGTCGTTTGCAGTTAAACCATCTCTGGTACTGAGCAGACTTCTGCAAAAACTCTTGCTCCGAAGCAAACGCTGTGGAATACGATGATAATGGGCTTATCAGCATCGCTTAAAAAGCTTGGTGCTATTCCGTCGGTACACTCACCGGGAGCTCAGGGTCCCGCTTCAACCGTGTTGCACGCTTTCGTTTACCCGCACGCTGGAGTTCCTCTACCGCCTGCTTGAGCTTACATCGTATCCAGGGTTTCGTTGCTCGAGGAATGCTGTGGGGCCGACGGATTAATTCAACAAGCCCTGTTTTCTTTTCTGCCCCATATCGCTGGTACCACTTCCTCACTGTTTTGGATCGGGGTAGACCCAGAGGGGTTATGTCTGTTTACACACCATGGTTGCACGAGTCTCCCCTATAAATTCATCAATATGTATGTTAAAATAGATAAACTATGAAATTACTTTCTATTATTGTACCGTCCTATAACTCTCAGGACTATTTAGAGCACTGTATTGAGTCCCTCCTCCCCGGCGGAGAGGATGTAGAAATTTTAATCGTGAATGACGGATCCAAGGACCGGACGCAGGAGATTGCCGAAGGCTACCAGGCAAAATACCCGACCATTGTAAGGGCTATTAACCAGGTGAATAAGGGCCATGGCGGAGCGGTCAATACCGGTATTGCCCATGCCACTGGATTATATGTTAAAGTCGTAGACAGCGACGACTGGCTCGACAAAGATGCCTACCCACAGGTTTTGCAAACTCTTAAAAACCTTGTGTCTCGCGGCGAGGGCCCAGACCTTTTTGTTGCAAACTATATCTATGATAAGCAAGGCAAAACTAATAAACGTATCATCCATTACCGGGGGATTATTCCTCAGGACCGGATTTGCACCTGGGACGATGTGGGGAAATTTAAAAAGGGCCACTATATTTTGATGCACTCGGTCATCTACCGGACCGAACTGCTCCGTGCTTCTGGTATGGTACTTCCTGAGCATACATTCTATGTGGACAACCTGTATGTTTATCTGCCCCTGCCGTATGTAAAGACCCTGTATTATATGGATGCGAACCTGTATCATTATTTTATCGGCCGCTCTGATCAATCGGTACAGGAAAAGACTATGATAAAACGGATCGATCAGCAGCTTTTGGTGAACCGGACTATGTTGAACAAGGCCTCCCTTGAGTCTATAAATACCCCCAAGCTTTTCTGGTACATGATTCATTATTTTGAAATTGTAACAGCCGTTACTTCCATTATGCTCGTGCTTTCCGGTACTGCCGAACACCAGGAGAAATTAGCGCAGCTGTGGCGTGATATAGAGCGGCATAATCCGCTTCTGTATTGGCAGCTCCGCCGCGGTATTGTCGGCAGAGCCTTCCATTTGCCCCGCTGGTTTGGTCGGCCCCTGCTTATCGGTCTATACCGCGTAGCCCAAGGCCTGTTTGGTTTTAATTAACCGTACAAAGGCAGGGTAGATTGATGAAATACGATTATGTGATTGTTGGTGCGGGGCTCTATGGGGCTTCTCTTGCCTATCTTGCAAAAAAAGCAGGGAAACGCTGCATCGTTTTAGAAAAACGGTCTCATATTGCGGGGAATATATACACCGAGAATGTGGAAGGCATTGCAGTCCACCGTTACGGCGCCCACATATTCCATACCAATGACAAAAAGGTCTGGGAGTTCATCAACCTTTTTGGAGAATTCAATAGCTATATCAACAGTCCCCTGGCGTACTACAAAGGTAAGCTCTACAACCTCCCCTTTAACATGAACACCTTTTACCAGATGTGGGGGGTAATACGGCCGGAAGAAGCAAAAGCTAAGATCGAGGAACAACGGAAGGCCCGGTATGTAACAGAGCCCCGCAACCTGGAAGAGCAGGCAATTAACCTCGTGGGGTCCGATATATACGAAGTGTTGATAAAGGGCTATACGGAAAAACAGTGGGGCCGGCCCTGTACGGAACTGCCGCCAGAGATTATTAAGCGTTTGCCGGTCCGCTTTATTTTTGACAATAACTATTTTAATGCTCGTTATCAGGGTATTCCTGTACAGGGCTATACAGCCCTCGTGGCAGCCATGCTTGAGGGTGTGGAAGTTCGTTTGGAGACCGATTTCCTTGCGGACAAGCAAAAATGGCTTTCGGAGGCTGAACGGCTCATCTATACGGGCCCCATCGATGCTTACTTTGATTACGAGTATGGTCCTCTGGAATACCGCAGCCTCCGCTTTGAGACCGAAGTGCTGGATACGGATAACTACCAGGGAAACGCGGTTATTAACTATACCGAACGGGAAATTCCTTATACGCGGATTATCGAGCACAAGCACTTTGCCTTTGGCCAGCAGCCCAAAACGGTGATCACTAGGGAATACAGTAAGACCTGGCAGCTGGGGGATGAGCCGTATTACCCTGTGGGCAACACCGAAAACCAGGCTTTGTATAGCCGCTACCACGCTCTCGCGGAGCGGGAGCGCAAGGTCATCTTTGGCGGCCGGCTTGGTGAGTATAAGTATTACGATATGGATCAAGTGCTAGCCCGGGCCCTGGAAACAGCGAGTACGCTGGGATTGGGCCTGTAACGAGAAAGTAACTCAAAAAGCCTCAGATGGTTTGGCCACTTCTTTTATGCTTCCCCCATAAAGGGGGCGGAAAACCCGAGGGCACGGGCACAGCGGTTCATATTATCGTCATGAGAAAAAAGAAGCAGGGTTTCATCAGGAACCCTTTCGCTATATATAAGTGCAGTGGCGATATGAAGCGCATCGAGGGTTTTAATAATTACGGGAAATGTACCCATGGCCCGCTTTTTGATGGGTTCAGAAAGTTTCACAAGGCTCAAACCGGCTAACACTTTATCGAGCCGTTCCATTGCATATATGAACTTCATGTCATCAAGCTCATTCTGTAAACGGTAGCGATGTATGACCCGGCGGCATTCTATTTCTAGTATTTCACTGGCGATGATATTTTCGCACGCAAGGGCATGTTGAATAGCTTTTTCTCCATTTAAAATATGCCGGAGCACCACTGAAGAATCCAAATATGCTACCATGATTCATCTCGCTCGTCTTCCAGAGCTTGCATAACATCCTGCTTTACCAGGGGTTCCAGATCTTTATATTCATAGGATCCCTGTGCTTCCCGGACAAATAAGCTGTCCCTATTAAGTGGAGCGAGCCGAGCTACCGGCCGTTTATGATCAACCACCGTGAGTTCAATTCCCCGTTCCACCCGTTTAAGTTCTGCGCTGAGGTGGGCCTTTAACTTTGAAACTGAAATAGTCTCCATAAGACCAATTTATGACCATAATAAACGATTGTCAAGCATGATATTAAAAATGGTCTCTCTTTCAAAAATTAGCCAGATTATACCCTTGCCAAGAGCGCGTTTCTCCGCAACAATGGCTTTATGGGAATTGTTTGGATTGTGCAGCAAACGGGAAATCCCCGCTTTCCCGTTCGAATTGCCATAGAACAAGACGGAAAAATTCTGTTTGCCGTCCGAGCCCAGGATGCCTGGCCGGGGCAGCGGGGAAACGTATTTTGCATACGAGACGGAAGTACGGCCGAGGACCAGGACCTCTTTACCATGATAGAGCGGGTTCCGGTTATCAACTTTGACCGTTTTGGGAAAAGTCTCCGTATCACCCTGGATCGGCCTACTAAAAAACGCTGCGAATTCCTTATTCTGGAAAAACCCTATAAAAATCGCCCTGGCTCCTATGAGCAGATTTTTTTTAAGACCCAGGCTGCACAGCGGGAACACAAATCCCGGTCCCGTCTTTCGCTGCAGCCTGCTGTGGTTCCTTTTTCGGTCATCATTGACACGGCAGAAAGATACCCATGGAAATTCCCCAAGGCTCAGGTTGATAAACGGAAGCTCCCCGCGGGGGATTATGCTCTTATCCATGAGGATGCGATTCTTGCGGTGGTGGAGCGGAAAACCTTTAGTAACCTGCTTAGTGATTTTTCTCGCATCGCCATGCTTCACCAGGTTTTTCGGGATCTGGAAAGTCTTCCTCATCCTGCGGTCGTGGTGGAAGCCGATTATGGCGATTTTCTTAATCCCGAACGGCTTGAACATTCCTATAAACCTGGGTTTTGTTACCGGGCATTGGCGGAACTTCAGGCCATGCATCCCCGGCTTCCTATTATTTTTGCCCGTACCAGGAAGGAAGCAAATCTTTGGACCTACGGTTTTTTCCGGGCGGTATACCAGAAATACGTCCAGGAAGCGGCGGACCGGGAACGGGAGCTTACCGCCGAGCCAGTGGCCCCCTATGTGGCGGACCTGCGGCTGGAACAGCGGGTACTTTCACTGCTTAAAGATGCCCTGAAAAATACTCCCAAAGATGAAGCTACAGCATCTCCTGGAAAACAAGGCATGAGTATTTCCGCATTACTTGAGGCCCTTGGAGACGTGGATAAGGCTCACCTCACACGGGCCCTCATGGTATTACGAAACAGGGGTCTCGCGGCAGCTGCGGGCCGGGGCAAGAAACGGTACTGGTATCTGGTTACTCCTCAAAGTGCAAACCAAGGCGAGAATGAATAACGATGGCTCATCAATATGGAACGACTCCCTGGGGGGCATGGTTTGTGGAAGTTCTCGGAACCTATGGCATCGATGCCCGACTCCAGCGGGGTAAGACCTATGCGAACACAGGAAAAGTACTATCTCTTATAATACAGAACCGAAAGGTGACCGCCAAGGTAAAAGGGCACTCGAGTCCGTCCTATACAGTTCAAATAGAGTTCCCAGTGCTAGAAAAACAGAATAGGCTTTTTGAACTAATCCAGGATGATCCAATGCTGCTCTCCCGCATCCAGGTGGGAGAACTACCCATGGAATTGGTTGAAGTTCTGCGATCCGAGCATATTGCTCTTATTCCGGAACGCTGGGGTGATATGAAGCGGTTTTGCACCTGTCCTGACTGGGGGGACCCCTGTAAGCACATGGCAGCGGTGTACTATGTACTAGCCCGGCAGATTGATGCGGATCCTCATGTGCTTTTTAAGCTGCGGGGTATAGATCTGGAGTCCCATTTCGGTACCAGTTTGAGCCGTGATTTAGAAAGTCCTTTTAGAATTGCTTATGTGCCTGAAAACTCAGAGGCTTTGGCCCTTCCTTCCGAAGCCCCCCATCCATTTCCCGATGGCTCCTACGCACATTTTATTCAGGCCTTGCTTCCCCCAAAGTCGTCCTTTACGGAAAAGGATTTTTCTCTTACCCTCATGGACTTTTATCATCGGGCAATCCGAAAGACGATAGAGGGTCATGATATTGATGAGGATCTTGATCGTGCCTTTTCTCGAGCCCGCTGGTCTGTCACTGCTACGGCCTTTGAACCGAGTGCTATGGTTCATTTGCATTATACGCTCCCAAGCGGCAAGGAAGGAACCTTAAGCCTTCTAGAAGCTGCGGACCTCTTTCTTGGCTGTGCGCAAGACGAGGGAACTGCGGAATATCGATTTTTCTTTTATTTCTTTCGCTTAATGCGTTCCCTATGGGATACCGCGGCTTTTATACCTATTCCCTGGGTCGATGCAAAGATGCTCCATATATATTGGAAGCCCATGGATAGCTTGCCCGCTGTTCGTTCCGCTTTAGAGGATCTTTCCCGCTATGAACCGGGGTTACTTAGTACCGGAGGAACAAAACCAAAACGTCTAAGCCCCCGGAGTGCGGTAGATTTTTTAGCTTGCATTTTTCTTACTGAACAGGTCCATTGGGTAGACTATGGGAGTACTACCGGAAGTGAGCGTTTTCGGGCCTTCGTAAGCCTCTTCTTTAAGGGAAATCCTTATGCGGTCAATACCCCCGTCGATAAGAGCCTTCCCCAGGCTATTGATGCCTGGCTTGCAGTTCTTAGAACCGATTTTACCGCTTGGCAATACCGTTGTACTCTTTCAGCCGATCCGGGAGCAAAAAAGAGTCTTTCTTATCGTTTTTCTTTTGAGGTCCTTCTGGATGGTGCTGTATTTCCGCTTGCGGAAGCCTTGGAACGAACGGGGAATCGTGATGTGCTCCGGGCCCCCGCAGCCCTATCGGCCTATCTCCCTGAAATCCGTGCCCTTTCGAGGGAACCTTCGGTTCTTTTAAGCGAGGAACGGCTTGCGACTTTCCTGGAAGAAGCGGGCCCGCTCCTTAGTAGGCTTGGTGTTCAAGTACTGCTTCCTAAGGAACTGCATCGAGAGTTAAAGCCCCACCTCGTGCTTCAGGATAAGGGGGCAGCTGCATCTTTGGTATCCTATCTAGACCTAGAGAGCCTCGTCTCTTATGAGTGGAAAATAGCGATAGGGGATCAGATCCTTACTGCGGATGAATTTGAAAAGCTCGTATCAAAAAAGACTGCCCTAGTACGGCTCAAAGATGGATATGTCCGCTTAGACCCTGTTGAGATTGCAGCTCTGCTTAAGCGGGCTAGAGCTCCCGCCACGGTTTCCGCAATGGATGTGCTTAAAACCCATTTTGCCAACGAAGTCCGCTTTTCGCCAGAACTGGATAGGTCTATTAGCAAGCTTCTTACGGAAAGGCGTTTTCCAGCCCCACAGGGGCTGAAGGCAGAGCTGCGGCCCTATCAGATGAGGGGTTACAACTGGGCCTGCTCGCTTCTTATGGCTGGATTTGGCTGCATACTGGCGGACGATATGGGATTGGGAAAAACCATTCAGGCCATAGCGGTACTTCTGAGACTCGAAGAGGAGGGACGCCTTGGCGAGGGAGGCGCCTTAATAGTAGCTCCATCGGCGCTCCTTTCTAACTGGGAGCGGGAACTAGAACGCTTTGCCCCCTCCTTGTCTGTGGCCCGGTATCATGGAACGAAACGATCCCTTTCGATAAAAAGCCGAGTTCTTTTAACCACCTATCAGACCGCAGTACGGGACAGCGCAAAGCTGGCATCATTTCATTTTAGTTGCCTTATTGCTGATGAGGCCCACCTTATGAAAAATGCCACCACTGCCCTTTCTAAAACCATAAAAAGCTTCCAAATCCCTTACCGGCTCGCCCTGTCAGGTACGCCGGTGGAAAACCGTTTAGAGGACCTCCGTTCCCTCTTTGATTTTATTTTACCGGGCTATCTTGGAAGCGCTGAAACATTTAAAAAGGAATATCGTAAGCCCATTGAGGTGGACCGGCAGCAGCCTGTAGCTGATAAGCTGAGATCTATTACGGCTCCCTTTCTATTAAGACGGCTAAAAACTGACAAAACTATTATTTCCGACCTGCCGGATAAGATAACCATTAATGAATATGCAAGCCTCGAAGGTGAGCAGGCAGCCCTGTACGAAAGTATAGTACGGAATGCCCTTGCAGCATCCGAAACCCTTACGGAAAAATCTGAACGGGCGGCTTTGATCCTAAAACTGCTTACATCGCTTAAACAGATATGTGACCATCCCCGTTGCTATGATAAAGAAAGTCCCGCTTTAGCCTCCCTATCTGGTAAAAGTCAGCTCCTATTGGCTTTGCTCGAAGAAATTCTATTAGGCAACGAAAAGGTCCTGATATTTAGCCAATATGTGGAAACCCTGAATATTCTTAAAGAAATTATTATGAAAGAATTGGAGGAAGACGTTCTGGTTTACCATGGTGGCCTTGGACAGAAAAAACGGGATCAGGCGGTCCAGGAATTCCAGACTAATCCATTAGCTAAAATTATGCTCGTAAGTCTTAAAGCCGGTGGCCTGGGACTAAACCTGACCGCTGCAAGCAGGGTTATTCACTATGATCTATGGTTCAACCCGGCGATTGAAAACCAAGCCACAGACCGGGCCTTCCGTATTGGCCAGCGATCGAATGTGTTTGTTCATCGCTTTATTACCCGGAACACTTTTGAAGAAAAAATTGATGCAATGCTAAGGGATAAGCGGGAATTGGCCGACATGACCGTTGCTTCAGGCGAATCCTGGCTTACCCGGATGAGTCACGAAGAATTGCGGAGTTTATTTACTTTATGAGGCTCTCGTCTCTTTTCCCGTTTTCTCTTGACAATGCTGTAATACAAGCGCTATAACTTGTATTACATGGCCGGTTGCTACCCAGCGATCGTGCAAATGCGGTCGATGTATGTCGGGAAAGGAGGCTTTTTGTGTCCAAGGCTGATGAGGTATACAGGTGGCTTTTGGAACAATTTGCCTCTGGTGCTATAGCCGAAGGTGAGCGGCTGCCTTCGGAACCTGAGCTGGCCCGCCGCTTTTCAAGCTCCCGGCCCCCGGTACGGCAGGCCTTAGCGCGGCTTGTCCACGAGGGCCTTGTGGAGACCCGGCAAGGGAAAGGCTCTTTTCGCATATCGAGCCAGCGGGGCGCTGCGGCGGCTCAGTCGGACATAGCGGTGCTGCTTCCTTTTTTATCCGGCTATATCTATCCAGAACTGGTGGAAGCCGCCGGGGTGGCCATCCGGGAGCGGGGCTATCATGCCCTGTTTGCCTGTTCTGAAGGTTCCCCTGCCATAGAAGCGGATATTTTGCAGCGTTTGTTGGAACGGGCCCCGCAGGGTATCATCATATCTCCGGTCTGTCCCACACCTGCTGAGCCCGTACCAAATCTACATCTTCTTCAAAAAATCAGGGCCGCTGGTATTCCCATTCTGGTGCTGGACCATGAACTGGAAGGTTTTTCATCCCTTTTTCTTGACGATTATGGGGCAGGGCAGGAAGCGGCCCGTTACCTTTTTGAACGGCGCATGAGGCGCGCCGCAGTTGTATGGAAGGAGGGCCACCGGCCCTTTTATTACCGGAAACAGGGTTTTATTGATGAATGGAACAGGCTTGTCGACGCCGGCTCGTCTTCTCCAGTGGCCGAAGAATTGCTGTTGCCTCCCGGCCCCGAATCTGCATGGACCGAACCAATTAGGGCTTTTTTAGAAAGTAAGCTCCGCGGCCAACACCTTCCTTTGGCTTTCTTTTGCGCCAACGACACCATGGCTCTGGCGGTACGCACCGCGGCCCTGGGACTAGGCATTAAGATACCTCAAGATATTTCTCTTATCGGTTTTGATGATTCTCCCTTGGCCCGTATCAGTGAAATATCCCTCACGAGTTTCCGCTATCCTTCCCGACAACTCGGGGCCAAAGCTGTTGAACTCATTTTTGACCATATTGCAGAACAACCCTATAGTTCCCGCATCAAGCTGACCATAAGTCCCCTTATTATAGAACGAAGTTCGGTACTGAGCCTACCAAAAGAGGAGCCTTTATGAACAAACACGAAAACCTCCAAGCTTTGCAGAATCTCCGGGCTGGGAAACCCTGGGAAGAACCTGAACAAACCGCCGCAAACCGACTCCCTATGCGGAGTCAGCTCTTTCCCTTTCCCACGGAAGAAGCAGCATATATTGATGCCCGCCTGGGCCCCAAGGGGCGAGGAGCTAACCCCTCTTTGCTGCCCGCTCGCAGTCCTTGGGTCTTAAGCCTGGATGGCCCCTGGTCCTTTTATCTTGCCCCGAACCCCGAAACGGCCTTAACGCTGCTTACGGAGGAAGGGCTGAACGCTGCAGAGGCTCCTCATGGGGCGGCGTCAGACCGTGCCGAATCTATCTCCTGGTCATTGATTCAGGTCCCCGGCACCTGGTCCTGCCAGGGTTTTGATAAACCCCACTATACCAACGTGCTTATGCCATTCCATGCCGTGCCCCCCGAGGCACCCCGGGATAATCCTACGGGCATTTACCGGCGCAGTTTCCAAATCCCTGCTGGCTGGCAGGGGAGGCGGGTCGTACTCCATGTGGGGAGCGCCGAAAGTTTTCTTGTGGTGTTTCTAAACGGCGAGCAGATTGGTTTTTCCAAGGATTCCCGCCTCCCCGCCGAATTTGACCTGAGTCCCTTCCTGGTGCAGGGAACGAATACTCTCACCCTCATGGTGGTTCGCTATTCCGATTCAAGCTACATCGAGGATCAGGACCAGTGGTGGCTCGGGGGGCTGCACCGGAGCGTGTACCTGTACAGCACGGGACCTGCCTATATCCAGGATATTGATGCTCGGCCCTATCTTCCCGGCACGGAGCCTGTATCCAAGGGTGTGTCGGTATATTCCCAAAAAATTCCTCCGGAAATGGCCAAGAGCCCCCGAATTGAGGTCGCCGTAAAGCTCGGCTTTGCGGGCACTCCGGAACAAAAGGCCCTCCGCATATCACTAAAGCTCTACGATCCAGAAGGAAAGGCCGTCACCCTGAGCGAACCGTTTATCAATATGGAGCTCCTTCCCGATTACCGGTCTAACCGCTACGAATGCAGCGCCGTGCTTCCCGTTTCTGCGCCGGAACTCTGGTCCGCAGAACAGCCCCGTCTCTATACCCTGACGGCAACCCTCTACGGCAGCGACGGTTCAGTGATCGAAGCGACTGGCCTGCGGCTCGGATTCCGCAGCGTGGAGGTTCGGGACAGGGCGCTCCTCGTGAATGGCAAGCGGGTCATGATTAAGGGGGTGAATCGGCACGAGCATGATGAGCGGACCGGAAAGACCGTGAGCCTCCAATCGATGATTCGGGATATTGAGCTTATGAAACAGCACAACATCAATGCGGTGCGCACGAGCCATTATCCCAATGACGAAGCCTGGTATGACCTCTGCGACGAGTACGGTCTCTATGTCATTGATGAAGCGAATATCGAAAGCCATGGGTATTACGACAGTCTTTGCAGGGACCGCCGCTGGCTCCTCGCCTTTACCGACCGGGTGAGCCGCATGGCCCTCCGGGACAAGAACCATCCTTCGGTCATTATATGGTCCTTGGGGAATGAATCGGGCTACGGACCCAACCACGATGCGGCAGCGCTCTGGCTCCGGGCCTTTGATCCCTTCAGGCCCCTCCATTACGAAGGAGCCTGCAGGCCCGACTGGACCCAGGGGCCCCATCCGCTGGATACGGAAGGGCGGGGGACGGCGGCCACCGATATTGTGAGCGCCATGTATCCTGCTATTTCCTGGCTTGCCGAATGGGATCGGACCATTAACGATTGGCGGCCTAATATTATGTGCGAGTTTTCCCATGCCATGGGAAACTCCAACGGAAGCCTCTCTGACTATTGGGAGACTATTGAGAAGGGCCGGGGCCTCCAGGGGGGCTTTATTTGGGAGTGGGTTGACCATGGCCTCTTTGTGGGTGAAGGTGGCGCCGATACGCCTGCAAACCAGGTCCCGCCGGGGCCTAATGCCGGCGCAGTCCATGGCGCAGGCGGCCGTGGCAAGGCCTGGCGCTACGGCGGCGACTTCGGCGATAGGCCCTCTGACCTGGACTTTATCGCCGACGGCCTTGTGTTCCCCGACCGGTCCCTCAAACCCGTTATGGCCGAAGTCGCCTATGTCTGGCGGCCGGTGAAGGTGTATAGTTCCTTGCCAGCCTGGTACTATACCAGGACCGTCCGGAATGGCAGTTCCTCGACAGCGGCGGCAGGGCCTGCACGGGGGCTTATATATATAGAAAACAAATACGATTTTATCGACCTTTCGCACCTGGAACTCCACTGGTCTATCGTAAGCGGCGATAGCAACCTGGCTGAGCCGGTGCTGTTCCGGGGCGTGCAGGCCCTGCCGCCGATCGGGCCCGGCGAGATTGGGCCGCTCGAGCTTAACCTGCCGCCTTTGTCCGATCCGGATGTATCCGATTTGGATGTATCCGAACCGGATTCTGAGGTGGGCCGCAGGCTCCGTACTGCCATGGAAGTGGCTGAGACGGTGCTGCATTTGGACTTTGTTCTTAAAGAGGATACGCTGTGGGCGCAGGCGGGCCATGCGGTGAGCCGGGAAAGCCTCCCCTACGGAGCAGTTACTCAGTCTCATGCTGGTGTTCGGCCTGCTGCTTTGTTTCAGGGGGCCGGTGTTGCCATCATTGTTGGGGCCAGGGCGGGCCGCAGGCTGGAGGCTCGCTTTACTGCGGAAGGCTTTCTTGCCTCATTGCAGGATGAAAGGGGCAGGGAATACCTCCGCTCTCCCCTGGTGCCCCATATATACCGGGTGCCGACCCAGAATGACGGTATTAAAAACTTTATAGAACTCCGGGGCAAAAAGGATTTTGCCTTTTATTATGAGAACAAGGTTATGTATAGCTGGCTCGATGCGGGACTGGCCCGGCTCAGATTCGAGCCCCTTGCGCCGGCCGGTGATTCCAGCGGGGACTGGTTCCGTGCTCGCTGTGCCATGCGGACCGAAACGGGACTTGATGCGGGTATCTTTACCGCAGAATGGCTCAAGGAATCGGAATG
>NZ_JAJUHW010000076.1 GCF_029265695.1 Gracilinema caldarium | reverse complement strand
GTTGCCAGGGTCCCGATAATCATCATCATGTGATAGGGGGCTCCAAGCCAAAGGTTAACCATAAGAACCACAAAGCGGGCTAGCCGGCCATTGTAAATGGGCTGGAACCAGAAAATCGGCTGATCTGCCTTACCGGCGAGTCCAATGTGAAAAAGAAAATTGGATACCGGTTCCATGAGCCCAGTGGCAAAGAGGAACTGATTTACAAGGCCATCCTTGTCAAAAGCATTCCGGAACATCATGAGGCTTACCAGGGACGGAATAGCCCAGGGCAGAATCATAATGGTGCGCCACACTCGCTTGTGGTTTACCAATGGTGACTCAACAATCATGGCATTAAAGAAGCCAAGTCCATACACCGTAAAAGATGACATGACTGCCCATAGAACAGTCCAGAGGAAAATCTGACCAAAAATGGAAAGCCAGCCTGGGTCCATAGCTAGGAACGAGAAGGTATTAAAACCTGCCCATTCAATAAGCTTTGCTCCAAGTTTTATCTTGTAGGTATAGTTCGTAAAGGCCAGGAGGAAGGTAAAGAAAATCGGAATAACGGTAAAGAAGAGGATCATGACAAAGGCAGGGGCTGAAACAACATAGACATAGAGGCTATCCCAGATCCGGAGCCAAAATTCTTTTGAACTCTCCTTTACACCAGTCTGCTGGAATCTGATATTAGTACGATATGCGTCTATAATACCGAGAATCCAAAGGGTAATAAAAACAACGAGAACAGCCATGGTTATAAGGCCATTACCCATGAGGACAATAGAGTTATCTGCGGTAAGCCAGGGTACAATTTTGTTATAGAGTTCAATTGTACCGCCAGCATAATTGGTGTCGATAGTCAAACGGCCGAGTGTAAACAGACCCCAGAGGCCTTTGGTGAAAAAACCTCCAAAGTCCCTTATCGGATAATGTTTTTCCCCTTCTATGAAGTAATTAGGGTATAAGTATTTGGCAGTAAAATAGTTGGCTTGGGAATCTGTGGTAGTGCTATCTTCCGTTACTGAAGCGAAAGGATTTCCAGTTTCAGATGCTATGCCCGCAAAAGGATCTCCTGAGCTGTCTGATGCTGCAGCATCTGCAAAGGGGTCCCCTGAACCTTCAGCATCTACCGCATCTGCGAAAGGATCACCTGAGCCTTCTGTAGCTGCCGCATCTGCAAAGGGATCTCCGCTCTCTGATGCAGTAGCTTCTGCTTCCTCTTCTGCAGCAAAGAGAGCTCCAAGCGAGTCTGCTTGTTCTACGCTCGTGTTGTTCTGGTTGTTGTTGTTTGCCTCAGCATAGTTGTTTGAGATAAGTTCGTTAGGAACTTTCCCGCTCATCAATTGTATATATTTTCCCCACTGGGATGTTGAGATTTCTATGGTAAACAGTAAAACAGGAACCAAAAACCAGGCAATGGCCTTTGTCTTTTGTTTGTTCAGCAACTGTCCCAATCCAGGCAAGAGGAGGGACGCGGCCGCTACTGCAAGAGCAGAGCCTTTATTAATTTGTCCCGTTTCGGCCGTGGGTATCCCTGAATGCTTTTCCATTAAATCCTCCTCCCGCAAGGTCTTGCGTCCTCTACGGTCGAGCTTGTATGTATTTGCACACCTGTGGATTAGTGCGCTGTAAAATAAACAGAAGGGGTTTGGTTAGTTACATTAAAAATGACCAAAGGCCCCAGAAAATTCAAAAAAAGGAGCTTCCGCAGGGAAAGCTCCTTATATTAAAACTCCATTAAACGTTGCGGTTCGTTTAATGACTATGTTTATTTATTGTTTTCTTCGTACCACTTATTGTACAGTTTTACTACATTGGCTTGTGCATCTGCAGGGGTCTTTTCTCCATCCCATACAGCCCGGAGTTCAAGATTCAGGCCAATGCCATAGTATCCGTCCATAGCCTTCTTCTTGGGATTGGCAGGAAGGGTTACCGTGGGTTCCGGATAGTTGAACGCGAAGGCTGCGGACATCTCGGCCTTGTTGGGATCATTCCGATAGCTCGGAGTATTAGTAGCCTTTGCCTTAAGAGCTGGGATATAAGCTGAGTTGTTTACCATGGTCTGCATACCATCCTTGGTAAAGAGAATCCGGTACAATTCGTGGGAAGCAGAAGGATATTTGGTAAAGCCATTGATGACCCAGCCCTTGGTCTTTACAAAGGGAGTAAGCCGGACACTCTTCCAAGTGGGCATGGGGCCGAATTTAATATCATAACCACCCTTAGTTTCAGCAGCATTAACATCCATCCAGGTACCAACCAGGAAGAAGGGAGCGGTTTCGTTGTTGAGCGCATCGTCCCAGCGCCAAGTCATGGAAGCACCGGGGGTCTTTACACCATTGGCTTCTACACTGATCATAGCATCAGAAGCAGCTTTAATAAACTCAAGACCTGCGCGGAATCCATCCTGGTCAAAACCGGGATTTGCAGCATCTTTGGTGGGGAAAATCTTCCAGTTGCCAGCGGAGAGGTTGGAATATCCGGACCAGACTTCGTCAAGAGACATGGGGTATACGATATTTACTGGTTTACCCTTGTAGGTTGGGCGATTAGCCTGCCATTTTTTAGCCAGGTCAAAAATTTCTTCCCAGGTATCAAAAGCATCGGGGAGGCCGTCTTTATTCTTATCGGTAATGTCCAACTTCAGGGCTTCCATCATGGATTTATTCCATGCAAATGCCATACCGTCATAGGCTACCGGTACAAATTTAATGGTTTTACCATTAGCGCCAGAATAGAAGGGTTCCATGGCAAAGCTTTTTGCAGCCTTGGTAATAACTGCATCAAGGGCGAGCAAAGACTGCTCGTTGCGGCTCACTTCGCCGTCGATAACGAGGGCTACATCGGGGGCTTCGCCCTGCAGTGCGGTGATCTGATCTGTACCGCCAGCAGCACCAAAGTTGACATATTCTACTGCACCAGCTGCTTCAGGGTGCAATTTGTCCCAGAGAGCAACAATCGCCTTGCCAAGGTTGTCGTTATCTACACCGAGTCGGATCTTGGCTCCTTTTTCAATCTGGAACTGATTGCCGCGCCAGACTGCCTTGGATTGTGCAAAGGCACCACCCGCAACAAGACTGATACCCAGTACCAGTGCTACGAATCGTTTCATATAAATCCTCCTAGAATTAAACCACTAAAACGGTTTACTTATATATAGCATAAGGTGTAAAATGCAAACCGTCAAGAGTTTTTTATATGTAGGAGTAGGTATGGGTGGAGCTGCGGTATATCACAGAGCAACGGATTCTTTTTGTTATTCTCCTGATGGAACGAGTCTTGTTATCAGGCTGCAGTGTGCAGCAGATGATATTTCTTCTATACAATTATGGGCGGGGGATCCCCACGATTGGGGCCGGCGGCCCGAAGCGGACGGTGGGACCTGGCACTGGCGATGCGCTCCAACACCGGTAGAGAAGATAGGCACCGATGGAATACGGGATTTCTGGGAAGTGCGGTGGACACCTCCCTATAAACGGGCTCGGTATTTTTTTAGGATTACCTTTGCCGATGGCTCAATGTACGATTACGGCGAGAAGGGGCTTATTAAAAGTGGTGCTGAACCAGAAGGAAGTCCTGCAGGGGATTACTGGAATGCCTTTGTGTTTCCCTATATCAATGATGTAGATGTGTACCGTGCTCCTGAATGGGTTGCGGGAACTATCTGGTACCAGATTTTTCCTGAACGGTTCCGTAATGGAAATACCGCTAACGATCCCGCAGGTACCAAGCCCTGGCAGCGAGGCCACGTGTCAAACCATGAATTTTACGGCGGAGACCTCAGGGGTATTATCGAAGGTCTAGACCATATTGCAAGCCTAGGCTGTACGGGAATTTACCTTACCCCCATTTTTACGTCCCCCTCGGTGCATAAGTACGACACCGAAGATTATCTCAAGATAGACCCTGCCTTTGGTACCGAGGAAGATCTGAAAGAACTTGTGAAAGAATGCCACAAACGAGGAATACGGCTTATGTTGGACGCGGTCTTTAACCACTGTGGCAAAACCTTCGGCCCCTGGAAGGATGTGGTTGAAAAGGGTGAACAATCCCGTTACAAGGACTGGTTCCACATCAATGCATTTCCCCTCTTTCCAAAAGGTAAGGATACCGGAGACAGCCGGGACGCAAACTTTGAGACCTTTGCCTTTACAACCCGGATGCCAAAATTCAACACCACTAACCCCGAGGTTAAGGAATACCTCCTTTCCGTAGCAGAGTATTATATAAAAGAATGTGATATTGATGGATGGCGGCTCGATGTGTCTAACGAAATTGACCATGCGTTTTGGCGAGAGTTCCGCCAGCGGGTCAAGGCGGCAAAGCCCGATGCTTACATTGTAGGAGAAATCTGGCACGACGCGCTGCCCTGGCTCAGGGGTGAACAGTATGATGCGGTGATGAACTATCCCTTTGGTACTGCCATCACGGACTATCTTTTAACAAAGCCCTGGAGTCCGACTGCTGCAGACCTCGTTCATCGCATCAACAGTATCTCCTTTATGTATCCCCACACGGTACTTAGGTCTGCTTTTAACCTTTTGGATTCCCACGACACGGACCGGCTTGTGACCCGTATGGGAAGTCGGGAAAAGGCAAAGCTTGCTCTAACGCTGCTTTTTGCGCTCCCCGGTTCACCCTGTATTTATTACGGTACCGAGTACGCCCTGGAAGGAGGTCATGATCCGGACTGCCGCCGCTGCATGATTTGGGATCCGAAACCGGATGAGCACGCTTTTTTCCGCTTTGTTGCATCCCTTGTTAAGCTCAGACGGGAATACTGGCAGGTCTTTGGCGAAGGTAAGCGAACATACCGAACCGATCCGGCCCATCCAGGACTGCTGGTCATCAACCTTGAACTGGAAAAAACATATCTCCATGTACTCATTAACCGGGACGAAAAGCCGGTACAAGCAGAGACCTGGAAAGCACTTGCAGGCCATGGAGCGACCACTAGGGTCCGAAGCCTTTTGGACCAAGCGGGGCTCGGCCCGGGGGATGAACTTTCAGGGACGGGTTCTGTGGTACTACTGGTAGAGCGCTGATGGCGGCGGGGCGGGATGGCGATATCAGCCTCCCGCATCGGGGGGGTGCGTTCAGTGGCTCCTCAAAAACCGCTCCTCCGCTCTTGCGCAAAGCCGGAAATTCTACCATGCGGCTCCCCGAAACCTTAAAAATCGAGCTCCTTTCATCAATTCAGACTGTCTTTGGCCCTGTTACGGTCCTGCTCTTCGGAAGCAGGGTGCATGATGAAAAATCAGGCGGAGACATCGATAGGTTATGCCGGAGCTTCTCAAGGCGGAAATAGACCAGGAAGGTGTGGTGCTTTGGGAATCAACCCACAAATAACAATTCATGCATTATAATGGTAGTAGTTTACAGGTGCCCAAGGAGCTTTTATGAACTTGTTTCGCGTAAAATCGGTGCTGACTATCGTTTTTATTTCATACCTCACCATTTTTATTATGCGGGTCATCAACAGCCTCTTTGTCATTCATAAATGGACAAGTTTTTTTGATAATTTAGGTATATTTCTTACTATATCGACGCTGCTTATCGGGATTGCAGCCCTGTTTTTATACAAGCTGTTGGGCCCCCTCTATCACATAACTTCATCGTCTGGAAATAATCTCATATCCGCAGCTGAACAGGCGTCGCTGCTTGCAAAGGCAAAAAAGACCAGCGCCAGGGTTACCCTGCTTTTAATTGTGGTGAATATAATCGGATTTATTATTGGTCCTGCGATTGTAATGTTCATAAGCAATCGACTGGGGCCTGCTGTCTATGATGCTCCCCTGTTTGGAGTCGTTATCGCCCTTAACAGCGCCTTTGGTCTTATGGCAGCCCTCTTTGAACTTTCTGTTATAGATCTCTTCCTGCTCCCCTTAAAAAAGAAGCTTGGTATTTATAGTTTTGATCGGTCCGAGCGGGAACTAAGTATAAAGACTAAAATTGTTTTGACGGGAATTGCGGGGGCATATTTCCTGAGCGTTCTTGTTGGAAGTGCTTCATACGGATGGTTCAGATTTGTTCAGTCAGGCGGGGTTACAAGCTTTTTGGGAGAATTGCTGCTCCTCATGATTTTTGGTTTGACTATCAATGTTCTTCTTCTGTATATTTTGGCCCATTCGATATCTCATAGGCTCAAGATTAATAAGCAGCAGCTGCTCAAGCTTACCGAAGGCGCTGATCTAAATGAACAAATAAGTATAGACCAGTTTG
>NZ_JAJUHW010000084.1 GCF_029265695.1 Gracilinema caldarium | reverse complement strand
GCCCGGTACTCGGACATAACCGGCGCATCCGCATAGCCTGAGGATACAAAAATGGGGACCGTCGAATCGATTGTCCTGATGCGGCGGGCCGTTTCTATGCCGCCCAGCCCTGATACGACCGTGAGGTCCAGAATCACCGCACTAAAGGCCCGCTGTTCATTCAGGGCTTTTTGGAACTGTTCTATCGCCGCCTCTCCGTTGCTTGTCACGGTAGGTTCGTAACCAAGACGGCGCAGCATCCTATCTACCACCATTCGAACTGAGTATTCGTCGTCCATTACAAGGATTTTACCCTTGGCAAACTGCACCGTATTTACCGAATCTTGCTGCATCTGTTCGCTTGCGGGGGGAAGATAAATACTGAAAATTGCCCCCATGCCTTCCCGGGACTGGACCGCGATGGCTCCGCCATGACGTTTTAAGATAGAATAGGTTATAGCCAAACCTAACCCGGATCCTCCATGTTTCGTTGAAACATAGGGATCGAAAATTTTATCCAGCAGATTTTCAGGGATTCCCGGGCCTGAATCCTTGAATTCAACAACCACATATTCACCCGGGGCGGGAATAAGGGGAAAATACTTATCCTGGTCCATTAGATCTGAAAAAACTTCCTTCCGTATTCGGATAGAGATACTCCCTCCCGCGGGCATGGCTTGTACCGCATTTAAGATGATATTGTTAAAACACTGAATAATCTGTCCGCTGTCGATATGTGCAAAGGGGATATCATTTTCTATGGAGACCGAGGCGGAAATCGCGCTGCCGGCAGTAGAAAGCCGCAGGGCTTCCCGCACCAATTTTGGCACATCGGTCGGTTCAGGGCTGGGTTCACCCCCCTTCGCAAAGGTTAAGAGCTGCCGCGAGAGGTCCCGGGCCCTGAAACAGGCGGTTTCAGCCCTGCTGATTGCCTCATACATTTCATCGGTTTCAGAAAGGCCCAGTTTTACAAGGCTTATATTACCCAATATAGCGGTCATAATATTGTTAAAGTCATGGGCTATACCGCCAGCCAATATACCAATAGACTCAAGTTTTTGGCTCCGTTCCAGTTCAGCCCGAAGCTGTTCAATTTCGGTGATATCCAAAAGGATCAGCAGAGCGGCCTTTTTTTCCATAAAGGTAAAGGGAGAAGCGGATACAAGACAGTTCAGTTTTGAGCCGTTTTTTCGGGTAATCAGCACCTGCTGGGTACTAGTGGACTGGTTTGCCCCGAGGGTGTTTTTAAAAAGCTGCAGCATTTGTTCATCAAAACCAAGCCCAAGTTCGGTGAGCTTTGAACCAACCAGGGTACTTGGCGGTATTTGCAGGATTGCGCTGGCTGCACGGTTAACGTCCAGGAAAATCTGGGTTCCCAGTTCAATAATCAGCATACCCGCGGGGCTAGCATGAAAAGCCCGGACAAAATTTGCCTCTATCGATTTTAAACTCGCCGTAACTGCGAGGCGCCGATCAACTTCCATAGTCAGATTTTTTTCTGCACTGAGATCGTGGGCAGTAATCATGTAACCTAAAAGGCTTTGCCCTGCATAAAGCCGGCGAATAGTCATAAGCGCAGGTGCGGTGCGGCCCGGGGTAAAGCAAAAGAGGTCTTCAAAGGGATCGTCTCCTGTCTGTATGTGTTTCTGAAACCAGATAAGGGGAGGGTTTGCTTGGGGAATTAAATCCGAAATGGGTTTACCCTGAAAATTGTGCCCTGAACGGCTTAGATTGCAGTCGATAATACTACCGTCGAGATTACACAGGATGACCGCATCGTATACGGTCTGCAGTATCCGCTCAGATACTTCCCTGCTCGAAAAGGATAAAAGGTCGTAGCGGAACTGTGCCCATGCGAGCCCTGCGACAAGGAAGCTTAAGAAGATGGGCAGCATGGGAGGCAGGGTTTCAAAACCTGCATAGCGGAGCAAAAAACCGGTGATAAAGGTTCCAAAAAAGGTTGGAATAAATGAGAACAGGATAATTAACACCTTTTTACGGGTCATT
>NZ_JAJUHW010000004.1 GCF_029265695.1 Gracilinema caldarium | reverse complement strand
CATGTAGTTTCCAGCCGCAGCAAAGGCATAATTTGAATAGTTAGGAGATACAGGATCACGTTTTGTCACCGCTAGAGGATTAGTTATATCAAACAACACCGGGTAAGAATCATAATAACCGCCGGTCTCATACCGTTCTCCAACAAAGAGTACATTGCGATAGGCTACCAAAGAGGCTCCCTCGGTAAGTTCAAAGAGGGAAGCTTTCAGACTAATGGTGTTAACATTCCCAAGGCCAAAGATAGATATCCCCCCCGTATTCTCTGCAGTCACATAGCCAAAGCCACTAGCAACGGCAATTCCCGCTGGGGATCCCCGAACATTGTAGAGAGACATTACCACCATATCTGCAGGTACTGCTATATCCACATCAGCAAAACCATAACCATTCAGTGTCACATAGAGCCGACGGCCCGAGATGGCAAGCTTATTAGTACCTGCTACACCAATAAGCGGACTCACGATTCCTAATGATACAGGATTACTCAACACAGCTGTGTCATATGATGCCACATTCCAACTGGATGCAATAAAAAGGTTATTTTCAACAAAAACAGCACCCGTCGCATAGGGAATGGCATTTGACTGTTGAGTCAATACCGGCATACTGTCAGACCCAGTTACAGTATAGAGGATGGATGCGTTATGACCACCAGCAAAGACAATCCGAGTCCCTCCCCGATCCTGTACTGCCACGGTATAACAATAGCTCATAGTAGATTGGCCCGTGCCTGCCACCCGAACCACCGGTGCATTCCTGTCGCTTGCATCGATTACATATAGTCCATCCTGGAAACCAGCTATAAAAACTAAATTCCCAAGCACTGCTACCCCTTCACCCTGGAATGCAGCGTTATTGGTCACTTTAACCGAACCCCTTTTTTGAGGAAGCAGGGGATTGGAAATATCAACTATTTCGAGTGCCTTTCCTGTGGTCACTAAATAAGCATAGTTATCAGCAACAGCCAGGGCTGAAATACCCCCAGAACTAGCTACCGATGAAACCAGAACCGGCGATGCACGGTTTTCTAAAGAATAAATGCGAAGACCAAAATAATTATCAGCCACATAGAGATAAGCTCCAGAAACCACAGCATCTATAGGATAGTTTGAATTGGTTAATGTTGTGATATATGCATCGTTTCGTGCAGGGAAGGAGTCTGGCGAAGCTTCTGCATACCAGCTTTGGACTGTACTATACTGTGCAGGCTTAACAAGGTAATAGTAAGTCGATCCTTGCTGGATGTTAAAATCGCGGTATTTATTTCCCGTTATTGGACCCGAGATCGAAATATATGGACCAGCAGGACTAGAAGCTCTAAATACCTCATAAAGATTAATACTAACATAGGTCTTCCAGTTCACTTCTATGGAGTTAAAATAAGCATAGGTCGATGGAAAGAGATCAAACCGAGAAAGGGGTATAGACCGTTTAACTTCGGAATAATTCTTTTTTCCATCGCTCGCAGTCCCTTCCAGCAGGAAGCTGTATAGTTTGGTGTTGCTAAGATTTTCCATATTATAGGGGGAAGTAACTCCATCAATATATGGAGAAGTGGCAGGATTGGGTGTCTGAGATGAAGCCTCATAATATAATCGGTACGTTATTACCCCAGGGACCGGATCCCATCGCAAAATTGTATGGCGATTTCCCTCGGTGGTGGAAAATGATGGAATATCATTACCCACATAGACAAGGGGAAGCCGAAACTCCACGGCATTACCTTTCCAATCTATGGCTGTAAGGAGAACAACGATATTCTCTTTAAGGTCATTGGAAATACTAATAGCAAAGCTATTATCACTTTTAATAGCCGCCTCTTGCGGAGAGGTATGAGACAAAATTTCATAGGTGAGCTTGGCAACCTTACCTGGGAGCTGATTATCGGTGTTGTCGGAGACGGTTCCGGATATAACGAGGAGCCGGGAAAAGGAGGCATATTCGGCTGGAGATAGTACCGTAATGATCGGGGCAGTAGTGTCCCGGGCTCGGGAAACGGTCTCCTCAGAAATCGGCAAGGGGCAGGCTATCAAAATTAACACTGAACCTATTATCAGCATATGTTTAACCATAGCAACCTCCTGTCTACCTACCCTGCAGGGTTTTCGCTTCCTGTAACATATTCTGTACCAGAAGACGGTCATCATTTTGCAATTCAGGGGATAGGCGCACCGATTCCAGTACCCTCACCGCATCCCCGATGGCTCCGGTATCTAGATTGAGCCGTGCCAAGAGTAGTGCCCGAGGAATGGCGAATGGACCTGCGCTGGACATAGATCGAAGCAATTTAATGGAAGCAACGAGGTCATTAGCCGAAGCCAGGCACCAGGCCTGTGTATATTGATATTCCACTCTTCTTTCAGCCGATGCATTAGGAATGAGTTGCTCAAAGGACGCCGCAGCTTCTAAATAAGAGCCCCCACGCAGTAATTCATAGGCATTGGATGCCGGATCGGTACCAGCAGTATCGAGCTCCTCATCCACAATCCAATTCATGCTGCTCGATCTATCCTGCTCACTGCCTCGGACGCCTGCAACCGTGGTAGATAGGGGTACTTCGTTCGCTACTAACTTGCCAATTTTGGAAAGCATTGAAGAACGAGCAGCCTGTTGTTTAACCGCATTCGCCAGGATTTTATCCAGCACATAGGTTCCCTCTGCGCTGAGTACGAGCTTACCCCCTGAATAGGAAAATTCGACAAAACTATTGGGTTTAAGTTGGACCTGTTCTGAACTTTCTACGACAGATCCCACATCAAGCTCTTTCCATGTAGTTCCGGTCCGGATCATGACAGAACCTTCAGCCCAAGATACGGTAAGTGGTGCAGAATACATTGTTATAGTTCCCAGAACAAACAATACAAAAAACAAATTTACCTTTTTCATCTCGCCCCCTATTCATCAACCACAAGCCCCAGCCCAATACGCAATTATATATTACTATTTTAATCAATTATTATAACGTGCCATTTTTAAATTTTCTGTTTTTTAGTACCTATTTTTCAAACATATTCTTAAACCGCCCCAGCCCCGCAGCTTCCAGTTCTTCTTTTGGGATAAAACGCAGCGCGGCGGAGTTCATACAATACCGAAGCCCTGTAGGTTCAGGACCATCGGTAAAAACATGGCCCAAATGAGCCCCCGAGGATTTTGACCGGACTTCCACCCGGATCATACCAAAGGAACGGTCTTCCAGTAGTTCCAAAGCGTTCTTATCTAAGGGTTCCCAAAAACTGGGCCAACCCGTTCCGGAATCATATTTTGATTGGGATGAGAAAAGAGGTGTCCCGTCAATGACGTCTACATAAATACCTTCTGCATGGTTATTCCAGTAGGCATTTGCAAAGGGCCGTTCGGTACCGCCCTTTACAGCAACCGCATACTGCTCGGAACTCAAGGTTTTACGGAGAACCTCATCGGGAACCACACAGATATTGTCAGCATTTGCCTGTTTTTGAATCATAACGTTCGACTCCTTCCTAAGACCCAGGAATAAAGTTCCAAGTACCATAACAGTTATAGTAATAAAGATTACTATTTTAGTAATCATATTTAAAATATACTGCATTTTAAAAAAAATATTATTTTTTTTTGTAATTTTTTTTTTTAAGCCTGCTAGATCGCTGACAAAGAAATATATAAAATCCTCTATAATCTACACATCTGTTAAGTCCCTCTTGAAAAAAAAGAAGAGCCGTTCCATACTGGACTTATGCGTCCATTCCATGTCGTAGCGCCCTATGAACCAGCAGGAGACCAGGGACAAGCAATAGACGCCCTGGCAGCCGGTGTCCGATCGGGAGACAAATACCAGACACTTAAGGGTGTCACCGGTTCTGGCAAAACATTTACCATGGCCAAAATTATTGAGCAGGTCCAGAAACCGACCCTGGTGATAAGCCATAACAAAACCTTGGCAGCCCAATTGTACCGGGAATTCAAGAGCTTTTTTCCAGATAACGCGGTTGAATATTTTGTATCCTATTACGATTATTATCAACCCGAAGCCTATGTAGCGAGCCGGGATCTATATATAGAAAAAGATGCGTCAATTAACGATGAAATAGAGCGTATGCGACTTTCCGCCACGAGGAGCCTTATGGAACGGCAGGATGTGATCATCGTTGCCACCGTGTCCTGTATCTACGGTCTTGCAACCCCAGAAGTGTACCGAAAAATGACCGCCACTGTGGCGGTGGGAGAAACCATCGATACGAATGCCCTGATGCGTCGTTTTGTAGAACTTCAATACGAACGGAACGATGCGGTGCTGGACCGGGGCTGTTTCCGCAGGCGAGGCGATACACTAGAGATTTACCCCGCGTACCTGGAAGAAGCATACCGGATAGAACTGGATTGGGACATGGTAAGCCGGATCCGCCGTTTCGATCCTATTTCGGGTAAGGTTTTGGAAGATTTAGATCGGGCTCTGATATATCCTGCCAAGCAGTTTGTCATGCCCCAGGATATGATAGACCAGGCGCTAGAAAAAATAAAAAATGAGCTAGCGGAACGCTATGAGTTTTTACAGCAAACCGGAAAACTGCTCGAGGCAGAACGGCTCAAGACCCGGGTTGAATATGACATAGAAATGCTCACCGAAATGGGCTACTGTCCTGGCATAGAAAACTATTCTGCTCCTTTAGCTGGTCGGGCAAGCGGTGAACCACCGGACACCCTTATCGACTATTTTCCTAAAGATCACCTTACCTTTATAGACGAAAGCCATGTTACCCTTCCCCAAATCGGAGCCATGTATGCAGGTGACCGGTCCAGAAAGCAAAGCCTGGTGGACTACGGGTTTAGGCTCCCTTCCGCCCTGGATAACCGTCCCTTGCGGTATGATGAATTTGTGGATCGGTTAGCTGCTACTATTTTTGTATCCGCGACTCCAGGACCAACCGAACTAGAACAGTCCGTGAGGGTTGTTGAACAGGTGATCCGGCCTACCGGCCTTTTGGATCCGGAAATCGAAGTACGCCCCAGCGATGGCCAAATGGAAGATATTTACGGAGAAATCAGACAGCGCATTGCCAAGGAAGAGCGGTCTCTGGTATTAACCCTTACCAAAAAAATGGCCGAGGACCTCACCGATTATCTCACAGGACTGGGGCTTCGGGTCCGCTATATCCACAGCGAAGTAGAAACGATTGAAAGGGTAGAAATCCTTACACAGCTCAGACAGGGAGACTTTGATGTACTGGTGGGGATTAACCTTTTACGGGAAGGTATAGACCTGCCTGAGGTTTCCTTTATTGCCATTCTGGATGCGGATAAAATCGGCTTCTTACGGTCCGTTACCAGTCTTATTCAGATAATAGGCAGGGCAGCCCGAAATGCGGCAGGCAAGGTTATTATGTATGCGGACCGAATGAGCGACGCCATGAAGCAAGCCATCGCTGAAACAGAGCGGCGCCGCAGCATTCAAATGGCCTACAATGAAGCCCATGGCATCACCCCCGCCACAGTCAAGAAGGCTATTGCTGACATACTGATACGGCACCAGGAGGAAGAAAAAGCCGCAGCGGTTACTTCCGTGGAAGTTTTGGAAAAATCTTATAATGTGCTTATACCCGCCCAGAGACAGCAGCTTATTAAAGCCTTGGAGGCAGAAATGCTTGAACATGCAAAGCGGCTAGAATTTGAACAAGCTGCGGCTATCCGGGACGAAATTGAGCACATTAAGAGTTTTTCCCAGGTGGAAAAATAGGATCGTCGGGCAGACTTATGGTAAAGCTCGTTCCTGATTCGGCGGAGCTCGTAAATCCAATACGACCGCCTAAATACTCTTCTATAAAAAGACGGGCTGCATAGGTTCCCCAGCCCCGTCCACGGGCTTTTGTTGAATAGGCGCGCTTAAAAAGGTTCGACTGAACCTCTTCACTTATAACGGCGGGGTTCTTTACTTCTATTTCTATAGATTCGCCTAAATCCCTGCATACCAGAATTACCGTATCACCGGGATGGCAGGCTTCTATTGCGTTCTTTACCAGATTAGACAAAACCCGTTTGAGCAGGACCACATCACTAATAATCTTTTTTGAACCACAAACATGGGTTTCAACAAGAATTCCCCGTTCTTCCGCCATACGGCTGTACAGAGAACTCACATGCTGCAGCAGATCCGAAACATCTACCACAGAGGCATTTACCCTAAGAGATCCCTGTTCTGCATCCCAGATACTTCGGTGGGTTTCTATTTCTTCGGTCAGTTGATCCACTGCCCGCTTTGCAAGGTCCAGATATTGGCGGACAGAATTTTCTGTATCGTCAATTAAATACAGAATCGAATGTATTGATGTGGCGGTATTAAGGATGTCATGCAGAAAAATGCGTTCAAAAGTATCCCTGCGCTGTTCAGCGGATACATCAACCAGTGCAGCCAAAATAAAGACTTGATCATGGGTATGAAACGGTTTGGTCCATACCAGAAGATCCAATTGAGAATACCGATCACTGACGGTCCTGTCAATTTTGCATTCCTGCAGGTTCAATGCACCGGAGAGTGCGCTGGCAATACTTCGGGCAGCTCCGCAATAGCGGCAGAACGCAGCGGTACCGCAGCCCCCTTCGGTCTCCCGTGCATGAATACAGGCAAAGGCTTCTCCCGGTCGCAGGCCATAGGGATTCATCGAGGCATCAGGCAAAAATGACTTTGCCTTTTCATTATAAAACACAATTTGCCGGTGCCGGTTAAAGGCCATAACAGCCACCGGAAATTCTTGGAACAAATCCATCCCTCTATATTCGGAAACCCAGCGGATTTGTGCATCTAAAAGCGGTCCCGTATCCCGTTCAAAATCAGTAAAAGGCAAAGATAATATTGCAGAGGGCTCCATGTAACATACTCCTTATGATTTGCTCACCATCTGTAGACCGGTCCGCAACTTAGAAGCAAACTCTTCTTCACTGACAGTACCATTGAGATAATTAGTAATCAGGGAACGAATAAGCGGCGGAAAGGATTCCCAATACCGTTCGGGCCAGGCCCCAAGTTCTTTACGCAGGGCCGCATCTTCTTTTGGGGCCATAATTCCCGTAGAAAATGCAATAAATTGATGAACCATGGTAGCAAGCACATCCGAAGGGAGCTGTTTTGAGGCCCCCGCTGCATTATTAGCCTCTCGCTGGTCAGGAACCCACGCATTGAGCAGTTCTTCCCTCTGCTCGTCGCTCAGTTCAGGAGCTTCCCGCTTGAGCATTTCTGATACCATGTTCCGGACCGTATTACGGATTCCTTCGAGGCTTGCGTTTATATTAATTTCAGAAGATACCTTTTGAGCCCACCGCTTGGGATCCGGAAGTCCAGCAGAACCGAATAAAGAAAGGTCCCGCTTACGGCGCACCACTGCTGCCGCAATAGCCTCGATGCTGTTTGCATCGGAACGATTAAGAATATAGTCCAAGACCCTTACAAGCTCTGCATCTGCCATAAAAATCATAATAATCTCTCTTTGCCATTATCTCAAGGCGGCATTCCATTGACCGCTTGTCACAGATTAGGTACAAAAGAGATATGGTTGTTGAATTCCTCGGTACCGGGACATCCCATGGGATACCAGTGGTCGGTTGTTCCTGTCCAGTGTGCCATTCACAGGATCCGAAAGACCAACGGTACCGCGCATCCCTTCTTATCAGAGGCAATACCGGTGAATGTTGTGTAATAGATACGGGTCCCGAATTCCGCCTCCAGGCTATTCGGGCAGGAATACAACATTTGGACGCAGTTTTTCTAACCCATGCCCATGCGGATCACCTGCATGGATTAGATGATGTCAGACCTTTAAGCGTTCATACTCCGCTCAACGTATTCGGGAATCGGCCGACCATACATGAGTTAACGGAACGGTTTAGTTATATTTTTAGGGAGACCCAAATTGGAGGCGGAAAACCACGGATTATTCCAACAATTTTAGACCCTGAGTGGCCGGAACATAAGCAGCAGCACACCACAGAGGATCCTGAGGCTTCGGTATCTATAGGCGGCCTCAGGTTTACACCCCTGCCAGTATATCACGGTCGCTTACATATTCTCGGGTGGCTCGTGGAGGAAGCAGGGCGCCGCTGCGCTTACCTGACCGATGTGAGCCAGATTCCTAAAGAAACACTTTTACTCCTCGCTCAGCTGGATATACTTATCATCGGCGCCCTGCGAAAGCTTCCACACCCTACCCATTTCAGCTTTGACCAGGCACTTGATATCATCAACCTGGTCCGTCCCCGGCAAGCATACCTTACCCATCTGTGCCATGATTATTTTCACACAGCAATTTTCGAATACCTGCTTGAACAGGGTTTTTCCCAAAACTACGTTGCCCCAGCTTACGATGGATTACGTCTGATGCTTGAACCATTAAGCGAGAGACACGGCACGACAGCAGGTGTTTAATTATGAATAAGAAAGGGATGCCCTCAGCTTTTGGACATCCCTTTCTTGCTTCGGTCCCGTAAAATGGCGGGCCGAGAATGTGCAGAAATCAGCAAACCTTACACTTTTTTGGTTACATAGTCGCTCTTAAGACAGCGGGTGCACATCTTAAGCGTAATGGTAGTACCCTGAATTTCTGTCTTTACCTTAACCAGGTTGGGTTTCCAGGTACGGCGGCTATGATTTTTGGCATGGCTGACCTTATTTCCAGTGACCGTGTGTTTTCCGCAGATATCGCAAGTCCGTGACATAACAAACCTTCCTTCCGGAGTATCCTATACGTACAAAGTATGGGACACTATAACTGAATACAAAAAAAATGTAAAGCCCCTGCGGACTGTTTAGATCATTGCTTGCACATATACTCTTAAGACTGCATACTTAGAGTATGGCTATAATTCTACCAGTTGCTTCGGGTAAGGGAGGAGTCGGCAAGAGCGTGTTTGCCGCAAACTGCGCCATAGCCCTCTCGGAACTCGGAAAAACAACGGTGCTCGTAGATCTCGATTTAGGGGCATCAAATCTCCATACCCTGTTGGGTATAAAAAACCGGTATCCCGGTATTGGGAACCTCGTGTATCGTACTGAAACCAACCTGGAAGCCCTCCTGGTAGATACGGGAATTCCCCGGCTCTTCTTTATTCCGGGGGACACGCTGCTGCCAGGTACTGCAAACCTGGATTTTTTTACCAAGCAAAAAATAGTTAAAAGTCTTATGAGTCTTCCCGCTGACTATATACTGATGGATCTCGGTGCAGGTTCTTCTTATAATACGGTCGATTTTTTTCTGACCAGCAGTTCCGGTCTTATTGTAACCATGGGAGAAAGCACCGCCATCTTGAATGCCTATTCATTCTTAAAAACAGCTTTTTACCGTGCTCTCATTCGGTCCTTTCCTCCCAAAAGTGCAGAACGGCAGCTTATAACCTCTTTTTTCGCTCAAAAAATGGAAGGCAGCACCAATACCTATCCGGTCCTTCGGCAAAAACTGCGTGAACAATATGGCGAGGGTGCGCAAAATGGCATAACCCAGGTAGAAAAATTGTATACCCGTATCATTTTGAATATGGGCAGCGGTCCCCAGGACCTGTCGGTTGGTATAAAACTCAGGGAAATCGCAAAAAAGAACCTGGACCTGCAGGTAGAATACATCGGATACATTCCGCGGGACCCCGTGGTCAGCCTATCGGTTGCATCCCGCAAACCGGCCCTCTTGCTCCAAAAAAACGCGCCCTTTTCACAGGCCATTTTAGCAATTGCGGCACGGCTTGCTTCCCAGCCGATACCCGAAAGCCCCCGATTATACCCAGACAACGAAGACCTGCGCGCTCTTATGGATAGCGGCGCTTAAAGGCCTTAACACGAGCAGAAGCGGTAACCGTCCAAGGCGAACGATCTCCCCGATCCAGATACTTATAACCCAAACCAGCCACCATGGCCCCATTATCCCCGCATAAATCAAGGGGAGGAAACAGGCAGCGGAGATCATGTCGTTCAACAAGACAGTGCCTGAGGTAGGAGTTTGCAGCTACTCCTCCCCCAGCTACCACGGTGGTGAGCCCCGTATCTTCTACCGCCCGATACAGGCTCCGCAGCAATATGTCAATAGCGGTTTTTTGGAAAGAGGCTGCAATATTTTCAGGGCTCATGGCTGCAGGCTGCCCCTGTTCATCAAGCTGCCTGAATTGTTCAATCTGGTTGATGACCGCAGTTTTCAGCCCCGAATAGGATACGTCGTACCGATGTTCACCCTTATACAAGTTCGGCATGGGGAACTTAAAGGCATTGCTGTCGCCCCGTTTTGCATGCCTATCAATATATACCCCGCCGGGATATCCAAAACCGTAAAACTTAGCGACCTTGTCAAAAGCTTCTCCCACCGCGTCATCTATGGTGGTTCCTAGAACTGTTATGGAGTCAAAGTCATCCACCCGGCAAATAATGCTGTGCCCGCCGGATACCAGGAGGCCAAGGAAGGGATAATCTACCTGTTCAGAAAGCATTGGTGCGTAGAGATGGGCTAGCATGTGATCGACAGCGATAAAGGGCTTATCCAGACTATAGGCAAAGGCCTTGCCAAAACTCAGACCCACTAAGAGGGAGCCCAGAAGCCCGGGCTGGGCTGTAGCTGAAACGGCATCTATGTCCTCTGGTCTGCAACCCGCATCAGAGAGGGCCGTTTTAACCACGCCGCTGATCCACTCGGTATGCATGCGGCTTGCAATTTCGGGTACTACCCCGTTGTATATCTCATGAAAGGGTATCTGGGTGGCAACCACATTGGATAGTATTTTTTTCCCATCCTCCACCACTGCTGCGGCGCATTCGTCGCAGGATGACTCAATCCCCAAAACCTTCATCTTCAAAGGTTCCCATCATAATCCGTGAGACGGTGGTTAGCGAAAACCCCTGTGCTATGAGTTCCGGATACATTTCCTGCAGGGTAGCGACCAGTTCGTTGGACCAAACATGTCCTATTACAATTGCGGCCCCTTTCTTTTCTGCCTTCTGAAGCCCCTCTTCCATAAAACGTATCATGGCGGCCTTTTCCTGAATGTTATCTACGAACACATCGCGCTCCCCGATTCGTATTCCCATCCGTTCTGCAACAGCGGGGACCACCGTTTCTGCGGTAGTCCTTGAATCTAAATAATATATACTATTTCGCTTACAAAAAGCGAGCACTATTTCCATGATTTTATCGTCAGAGGTAATTTTAGACCCCTGATGGTTATTCATCCCTACCACAGGGCCAACCTGGGCGAGATTGGTCTTTAAAACCCTTTCTATTTCTTCCTTGTTCATCCCTGAATAAATTGCCCCTGGTCCTGGATTTTGCCCCCCGATAGCTTCCATAGGTTGATGCAGTATTACTTCCTTGCCAGCCGCGCGGATCCTTTTCGCTGCTTCGGCCGAATAGGGCAAACCAGGGAGGACCGCAATAGTGAGGGGACCGGGAAATTGCAAAAATGGCTCTAGTTCCCTGAGGTTATTTCCTGCATCGTCTAGTACAATGGCAAGATACCCCTTTTTTCGTGGCACTGGCTGGGGCGGACGTTCTATCGGCGCTGAAACAGCAATTGTTTTAGCGCTACCATTGGTCCTGTTGGGAAGCGGGAGATCCTTCGGAGACACCGGTTTTGCTGTTGATATGGGCTTAGACTCCGCAGGTTTAAGAGTCCGAGATGGTGTTGTAGGAGAATCCTGAGGTGCACGGCTCGTACGCTCAGAATCTTCTATGCCCCCCGTTTGGGAGTCCTTTACTGGCTCAGCAGTACTTTGATTTTGCGTATTAGTATCAGCAACGGGATTTTTTAAAGTATCAGCCTGCTCACTAGCTGGCGGAAAAAATATGATCAAAGCAACGGTAAGAAAGACCGCAGCCCCTATGAGCAGGGAGCTCACAAGCACCGCTCGTACAGAATCGTTAAATCCTAGCTTTTTCTTTCGTTTAGATCCTTTAACGCCAGTTGTTCTTCGTTTTTCCTTAGCCACTATTTACACTGTACTGTCTGGAAAGCCCTTGGTCAAGACTGAGAGCCTACCTTATAGATATACATATTCCTTAAGGTCCGCAGCTTCTTCCTTAAACTTTTTGATGGCCCGCATTTCAATTTGCCTGACCGTTTCGGGAGAAATACCCATTTCGTCACCGATTTCCTTTAAGGTAAACCGTTCGCCCCCAAAAAACTGAAACCGGTACATCAATATTTTTTTCTCCCGCTCCATGAGCCGTTCAAGAAATTTAAGGGTATCTTCCCGAACCGAATTGCGGATAAACTCCATATCAGGACTGTAGGTGTAGTCTTCGCACATATCGATGAGAGTGGTGCTGTCATCCTCTCCGGTATCCGCATCGAGGGACACCATACCATTAGCGATATTCATGATATACTCTACTTCTTCCAGGGGAAGGCCTATTTCGGCAGCTATTTCATCCGTTGTCGGCCGGCGCATGTAAAGCTGGGAAAGGGTATTGTAAGCCTTTTGGATTTTTTTGAGCGCCTCTTCCTTGCGGTGGGGCAGCCGAATAGTTCGGCGTTTATTAGCCAGAGACCGGGTTATAGCCTGTTTAATCCACCAGCTTGCATAGGTAGAAAACCGCACATGCTTGTTAAAATCATATTTCTGTGCAGCATGGATAAGCCCGAGGTTCCCCTCTTGTATCAGGTCAAGCAAAGATACATCGTGAGACATATAGGCCTTGGCAATTTTCACCACAAGCCGCAGATTGGATTCTATAAGCCGCTGCCGGGCGCTTTCGTCGCCCTCCATGATCTTGCGCGAAAGTTCCAATTCTTCTTCAAAGGTGAGAAGGGGAGCTGCCTTTATCTGGTCAAAGTAGGTCTTAAGCACATCGTCGGTATTAAAATTGTCCTTCTTCTTGGCCATAACATCCTCCAGAGCTTTCACTCTACAGAATATTATGCAAGAACCATGCCAAGCCTATTCATCAACAAACAAAATTTAATATCTATTTGCTATACAATAACTTATAAAATATTAAAGTCCAGTATATTACGATGAGATAAAAAAATGTATGATTCTTTATACAAATACGTTGTATCTATGTATGGAAAAAGTAACTGCCCTGTGCTATGCTGTGGCCATGGATTCTGGTATTACCGCACGGAAACGGGGCAAAGACGTTTTTTTTTCGATTCATTGGTCCAAATTGATAAGTGCGGACCGATGGACCATAGCGACCTCTGTTCCTGCGGTAGGGGGAGTCTATGAAATTTACTGGATGGATGACCATAAACACCTGCGGCTGCTCACCGTTGGCAATGCCCGCTACGGCGGACTCCGTTCAGAAATTCGTCGTCTTACCGACCCGCAGCTTGTTGAAAATCCCGAAGTAATCGAAATCCTGAATAATAAAAAGATATATTTTCGGTATGCTACGGCTAATTCCGCAGATGACATGGCCGATGTGGTCTGGTTTTTTAGAAAAACCTATTTTCCTGAAAATCCGGGGGTTGCGCATTCTGGAAGATTTGCGAGAATATATATGAATGAATGGGCCCCGGACAAGGTCCGCTGGGTCGATTAAAAGGAGCATCCATGAAACGAACGATCGGATTAATTTTACTAGTGGCGGGTATTGCAGTGGGGGCCTATGGCGGCTATGAATATTATTCCGCCCAACAGTCCCTTAAAAACAAAATTACAAAGGTCTTTACCGGTACCACCAAGGTTGAACAGCAGAGCGTCTACTTAATGATTGGTGGCGGGGCTGCTGCGCTGCTTGGTCTTGGGCTTAGCCTATCAGGAAAAACTTCCCGGAGACGGTAAAAGGTCTCGTCCAGTGCGGCGGTACTGGCTAGGAGTGAGTCCGAAATAGGTGCTGAATTTTTTTATAAAGTAACTTTCCTCAGAAAATCCACAAGCCCAACTGATTTCTTTGACCGACAAACCTGTCTCGTTTAAGAGTTCTGCAGCCCGTTCAAGTCTGACTCGATTGATAAAAGCAGTAAGACTTTCTCCTGTTTGAGTTTTGTATATGTGGCTTAAGTAATCTGCAGAACATCTCAGCCATTCAGCGAGTAATTGAACTGAAAGGGCCCTGTCAGAATATGCCGCCAGAACCCGTTCACGGGCTTCATGGACTAATGATGAACCTCCACTTTCTTCCTGCCAAGGGGATGAAACTGATGGCGGTATCGACTCTGTCCTTATCTGCAAGGCAAGTAAAAAGTGAGCGAGTGCCGTAGCGACAAGGAGCCTTATTGGTTCAGCTGCATCTTGTTCTACAGTAACAGGATATAGATCTTCTTGAAGGACAGTCGCATCAGAAAGGTATTCGGCAATATGGCCCGCATAGGAAGGGTTTCTCCGTTGAATAAACTCGATGGCTGGCCGTTTATCCAATCCAGCTTTGGCAATATGAACCGAACAGGATCGTTTCCCTGCATAGGCAACCAAATTCTGAAATTCATCATCTGGGCCTCGAACTTTTTCAAAATGAGTCACTAATGGAGGAACGATCAGTATTTCATTGGGCTTTAAAAGATATTCCGAAGAAGGAAATTGAAATAGGGTTGCTCCAGATACTTGGAAAAACAGCTCTGCTTGCAAATGAAACTGGCCAAATTCAGGAGGCCGCGGTCTCGCTTGTCCCAGAGGTATCATCACAGGTATATCTCCGGAAAGCACGCCCTGTTTACATCGTAACAGCAGTGATGAAAGTGTTTTTAGATCTGACTCAACTTTCATAATCTAAGATTTTTACTATGCTTCAAAGATTATAACAAGCATTATATAAGAGAAACTCATTCAACAAAAAGGTGATCTTGTTATAGTTATTCCCAAGGAGCAACATTATGGGAACACCAATACGTGCGGTCATTTGGAACGAGTTTATCCATGAACAAGAACACGAAGCGATACGGAAAATATACCCTAAGGGTATACACCAGGTAATTGCAGAAGCTCTTGAAAAAACAGGAAATTTTTCTGTAAGTACCGCAACTTTGGACCAGCCAGAGCATGGTTTAAGTAAAGAACTTTTAGAAAACACTCAAGTTCTCTACTGGTGGGGACACATTGCCCATGACAAGGTTCAAAACGAGATTGTGGAACGGGTTAAGCAGCGAGTTCTTGAAGGCATGGGACTCGTGGTACTGCATTCAGGCCATTATTCTAAAATCTTCAGGTCCCTCATGGGAACAACCTGCTCCCTTAAATGGAGAGAGGCCGCAGAAAAGGAACGTATATGGGTAATCGAGCCAAGCCATCCTATAGCCCAAGACTTACCTGTGAATGAAGGGGGCTATTTCGAAATTCCCCATGAGGAGATGTATGGTGAACGCTTTGAAATTCCCGTACCGGATGAGCTTGTTTTTGTCAGCTGGTTCCAGGGCGGCGAGGTTTTCCGATCCGGTTGTTGTTGGAATCGTGGAGCAGGCCGAATTTTTTATTTTCGCCCCGGACATGAATCTTATCCCACATATTACAATACCGCGGTACAAAAGATATTAGTTAATGCAGGATATTGGGCTGCAGAGCGGGTAAAAATACAAGATCGGTGCCCCAACAGCCCTGCCTTAGAACCACTGCCTGAACCGCCTGCTGAGTTCGGACAAGCAGGAATCGTTCAAAATCTGGAGGATATACAATGAAACTTACCGTAGGAGTCATTGGACTTGGAATTGGAAAACATCATATAGAAGGGTACCGAAGCAATCCAAACTGCACGGTTATTGCTATTGCAGATACTGACAAAGCCAAACTTGATGCCGTTGGTGATCAATATGGAATTCCTAACCGTTTTACAAGCGCTGAAGCCCTCATTGATAGCGGGTTATGCCAGGTAATATCGGTGGCAACACCAAATAAATTTCACAAAGATTTAACGAACCGGGCCCTCGAAAAGGGAGCTCATGTACTTTGTGAAAAACCTATGGCCATGAATGCAGCAGAAGGCCAGACTATGCTTGAGACAGCCTTAAAAACAGAGAGACGTTTAATGATTAACTTCTCTTACCGTTTTACCATGCCTGCTCGGGCTTTAAAAGCTCGAATCGATCAGGGCGACTTAGGACAAGCATACTATGGCAGATCTATTTGGTTGAGGCGGCGGGGTATGCCCGGATTTGGTGGCTGGTTTGGAAACAAGGAACTTGCAGGAGGGGGCCCGCTCATCGATTTAGGAGTTCATCGGCTCGACTTGGCTCTTTGGTTTATGGGTTACCCAGAGGTGGATTATGTCACCGGAACAACCTATGCACCAATTGCAACTGAGATTGCCCAAAGGGAACATAAAACTTATTCAGTGGAAGATTTAGCTGCTGGTTTTATTCGTTTTAAAAATGGGGCCTCTTTAAGTATGGAAGCTTCCTGGGCGGGGAATATAAAAGAAAATGAATTGATGGAAACCCGTATACTCGGGAGCCGTGGCGGTCTAATTCACCGCAACATTGGTGAGGGATACGAATTCGAAGCGGAATTCTTTACAGAACATCTAGGATACCAATGGGACGAAAAATACCATGCGGCCTCTAGTTGGGCTGCAGGAAATCCAAAACCAATCACTGCCATGTCTCATTTTATCGATTCTATAATTGCTGGAACACCCCATGAAGCAGATGGAAAAGAAGGCCTACTCATCATGAAAATACTCGATGCCCTCTACCAAAGTGCGGAAAGCGGCCGGCCGGTTATTTTCTAATTAATGGAGCTGTCCGAAACACGGACAGCCTCTTTTTTTTCTGTATAAGCCACGTTCATAACGCAAAAAAATAGTGACCGACTTTTAAAATTAGATCAGTTATCCAAAAGCCTAGCTGTCGCTTCTAAATTGCCTGAAACTAGCGTATCCGATGTTGAATTAGATACAGCCTGTTGATGGTCTTGGTCTACGCAGACACCGCCTTGAGATATTTCACCCCCTGACTGTTCGCAGGTGGTCTTGAAATGGGCGATTCGGGCTTCCAAATCCTTGCCAATTGCAGCAAGCTGGTGGGCCAGAGAAATCGTGAGTTCCGCAACCTGAGACATGTCGTTATTTTTTTGCGCCATGGATGCCATGGCGGAACGGAGGCTCTCACTTACCTGATCAAGCTGTTCCATGGTGGCTTCTATAGATCGGGTATTTTGAGCCATGTTCCGGGATTCCTGGTTAATAGAAGCAGAAAGTTCCCGCAGACTTGTCATGGCGGTAAGTATCTGACGGCCCCCTTCGTTCGTCTCCGCAAGACTGTTGCTGATTTCCGAAACAGAACGGGATACTTCTTTTATTTTTTCTTCTATTTCGGCAAAGGCCTTATTCGTGTCAGCGCTGCCCGCCTTAGCACTCTCTATGGCTTCCACAATACCGCGAACAGAACCCGCTATTTCTTTAGAGCCTTCCTGGGAAGCTTCCGCAAGTTTCCTAATCTCATCGGCTACAACCGCAAAACCCTTACCAGCTTCCCCTGCATGGGCTGCTTCTATTGCCGCATTCATGGCAAGCAGGTTCGTCTGGCCGGCGATATTGTTGATGATTTCTATCATTTCCTCAATTTTATCAACCTGTTCAGTAATAGCCTCGACCCGTTCAAAGGCAGCGGAGAATACTTCCTTGCCGTCATCGGATATTTTGACCAGTGTATCGGCCAGTTTCTTGTCCTGTTCCGCAAGACGAGCCATATTGCCAATGGTTGCAAGCATTTGAGTAATGGAAGCGGTCGATTCTTCGACCATGGCTATCTGATCCGATAAGCGGGCATCGAGCTGGCCAACACCGCCGGTCATATCGCCGACTATGCTGCGTGTTTCGGCAATCCGCTGCTCCAGAAGCCGAGCCTGCTCTTCCACATTTTGAACTGCAAGTTCCATCTCTTGCAGCGTATGATTGGTGCGTTCGCTTGAATCGAGCAATTGGTTCTTTACCTGGTTATTTCGATCCGCCGCATCCTTAATACCAAGCAAAGCTTCATCCAAAGAATGGATGAAATCATTCATTTGCCGGGCGAGCCTTCCAATCTCATCTTTCGTTTTTATCGAAAATGAAACCGAAAGGTCCCCTTCCGCAAGAGACCGAATACCATCTGCAATTTTAATGACCGATTTTGCGATTGTGTTTGCAAAAATGAGCGAAAAGAGGGCAATAATAACAATAAGCACTACGATAATGGATAGGGCGACTATAACCGACTGCTGCTGAATCTGTTTAATTCGGGCGTCAATGACCTCTCCCTGTTCGGTTATGACATTAAGAGAAGACTCAAGGCTGTCATTCAGAATATTCACAAAAGAATCAAAGCGGCTTAAGTTAAACAATGCTATCTGAATGTCATGAGTGTTATTATTGATAATTGCGGTCCCGTCATAAAAACGCCGGAACACGATTTGATCTGGGAACGTAAACAAAGTTTGGGCATTCTTGTATAGTTCCTCATACATATCAACCACATTAGAAAGGTTATCATCATTTAGCTTCTGTAAACGTTCGATTACATCAAGGGCTTCTGCGAGGGTTTTATCCGTCTTTCTAAGATATGAAATCTGCTGCAGGTATTTAAAGGCCTCCCCAAATTTGACTCGGGCTGCATAAAACTTAGGACGTTCAGACATAAACATGGCCGAATCGAGCCGGTTAATTTCGGTTCGCAGCCCCATTATTGCAAGAGCCAGGTTATCAAGGACCTTCCGCTCCTTATCAATCTGAACAAGCGGAGCCTGCATAATAAAATACACCGAAGATGCACCGGAAATGAGCACTACCATTCCCAATACAAGCAAGACCAGTTTAGCGCGTATATTCATAAAGAACAGTATACCATTATTCTCCAAAAAGTAAAATTACTGTATAATCATTTTCAGTTGCATTGCAGCCGCCGCGCCAAATCGCAGATTTTAAGGTAATTGACAGAGCCTGGCGTTTATAGTATTTTTCATATATAGGAGATATTACAAATGAATCGTGAAGTAGATTTAATTATAATCGGAGCAGGCGCCGCAGGCCTTACCGCAGCACAATACGGCGCTCGAGCGAACTTAAAAACTGTTATGATCGAAGAGATAGCCCCCGGCGGACAGGCTCTACTCATCGACCACCTGGAAAACTATCCCGGATATATTGAACCAAAAAGCGGCTTTGAGTTTGCCCAGGACATGCACCGGCAGGCGGAGAAATTCGGCGCCGAATTTGTCAACGATACGGTAACCAAACTCACTAAAGAACACAACCTATTTACCGCCCACCTGGGCTCCGGGGATACCATGACCGCACCGGCAGTTATCCTCGCCACGGGAGCCAAGCACCGGCACTTGGAAGTCCCCGGCGAGATGGAGTTCCAGGGCCGCGGCGTTTCCTACTGCGGCACCTGCGACGGTCCATTTTTTAAGGGCAAAAAAATGTATGTGGTCGGCGGCGGCGACGCGGCCTGCGACGAAGCCCAGTACCTTTCCAACCTTTCGAGCCAGATCGTCATGGTCCATCGCCGAGATCGTTTCCGGGCCCAAAAGGCAATTGCAGACCGGGTACTCCACAATAAAAATATCCAGGTCCACTTTAATACCCGGATTGTGGAAATTAAGGGTGACACCAAGGTCCGCTCGGTAGTCTTAGAACGAACCGATACGGGCGAACGGTACGAAGATGATACAGAAGCGGTCTTTATCTTTGTCGGCTCCATTCCCCAGACGGACCTGGTTCCTGAGGCAGAAAAGGATGAAGCAGGCTATATCATTACCAATCAGCGCATGGAAACCTCTATAAAGGGCCTTTTTGCCGCAGGAGACGTCCGGTCCAGTCCCTTCCGCCAGGTTGTGGTGGCTGCCGGAGAGGGGGCTATTGCAGCCCATTGCGCATCCCAGTATATTGATGAAATCAGGGGTGAAGCATATAGGTGAAGCCTGGATTATATAAAAACGGTATATTTCTCCTATTCATTTTTATTTTCTCATACAATACTGCCAGCAGCATCGCCCGGGCGGAGGATTTTTACAGCCCCGGCAATCCGAATGAACTGGCGGCAAAACTCCTTGCAGGCATGTCAGATGAAGAAGCCCTGGCCCAGACCTTCATGCTGGGCTGGGTAGGAGCTGACCCTTCTCCGGCCATTATGGACTGGATCCAGAAACGCCGTATTGGGGGTATAAAAATATTCGGCTGGAATACCGAAGATACCTACCGGCTCGCTAACACGGTGGGGCAGCTCCAGAAGGCGGCTTTAACAAGCGAAAAAAAAATCCCCCTCCTTGTAGCGACAGACCAGGAAGGGGGCTGGATACGCCATGTAAAAGGCCTTACGAGCGAAACTCCGGGTAATATGGCCATTGGGGCTTCCGGTATTCCCCGGGACGCCTATATGGCGGGCTATTATATAGGCAGGGAACTGGCTGCCCTGGGCATCAACATGAATTTTGCCCCCTCGGTTGATCTCTTTACAAACCAGCAATCCGTACTCATCGGCCCCCGAGCCTTCAGTGATGATCCAGTTGCAGCAGGTATTCTCGGCATCGCCTTTGCCAAGGGACAGGAAAAGGCAGGTATCATCCCAACAGCAAAACATTATCCGGGCCATGGCGATACGGAACTCGATTCCCATGGGGTGCTTCCCGAAATTTTTATTCCCTTTGCGACCCTCTGGAACCGGGAACTGCTTCCGTACCGGATGCTCAGTAAAGAGGGAATCCCCGCCATCATGACTGGTCACCTGGCATTTCCGCTCACCAAAGGAGGGAATGAACCAGCCTCAATCAGCCCTTGGTTCATCACTACCATACTGAGAGATACCATCGGTTTTACTGGGCTTGTTATTACGGATGACCTATTGATGAACGGGGTAACTACTTCCGCAGGCAGTCTATCCCGGGCAGCTCAGAAAGCCCTGGAAGCGGGAAACGATATCATTATGATGTCCAAGACCCCCAATCTTTCTGACCCGGTGTGGAACAACCTTTTAGAAGCCATGAAAAGGGATCCAAAATTTCGTTCCAGGGTACGGGATGCAGCCCGGAGAATACTCATTCTTAAGCTCGATTACCTTCGCCGCAGCGCTGCCCCGCCCCTTTATCCTCAGACTGATGAAATAAAAAAACGGATTCCCGATCCCCAGGGCAAAGCCTTTTTCCTGGATCTGGCGGCCCGCAGTGTAACCCTCGTCTCTGGAACTAACCCGGCACCCCTCAATCCTACCCAAGCAGGCAAAGTGCTCCTTGCCTCTCCCTTTGAAGATTTTTTAACCATCGGGCTGCGGGCTTATCCTGATGCACAGCGTTTCAAATATCCCTATTCTGATGCAAGCTCCCAAACCGATAAGATCAATTTTATGTCCATGGCAAAATCTGCCGACACCATTATATTTTGCCTCGCCAACAGTTATGGCGTAGATCTCCTGCAGAGCATCCGTTATTCGGGGAAAAAGATAATTGTTATTTCCGCCCTTTCTCCGGTCCACCTCCAGCGTGTTCCCTGGAGTTCCAGCAGCATTGCGGTGTACAGCTATTCTCAGGAATCCTTTATCGCCACCTTTTCGGCCCTGCTCGGAAGGATACCCATGCAGGGAAGACTCCCTTTTGCGCTCAAAGGGAATACAAGATAGTCCATCATGCAAGACAGGGAGCTCTTACCGGCTAGCACCGAACAATATACAGAAGCGTGCCGGTGGCACAAAGCGAACAATAGGGACCTGGGAGCTATCGAAACTTTCTTAAGAGTCCATGAACCCTTTCTTGTGGCCGCAGCAAGCCGTTTTATTACCTATACCCAGACAGGAGCCCCACCCGGAGAACTCCTTATCTGTCAAAATGCAGACAATACAATCCAAAGCTTTGTATTCCGCTCAGGCGCCATACTCCACCCATTCTTTCATGGCTGCAGCAGCGAAAGAGCAGAAAAAATAATATGCAGAATGCTAAAACAGCAATTCTTTAAAAAAATATATTCGGTACAGGGTCTTACTGAGGATGTGCGGATCGCTGAACGAGCCCTGAAATCCAGCGGCTACAGCATGCGCGACTCTTTTGATTATTATCTCATGAACCTCACCGAAACAGTCCGCCTGCCGCTAAAACCGGATGGACTAGAACTCGTAGTTAATCCTACTCTGGAAGCACTCTACCAATTGCAGGCCGCCTATGAACAGGAAGAGGTTATACCTTCCCATGGCAGTTTCAGCGAAAAACACTGCCGGCAGGGGGTCGAGCGAATTTTACGAGAAGAACTGCTTGTCTATGGAGAGTACCAGGGGCTTCCTGCCGCCAAGGCTAATACCAACGCAGCGTCCTACAGATATAGGCAGATTGGCGGGGTCTATGTTCGGCCCGACCTGCGCGGCTTGGGTATTGGAACCTATGTAGTGGCAGCCCTGGTGGAACGGATACAGCAAACCGGCGCCGCGGTGAGCCTTTTTGTAAAAAAAAGAAACCAGTCCGCTATAAAGGTCTACGAAAAGCTTGGCTTTAAGACTATCGGAGAATACAGGATAAGCTACTATTGATGAAGATCCAAGGGCTATCCGAGTTCCTTTGCCCGCCGGTACGCCGCATCCACGGCAGCCATTACCGTGCCCCGGAAGGCCCGTTCCTCCAGGGCTGCAATGCCCGCAATGGTCGTTCCCGCAGGAGAGGTCACCGCATCTTTGAGCACCCCAGGATGCTGGCCCGTTTCTTCCACCATGGCGGCGGAACCCAAAACGGTCCGGGCCGCATAGCGCAGAGCCTTGTCACGGCTTAAGCCGGCCCGTACCCCCGCATCGGCTAGGGATTCAATAAAAAGGTACACAAAGGCAGGCCCCGACCCGGACAGGGCGGTCACGGCATCCATATATTTCTCTTCTATTCGATCGATAATGCCCGCTTCGCCTAAAATATGCTCAAGCTCTGCCACATCCGTGGCTTTCACATCCGCTGATGAAGCCAGGGCAATCATCCCCTTGGCAACCAAGGCTGGTGTGTTGGGCATAAGCCTTATTATCGGTTGGTTTTGCAAGCAGCCCGCTTCACCGAGGTGCTTCCGCATTGCCGCAATGGAAAGCCCCGCTACGATGGAAACCAGCACCGCAGCTCTTCCTTCCTGGATCCGCTGGGCCAGTACGGGGGCGATCTCCGCCAGCACCGCAGGCGCCACCTGGGGCTTTACCGCGAGGAGCACAAAACGGCCTTCCGCTGCGGCCTCCTTGTTCGCCGCCAGGGCGCCGCCGCCCAGCTCGGCAGCAAAGGCCGCTGCCTTAGTTGTATCCGCGTCAGTGACGCCAATAGCGGCCCCTCCGATCATCCGGGCGGCGGCCTTCATCAGCGCACCGCCCATATTGCCGCTGCCAATACAGGTAATTGTATATTTCACGGTTTGCCTCCCGGCGGAATAAAGGCGGTTCCCCGCTGGGTACCGCTGCGAAGAGCTTCCAATACCCGGCTTTTGCCCCCATGGGCAAGTATCATGGGAATGCCGTAAGAAAGAACTTTTTCGGCGGCTTCCAGTTTTGTTACGATACCGCCAGTTCCGAAACTGTTGGTGCTGCCCATGGAGATGGAAGACTTTAAGGCCGCCAGGTCCCGCACTTCTTCTATGAGTTCCGCATCCTGGTGTTCCTTAGGATTCTTGGTATAGACACCGTCAATATCGCTGAAAAGAATCAAAAGATCGGCGCTCCACAAAATAGCTGATAAAGCAGCAAGATTGTCGTTGTCGCCGATTTTAATTTCATCAACACAAACCGAATCGTTTTCGTTAATGATGGGAACCACCCCTTCATCAACTAAAGTAAAGAGGGTATTCCGCATGTGCAGGGTCCTTATATCGTTGGAAAAATCATCGGCAGTGAGGAGGAGCTGACCAATGTGTATATTTTTAGGCTCAAAGGCCTTGCGCCAGGCTTCCATCAGTTCCACCTGGCCGACCGCACAGAGGGCCTGCTTGTAGTGAATGTCCCGTTTCCGCTCCCATTTGCCGATGGTAGATATGCCCGCAATCCGAGCGCCTGAGGACACAAGTACAACCTGCTTCCCCTGGGAAAGCAAATCCGCAACCTGCTCGGCGAATTCAGCGAGGAACGCACGGTTTATGTGCCCCTGCTTGTCCGCCAGCGTATTGGACCCAACTTTTATTACGATCTTTCGGGCATCTTCAATTAATTGAGGTATCATAATAGCTTTTATAATTACTCCCGTATTTGACCTGTTCCCCGTACACGATACTTGATTGTGGTCAGGGCTTCAAGGCCCATGGGACCCCGGGCGTGGAATTTTTGGGTACTGATGCCGAGTTCGGCCCCGAATCCAAATTGGCCGCCGTCGGTAAAGCGAATGGAAGCATTGGTATACACACAGGCTGCATCAACCCGCCGTTCGAATTCCTGGCTCGATGCAAGGTTATTGGTGAGGATTGCTTCCGAATGTTTAGTGCCGTACCGGTTAATATGGCTGATGGCTTCGTCGAGGGTATCGACCACCTTAATGGCAAGGATATAGTCCAGGTATTCAGTTTCCCAGTCTGCTTCGGCAGCGGCCTCTACCTTGAGGGCCGCAGGCAGGTCTTTTGCACCGGCCAGTATGGCCCTACTGCGATCACAGCAGCGTAAGAGGACCCGACCCGCAAGCCGCTTGGCAAGGAGGGGTATAAATTGATGAGCCGCATCCCGATGGACGAGCAGGGTCTCCACGGCGTTGCAGGCTCCGGGTTTTTGGATCTTTGCGTTTTCCACAATGGCCAGGGCGCTTTCAAAGTCGGCGCTGGGCTCCACATAGATGTGGCAGTTTCCTTCTCCGGTTTCAATAACCGGTACCCGGGCATTGTCCACCACACGGCGAATGAGGTCCCGACCGCCCCGGGGAATAACCACATCCACCTGGCCCCGGGCGGTAAGAATTTCATCAACCTCGTCCCGGCTTCCTGAGTCTGCCAAAGCGACCGCATCGGGGAAGCGGTTCACTTCCGCAAGGGCCCTCTTCATGGTTGTAACCAGGGCTCGGTTGGACTCAAGGGCTGCGGAACTCCCCCGGAGCAGAATAGCGCAGCCTGCCTTGTAAGCTAGGCAAAAGGCGTCCACCGTAACGTTGGGGCGGGATTCGTAAATAATCGCCGCAGTCCCGAGGGGAACGGTTATCTTTTCTATAAAAAGCCCATTGGGTAAAGTCCAGCCGTCGAGGACCCGGCCGATGGGATCATCCTGCCGTATTACCACATCAATGCCATCGATCATTTCGTTGATTCGTTTGTCATTCAGGGCAAGCCGGTCTACCAGGGCTTCTTTCATGCCCGATGCGCGGGCCCGTTCAACGTCGAGCCGGTTGGCCGTCAGAATAGCCTGCCTATCTGCATCAATGGCCTTCATTACCGCCCTGAGACCTTCATCTTTTTCCTTCCGGCTCACCAATGCAAGGGCTTTTTGGGCTTCCCTGAGGGAAGCAAACACTGTATCGAGATTTCCCATCCTGTACCCCTTTTTACTCCCCTTCTCCGAGATAGGCTTTACGGACCCGGTCATCGGCCAGCAGTTCTTTGCCTGTACCAGAAAGGGTAATCCGGCCAGTCTCAAGTACATAGGCCAGGTCTGCGGCTTCCAGCGCAGCCTTGGCATTCTGTTCAACGAGGAGTACCGTGACGCCTGACCTGTTTATTTCTTTTATAATATCAAAAATCATTCCCACAATGATAGGCGCTAGCCCCAGGGATGGTTCGTCCATCATAAGCATTTTGGGTTTACTCATGAGGGCCCGGCCCACGGCAAGCATTTGCTGTTCTCCCCCTGACAGGGTTCCGGCCTTCTGCTTAATCCGTTCCTTGAGCCGGGGAAAGAGACTAAAGACCCGTTCCCTATCCTTTTCTATACCTTCCTTATCGGTTCGTGCATAGGCGCCGAGGGTAAGATTTTCCTGGACCGTCAGGTTCGGAAAAATCCGACGGCCCTCTGGCACAAGTACGATCCCCTGCTCTACGAGGCTTTTCGTAGGCTGGCCTAGGATATTTTTCCCTTCAAAGGTCACAGAACCGGAAGAGCTTTTAACAAGTCCGATAATAGCGTTCAGGGTGGTACTTTTTCCTGCACCGTTAGCCCCGATGAGGGTCACGATTTTCCCCGCGGGGACTTCGAGGCTGATGCCCTGAAGAGCATGGATGCCACCGTAATGGACCGACAAATTTTCTATGTTCAGCATGCGTCTGCCCCCAGATAGGCTTCGATTACCTTTGGATCTTTTCTGATATGTTCGGGACTCCCCTGGGCGATGGTTATGCCATAGTCCAGTACATACATCCGCTCGCAGACTCCCATGACAACCTGCATATGGTGTTCAATGAGGAGTATGGTAAGCTTAAAGTCCTCCCGGATCTTAAAAATAAAATCCATGAGGTCCCGGGACTCCTGGGGATTCATTCCCGCCGCAGGCTCGTCTAAGAGGAGGAGCGTAGGCCCCGTAGCCAAAGCCCGGGCTATTTCAAGGCGCCGCTGCTTGCCGTAGGGCAGCGAAGTTGATCGTTCATGGGCCTGGTCAGCCAATCCCAGCCGCTCAAGCAGGGTTATAGCCAGGTCTCTGGATTCCTTTTCTTTCTTCCTGTAACTGGGAAGCTTAAGAACTGCTTCTGCGAGGTTAGTACCCATCCTAAAGTGGTGGGCCACAAGGACATTTTCCAGTACGGTCATTTCCTTAAAAAGCCGTATATTCTGAAAGGTGCGGGCAATACCCAGATCAGTTATACGATGAGGCTTTAATCCATCAATCCGGTGGCCCTTAAAAAGTATGGTTCCCGAGCTCGGTTTATACACCCCGGTAATCATGTTAAAGGCCGTAGTTTTTCCAGCCCCGTTCGGCCCGATAAGACCAATAATCTGCCCGGGATCTATTTCGATATTCAGTTCTGATACCGCCGTAAGGCCGCCGAACTTCATGGTCAGTTGTTTAGTTTGCAATAGATGTTCCACCGCTAGCTCCTTGTTCGGCCCTTGCGGCCCAGGCTTCTGACCCAGCCTTCTATCATAGACCAGGATAACTCATGACGCCCCATAAGCCCCTGCTGGCGGAAGAGGATAACCACCATGAGGAGTATGGAAAAAACCACCATCCGGATCCCGGGGACACCGGGGGTCGAAAAGAAAATAAAATTAAGAGGCCCGTCGAGAAACCGGAGGGCTTCCATCAAAATAGTAACCACCACGGCGGCTATAATGGAGCCTGAAATAGAACCGATGCCTCCCAATACCACAATCAGGAGGATATCAAAGGTCTTGAGGAACATAAACTGTTTAGGATCTATAGTGGTAAGGTGATGAGCTAAGAGAGCCCCGCCGATACCGGCAAAGAATGACGAGATGACAAATGAAAGAAGCTTCATTTTGAACACATTAATGCCCATGGCTTCTGCTGCAATTTCATTGTCCCGAATCGCCTTAAAGGCTCGTCCATAGCTTGAGTGGATAAGGCTGACAATGAGGACCACCGTTACCACCGCGGTCCCCCAGGCCCACCACATGGTGGTAAAGCGGGGTAAGCCCTTTATACCCAGAGATCCGTTGGTAATACTTTGCAGATTAGTAAACACAACCCGGATAATCTCAGAAAATCCCAGGGTAGCGATTGCCAGATAATCGTCCCTGAGGCGCAGGGCTGGAGCCCCGATGATAAATCCAAAAAAGGCTGCCACAAGCCCCGCAATGAGCAGGGCGGGCAGGAAGGGAATAGTAATATGGGCCAAAAAAGGTTCTATGGGCTTGAGGAAAAAGTTCATTTCCTTTTGAGCCGTCGTCATGGTAAGAAGGGCGCAGGTGTAGGCACCGATAGACATAAAACCTGCGTGTCCCAGAGAAAAGAGGCCCGTAAATCCATTAAGGAGATTGAGCGACAGGGCAAGAATAATATTGATGGCACAGAGCTTAAATATCTGCATGGAAAAGGGATCCAGGAACGCATCGGCTAAGAAGAGCAGCACCACAAACAGCAGAGCTGCTCCGAGGGATAAATAAAGCCTTTTGTTCATACCTTTTCCCCCTGATTCTTACCCAATAGCCCGGTAGGCCGGACCAAGAGTACTATGATGAGTAAAATAAAAGCAAAGGCATCCCGGTAGCCCGTGAGATCCGGCAAAAAAGCCACGGTCATAATTTCAATGATACCCAAAAGGAAGCCCCCAAGCACGGCTCCTCCTATGGAACCGATACCGCCGATAACCGCCGCGATAAAGCATTTAAGGCCAGGCATGACTCCCATGAGAGGCAAAAGCTGCGGGTATTTCAGGGACCACATAATGCCGCCGACGGCAGCTAAAAGAGACCCTATGCCAAAGGTGAAAGAGACCGTTTTATCAACATCAATAGCCATGAGCCGGGCCGCATCCTGATCGGTAGAAACAGCCCGCATAGCCATACCAGTTTTCGTCCTGTGCACAATAAAAAGAAGGATCCCCAGAAGCGCAAAGGTTATAAGGGGGATAAAGAAACTCACACTTACGATTGAAACGCCGCCAATGTTGACCACGGTGGAAAAAAGTTCCGGCACTTTGAACGCCTTGGGCCGGGCATCGAATAGCACAATAGCAAGATTTTCTATTAAAAAAGAAGCTCCAATTGCACTGATCATGATGGAAATTTTAGGAGAATCCCGCAGCGGCCGGTAAGCTACCCGTTCTAGGCCGATACCAAAAAGGCAGGTCAGCCCGATCGCAACAATAAAAGCAACCCACCAGGGCATAATGGCCGCGGAGACAAGGTAAAACGCGATATACGCCCCCAGCATAAACACATCCCCATGGGCAAAATTGATAAGCCGCAAGATACCGTAAACCATTGAATAGCCAATAGCTATGAGGGCATACAGGCTTCCCAGAGAGAGGGCATTAGCTAAGTATTGAAAAAAGGTAGATAAATCCATAGGTCCTTCATGTAAATTGAAAGGGGTGTTTCGCTCTGGTTGCCACAACGAAACACCCCCGATGATTAAAATGGTTCCGAACTAACGGTATATCAGGGCTTTACGGTAGTCAGGTAATGGAATTTTCCGTCTTTTACGACCTTAATAACCGCGTCTTTTTCGGCATTCCGTTCAGCATTGATGGTAATAGAGCCGGCAGCACCTTCGAAATTGGTGGTTTTGGCGATTTCAGCCCGGATCTTAACTGGGTCAGTGGAGTTGGCCCGTTTAAGAGCGTCGAGGATCACCAGATATGCATCGAAACCGAGAGCTGCTACAGCAGCGGGCTCTTTGTTGAACTTAGCCCGGAATTCCTTAAGGAACAAAGCACTCGTAGCATTTATGGGCACATCGTTCGCAAAGAATGTAGAGAGTACCGCTCCTTCGACTTCCTTGCCGCCCACTTCAAGGAACGCCGCTTCGTCCCAGGTATCACCGCCAAGGAAGGGAGTTGTTATCCCCTGCTGCCGGGCCTGTTTAATAAGCAGAGCGCTTTCGGTAAAGTTACCGGGAGCAAAAATAACGTCAGGGTTCGCCTTTTTGATATTGGTAAGCTGGGCATTAAAGTCCTGGTCCCCCGTGTTGTAATCGGCTTGGGCAACAATAGCATTCGGATCACCGGTCAGCTTGATGAAGCTGTCGGCGAAGAATTTAGCCAGCCCAACGGAGTAATCGTTGGAGACTTCCCGAACAATGGCAGCCTTCTTAGCCCCCAGGTTTTTAAAGGCATAGGTTGCCATTACTTCGCCCTGGAAGGGATCCAGGAAACAGACCCGGAAATAGTATTCGTTGCCCTTGGTAACGTTAGGATTGGTACAGGATGCCCCAACGGCAGGGATTTTTGCTTCCGCAAAAATGGGTCCGCCGGCCATAGACAGGGAAGATCCCCAACTGCCGATAACAGCATTTACCTTGGCTTTCTGAGCAAGCATAGTGGCCGCATTGGCAGCTTCTACCTTGTCCGACTTATTATCAGCCACTACAAGTTCAATTTTATATTCCTTACCGCCCACCGTTACCGTGGGATACAGCATATTGGCAAGTTTAATTCCTTCTGCTTCGTCAGCGCCGCCCGCACCATTTGCGCCGGTCAAGGGTTCAAAGACACCGATCTTAATAACATTAGATTGAGCGCTACCTCCGCAACCTGCAAGAATGACAGCAAAGCTAAATACTAAGGACAGAGCAAGAAAAATTCCCATACTCTTTTTCATAACAGTTCCTCCTACTGTAGATTGCATAATAATTGCATAAATATAAATTGTCAATGTATTTTATAAATATTTATGCATTTCACTATACCAGAACAACTTATATAGACAAAATATATAAAACTGTTTATGATAGGATCTTCATAGGAGTTTTTATATATGGATCAAACCCTTTCGTATGTTCTGGTAACCCCCTATACTATTGCAAAAAGCCGAACCGGCGGGGTTATCGCTCGTTTACTTTCACGGCTGGATCTGGAGCTGGTCGGCGCTCAAATGATTGCTCCCGACGAGGCTTTTGTAAAAGAATATGCCGGACTTATCCGCAGCCAAAAAGATCCGTCTAATCCTAAAGCAGCGGATCTCCTGGCAGACTATGTAGAAAAAAACCTAGCGCCCTCAGGTGGACGGCGGCATCGATCTTTGCTGCTTCTTTTCCGCGGAACCGACGCGGTCCGCAAGCTTTCTGATATTGTCGGGGCCCTGTATCCAGAAAACATGGGTATTGAATCGATTACCGGTGAAACAATTCGGGATACCTATGCAGATATGATCGTAGATCCCAATGACCCGAATAAGGTAACCTATCTGGAGCCTGCGGTCTTAACTCCCCGCAGCCAGGAAGCGGCAGACCAAAACCTTGCTCTCTTTGCACGCTTTCTCAAGGGCCAGCCCAACATTATTGAAAACATGGCTTATCCGGATCCATCAAAAATCGAACGGACCCTGGTAATACTCAAGCCCGACAACTGGAAATACAATTCATCCCGTCCAGGAACCATTATCGATATGTTCTCCCGAACGGGTCTTCGGATTATCTCGGTAAAGGTACACCGTTTCTCTATTGCAGAAGCCCTCGAATTCTACGGCCCGGTAAAGGATGCGCTCAAGAACAAACTGAGTCCTATATTCGGTAAAAAGGCCAAGGAAATTCTAGAAAGTGAATTCAAAATCACCTTGAGCGAGAACACCGAAAAGATGTTAACCGATAGTTTTGGCGTGGAATATGCAATAGATCAATTTGAACAAATTGTTGAGTTTATGTCCGGAAAGAAACCGAGTGCATGTCCAGTAGAAGAAATGAACCAGCCCGGGTCAGTTAAATGTATGATCCTAGTCTATGAAGGCGAAAATGCGGTCAATAAAATTCGGGATGTGCTCGGACCGACAGATCCGCTTAAGGCACCCATGGGGACGGTACGACGCGAATTTGGCAGCAATGTGATGGTTAACACGGCTCATGCGTCGGATTCTACGGAAAATGCGAAACGCGAAATGGGTATTGTAAAAATCAACCATAACACCTGTATGGATGTTATCAATGCCTATTTTGCGGTAAAATAAAGTAGTTTTACTAGGACCTCAATATCTGGTGCAGCCAACAAAAAAGCCCCCTCCAACACTATGTTGCAGGGGGCTTTTCCTTTATCTTCGACTTATCGATTTACTTCTTTTCGATACCAATCAGTTCTACTTCAAAAATGAGCGGTGAATTGGGAGGAATAACGTTGCCAGCGCCGCTTTCACCATACGCAAGACTTGAAGGAATGAAAAATTTGTATTTGCTGCCCACGTTCATGAGCTGAATAGCTTCGGTCCAACCGGGAATAACCTGATCCAGGGGGAATACCGCAGGCTCGCCGCGATCTACAGAACTATCAAACTTGGTGCCGTCCATCAAAGTTCCCGTATAGTGAACCTTTACGGTATCGCTGGCTTGGGGTTTTGCGCCGGTGCCCTCTGAAATCACTTCGTACTGAAGGCCGCTCGCAGTAGTCTTAACCCCCGGTTTTTTACCATTGTCTTCGAGGAATTTGGTTTCCTTTGCTTTGTTATCAGCGGCTTTTTTCTCCTGAGCCTTAGTAATAGCTTCTTGAATGTACGAAGAGGCCTGTTCTTCGGTGAGCTTGAGTTTCTTGCTCTCCATATTATCCTTAAAGCCTTGCATAAACGCGTTATAATCCAGTTCAATACCCGTGTCTTTCACACTCTTGCCGAGGGCCATGCCTACTGCATAGCTTATATCTGCCTTGGAAGCTGGTTTTGTAGCGGTAGCATCTTTAGATGCATCTGCATTACCTTTTGCATTACAGGCGAATAAAACTGTGGAAGCTAAAACAAGCGATAAGACTGTCTTTTTCATACAAAGTATTCCATATTAAAGAATTTTCAGGTTCCAGGCACCTGAAGGCCCTGAAAGAGGGTCTTTACCAGCATACAGGGAAATATTAAAAGCCGCAAGAGGTAACGGAGCGACAGTAATAGGATTTGATTTCAGGACTCTGATAAAGAGAACGTGAGCTTTGCGACCGTTTCTTTTACCTGAATTCCTGTCCGCTTAATCATGAAATTGGCACCAATCTGTTTAGCCATCAATTGAACTACCTGTAAACCGAAACCAAGTGGACCTTGACCTGTGCTTTCATCGGGATAGCGCCCGCCGCTGTCTATCACTTGAACCGTTACAAGGGATCCATTTTTTTCAGCACTAATACGAATAAATCCTGTTTCACCGGATTTAAAAGCATATTTAAATGCATTGGTTAAAAGTTCATTGACGATAATACCTAGAGAAAAAAGTATACGAGCGTTCAGTACAATCGGTTCAAGACATTTTTCAACCTTAATAAAGGGATCGCTTGGGAACATGGCAACTAATTTATCAATAAGGGGAGAAAGGTAATCGCTCAGGGGCATCTCATTAGCGCCATCGGATCGGTAGAGCCGGTCATACAGAACTGACATGCTTTGGACCCTGTTTCTGGCTTCTAGCAGCGCAGCCTTTGCAGCTTCGTCTTGAACTGTTTCTGATTGCAGGGAAAGTATACTGGCAATAACGCTCATGTTATTTTTAACCCGATGATGTACTTCCCGCAATAAAAGATTTTTTTCTTCCAATAGCTGCTGCACTTTTCTTTCCGAAGAGCGCAGGCTTGTTATATCGTGGAGCAAGAAAAGAGTACCCAAAATTCTGGATCGGCTGTCTGCAATTTTTTTGACTGAAAGATCAAAGACCTTATTTTCACCTTGAACGGTGAGTTCCACATCCCGCTGGCCAGAGCCTAATTTGGCCTGGGCATCAAAAAAATCTTTCCATGGTGCGGGTAAAAAATCGTTGGGTATACCAACATAATTTTGCGAATTCAATCCGATAGCCTGGAGGGCTGCGGGGTTGCAATCTACTATTTGAGCCTGATTATCAAAAACGACCACCAGATCAGAAATATGTTCGAGCACCGTAGAACGGGCAATCGGCATAAACCCAAAGAGGCGGTATTTCATGAGGGCTACGAGGTATGCACCGCCGGTAAACACAATGGTGCTGGCTGCAAAATTATAGCCTTTTATAGGAGTGATATTGTTGGTAAACAATATTTCCACCAAGATAGGAATGAGAATCCCAATTATCAGCAGCATAGTGGATTGTGGTTTAAGAGCCCGGTCTCTTAAAGAAAAGAACATAATCAAAAGGGATGAGAGAATAACTATTGCATTATAGATGTTGCTCAACGTAAAGATCGGTCCAACTGTATAGTACAGGATTGGAATAACGCCCGAAGTATCCAGAGCAAAATCGTAACGGAAAAGGCGATGCCAGGGGCTTGTCATTGAAGCAATAATTGAGATGATTGGAATACTGAGAACCAGAACTACATTCCGTGTGGTAATCCAGCGTTCCTTTCCGCTGTATTCCAAAGCCATGTACAAAATTGCCGGCGCCATGAGCCGGGACGGAATATACATTGCCATGGAAAGAAAAAGCCGAAGCGGATACCACACGGTAATTATTGACAGTCCGTACAAGAAGGTCCACCCTGCACCGACCCACATCATGTAAATAAAGGGCCTGGAAGCCGGTGTTTCCGGATACTTTTGCACATACAGTGCAATAACGATACAAAGCACCGTGGCAATGATTAAGGGCCAAATGTAGGGTGTATACACAAACATACAATTAGTTTGACATTCTTTATTGTTTTCGTCAATCTTTTCCCCTGAATCCTCCATCCTGAATGAGCCGTTCTAGGAGTTCCACGGACAATTCACTGGTATCATGTATTCTTATATCAGCTCCATTCAAATTATGACCGATTCCAATAGCCTTCATACCAGCCGCCTTTATTGCATCAATACCAACCTGGGCATCTTCTATACCTATACAGTCATGTGGCGATACCTTAGCCAGCTCGGTAGCCCGTAAAAATAGTTCAGGATCCGGCTTTCCGCAGCAGACCGTATCTGGGTTCACAATACCTTCGAAATAGGTACCAGGCACAGGACCGAGTCCTAACTGTTCAATGATTCTCGGCGCATTCCTGCTGGCCGATGCAATAATCCGTTTTATACCCCTTTTGCCCAACTCAAGAAGCAAATTCTGAATACCGCTCAGAATGTCCTGGGGCCCCAGATTATCCAATAGCTTCATATAATAAGCGTTCTTTCGTTCCGCAAGCTCATGTTTTTGTTGATGCGAAAGGCGGATACTGTTATGGCGTAGAATTATTTCTAAGGAGCCCAACCGTGAAACACCTTTAAGCGCTTCGTTAAGTTTCTCGTCAAAAATCCAGCCGTGTTCGTCTGCCAGCTGCTTCCAAGCGGTATAATGCAGCCTGGCAGTATCGGTTATAACGCCATCCAGATCAAAAACAACGGCCCGCAAAACCGGTTTGAGCGAGACCGTCACCGCATCTCCTTCATAGAGGGTGATACTTTGGTTTCGGTGCAGGAAGGTAAGGGGCTTCGGAACATCGGAAGAGTTTTGTTCTGTGGACCTTAAGAGGCTATATTGTACCGCGTAGCGTCCCAGGTCTACCCTGAGAGTTCGGCCCTCTAACTGTAATGAAAAAACAAGTCGCTTCCATTGCGACGGGAGCCTTGGATTAAACGAATAACAGATATCGCTGTCTACATGCCGCCGGTCCCGGAAACCGGCAAATCCATAGATAACAGAGAGCCAACTGCCGGCCATGGCAGCGGTATGGATGCCATCACTGCTGTTGCCATGTACATCATCTAAATCCATCCGGACTGTTTTAAGGAAGTAGTCATATGCCTTTTCCGAGTCACCGATTTCAGCGGCCATAATACTTTGAATACAGTGGGAAAGGGATGAATCTCCGGTGGTGAGCTTCTCATAGAAGCGGTAATTCCGGATTTTTTCTGCCAGGCTGAATTGTTCAGAAAGTAAAAATTGGGCTAGAACTAAATCAGGCTGTTTCAGCACCTGGTGCCGGTAAATCACCAGGGGGTGAAAATGAAGCAGTAAAGGATATTTATCCCGGGGAGTACTCTCGAAGGGCCAGGGTTCTTTTGCCATAAAGGAATCATCCTGAGGATAAATTCCAGTTTTTGGATCAAAAGGAACGTACATAGCCTCTGCGGCCCGTTTCCATAGCTCCAGCTCAGATTCATCAAGATTAAGCCGTACAAGCAAAGCCTTATAGTCGGCAGGGGCTGCCTGCTTCATGAGTCCCAGTGTATCCAGGGCAAAGCGGAGATTGTTCCGGGCCATGAGATTCGTATATGCATTGTTATTCACCAGGGCGGTGTATTCATCGGGCCCGGTTACGCAGTCAATGCGGAACAGACCATCGGCGCCGAAATGGCCCAGGGACAACCAAAGCCTGGCCGTTTCAACCGCCACATCTGCGGCCTTATGGAACAGGAACTGCCGGTCACCAGAGGCTTGGCAGTATTTTTCCATGGCATATACAATATCCGCGTTAATATGATACTGGGCGGTACCAGCAGGATAATAAGCGCTTGTCTCTTCCCCATCGATGGTACGCCAGGGGAAGAGGGCCCCCTTTTCAGCCATAACCTGGGCACGCTTGCGGGCCCTATCTAAAATGGAATACCGATACTCAAGGAGACTCCGGGCAATTTCTGGCTGCGTATAGGTAAATAGGGGGCACACATATATTTCTGTATCCCAGAAATAATGGCCCTCATAGCCCTCACCGGTGAGGCCTTTGGCTGCGATGCTGGTTTTTCCATCCCGACCGGAGGATTGCAGAATATGGAATATATTAAAACGAATAGCCTGCTGAATTTCTGGATCTCCTTCTATTTGCACATCCGCAACAGCCCAAAAGGCTTTTAAGAAGTCATGCTGCTCCTGAACGAGAACGGAAAAACCTGCTTGAAAGGCCGCATCCAGCATCGATTCGTTTTGGTTTTTCAGGGCTTCGATTTCCGATGATGAACCACTGGCATAGGAAAAATATTTATAGAACGTAAAAGATTCACCGACATTCATAGTCCCCGCCCAGCTATACTGGGCAGACTCATCACTAGCCTTAAAAGAAAGCGATAATGTATTTTGAGGAACTAAATGATAGCGAAGGTCAAGTACCGCAGCAAGGGCGCTCTTGTGGGTATCCACGGCAAGACGAGAGCGGTCTTGATGAGCTTCCAATAAAACGACTTTATATGGATGCCGGGAAAATTTGGAGCCGACCCGGGGATCCTTTTCTGCTTTACGGTTAGATGCAAGGGCTTCCAGCGGACTTTCGAGCCTAATAGAAACGGGCATTCCGCCAGGACTATCTAACAGGGTACATTGGTACTCAAGGGCACCAATCGTGGTCCGGACAAAGCTCACAAGCCGCCGGCTCTTAAGCCCTATACGGCATCCATTGGGAAGCATGGCTTCCACATTGCGGACCAGAAGCCCTTCTTTCATATCAAGACATCGGTTATAAGAAAGAATCCGTACCGTATCCAGCCGGAATTCTTCATTGTTTACAAAGAGCCGTACCTGTTTTGGATCCGGCAGATTAAGAATAGTCTCATGGTTTTCCGCATAACCGTATGCGATTTCGCCATATACGATTGGTTCCTTTTCGAAAAAGCCATTAATATAGGTACCCCGGTGAAAAGCCGGCTGAGGTTCATCAAAATCGCCCCGGAGTCCCAAGTGTCCGTTTGCCAGGGTAAAAAGTGTTTCATCCTTTCCAAGGCTCTGCTTATTCCATTTTCTTTCTGTTATTTTCCATTCCTGAATTTCAGTGCTGCTCATGTTGTATGCTCCTGCAAGAATCTCGTTGTGCAAGTACGGTTGGTAAAATGATACGGTGCATTTCCGCCTCTTGTTGCACCGCTGATGGAGAAAGTATCTGCCGCAATACAAGACGTGCGGCGGCCTCACCAAGCCCCTCTGCTGGTTGGGTTACGGTGGTGAGCGGCGGGTTTAAATAGCGGGAAAGATAGTCATCGTCGAAGCCGGCAAGGGATATATTACCAGGAATATCGAGCCCCGCGTCCTGAATTGCCTGCATGGCACCGTAGGCCACCACATCGTTTCCCGCAAACACCGCGGTTGGCCGGTCTGCCAGATCTAGCAATTCCCGCATAGCCCGGTAGCCCGAAGCTTCGGTAAAATCGGCAATTCGAATATATTGATCTTGAATTGGAAGCCCCGCTGCCTCAAGGGCTGCTTTGTATCCCGCGAGCCGGTGCGCTGCGGCATAATAGCTAACCGGTGCATGGACAATCATCGCGATTTTTGTATGCCCCAGTGAAATTAAATATTCTGCCATTTCTCGGGCCGCAGCGGTATTATCAATATCCACCTGAGGAATATGAAGCCCCTGAATAGAACCTATAACAACCAACGGGATATCGGCCTGCTCTAAATCAGTAATACCAGGATCATTGGTATGGGTGTTGATGAGTATCACGCCGTCAAGGCCATGGGACCGGACGAGTTCAACATAGTTGGTCTGGGACTGACGCAGGGGCTGCAATACAAGCCGGCATCGGTTTTTGTTGAACACCAGGGCCATCCCATCAATAAGGCGGATAATATAGGCATCGGTAAAGATTGAGCTTGAGTGGCTGATAAAAAAGCCTATGGTAAAATGAGTCCGCCGAGCCATGCTAACCGCATCCTCATCGGGCACATATTCCAATGCACTGGCAGCCTGGAGCACCCGCTGGCGGGTAGCTTCGCTGATATGCTTCCCGGGAGTATTATTCAGAATGAACGAAACCGTCGTTCTGGATACACCTGCGAGCTTAGCCACATCGGATGCTGAAACCATACGCTTTTTCATCTGCCATAAATCCTTTTGTTTTATTTATGCCCTCAAGGTTCTATTCTTTGACCGAACCGGCGAGAACACCTTTAACAAAATATTGCTGTAATCCAAAGAAGACCACAAGGGGCAGGACCATAGATATAAAGGCCGCTGCGGTTAAATATTCCCAGCCGCCGCCATAGGAATTGACCAGGTTACCGATAGTAACCGTCATAGGTGCTACGTCGGGAGTACCGCCCAGGTAAACAAGGGCAATCAGAAGATCATTCCATACCCACATGAACTGGAAAATAGCAAGCGATGAAATGGCGGGAATAGAAGTGGGCACTATCAGTTTGAGGAATATTAATGGGTGGGAAGCTCCATCAATCTCGGCGGATTCTATCATGGAAGGGGGCAATTGGGCGATAAAATTCCGCAAGAGATATACCGCAAAGGGAAGTCCATAGGCCGTGTGGGCAAGCCAAATGCCGGTAAAACTTCCTGTAAGCCCCAGACTGTTAAAAATGCGCAAAACCGGAATCATGGTCATTTGGAGCGGAACCACAATCAGGGCTACTACAAGCAAGAAAAGGGCCTTCCTGAGGGGAAAACGCATCCATGCAAAGGCATAGGCTGCCGCTGCGGCAATAAAGATCGGAATAACCGTTGCAGGCACAGCAATGAGCAGGCTGTTAATAAAACTCCTACCCATATTACCCCGGGAAATGACATGGATATAGTTATCCAATGTAAAGGCAAAGGGACTTTTTAGCGCCTCCCACCAGCCGCTTATGGCTATAAGATTTTTCGGCCGAAAAGAGCTTATAAAAAGCCCCACTGAAGGAACCATCCAGACTACACAGGCAAGAATAAGCACGAAGTGAAGTGGAATAGCGGACAGGGCTTTACGGTACTGAGCTTCCAGGGAAATGATTTTTTTACTCATGGGAACCCTCCGCATTAAATCGTTTAATGTTGATGACCATGACAGGAATTATGGCCACGAGGAGCAGCGTGGCGATGGCACTGGCCCGACCATAATTACGATAATTAAACATTTCCTTGTACATGCGGTTTGCGATAACCTCGGTCCCAAGGTTACCATTGGTCATCACATATACAATATCAAAGACTTTTAAAACATTTATAATAAGCGTGGTAGCTACCACGGTAATCGTCGGAAGCAGTAAGGGTAAAATGATCTTTATAAATATGGTGAACTCCCCTGCCCCATCCATACGGGCTGCCTCCAAGAGGTCTTCGCTGATTCCCTTAAGCCCTGCAGAAAGGATCACCATGGCAAAACCGGTCCACATCCATATACCCACCACAATGAGGGCTATATTATTGGTAGAACGGTCAAAGAGCCATGCCTTTGGTTCAAAAGCTGGATTTATTACTGAAAGGACAGCATTCACCGTACCGATTTGCGGGGAGCCAGCAGGGCGATATTCATACATAAATTTCCAGATTACACCGGCTGCAACAAAAGAAATAGCCATGGGCAGAAAAATAAAGGCCTTCGCGACAGACTCATAGCGAACACGGTCGGCCAGCAGTGCAATCAAGAGGCCAAAGAACAGACAAAAGAGCGTAAAGAGTACCAGCCATAACACATTATTGCGGAGTACCACCAGCATGTTGGCATCAGTAAATATATATAGGTAATTGGCAAAGCCTACAAAATTAGCAGACTTGGCATCTAAAAAACTGAGATATACCGTATTCGCAGCGGGATATACCAAAAATACGACGAGGAGAGAAAGGGCCGGAAGTAACCAAAGCCAAGGCCGAAGAGAACCAGATATTTTTCGAGGTGTGCGGGAAACCACTAGCTCGGTTACCACAAGGTATGACCATATAAAAACTGGAATAATCCCTATTGCCAGGATGGCTATTAAAAAATAGTTTACATGCATGCTGTTCCGCCTTATGCTTTGTGATTACAACTAACAAGCCGGAACCGTGAAGTTCCGGCTTGAAGAACTGATTTTTCTATCTATTATTTATATGCATCCTTACGGACCTTTTCGAGACCGGCCAATATGGAATCCAGGTTTTTCGGATTCTCAATATAGCTCACCACAGCGGACCAGAAAGCTGCATTCATTTCAGGCTTCATCATGTCAGAAGCATCGAATACAACAATCTCAGCCTTGTTCATAATATCTGCAGCCCGTTTGGTAAGAGCGTCGGGATAGAATACGAGAGAAACATTCTTGTTGGTAGCCAGGGCTCCCGTACCGGCTGCCCAATAAGCCTGAGCTTCTGCACTCGCCAGGTAATTTACAAAAGCGCGGACTTCCGGGGTATTCTTGAATACACCGATAACATCAGCTGCACCTTCTACTGCCTTAGCATATTTTGCGTCGATGCTGGGGAAGGCTACAAAATCAAAGTCTTCAACAGGTTTCAGGCTCGGGAACTGATTCAAAATGAAGCTCTGGATAAAGCTAGCCTGATGATGGAACAAAGCTTTGGGAGGATTGCTAAAGAGCGGTTCATGAGCATTGCCAAAGTTGGTCGAATTAACATATTTTGAACCACCGTAAATCATTTTAGAATCCGCAATAATCTGGCCCCAAATTTCCCATGCTTTCCGTACTTCAGGGCTGGTCCATGCCAGTTTACCTTCGTACCATTCCTTGTATTTTTCTGGGCCATTTACCCGCAAGAAAATATTCTCGAGCCAGTCAGTTCCAACCCAGCCAGATGCAGCACCGCTTTCTACACCAATCGCCCAAGGAGCAAGACCCTTATCAATCGCCTGTTTGGAATAGTTCATCATATCATTCCAGGTCCAGGCATTGGTAGGCGGATTAACACCAGCGGCCTTAAATGTTTTAGGATTGTACCAGACAAGACCTTTGATGGCCGCTTTGGTAAAGATACCATAGAGTTTGCCATCTACCGTACCAAGATCCTTCCAGCCAGCAGAATAGTTCTTATTGAATTCGTTCATATCAAGAACCTGGGACAGATCTACAAGCTTACCAGCCTTGGCCAGTTCAACCAGCTTACCAGGACCGGGAAGTCCCGCCACATCCGGAGGATTTCCCGCCTCAACCCGGGTTGTAATGACCGCATCCAGGTCCCGTGTCGCTTCCAGTTCTACCTTTATGCCAGTCCGCTCTTCAAAGGGTTTAACCATTGCACGGAATACTTCCGCTTCCTGGCCGCCCCATACGGCTAAAAAGTTGATGGTTTTTTGGCCGCTGCTGCCAGATGCGGCCTTTTCGGTGCCGCCACCGGCGAATACGAGACCAAACACCGCAAGTGCCATGACGAGTGTCATTGCGAGCTTTTTCATAGGTACCTCCATTTGTCCAATTTGTTCGTTCTGTGCGTTACTAACGCTTGTTAGTAACACTATAAACCCACTTTTTAGAAAATGCAAGTAAAATTTTTAAAAATTGAGCCAATTGAGCTCATTTCAAAAGTCGGTTACGGAAAAAAAGGGGCCGTGCCCCTTTCCTTGACAAATAAGTAGATCCATTTATAGTTCATGTTGGAGTCCTCATGAGCGATATTGAGACAGGCGATTTAGAACAAGCTTTTCTTTCGTATTTAAGGGTTTATTTTAAGGAAAGAAATTTTGAGGAAGTAAAACAATTTTTTAGTCGTCGTTTTTCTGTCTTTGGCACTGGTCTTGATGAAGTTTCTTTTAAGCTCGATGCATCAATTTCATTATTTGAAAGAGACATTTCTCAGGTTCCTGACCCAATAGATTATGAAATTTTAAGTATGCATATTCAAAAACCATTTGATAACGTCGGGATAGTAGCCTGTGTATTAAATCTAAAATTTTATATCCTCAAAGAAGAGGTAAGGCTAAATGGATTAAGATATTCGACAGTCTGGATCCTCAATCAAAACCGATGGCAAATGGAACATAAGCATATTTCTTTACCAACAGTTGAACATGGAGAAGATGAAGCATATCCAGTAAAGGAAATAGAAGAAAGAAACGCTGTTCTAGAAAGATTGGTTAATGAGAAGACAGAGGAATTAAGATCTTTAAATATAGAATTAAATAAACTTGCGGTTACTGATAAATTGACATCCCTATATAACAGACGTGTTTTAGAAGAAACAATTTATATGGAATTGGAAAGATCAAAACGTTATATAAGACCGTTTTCAATTATAATGTTAGACATAGATCATTTTAAAGAGGTGAACGATACTTTTGGCCATCTAGTGGGTGATAAAATCTTGTTACAATTTGCAAACATAATTTTAGAAAACACAAGAAATACTGATGTTTGCGGCCGCTGGGGTGGAGAAGAATTTTTGATAATTTGTCCAGAAACCGAGCTTGAGAGAGCCATGCATATGGCAAACAAAATAAGACAGGTTGTAGAAAATTTTATATTTGAAATAATTGGGCACAAAACTGCCAGTTTTGGTGTTACCTCTTACAAAGAACATGATAGTATTGAAAGCATTCTAGAAAGAGTTGATAAGGCTTTATACAGGGCAAAAAAAGAAGGAAGAAACAGGGTTATCATGTCAGAATGAGGCTATTGCATAAAGGTGAGCCGTTTAAGGTGGCTCCCTTTACAAAGTCTGCGGGTGCGTCTATCATCAAAATATGAATAATTCTATACAAAAACCTCTTGTCTATGTGACCAATCTCCGGACAAAACCGGGAAAAAACTTGCTCGACAAATTTGAAACCCTGGTAAAAAAAGCGGGCCTTTTAGACATCGATTTTGATAAAAAACTGACGGCTATTAAAATCCATTTTGGAGAACCAGGGAACCTGGCCTATATCAGGCCCAACTATGTACTCAGGCTCGTTCAGGTCCTGAAAAGCAAGGGAGCCCTGCCCTTTCTGACCGACTGCAATACCCTGTACAAGGGACGCCGGGCCAATGGGGTAGACCATATCGAAAGCGCTTTTGAAAACGGCTTTAACCCCCTTGCGACAGGATGCCCGGTGATCATTGCAGACGGCATTAAGGGCACCGAATATCGGGAAATCGAAATTAACCAGAAACATTGCAAAACCGCAAAGATTGGTTCTGCCATCGCAGAAAGCGATGTACTTATATCGATGAACCATTTTAAGGGCCATGAACTCACCGGTTTTGGAGGAGCAATAAAGAACCTCGGTATGGGGTCCGGATCCATTGGGGGTAAAATGGAAATGCACTCCAATGGGCAGCCCAAAATCGATTCGGGAAACTGCATTGGCTGCGGCATCTGTGTAAAAAATTGTGCCCAGAACGCCATACATTTGGAACATAAAAAGGCGGTCATCGATTATACCCGCTGCGTCGGCTGCGGCCAGTGTGTGGCGGTATGTATGTACGATGCGGCCCAGCCCCAATGGGACTCGGTAGGTGCCCAGGAAAAGATCGCCGAATATGCGCTTGCGGTTGTTAAGGATAAGCCCAGTTTCCATATCAACTTTATAATGAATGTTTCTCCGAACTGCGACTGCTGGAGTATGAATGATGTGCCCATTGTAGGGGACATCGGAATAGCGGCGAGCTTTGACCCGGTTGCGCTGGACCGGGCTTCGGTAGATTTAGTCAACCAAGCGCCGATTAATCCTGCAAGCTGTATTGGCCATACAAAGCAGGAAGAGCTTTCAGACCGTTTTACCCTTGCCCAGCCCCACACCAACTGGAAGCTCGGCATCGATTATGCTGAAAAAATTGGACTTGGAAAGCAGGAATATGAACTAATACGAATCGATTAAATAACGATCCAATGTAAAAGTGGCAACTTTTGGGAGGGGAACCATGGGGGAAAGTACGGAACAGCTCAAGTTGGACCTCGAAGAAAGTCAGGCATCTCAGGTACGTCTTTTAAAACATATATCGGAGCTAGAAAAACAGCTAAAAAATCTGGAATTTCACCACCGAACAACTCATCAATTGCTGCTCAGCATTATTGACATGGACGCTGCTTCAGGAGGCGACCGAAGCAGCTTGAGACGGCGTATTAAAATACTCTCCTCTCTCGATGACCATTTCTATGACAAGGATGAAACCCTTTCAGAACTGAACTTGCATGATATTTTACAATCCTTCATTACTACTCCGCAGGAATTTGGGCTTCCTCCTGATGGCATACAGGTTACTACCTTTTTTGACCGTTCTGAAGAATCGGCGCTGCGACACAGCTTAGACACCCAAACGGCTTTAGTGGTAGCTATCTGTATTACCGATATCCTCGCAGGCTTGTTCACTATTTCCCATACAATTAATCTCCAGGCCCATCATCTAAAAGACCGAGACAGTGTGCGTTTCCGCTGCCAAACAGGAACTAATTCACGAATGGCGGAAGAAATATTAAACCAGATTTATCAGGGAAGTTTTTTTTCGCTCTTGGAAGGCAAAGTCCAGCTATCCTTTTTACCCCCGAACCCCAAAGAGGGACCGGGGGCAGAAATGGATATTATTTTTGATACACCCTGACATAATCTATTTCCAGCCGAGCTTCTTTCATTTTTGGATCTATGCCTTTCTGGCCTCCCCAGGAACCGCCTATGGCTAGGTTAAGAATAAGATAAAAAGGCTTATCAAAGGGCCATTCGGCATAGGTTTTTTGCTCATTGGTAAATTTAAAAAAGGGCTTTCCGTCGATGTACCATTGTATATAATTTTCGTTCCATTCTATTCCATAAATATGAAACGCTTCGGTCGCACCGGGGACAACCGCATGATGGTTTTTCTGGGTTCCTATTTTGTGGTTATACGCGAGGGTATGGACGGTTGTATGGATTACGTTGGGATCAAAACCAACATGCTCCATGATATCTATCTCCCCTGAGCGCGGCCAAGCGCCGTAGGAATCAAAAGATGGCAGCATCCAGATAGCTGGCCAGGTACCTATCCCTTTGGGCAGACGGGCTCGAACTTCTATATAACCATAGAGCCAATCGGCCTTGTATTGGGTTTTTATACGGGCGCTGGTCCACATCCCATTTTCGTTGGCAGCCCTAATTGTAAGCATACCCTTATCTACAAAAGAATTGGTTCTTTTATCTGTATAAAATTGAACCTCTCCGTTTCCCCAGCCATTTCCACCTAATGAATAATTCCATTTATCGGGGTTAGGTGCGCCTTTATAATCGAACTCATCCTGCCACACAAGACGGTATCCAGCAGGGACATAGGCTGTCTTGGGATCGGGAACCGAAGTATCACAGGATGTAAAAGCCAGACTTATCATGAAAAAGACGATTCCGTATATAAAGTAAATCTTATGCAATTTGTTTTCCATATTTGCCCCCCACATAGTATGCCACCTTTACAGCCCTTTGCAAACAACTTTTTACATGCCGCCCTTTACAGAGTAAAAAATCAATGACAAGATAAACACATGAAAACGAAATATTGGTTCATTTTAGCCGTCGGAGTTATAGGTTTCCTTTCTTGTGCTCCCAAGAATATGAAAACTGTTGCAGACTCCAAACAGTTTCTCTTCGGTGTAGCAGTGCGTCCCAGTGATCTGCTTGATCCAAAGGATGCAAAACTGCTGCAAGATAATTTCAACATACTGGTGGCTGAAAATATTATGAAGCTCCAGTACCTCAGGCCCACCGAAAGTTTCTGGAACTGGTCCGATCCCGACAAATTGGTTGAGTTTGCGCAAAAGAACAATATGAAGCTCCGGGGTCATACCTTCGTCTGGCACAACCAGAATCCGCCCTTTATCAACAACCTGACCGATAGAGAGAAAGCCCTCTCCGTTCTGAAGGATACAATAAACCAGGTACTCACGCGCTACAAGGGCAAATTTTATGAATACGATGTATGTAACGAAGTCATTGACGACAATGGAATACTGCGGAACTCGGTGTGGATGAAGACCATCGGCAGAGAGTATATCGATATAGCTTTTCAAACAGCCCGCCAAGCAGATCCATCGGTAAAACTCATTTTAAATGATTATAACAATGAATACGCAGGAACAACCAAGGGAGATGCCTTTTACAATCTGGTAAAGGACCTGGTGACCAGAAAGGTGCCAATCGACGGGGTTGGTTTCCAGCTCCATGTGCTGGCTGAACAACCGGTCAACGAAAAAGCGCTCAGAGCAAACATCCAGCGTTTCCGGGATCTGGGATTGTCCGTTTCTTTTACCGAGGTAGATGTACGCATTAAACTGCCAGTAACGCCTGAAAAGGAAGCTGCCCAGCAGAAGGTGTACCTGGATCTCCTCCGCATTGCCCTGGAAGAAAAGGTTTCTTCCTTCGTTCTTTGGGGTTACACTGATCTATATAGCTGGATACCCGGGACCTTTGCCGGATACGGGAGCGCCCATCCCTTTGACCGCAACAAAGCGCCCAAACCGGTATATGAACTCATGAAGAAAACGATAGCTGATTTTAAGCTATAAAAAAGTTTTCAGCTGTTTATTAGAAAGCAGCTGAAAACTTCTTCAAAATAATTCGCTTGGCTAAAGAGGACTTCTAAAGTTCAAAGTTGAACTAATTTCAAAGGTCCGCACCTTCACAGGCTACACAGGTTTGACCACAGTTAACACATTCAAACTGAATTGTTACGTGGTTTATGCTAAATTCTTTATCTAGTGTCCTCTTTAACAATTCAAGTACAGGTCTGGTATTGCTGACCAATTGGTCTTCAAGAAGGACATGGGCGCTTAATACAGTATATCCAGGTTCAATGGTCCATACATGAATATCATGGGCAGAAAGGATACCGGGAATTTTTAACAATCCTTGTTCAACCGCTTTGGCAGAAGATCCCGCTGGCGCTCCTTCATTAAGAATATGTACCGTTTCCTTTAATATTTTAAAAGCACCGGTGAGGATGACAATACCGATAAGGACACTGGCAATAGTATCCACCCAGTACCATCCTGTAAATAGAATAATAATACCCGCTACAATTACGCCGACCGAAGACAGAGCATCACCCAACACATGAAGGAATGCAGATCGAGCATTTAGATCATCATGATCATGACCACCAAGAACCAAGGCTACCAAAAGGTTTGCTGCTAAGCCAATAATAGCGATAATTAGCATGGGACCTGCTAAAACATGCTCAGAGGTAAATAAACGGCTGTAGGCTTCCCTAAAAATTTCTATAGCGATCACCAGAAGTGTCGTCCCATTAACAAAGGCCGCAATAACTTTCATTCGTCGGAAACCGAAACTGTGGTAAGCGCTGGGAGCCTTTTGTGCAAGCCGTACCGCTCCATAGCTTAGAGCAAGTGCAAAGATATCCATAAACACATGAGCCGCATCAGAAAGCAGAGCAAGGCTCCCGGTCAGAATACCTCCGACAAGCTCTGCGACTAAGGTCAGGGTAGTGATAAGGATAGAGGCAAGTAATTTTCCTCCTGATCCTTCTAATATGTGTTCATGAACATGGTCATTATCGTCATGGTCATGTTGATCTTTCATAATGAATCCTTATGCTACTAGACCAAAAAGCAATCCCGCTAGCGTAGAGAGGACTACAACAAGGGCGACATAGACTGCTGTTTTTTTCCAGCCCAGTTCAGCTCCAATAACAAGCATGGAAGGGAGTGACAAGGATGGTCCAGCAAGCAGCAAGGCTAACGCAGGCCCCTGGCCCATGCCACTGCCTAAAAGCCCCTGGATTATTGGAACCTCGGTCAGGGTTGCAAAATACATAAATGCGCCGGTGATAGCCGCAAAAAAGTTTGCGAAAAGCGAGTTCCCGCCAACCAGTTTTGCGACCCACTCATTGGGCAACAAGGCCTCATGGCCGGGACGCCCTAGCAGGAAGCCTGCTACTAACACACCACCAAACAGGTAAGGTAAAATTTGGAGAGCAAAATCTCGGGTTGCCACCACCCAGGTATAGAGATCATCCTTAGAAAACCATTTCACCAATGTAAAAATAAGGAGCAGAGCAAAGGCTGCGGTAATCCAGTATTTACTATTATAAATAGTGTCCCATACAGCGGAAGCTCCTTTGGAGTTGGCCCAGTTCACAAAAACTAGAATGCCGATCATGGAGGCCATATACAGAATCATCTGGCCCAGGGTCCGCTCACCTTCGGTTTTTTCGTATTTAAACATACGTTCATCCGCCAAGCGTTCTTCATCGCTTTTGCGGAAAATGAGTTCCATTAAAAGACCAATAACTATGGCAAAAAGAATAGCCCCAACCATACGAGCAGTTCCCAGCTTCCATCCAAATATTTTGTAGGACATTACAATAGCCAATATGTTGATAGCCGGACCGGAGTACAGGAAAGATACAGCAGGTCCAAGGCCAGCGCCTTTTTTATAGATACCCTTAAAAAGAGGAAGCACCGTACATGAACAGACCGCAAGAATAGCTCCTGATACAGAAGCAACTCCGTAGGCCAGCGCTTTGGGAGCTTTGGGTCCAAGATACCGTATGACAGCCTGCTGGTTAAGGAAAACGGTAATAGCACCGGCAATAAACATGGCCGGTACCACACAGAGCAGTACATGCTGGCGTGCATATTCACTGAGCATTAAAAATGCTTCCTGCACAGCACCTGCTACACGGGGAGCATCAAAGGGAATAAAATAGGCAGCCAAAAAGACCAGCGCAACAATTCCTAATGCTTTGTTAGACGAAATTTCTTTGGAAGCCACAATTTACCTCGTTAAAAGTTCTTTTATATGATCCTTTGTCAGGACCTTGCCAACGATTTTAACATCATTATCAATGGCTAATGCAGGGGTCATCATAACCCCCATGGACATGATATCATCAATATTAGTGATCTTTTCTATTTCTGCGGTCAATCCCAATTCCTGTACTGCTTCGCGGGCATTTTTCTCAAGAAGCTGGCACTTGGCGCAACCGGTGCCTAGAATCTGTATCTTCATAACGTCCTCCTGTTATGTTTTATTGTTTCAAAATATAGCAACATCAATCAAAGACGTCAAGATAAAATTCTATAAATTATTGCAATATTCTGCAATATTAAAACACAAATACAGTATTTTATATATAAGCCAATTTCAAAAGCCAGTCTCTTATATTTTATTGTAAACTCTGCGCTGAATCGCGGATTTCAAGATAAATTCTCATCGCATTTCGTGCCGCCACGGAATTGAATCAGCAGCTCCCGGCCTGCTTACGCAGATAGCCGCGGCCTGGGAGGCCAAATCCAAGGCCTCGGGAACGGAAGAGCCCTCTACAAGGCCGGCGATAAAATAGCCAGAAAAGGTATCCCCCGCGGCGGTGGTGTCTACCACTGTAGCTGGATAGGCCCGCTGTTCGATAATCCCTTCCGTCCCCCGGCCCCATAGGGCCCCCTTGTCGCCCAGGGTTAGTATTATCTGAGATTGGGGGAACTCATTACACAGGGCATTCAGGGCTTTCCGGGGGTCCTGAAGGCCCGTAAAACCCTCAGCTTCAATTTCGTTCATCAGAAACATATCAATTTTATCAAGCGGATAAGAGAGAATCTCTTGTGTATACGGAGAAGGATTCATAATGATGAAAAGCCCCCGTTGTTTAGCCTTTTTAATAATTTCGGGTACGAGGGAAATTTCATTTTGGAGTACCAGGTAATCGCCTGAACCGAAAGAAGCTAAGGCAGCATCAATGTAAGACTCATCAATATCTTGATTAGCCCCTCCGAAAAGTAATATACAGTTCCGGCCCTGGTCATCCACCTGAATAATAGTGTGCCCCGAAGGCTTGTCTGAGCGGCCGATAAGGCTCGTGTCCACCCGGCCTTTTTTGAGAGTATCCACCAGAAAGTCCCCCTCGGCTCCCACTTTCCCTGCATGGAACACCGTCAGCCCCGCCTTTGCCATGGCCAAGGACTGATTGAGTCCCTTGCCGCCAGCAAATACAGACCGAGACTTGGCCGCCTTTGTTTCACCGGGTTTAAGAAACGCGTCCACACGGTACACGTAATCAATGTTGAGAGATCCAAAATTAAGAATACGCATGGGGGACTCCTGGCAGCACTATTTTACCAATTAAATTATCACCGTTTTACGAACTTTCCCGCCCTAAGGGCCTTCCCGCCCTAAGGGCCTTCCCGCCCTTGTTAAGGAACCGAGATGCAAATTCGGTTGCCACAATAGACATGGCGCCGATTATTTCTAACTTAAAATAATCAAAGAACTCTCGCTGATTTTGATTTATGAGGTCAGTAATAATTAAAATTAAGAGAGGACTCATGTACGTCAGTGAGAGAGCCCAGGGGGAAGCTTGATAAGGCAATTCGGTCTCCGCATCCTTGGTTAATTCCCTGAGCCGCTGAGGTTCCTCCCCCGCAACAAGTGTTCCGTTTATCTGGAGACTGTATGCCACACTTTGCGCTTCTGTGAGTCCTACGATGAAAATGATTGCAAAATCTTTATTGTCCATATTGATGTACATATGGTGAGTAAAGTGCTGTTCTTTCCATATACGTAGGGGGATTCGGTCTTTGTAGATTAAAGAGCCCTCTTGGTAGAGTATAAAGTTCATATTCTTGAGCCCCTCATGAACCTTAAGCCGGTACAGACTCATATCATAGACAAATTCTATAGTGCCGAACGCATCCATACCAAAAGAGGTAACGTAAAATGAGTGTTGCCGCAATATGGAGTGAACAATTTCAAATGCTGGCCACTTTAAAAATGGCCTCCTCTGGGGACTATGCCGCCGCTTATTTCAGCGCAAAGGAGCCCCGTTCATCAAACCCCAGAGGAATCGGCTCTTTGCTGATATCATCTGGCAACTTGATACGAGCACTTCCTGTTACCCTGAAACTTCCCTTTTTCTCGGTAAACAGGGCCTTGACCGCTGAACTGAGCTTTTTAGTACTAAAAGTGTTTTTTACCGTTATATAGACATTCTGACCTTCCTGTTTTACCGTGCTGCTGTCTCCAATGACTAGTTTCTCGTTATTGATATAAAGCTCGTAACCGACCGCAGTAAAATTAATAGCCCCCCGAGCATCGTTGCGAATCTGAATGGTAAAGCTAACGTTGAGGGGTAAATCCAGTTCTGCGGGATCGATAACCGGTTTGTCAGGTTTCTTACCCGACAAAATATCCGCTATGGCGCCTCGGGCTTTTTCAGGATCAGCCTTTTTACCCGCCTTGGTAAGGGCGGCGGATACTTCAGCAGCGCTGGGTGGAGTAACCGTAAAGCCGATAATAGCTACGGTTGGTTTAATAGCAGGGATTTTCTTTTCAAGTTTGTAGTTAAAACTGATACTGGGAGGAACACCCAGCAATTTAGGCAGCGGAATAGAGAGGGTTCCGTTAATAACCGTATTAAGCCATTCTTTAGTGGTGTAATTCTGTACTAATTTATAAATATCCTCATAGGCAAGTTTTACATTGAACCGGTTCGCTTTCTTGCCCTTAGCGGAAACACTGAACCCTCCTTGATTTGCCGCGCTAAAAACCTTTGAACCCTCTACGGAAAAATCCAGGGTCATACCTGAAAAACTAAGCTCAAGCGGATAAGGATTGCTAACGGTGAGCTCAAACTGGAAGGTTACATCCCGAAGTGATATCTCCTTAATTTGAAACTGGGTTATTTCTGCTGTCGGTTTTGGCAAGGTCTGAGCGTAGGCAGCAACAGAAAGTATACCTAAAAAGAACAAAAACCAGCCACGTTTCATCATAAGACATCCCCCCTTATAGCATAAGCTTGAGACAAAAGGGGCGGTTTTTCAAGAGTGAGCCAACTTTAAAAGTCGGTCACTCTTGAAACGGGGAACCTTATTTTCCTGACATTATAGCCAGAGCCGGCGCCAAAGCCCGGTCAATTTCATCAAGCACCGATGGGGTAAGTCGGGGAACCATATCAAGGGCTTTTAGATTTTCTTCCAGTTGTTCCTTACGGCTTGCACCGGTTATAACCGTACTCACGTTCGGATTTTTAAGGCACCAGGCAAGGGCAAGCTGGGACTGGGTCCCTCCCAGGTCACGGGCTATGGGATCGAGCGCTGCTACTGCTCCTAATACATCCTTGGGGAACCGCTCAAGGAGCCACTCATAGCCAGGGAGGGAAAGGCGAGAACCTGCGGGTATACCCTTGGCGTATTTACCCGAAAGGACCCCCGAAGCCAGGGGGCTCCAGGTGGTAAGACCAAGGCCGATGTCCCGATACAGCCGCTGATATTCCTTTTCCACCCGGTCTCGGAACAACAGGTTGTACTGGGGCTGTTCCATTTGGGGTTTGCGGAGGTTGCGGCGGTCTGCGATTTCCCAGGCCTGCCGTATTTCCTCGGCGCTCCATTCGGAGGTTCCCCAGTAAAGGGCTTTTCCTGAGGCGACCATATCGTTCATAGCCCAGACCACTTCTTCCATAGGAGTGTTCGGGTCCGGCCGGTGGCAGAAAACCAGATCTACATAATCGAGGCCGAACCGTGTGAGTGAACCGTCTATGGCCTGCATGAGGTATTTACGGTTTAAGGTATTTTTCTCGTTGGGGCCTTCGTTAAGCCCCCAATAGAACTTGGTGCTCACGAGATAACTTGCGCGGCGGAGTCTCAGTTTTTTCAAGGCTGCCCCCATAATCTCCTCAGATTTGCCCCCCGCATAGGATTCGGCATTGTCAAAAAAATTAACCCCATTATCATAAGCAGCCTTAAGCATGGTCGCCGCTGCATCTACATCAACCTGGGATCCATAGGTTACCCATGAGCCTAAGGATAGGGCCGAAACCTTTACCCCCGCCGAACCAAGCCGTCGATATTCCATGATAGTCTCCTTGCATTAAATTGATTGATAATTATCAATCAATTTAAATATACTATTTTTTATATATGATTGCAATGGTGTATAAAAACATGGTATTAAGACCCCCTTGACAAATAATGTTAACATCGTTAACTATAGATTAGAAAATGTGAACACTGTTAACAATTACAGTTTGATGAGAACTAAGCCCTGGGGGGCGGCTAGTACATTTGCATTAAAGCACAGAAGGAGCTTATATGATACTGACAAAACAACCATGGGCGGTACTGCTTGCAGTTATTTTCTCCCTTACATTAGGCAGCTGTAATTTTATGGAAGAATTCGACAACATAGAAATCGTCGATCCGGATCTTTCAAAAACAGCGGACGGAACATGGATTGGAGCGTGGAATACCACCTTGGTAAAGGTTCAAGTTTCGGTTGATACTGCTGATCACAGGATCTCTCAAATTACCATACTCCGGCATGACTGCGGCAGAGGGAAGCCTGCTGAGGCAATTGTAGACCGGGTGGTCGAGGCTCAGAGTCTTAAAGTAGATGCGGTAAGCGGCGCTACCGGCAGCAGCAGGGTGATTCTCCGGGCAATCCAGGACGCCCTGGAAAAAGCTACCGCTGAAAAGATGGAGACGCCATGAACAAACCTATACTTTTCATCATCTCCATTACTCTTTGCACAGCCCTCATCATAGCAATACGTTTTGTCGGCCTCGAAGGTCAAGCTAAAGCAAATGTAAAACGCGCTCGCTCCCTTCCACAGGCTTTTGACTATGCAAGAGGCACAGCACCGCAGAATAAAACCGCTCAATGGGTTTCAATATCAATGGGTGCGCCTGGATCTGTGATAACAGAAGCTGACATTGATATTTTACCAGAACCAGCTCAGCGGTATTTCCGTAACGCACAGGTAGCAGGGAAAAACCGCATTTCATCCTTTTCGGTGATTCTGGAAGGCCGAATACGAAATGGCCCGACTGAACCCTGGATGCCTCTCATCATGAGACAGTATAACCGTTTAGACAATCCTGCCAGGGTGGTTTACTTGAGCTCCACCAAGCCACCTATGAAGGGTATCGACTCCTTTTTAGAAGGCCAGGGCAGAATGCTTATCAAGGCGATGGACCTCATTAAGGTTGTGGATTCCAAAGGGCCTGAAATGGCCATCTCCGCCTTCGTTACATTCCTCAACGATCTCACCCTTTGTCCACTCGCGTACTTTAGCCTGCCGCTTAAGTTTCGTCAGATTGGAAGCAACAGCATCGAACTTTCCATGACCTATGCAGGAATGGCCGTATCGGCGGTGATGACTGTGGACAGCGAAGGCCGGCCTGTTAACTGGCGTTCCGAAGATCGTTATGCGGAGGTAAAGGGCCGTAATCTAAAAGACAGGTGGGCTACTCCTTTTGAGGGTTCCAAGGAGATTGCAGGGCTCCGTATTCCTGAAAAAGGTGCAGGAATCCATGATTATGATGGGAACCCCTATATCTATGTAGAACTTGACCGGATCCATTCTCTTGTCTTAGATGCTAATAGCTTACCTGAGGACTTATAAAGGGTAGACTCCAGCCCGCCTCCGCCTATGGGTTCACTGATAACACTGCTCGTTAAATAAAATGGGGATGTCCTAAACTAGTTGGACATCCCCTTCTCGTATTCCTCGGGCTGGGCGGACGCTGCTATGCAGCGCCCGCTTCATCCTTAAAACGAAAAAGCCGCATTGAACAATGCGGCTTTTGAGTATTCCTCGGGCTGGGCGGATTTGGCTTCCGTGCGGACGCTTCCTGCATCCACACTCCAGCCCGCCTCCGCAGGCTGCCGCGCCCATCCCTGGGCGCTTTCAGCCGCCTTCGCGGCGCGCCTGCTCCGTTTCAAATCCGCCCGCCCTCGCCTCTACGTTTATTAAAGACACTGCCCGCTAAATAAAAAAGACCACCAGAAATGGTGATCTTTTGAGTATTCCTCGGGCTGGGCGGATTTGAACCGCCGACATCTTGGTCCCGAACCAAGCGCGCTAGCCCCTGCGCTACAGCCCGTCATTCTGTTGCTTTTTATTAATTTTGTTACAACGCTTATATGGAAAAAAGCCCGTCCAAAATTGGACGGGCTTTACGGGAGCGACGGGGCTTGAACCCGCGATCTCCGGCTTGACAGGCCAGCGCGATAACCAGCTTCGCTACGCCCCCGTAACGGTTGTGAATATATCGAAATACTATTTTTATGTCAAGCAGTTTTGCTTAAAATTTTTAATGACCGAAGCGTTTTCATAAGCAACCGACTTTTACCTTTTCTTCTCCATTTCATATCGGTTCAAAGTCATTGACGACCCTTTGCTTGCATGGTATGGTTTACTGCCCGCGGTGCAATTTTTTATTGAACCGTAAACGTCGAGCTTCAACGCAGAGAGGTACATAACTCTATGGCATCAAAAGAAAAAAAGCCTGTTGCACAGAATGAGGTCTCTGGATGGCAGGAATTTGTCCGCCGTTTCAAAGCCCATCCCGCTCTTTATACGGGCTCTATCCTCATCACCCTTTTTACTGTGATTGCCTTTGTGCTGGTTCCCGCTATGGCGCCCAAAGCAAACAGCCTGGCTGAAGGTGGCAGGTTATCCTTCGGCTCCTATGACGGTGTTCCGATTGAGTTTATCCCCGGCAATTACTTCGCCCAGCAACGGGACTATTATAGTGAACAGCTACGATCCTCCGGTCAGGACCAAAATAACCAATACGCTGCTTTCCAGGTTTGGCGGGCCGCTTTTGAAAGCACCGTTATTCAGACCGCTGCCCTGCAGGAAATGAAAAAGACTGGATACAAAACCCCAGAGGTGCTCGTGGATAAACGAATGGCAGCCCTTCCGGTGTTCCAGGAAAACGGTAAATTTTCTGCGGCCCGATATAAAGCTATATCGGAAGCGGACAGGATGAATCTCCGGCGAGATCTGGAGGCCCAGATTGCATTAGAACGCTATATGGAAGACACCCTCAATCTGCGCATCTCGAGCCAGGAAAAAGACTTCGTTATTTCCATGGCATCCCCCGAACGCAGTTTTGATATGGTCGTATTTCCTCTCGCATCCTATCCCGACAGCGAAGTAGCTGCCTTTATAAGTGCAAATCCCGATCTATTCAAACAGGTACACCTTTCCAAAATTACTATCAGCTCCAGCGAAGGGGATGCAAAAAAGGTCTATGATTCTGTAAAAAATGGCACCGTCAGTTTTGAAGATGCAGCAAAAACCCATTCAAAGGATGAATTTGCCGACAAGGGCGGAGACACGGGGCTAAAATATGCCTATGAACTCGCCACTGAAATAACCGATACTGCAAGCAAAGAAAAGGTACTCAATCTTACAAAGGGTTCTCTGAGTGAAATTGTTAAAGGTCCATCCGGCTGGGCATTCTACCGCGCAGAAGAAGATCCCCGGCCTGTCACGACCCCTGACAAAGCACTGCTCGAAAAGGCCCGATCTTATATGGTTTCCTTTGAAAAAGGAAAAATTGAAGATTACCTCATCGCTCAGGCTAATAGTTTTGCTGAAAAAGCGCGTACCATGGGTTTTGCTAACGCCGCATCCGCAATGGCTTTGGAAAAGAAATCCTTTGGTCCCCTCTCTCTCAACTATGGTGATATCGAGATTTTTAAAGGATTAAGCTCGATGAATGTAAAAGAGCTTGCTTCAGCGTCTATAAACGAAACATTCTGGAAAACCGCTTTTTCTACGCCCCTACAGACGCCATCCAAGCCTTTCGTGGTGGGTGACAACGTGATTGTTCTCAATCCCGTTTCTGAAATAAAAGCTGATGATTCTACCTCTGCTGTCATCAATTACTATTATAACTATGTTGCCGGCCAGTACTCTGAGCGGACCTTGCGGAATTATTTCTTAAACAGCAAAAAACTTAAGGACCAGTTCTTTGATACCTTTGTCCGCACTTTTATGGCCAGCAATAAATAACCGTATTCTATGATGCATGAATTTCCCCGGCAGCTACCGGCTCGCCGGGGTTTTTCACTTTCCTACCAGGGCAAAACGCTGCTTTCTACCATCGATCCTATCGCACAGGCAGAGAAAGCAGCCCGGACATACCAATTAAAAGAAAGAACGCTTTACTTAATTGCCAGCCCCCTCTTTGGTTATGGCATTTCTCTGATCCTGCAGTCATTACCTGTAAATTCCTCTATCTTGGCATTAGAAATAGATGAAGCTCTCTTTCATGCAACAAAGGATGAGTTTTTAGCCCACATACCCGCTGAAGTTCCATATATTTCAACAGATTCATCAGAAAAGTTGTGCAGCTTTGTCCGCATGCACTGGGGCCCTCGAAGATTTCGCCGGGTAGAACTAATAACTCTCAATGCCGGATGGACCTTATATGAAAACCAATACAAAGAGCTGCTCCATAGCCTGCAGACTGATATTGCGACAGACTGGGCAAATGCAATGACCCTAACCCGTATGGGACGTCTTTATGCAAAAAACGCCCTGCGCAATCTCCCGCTTCTCGGCCGAACAACGCCAATGCATAAAATACATTTCGGTAAGACACCGCTGCTCATGGCTGCAGCGGGCCCCAGCCTGGATACCCTTTTAGACCAGCTCGTTAGAGAATATCCTGGACTTCGACACAAGGAAACGAGACCATTTAGAATACTCTGTGTCGATACGGCCCTTCAGTCTTTTATTGCCCGATCCATTCCGGTTGATATCGTAGTTGCCCTGGAATCCCAAATTTGGAACCTCAAAGATTTTGTCGGTTACGGCTCACAGGATTTTTTGCTTGCCATGGACCTTTCTGCTCATCCGGGAACCTTGTTAATCCCCGAGGATAAAACCTGCTTTTTCTTTACCCCCTGGACTGAGCTTGCCTTTTTTAAAAGACTTAAACAAAGAGACCTGCTGCCAACAACCTTTCCGCCCCTAGGCTCCGTAGGACTCTCGGCTACCCATATTGCACTAACCATAACCGATGGACCTGTGTATATTGCGGGTCTCGACTTTGCTTTTACACCGGAACAGTACCATGCAAAATCCAGCCCCGGGTATCAAAAACGCTATAATACGCACAACCGCTTCGCTCCGCTTGCGATGGAAACAGCTATTTATCATCGGGATATACAAAAAGTTTTAGATATAAATGGACAAATGATGTACACCGATCGGGTATTGCAGCGGTACCGGGATCTTTTTGTCAGGGAATTTGCTTCCCATGAGCGTCTTGTAGATATACGGCCCGCGGGGCTTGATTTGCATATCCGCCGAGGGAGCCTTTCGGAGCTTTTTGAAGAGCCCTCAAGTCACGAATCAGAGCTCTCACCAAATAATTTTGTACGAGAAGAGCAGAATATTAGCATATTGATGAACCTACAAGGCGGATCGCCTGCAACTAGCCCCCATGATGGAGATGGCACCGATAGGTGTGCTGCCATCCAGGCCCTGCTCACCGAGGAGCTTGCGTCTCTGAGGCGGCTCAGGGCTATACTCTCCGGTGAAGCTCCGGCGGCGGCGGACGAGCTCGACCAGCTAATAGACTACTGCGATTACCTATGGGCCCATGTCCCGGAATGCGCCGCTGCCGGCAGGCAGCGTCCCGGGACCAATGACATCAGTTTTTTAAAACGGGTTCGCGCAGAGCTCGACTACTTCATCAAAATAGTAGAGCTGGCCCTTAAAAATGCTAATCAACCCTAAGCAACCACCTAGCCCCCTTTTCCCGTCTTACTCGTCCTTAGATTTTAGGACCGCAAGAAATGCATTCTGGGGTAGTTCTACGTCGCCCACCATTTTCATGCGTTTCTTGCCTTCCTTCTGTTTTTCAAGGAGTTTCCGTTTACGGGTAATATCTCCGCCGTAACACTTGGCAAGGACGTCCTTTCGCAGGGCATTTACGGTTTCCCGAGCGATAATCTGGCTGCCGATAGCACCCTGTATGGGAATCTTAAACTGCTGGCGGGGAATTTCATCCCTGAGGCGCTCACAAATGGTACGGGCCCGTTCGTAGGCATTGCCCTTGAACACAAGCTGGGAAAGGGCGTCGACCACCTTGCCGTTTAAGAGAATATCAAGCTTAACCAGTTCTGTGGGCTTGTAGCCCGTTATGTCGTAATCAAAGCTCGCATATCCGCGGCTTATACTTTTGAGCTTGTCATAAAAATCAAAAAGGACCTCGGCCAGGGGCATCTCATAAATCAGCTCCACCCGTTTTTCGTCCAAATAGGTCATGTTGGTCTGGACACCCCGTTTTTCCGTGCAGAGGCTCATAATTGACCCCAGATAGGTCGTGGGTGTGATAATGGATGCGCGGATGTAGGGTTCCTCTGCGCTGTCTATTTTCCCCTCATCGGGATATTCGGTGGGATTGTCCACATAGATTTCTTCGCCGTTCCGCAAATGGAGCTTATATTTAACCGAGGGGGCGGTAAAGATAATAGATTGGTCAAATTCCCGTTCGAGCCGTTCCTGTACAACCTCCAGGTGCAAAAGGCCAAGAAAGCCGCATCGGAACCCAAACCCGAGGGCAGCGGATGAATCCTTTTCGTAAATAAGCGAGGCATCGTTTAATTTAAGTTTTTCGAGGCTGTCCTTGAGTTCTTCGTAGTCATTTGAATCCACAGGGTATATTGATGAGAATACAACGGGTTTTACTTCCTTAAAGCCCGGCAGGGGCTTGTCGCAGGGACGCTCTGCATTGGTAACCGTGTCACCGACCCGTACATCGCTCACGGTTTTTATGCCCGCTATCATGTAGCCCACGCTTCCGGCTTTAAGTTCCGGCTGTTCGACCAGGGCAAGCTTAAAGACACCAACCGTTTCTACCTCATACTCTGCGTTGTTGTTCATAAAGCGGATTTTCATTCCCGGCTTTATATGTCCCTGGAACACCCGAAGGTGGACAATGACGCCCCGATAGGGATCGTAGTGGCAGTCAAAAATGAGAGCCTGGAGAGGATTGTCCGAACTGCCGCGAGGCGCGGGGATACGATGAACTATTGCTTCGAAAAGCTCATCAATACCGATTCCCTGTTTAGCAGAGACTAAAAGCGCATGCTCCGCATCGAGCCCCAAATCGTGTTCAATTTGATGTTTAGTGGACTCTACATCGGCGGCAGGCATATCAATCTTGTTAATTACCGGAATTATTTCCAAATTGTGTTCCAATGCAAGGTACATATTGGAAAGGGTTTGGGCCTGTACTCCCTGGGTTGCATCCACAAGAAGAAGGGCCCCTTCACAGGAGCTGATTGCCCTGGAAACTTCGTAGGTAAAGTCCACATGGCCGGGGGTATCTACAAAGTTAAGTTCATAATCCTTGCCGTCCAGGCTATGGTAGGGAATCGTTACTGCCTGGCTCTTAATCGTAATCCCCCGTTCTCGTTCAATATCCATATTATCCAGAATTTGATTCTGGAAATTACGGTCATCCACCAGTTTTGCCTTCTGGATAAGCCGATCCGCCAGGGTGGATTTTCCGTGATCTATGTGGGCTATAATACAAAAATTCCTGATATGCTCTGTCTCATTCATATGGGCGGACTATAGCGGAAATTCTCTAAAACCGCAAGGACTCGATGCCTGAATATTACTTTTCTTAGCTGGCAGAGAAGGTATCAGAACAATTTTGGTATGTACCTAGAGTACTGCGAGTTTATCGATCGTCTCAAGCAGTACTTCGTGGGAAAAAGGTTTTTCAAGGAAAAGACTTTTTATATTTTCAAGGTTCTTTTCCGGCACAATAAAAGACCGGTCCTGGTACCCTGAAATAAAAAGAACCTTTAATCCCGGACTCTTCTCACTTAACCTGGTGGCAAGATCATATCCATTCATTTGGGGCATGACGATATCGGTGAGAAGCATATAGTCTTTTTCATGTTCCGCTATTCGGATCGCATCATGGGGATCGGTGGACTCTAATACTCGGTAGCCGCTTTTTGCAAGCAGCCTGCTAATAAGCCCTCGAATAAACTCATCATCCTCAGCGACAATAATGGTACCCGACCGGGTTTTTGGTTCTACCTTCTGGGCTGTATTGGAGATAGACTCTGATTTCTCTTCTACTTCGGGTAAGTAGATAAAAAAGGTAGTCCCCGCGCCGACCGTACTTTCTACAGCAATTTGGCCGCCGCTGCGTGAAATAATTGCATACACCGTGGAAAGGCCGAGACCGGTTCCTTTGTCTTTTTCCTTAGTGGTAAAAAAGGGTTCAAATATATGCTGCATATCTTCTGCGGAGATGCCGCAACCATTGTCTTTTACTATTATTTGCAGCCATTTCCCTTGTTTTATACCATGTTGGTGACATGTATTATCACAGATCACGCTTTTTGTCTGAATAATAATAGACCCATTTCCCTTTATGGCATCCCGGGCATTTACTACCAGGTTCACAATAGTCTGTTCAAACTGCCCTGGATCTATCGAAACAAAGGGGGTACTGGCGTTCAGCGCCAAAGTCACCTGAATATTTTCGTTTACCAAGCGCTGGATCATTTTTTCCAGATCCTTGAGGATATCGTGGATATTGACCACCTTTGCCTCAACAGCTTGTTTGCGGGAGAAAGAAAGCAATTGCCTTGTAAGGTTAACCGCCCGCTGGGTAGCAGAAAGTATTCCTTCTACCTCTTCTTTGAGCAGCGGATTATCTTCAATATCTTCTCGGAGCAGATTACCGTACCCCATAATGGCGGTAATAATGTTATTAAAATCATGGGCTATACCGCCAGCTAAACGGCCGATGGCTTCCATTTTTTGAGCCTGTCGCAATTGGTTTTCCAGATCTCGGTGTTCCGTATTGTCCAGGAGATAGCCCTGTATTTCCAAGGGTTTGTCTTCGGTTCGGGGTAGGATAGAAAGGGTTGCCAGCACAAACACTCTAGTTCCATCAGATCTTTTAAGTTCCCAATCCTGTGAAACACCATTAGTACGATTTAAAAAGGACTGCCAAAGACGATTGCCATTGTCTGTATCGGCAAAGTATGAAAAAATAGACTGCCCTATTACATCTTCTTTGTTTTTAATATCGAGAAGTTTGATAAAGGTTGTATTGCAGTCTGTTAAAATACCATTACCATCGGCAGTAAAATTAGCCGTCGGAGCATCTTCGAACAGGGTCCGGTACCGGGCTTCGCTTTTACGGAGTTTTTCGTCCATTTCATGGCGAAAAAGAGCAATTTCTATCGCAGTTTTTAATTCCCGGTCCTCAAAGGGCTTCAGAATATAGCCAAAGGGGAGTCCGTCTTTTACCCGTGCTAGCGTAATATCGTCAGCGTATGCGGTCAGCATGATCACTGGAATGTTGTGGTTCTGATAAATAATAGTTGAGGCGTCCAGTCCGTCCATAGCACCGGATAGCTGTATATCCATCAATACCAGATTGGGCTTATCACGAGCACATGCAGAAATTGCATTTTCTGCACAATCATATATTCCTGCGACTTCATAACCAAATCGTTCCAGATGTCGCTTAATATCAAGGGCTACGATATTTTCATCTTCGCAGATTATGATTTTTGCCATGATTCATCCTAGGATATTAAATTATACTTACCTCATGATGAGTGACTCATTCATTATGGCTTTAAGAATTTTTTCAAGAGAAAATAAAATAATAAATCTATCCTGGACCTTTGCCAGCCCTGAAATAAAACTTTCCTGGATATTTTTCCCAATCTGAGGCTGGGATTCAATATCTTTTTCTGATATTGAAATAACTTCATACACCTGATCAGCAAGTATGCCGATAGTGACAGCTTCGTTTTGATATTCTGTTTCCGCAATAATTATAGAAGCTGCTCCGAGAGACTCGAGGGGGGGTAAGCCAAACATTCTGCGTAAATCAATAACCGGAACCACCGATCCTCGGTGATTTATGACCCCCAGTATAGACGCGGCACAGTTTGGCACCCTGGTAATGGGAAGCATTTCCAGCACCACTTCGATATTCCGGACTAAAAAACCATAGCGTTCGTCATTGATATCAAAGGTTAGATACTGATCTGCCATTTTAAGCCGCACCAATTACTTTCTTTACGACCCCAAGCAGTTTGTCGGCACTAAAGGGTTTTACAATCCATGCGGTCGCCCCCGCTTCCTTGCCCTCATTCATTTTTTCACCCTGAGATTCGGTAGTTAAAACAACAATGGGTACAAACTTATATTTAATCTGCTCCCTAATCCTGCGTATAAACCCGATACCGTCTAAATTTGGCATGTTCACATCGGTAATTATGAGATCAGGAACTTCAATACGAGCCATCGTATCAAGTCCATCTTGGCCATCCTTGGCTTCGATTACTTCATAGCCGCCTTGTTGCAGCACATAGGTAATACTTTGTCTAATTGCAGCAGAATCATCTACAACCAGGACCCGTTTAGGCATACATATCCTCCCAGAGCTACTTTAAGTATGAACCAATTTATCAGATTTATCAAATTATTTCTAATAGGCTTTTCGCAGCACCTCGCTGGCAATCTTCTGCAAGGGCAGTACTATATCCACTGCCCCCGCTTTAATGGCTTCATTGGGCATGCCAAACACCACACAGGATGCTTCATCTTGTGCAATAGTATACGCACCGGCATCATGCAGCTCCTTCATACCTCTGCTGCCATCGTCTCCCATACCGGTCATGATGACCCCCAGGGCATTTTTTCCCGCATAGCGGGCTGCAGAACGGAATAAAACGTCTACGCTCGGCCGGTGACGGCATACCAAGGGGCCATCCTTCACCTCAACAAAATATCGAGCCCCGGCGCGCTTAAGGAGCGTATGTTTGTTACCCGGTGCAATGAGAGCCCTACCTCGGAGCACCGTATCATTATCCTCTGCTTCTTTTACCGTTATCTTGCAGAGACCATCAAGCCGTTTAGCAAAGGCGGCGGTAAAATGTTCTGGCATATGCTGTACAATAACAATACCAGGAGCATCGACTGGCAGTACTTCTAAAAACTCTCGGAGAGCCTCCGTTCCGCCTGTGGATGCCCCAATAACGACCACCTTTTCCGTTGTCTCTAAATTTCCCGAAACCGGTTCTGGTTTTGGCAATATTACATCGGCGGTTAGTTTGGGCTGAACCACCGGGGCTGCAAAATTGGGAGGTAATTGCTTTACCCTTGCCTGATAGGCAGCTTTTACTGCATCGCAGATGCGGACTTTAGATTCTGCAAGGAATTCCTTGGTTCCCATTTTGGGTTTTTGTATAATCTCAACAGCCCCATATTCGAGAGCTTTAAGTGCGTTTTCGCTTCCGGTCTCAGTTTTGGATGAACAAATGACCACCGGAATGGGATGGGGATCCAACATGATTTGTTTAAGAAAGCTAAGACCGTCCATGCGAGGCATTTCTACATCAGATATGATTACATCGGGCCGTTCTTCCTGTATTTTCTTTATTGCAAACAGGGGATCCATGGCGGTACCTATGACAGAAATCTGGTTGTCTGATTCTAAAACTTCAGTAAGTGTCTGACGGACCACCGCAGAATCATCGACAATCAGGACTTTTATTTTTGAACCTTTCATAAGAGCTCCTTATTTTTACAATAAGTAGTCGGAGCGACAATAGTAAAAGGCAGATCCATGCCGGTCATAGATTCGGAATGACCAAGAAAGAGCAAGCCTTCATACTTAAGATGATGTGCAAGATGATACACGAGCTGCTCCTGGGTTGTCCTGTCAAAATAAATAATGACGTTTCTGCAAAAAATAATATCAAAGTCCTGTTTAAATGGATATTCAGAATCCATAAGATTAAGCCGTTCAAAACGTACCTTGTTACGGTATTCGCTTTTTATTCGCACCTCATGCAGGCTTGGGTCTTTGCTCTTCAGGAAATACCGTTTTTTATATTCCAGGGGTAAACTGGCAATTTTTTCTTCATCATAGACTCCATTCAGGGCTTCCTGAAGCACTTTAACGGAAATATCGGTTCCTATTATCGAATAACAGAATGAAGGATGTACACGTTTGAATTCCTCCATAACAATCATGAGGGTATATACTTCTTCTCCGCTCGCGCAGCCTGCGGACCATATTTTACATGGCCGGGAAGCATCCCATTGAGAAACATGCTGAGGCAGCCACTGATTCATTAAAAAATTAAAATGATCCGCTTCCCTGAAAAAGTCAGTTTTATTTGTCGTAACCGCATCAATCATATGATACAGTTCCGAACGCAGACCCTCATTGCTAAATACAAAATCAATATACTGGGAAAAGTGAGCATACTTCAGTGCCCGCAGCCGCTTTTGCAGCCTGCTTTCGAGCATGATCCGCTTTGAAGGCGGCATTTTAATACCAAGATGTCCTTCTATAAATTGGGAGAGGCGCTGAAAATCTGCTTCGGTAAGTGTATCTGGAGTAAAAAATGGCTCCATGACTATCTATACAGTCTGTGTTTTACGGGCTTCCCGCTGCTGGGCCAGCGAAGCAAGCCGGTTCACATCCACAATGAGGGCAACCGTTCCATCCCCAAGTATGGTTGCCCCCGAAATGCCATCATTTTTCTTAAACAAAAGCCCCAAGGGCTTTATAACTGTTTGATAGTCTCCAATAACTTGGTCCACCACAAAACCGATTGGAGAATCCATAGCATTGACCACCACGATTTGTTCTATCTCCGGCAATGAACCTGGAATAGCGAAGAGATCCCGTAACGCCACATAGGGAAGCACCCGCTGGCGATACGTTAAAATAGACCGGCTCTTCTGCTGTAGTAACAGGTCTTCCCGTTTAATTTCCACACATCCGTCGACAACCGACAAGGGAATTACATAAAGCTCATCCCCTACCCTTACAAGGAGTCCATCGATAATTGCGAGGGTTAAAGGTATTTTTAAGGTTATATTGGTTCCCGTTCCTGGGGATGATTCAACAATCACCGAGCCCCCCAGAGAATCTATCTGCCGTTTTACCACATCCATTCCGACCCCGCGGCCTGAAACACTGGTTACATTTGTGGCAGTAGAAAAACCGGGGGCAAAAACCAGCTGGAAAATTTCCTGATCGCTTAACGACGAGAGCGGCATAGATTCAGCAATGAGACCCTTTTCTACCGCCTTTGCATAGATCCGTTCACGGTTCATTCCAGCACCGTCATCACTCACTCGGATAAGTACATAAGCCCCCGAATGCAGGGCGGAAAGACTAATCGTACCCCTTCGTTTTTTACCTCTCCGTTCTCGTTCTTCAGGGACTTCGATTCCATGATCTACACTATTGCGAATAATATGGACAAGCGGGTCAGTTAATTTTTCTATAACGGTCTTGTCCAGTTCCGTTTCTTCACCATCGGTAACAAGATCTATTTCTTTGCCAAGTTCGGCGGATAAATCCCGCACAAGTCTGCGGAACCGATTAAAGGTAGTACCTATGGGCAGCATGCGGATACCCATGGTGGTATCTCTCAGCTGGGATACCAGCCGTTCAAACTGTTCTGAAATCACCGTAAGTCCACCGTCCTGAATAGATGCGGCGGTACGGGCAAGCCGGGCTTGTAATGTCACGAGTTCACCAACCAGATCTACAAGAGAATCCAGCCGTTCGCTGGGAACCCGGATAGTAGAAGTAGAAACTTCCTGACGTTCCTTTAATTGCTTTAAATGTTCCTGTTCAACCAGCGCACTTTGTACATCCTCTGGGCTGGCAATATTTTTTTCTATCAAAAGCTCTCCAATTTTTCGCTTTTCATGTTCTATATGCTCTATGGTATCGGGACTTGCAACACCCCGATCCACGAGTATTTCACCAAGCCTTTTTACTTCCTCACCGCTTGGCTGAGTTGAAATTGCATCAGCCGTTTGCAATGGTACGATATCAATCCGGGCCAGATCTTCCACAAAAATAAAAACGTCCCGTATCGCATCTATCCCCTCAGGGGTTGTCAGTGTCATATCCCATGCTATATAGCAAGATTCAGGGTCTAATTCAGAAAGGGGAGGAATCTTACTTTTCAGCGCAATGATGGACAGCTGCCCTAACCCATATAACTCATCGATCAGCGGCAGCGGATTGGTGCCATTTTTAAAGAGGTCCGGCTTAGGTTCAAAATGGATACGATAGGTGGTTATTTTTTTATTGTGTTCATCTGGGAATGGTTCTGCAGGAACCTCACCCTCAGTTTTCTTCTCAGCCTGTAGCTCTGCTATATTTTCTTGTTTGGGCTTTTCCTGATTCTCTCCATTCGCCAACAGGTTAAATTCCTGCTCTAAACCTAACATTTCCTTCTGTAAGTCCGCAGAAGGTTCAGTAAGTAAGGTACTGATGATGTCTCTCGCTTGCAGGGTTATATCGATAAGATGTTTACTTACCGGAATAAGGCCATTCCGCAGCTTGTCAAAGGCATTTTCGACCTGATGAGTAAAACGGGAAATTTCATCAAAGCCAAACATAGCAGCAGAACCTTTTATGGTATGCATGGCTCTGAAAATTGCGGAGATAATTTCTTGGTTGCCCGGATCCTGCTCCAGTGCAAGCAGCTGATCTTCCAGATTGCTCAACAGTTCAGAAGCTTCTTCTTTAAAGGCATCCTTGAACTTATCAATCATAACTTCCCCTGCATGCACCATTGGGAATCAAATTCCTGCCCCGAAATGGTAATTTTTGAAACAAAACCGTATCGCTGTAGTTTAGACTGGAGCTCCTCTCTGAGTTTGCCGCTAACCTGGAATTCAGCGCCGCGATTGCTTGCTTCCTTTGACGCAGCACAGATAAGCTGAATTACCGCGGTGTCCATATCGGTGACCTCAGAAAGATCCAAAACAACATGCTGGCTCTGTGCAAATGCTTTCACGAGATCCAAATACAGATTCTGAGCCTGTTCAATTGATAAGGAGCCATTCCATGCCATTTGAAAGGCATGAGCCGGTTCCTTGCTCGAACGATCTTGTGTCATACTTCTAGTATAGAGGAGCTTCAGAATAATGCAATCCCTTATATTTACAACGTATCTGTGATTTCTAGGGATCCGTAAAGCCGCATCATGACTTCTAAATACCCCATTTTTCGCTTTTTAATCGAAATATCGAGAGAGACTAGTCCCTGTTTTTCGTCCACAGAAAATCCCTGAATGATCAGGGGGTCATTTTCTGAGAGGCCGCTCTCATCAGCAATGGATCCCCGCACTATTTTTTTAATCTGATATTGGGGGGCTATGGCAGAGCCAAAGCCCGGAGAAAGGAGCATTCCAAAAAGAGGTGCAGTAAGCCGCTCTTTTGTATCTAATTTGATGGCATCAATTAAAGGTTTTATGGGGCGCTTCGCTAGTGCTAAAAGCCTTTGCCGTCCATCGGTTGTTTCAAGGGAAACAAGCTCCCCGCTTTGACAGAGCAATAATTGGTCTTGCAAGGCGGCAATGGAATTGCCGTGAAAATCTGAGAGAGCTTTCCCATTGAGCCGCTTCAGAGTACTTTCCACGGGTATATTTTGCTCAAATGCGGGAGTATTTGGTGCAACATATAAAACATTTACCCCGTAACGGTCCTCGCTTAAAACGAGGCCTAACCATGGCCGCTCTACCTCCCCGCCGGCAAGAAGCGCTGGAAGAGCCGAAACCAAGCGCTGAACAGGAACTGCAAAATTAATCCCCTGGAATTGTTCAATCCCGGCAAATACAACGCCAAGCAGATTCCCTTGTTCATTTACCACAGGGCCGCCAGAGTTTCCGTGATTTACCGCCGCATCCAGTTGGATAACATCACCAAGCTGCAAGAGACGCCTGTTAAGGGCGGAAATAATACCTGAGGTAACCGTTTTTTCAAGGCCCGCTGGAGACCCAATAGCATACACCTTTTCACCAACCTGGGCCGTATCGGATCCTATTACAGAGAACACATATTCGGGCACAATTTCGGCCTTGATAACCGCCAGGTCCATTATTGGGTCCCAGCCAATCACTTTGGCAGGGATTTTGGGGCTGGAAGCATCCCCCATACGGATAAACATACGGGAAATCCCGTTGTATTTAGGATCAACCTCGCTGGCAATGACATGATAATTAGTAATAAGCAGCCCGCTTTTATCAATAAAAAATGCCGAACCGAGCACACGGTCCGCATAGGAACGGCCCTTTTCTATACGGATCCCCCGGTCCACGAGAACTGTGGCAACGCCCCGAATCATTTCCGCCGTGCTGTCTCGCCCCCGCAAATAGCTTTTTTCTGAATCCTGCACTCGTGAATCAGACTGTAAAGCCAATTGATAAATGTATAATGCCAGGGGTCTCAGATTGAGTTCTATTGCCCTTTTAAAAAAAGGCAATGCCCTATCCGCATATACATCGAAACCGGATTGGGCTGCCTGCAATAATGCGAGAAAGGCTTCCAAGTCTTTACCCCCGGAAAGAAAATCCTCCGCCTGCAACATAAGGATTTTGCCCTCCGAGATTTCGGGAAATTCCTGAGCTAAGTCCAATACAAACAAGGAACGAAGCAAAGATCGCGCTTTAGTCCACTGCTTTGCATCTATTGCTTCATGGGTCTTTGCAATAATGGTTTTACAAGCCCGTTGATATAGTGTATCAAGCTGTTCTGTCTGTTGGGCATCGAGAGCGGGATACCGCTCCTTAAAAACTTGAATTGCATGTATAGCCTGTGTCGGCTCCGCTTCTGTAAGCCGCTCAAGATCTGAAAATCTGAGTTCCATAGCAAAACGGGGAGGCTCAAGACGATGCGATGCGGATACGCAGGATACAAAGAGAAACACCAAAAGAGGAAAAAGCCGCCAGCCTATTTTCTTTAAAGACATAGTATCAATTAAATCCTTTCATAGATGCGGAGGTTACAGAGATTATTTATCGAAGCCGTTCCTTGTATTCATAAATGCCATCCCCGTCCCAGTCACTTTCAATGACCTCAAATTTATACCGATAATCGAGCCCATTAAGTGAATCTACAATTCCTATAGTGGATGGAAAACGCCGTATCGTTTCCATTCTGCCATCCAGATCCATATCGAGGCGCTGCAGTATAGGCTTTCCCAGCGAGAACTCGAGTATAGAAACAATGCGGCCTTTTCGTGTTTCGACAGCACGGAGAGGAATACCACTACTCAACTCTATCGTTTCTATCGCGTCATTTGCTATTGTACCTGGCCGAATTATTTTTGCAGCAAAAGAGATGAGAGCCCTTTCTGTAAGCCGAGGTACAAAGGATTCCCGTTCCGGGAAAAGAACCGATACATCGGGATAGGAACCAACGAGAGCCTTTAATGTAAAGGGTGCATAGTTAAAGCTAGACGGCGCAGGTATGTAGGTAAGATCTCTTGTGGTAAACTTTTCCACAACAGGATAGGAATCCCAGAGAACCTGGACATCTAGGGTTCCTTCAAAGGGAGCTATATGGCCTTCTTTAGGGAGTCCCTGTTCAAATAACACTTTAATTTCAGGAATGCGATCCTGATTCGCATCATATTGATAGGTGCTGAGCTTGCCATTACTGTAGCCGACCTCTACCTCTGGGATGCCATCAGAGTCAGAATCCTCGGTCATAGTCCCCGAGAACACTGAAAGTTGCTGCGAAAAGATCTGGCGGCTCTCATTTGTCCGCAACCGGGACCAAACACGCCGTACCAGCGCTGCATCAAGAGTTTTATAACGAAATAGTTCTAGGATTGCATTTTTTTCATCTATAACACCTAGATCCAAGGCGAGAGGAAGCACAGGAAGCATGTCGTTCCCAAGGGCACGATAGGCTTCGAGGACACGTCGCTTTTCAGCAGTATCCTGAATAAAAGGAACAGCTAAAATTGGCAATAAGGGATCTGCCTTTTGCAGGGCGGGTAAGCGGTTTAAAAGGAGAGGAATAAGTTTTGTATCCTGAGAGGAGGGAACCTTATCTTTCATGTAGCTGAAATAAAGGGCTGCAAATCGTGGATCCAATGGATATAATTGTACCGCTTTTGAGAATAGCTGAGAAAACTCACCCTGAGCATTGCGCAAAGCGAGGATTTTTAATTGCAGATATACTACATCTGCAGAGGTAGAAAGGGATTTGAGTATTTGTTGGGTCTGATCAAATTGCCGCAGGACAATGAGTGTTTGGGCCTCTAAAAAAGAAGCGGACTCTGCCGAATATCGGTGCCATCGGTCAGTCATTTGGGCCTGCCGTATCGATTCCAGCACCGAACCAATGGGCCTTGCAAGCTGCAAACGAACAAGGGCCATAAGATAGGATAAATCGGAAGATGCGGATGCAAAATCATATCCGCTTTCGAGGATTGTTTCCGCATCCTGCCATCGGCCTTCATGAATAGCCTTTATAGCCCCTTCCACATATTGCTGTGCCAGGGGAAACTCATCAATTTGAGCGTAGAGAGGAAGGCTGGACAAAAAATTGATAATAACAATTACTACTCCCGCCAATATGGACCTTCCTCTCATAAACACTCCTATTCAGTCTGGACCATGGCCCCCTCAAAATTGGTCGGCTGCCGTGGAGGAAGCCCTAAGAGCTCTCTGACTTCTTCGTCAGAAAGGGTTTCCCTGGCCATTAAGGAATCCGCAAGCCGCTCCAGTTTTTCCCGTTCCCGATGCAGTATAGTCTGAGCCGTTTCTATCGCCCTTGCCAGGACGGTTCGGATAGCCTTATCGATTTTCTGGGCCGTATCTTCCGAGTAATCCTTGTGACGGGCTATCTCTTTACCGATAAATATGGGTTCCTCTTCCTGTCCAAAGGAAATAGGTCCGATATCTTCGGCCATGCCCCATTCGCATACCATCCGGCGTGCCAAATCGGTGGCTTGCTGTATATCCTGCTTAGTTCCTGTTGTTGTTTCGTTATATATCAATTTTTCGGCAGCCCAGCCGCCATACATGATAGTAATTCTATCCTCTATCCAGCCGCGGGTTCTGCTGTAAGTGTCTTCTTCGGGTAATGACATGGCCATGCCCAGGGCTCGGCCATGGGGTACAATGGTAACCTTATGCAATGGATCGGCATTCTTGAGATAATAATGCAGCAGTGCATGGCCGGATTCGTGAATCGCTGTCATTCGCCGTTCCCGCTCGGACATAACAAGGGATTTTCGGGCCACACCCATAAGAATTTTATCCCTTGCTTCTTCGAAATCTGCCATTTCTACAACGGCCTTATCCTTTCGGGCCGCAAAGAGGGCCGCCTCGTTCACCAAATTAGCAATATCAGCGCCGCTCGTACCCGGAGTCGCCCGGGCAAGCCGAGAAAAATCAACATCGGAACCAAGGGGTACCTTGCTTGCATGTATACGGAATATAGCCTCCCGTTCCTTTATATCCGGCATGGCCACCACTACCTGACGGTCAAAGCGGCCGGGCCGCAGAAGCGCCGGATCAAGGACATCGGGGCGGTTTGTAGCGGCAAGAATAATGACCCCATCTTTGGAATCAAAACCATCCATCTCAACGAGCATTTGGTTCAGTGTCTGTTCCCGCTCGTCATGACCGCCGCCATAACCGGCCCCACGGGTGCGTCCCACCGCATCAAGTTCATCAATAAAAATAATACAGGGGGCGCTTCTGCGGCCCTGTTCAAACAGATCTCGAACCCGGCTTGCGCCGACACCGACAAACATTTCCACAAAATCCGAACCAGACATGTGAAAGAATGCTACCCCCGCTTCTCCCGCTACCGCCTTGGCCAATAAGGTCTTTCCGGTACCAGGCATGCCGACAAGGAGCACGCCCTTGGGAATTTTAGCGCCCATTTTGGTAAACTTCTGTGGATTTTTAAGGAATGCAACCACTTCCTGGAGTTCGTATTTTGCTTCTTCCTGGCCTGCCACATCAGCAAAGGTGATGCGTTTACCTATTTCCAGATACCGTTTAGCTCTGCTTTTGCCAAATTGGAAAGCCTTATTCCCTGCCCCTTGAGCATTTCTAAACATGAGCCATATGAAAACAAAACCAATAAGCCAGGGAAGGAATTCCAGAAAAATCATCATAGGGGAAATACCGCTCACAGATCCTGTAATACGAACCCCTTTCTCTTTAAGCAGCGGAATAAGCTGCGGATCCTGATAGGGAATAAGGGTCCTGAACTGAACAAGATCCCCATTAGAGGATTTAAAGGCTCCTTGTATCTCGTTACCATCGATAATTTTAACCGCATCGACTTCGTTTCGCTCCAGACGCATGACAAAGGTGGAATAGGGCACCTCCTGGGTGACCGGTTTGTCATTTTTCACAAAATAGGCAATAAAAAGGCCTGAAACGAGTATAAAAAAGATCAAGGCAAAACGGCTGCCTCGGCCGCCCTGTACCGGTGGCCGAGACGGCATATCATCTTTCTGATCGTTAAGCATGGTTCCCCCGTAATTTTATTTCTAACATATAACTGGCATTTCTATCCACTGCCCCAGTAGCTGCTAAGAGCCTTTGGTGGCGCCAGAAATATGATAGTTCTGAATGTATATCTTTAAGCATATAAACGGCAATACCCAGCGCATCTTCCACAACCCAGTGGTTACGCCAAGAGGTTTTCCCAACCATAGTCCTGAGCTCGGACAATTTCCGATGGTGACCTTTGTAGAGCAGACTATCCCCTTCCTGAGGGGACCGAAACACACAGGGCAGCCCAACAAGGGCGCTGGTTTGTTCATGCTCATAGGCTTCCAAAGATTGCGGAGCTCGTATAACAATTTCATAGTTCTCCACTATATGAATGCCGGGAGCTGTTAATAGAATTGAAAAGCCGGAATCGGAAAAGAATGATGTTTTTTCTTGGATAACAATCCATTCCGGTGTGTTGATGAACCTGCAATCGGATATTTCTAAATTATCCACATGAGCTGTAGCAAATTGCCGGATAGCCCTCCGCCTCACCGATGGAACTACACGAGATACTTGAGCATCTGGTTCCAAACGAGGCAAAGCCAATCGATGTTCACTTTTCCTTATTGTATCTATCACCTGAAACATCGATTCTTCCCGGACTGGTATGCTTTGGTTCCAGAAATGAGAGGCCATAGTACGATAGCCGCGAACAGAACCGGATGCATAGGGCTCCCAATTGATCTTCTGTAAAGCCCTATCGCGAAGGAAAGCTGCTACAAGGCCTTGGGTGTTTCCTCCATGCTGTACGCCAGACCTCCAGAAGGGGAACTCCCTATCTAAAACGGGCATTACGATATGACGTATTCGGTTCCTTAAATACTTCGTGTCAGAATTAGTGGAATCCGTTACATATTCTATGTTCCGAGCCTTAAGATAGGCTTCTATTTTTCGGCGGCTGGTATTGATAAGGGGTCTCAATATCCGGCCTCGCTTTTCAGGAAGCGAGGCTAACCCTGCAGGCCCTGAGCCTTGTAAAAATCGCATGAGAGCGAGCTCAAGCATATCATCCTGGGTATGGCCTAAAAACAACCAACGGGCAGACCAGCGCGCCATTTGTTTACGAAAAATCCTATGCCTAAAAAAACGCGCTGCAGCTTCAATCCCTACCTTATTTTTTTTTGCATACTCTTCTATAGCCCCGGGTGCAATGTTTACAATGGTGAGCGGTATTTTTAATCTTTTGCAATGCTGTCTTGCTATATATGCATCCCGTTCTACCTCTTCGGCAGGACGCAATCGATGGTTAACATGAACACAACGAAGAGAATATCCCAAACGCTCAGCACATTTCGCGCATTCATATAAAAGAGACACAGAATCAGCACCGCCAGAAAGGGCGATAAGGACGGTTTGTCCTGCCAGACTCTCGCTATATTTTTTGACTACAGCGTCCACCGAAATCTCTACCTCTTCTGCTGCGGTTTTCGCTGTTCGGGATTTCATATTCTTTCCATAAAAACAAAAAAGCCGGAACAGAGACAGGCCAATACCTGTCCTATCCGGCCTTCATCGGAAGCAAGAAACCTATGCCTTAGGGGCTTCTGCCGCAGGGGCAGCTTCAGCAGCAGATTCAGCGGCTGCTTCTGCTTTGGAAAACTTGACCAGCGCTACTACCTGATCGGGGCTTGTTAAAATCTTAATACCGGAAGCCAACTTAAGATCCCGAACATGAATAGACTGATTACCCTTCAGATTGGATACATCTACATCGATATGTTCAGGCAGATCTTTCGGAAGACACTCAACTTCCAATTCATGCAGCGGAGCTTCCAAAACACCGCCTTCACGAACACCCTGGGCTGTTCCTACCACATGTACAGGAACCTTTGCGTGCAGGGCTTTTCCTTTTTCGACCTCATAAAAATCGACGTGAAGGAAGGTCCCTTTAAAGATATCCCGTTGGGTATCTTTAATAAAGACTTCATGCTCTGCTCCATCGATGCTAAGATTGAGGAGGGTACTTTCAGAAATACCCTTTACTTTTCTTCCGAACTCAAGGGCATCCAAAACAATCGAAAAGGCCTTTCCCGACCTTCCGTATACTACCGCAGGAATTTTACCGCTGCGTCGTAAACGGGCAGCCTCAGCAGACCCAGTGGTAGCTCTTTTCTGAGCAGTAAAAACAACGTGATCCATTATATAACTCCTTCCCTGACCGCGCTTTCAAAATATTTATGCACCTAACTGGGACGGCAGGACTCGAACCTGCGAATGCCGGAGCCAAAACCCGGTGGCTTACCACTTGCCGACGTCCCAAAAAAATTACAATTCTACCGTTGGATCATCCTGAACATTTCCGGAATCGTATACATCCAGGATTTTCTTTTGCAGTTCTGCCCTAAATTCCGGATGGATTGGATGGGCGACATCCTTGTATTCTCCGGAACGGGTTTTCCTGCTTGGCATGGCGATAAAAACACCGCTTTTGCCTTCGATAATTTTTACATTATGAACAACAAAGCAGTCGTCAAATGTAACCGTCACGTATGCCTTAAGCTTTCCCTCTCCGGCCACCTTGCGAATCCTGATGTCGGTGATCTCCATGACGCTCTCCTCTTTTTCGGCCCAGGTATAGTTGTACACCTTATTGTACTACTGCATTACCTCTGCGCGCAAGGGGAAACGTTAATTCTACAAAGGGCCAGCGATTCAAAAGCGTTTTATAAGCTGTTTTTGCGCTCTCGACAGCTGAAAAAACCCCATAACAGGTAGAACCAGAGCCCGACAAATTCACAAAATCAGCTCCAAGGGCTTTTAAATCCCGAAGAATTGCAGAATAACTTTGCTGCATCTCCGGTCTTCCAATTTCCATGAACACTTCTAAAAAATCATTATAAAAGGTCCATGAAGCGGGATGCGTTTCTAACATTCGCACTAACCGGTCCCTACCAATAAGCGGCTTTGGATAGGCTCCACTCTTCTGACGGAACGTATCCAGCATAGCAAAAGCCTCCGGAGTGCTGCTATGCAAGGCTGGATTAACCAGCACAACACACCAGGGAGCAAGGACATCGATCAGTTCGATTTGTTCACCCCGGCCGGTTACGTACGCTGTACCAGCGTACGCCGTACCGGCGTTAGTCGTACCGGTGTTCACCGTACTGGCATTAGCTGCGCTATAGTCGGTGGTTTCTGTGATGCCGCACTTAATAAAAAAAGGAACATCACTTCCCAGTTTTGCAGCCAAATTCTCTAATTGCTGCCTAGAAAGCGGATAACCTGTCAGCTGGTTAAGCGCTAAAAGGACCGCAGCGGCATCGGAAGAACCTCCTCCCAAACCAGCTCCAAGAGGAACACGCTTTTCTAGGCATATATACCAGCCAGAATCGTCACCAGACGCGCTTTGAAACAAGCGAACCGCTTTATATGCTATATTTTGCTCCGGCGGCACGGAACTGTTCAAAGAGACAGGTCCCTCAACACACAGTTCAATACCAGAGCTTTTTTTCAAAGAATCAATCCATAGGACATCACCAAATTCAAGAAGCTGAAAAATGCTTTCTATTGGATGATATCCATCGGATCTGCGATCAAAAACACCGAGATGGAGGTTGATTTTGCAAGGTGCCGCAACTCGTAATCCACCTCTCATGATCGGCATCCTATTATACTTAAAAACTTTTTTTTGTAAAGACCTATGCCAATTGCAAAAGTCTTTCACTAATGAAATGAGCGTAAATACTTCATTTTATTGACGACTGAGCCAAGTATATCTATACTCATTCTGTGGATACACAAATAAACGCTTTATTGATGAAAGCATGTAAAGACATTTTCATGGAAATCGGTTTTTCTAATATCGTCATTGAACAGGGCCAAAAGGCTGTTAAAGAAGCAGATAGGCACAAGGCCGCCCAAAATGTGGGAAAGAATGATATTCTCGCGCTGATTGGTCTTGTTGGAACACTTAAGGGCCAATTGATATTAGCGTTTCCACCTACCATTTCCGATTCTTTTGTTTCACAGCTTGTCTCTCATCTTGGCATGGATGCAGAACAAAGTCATCAGTTCAATAAAGAAGCCATTGCTGAGTTGTCAAATCAGATTGGAGGAGCTTTTGTAAACCTTTTATCTCAAAAGGGAGTTGACTGCATGATAACCCCTCCTATAATCTTAAGCGGTTCTGGAGTGCAAGCCATGCTCCCCGAGTCTGACAAAGACTACTGTTTTGATGTTTCTGGTGATTTTGGATATTTTACTTGCATTTTTGCCATTAAAAATAGCAAATTGATATAAATACCTGTTGACAGATAGTCAATCTCTCCCTTATGTTTCAAGGGTAATATCAGTTATGTATGGAGTATGCTATGGTTCCTTACGAGACCATCAATAATGATGATATGCTCAGCCTGGTCCCCCTGACCCTTGAGCAGAACGACGGACTTCCCTTCCCCATGGCTGTCTTCGATGATGATTTTGATGATGACTTCGAAGACGAGGGAGAAGACGAAGATTTTGACGACCTCGACGAAGATGACGACTTCGATGATGAAGATGACGACTTCGACGATGACTTCGACGACGATTTCGATGATGAAGATGAAGATTTCGACGACGAAGACGAGGACTACGATTACGACGACGATGTCGACTATGATGATTTTGACGAGTAATTAGCTTACTACTAGTACCGTTGGGGTATTAGACTCCTCAAAAAAAAAAAGACTGCCAGCGAGTGTTGGCAGTCTTTTTTTATCACTTGTACTAGTTTTCTGATTTCCAGAGCACCGGAGCCTCACTCCAGAGCCGTTCAAGATCATAAAAGGATCGAGCTTTTTCAGTCATCAGATGCACTACAATAAAACCCAAATCTATCAGGTTCCACTCGTCATCAGCAGGGGCCTTCCTTTGGCGCCTAAGAATTTCGACTTGTTCAGATTGAGCAAATTCCTTAATATGCCGCTGCAAACCCTGCTGATGAGTACTGCTGGTTACCGTGCTGATAATAAAAAAATCCGTCCATGTATGGAGCCCACGAAGATCTAAAACCACCACGTGCTGCCCCTTATGATCTGCAATAAGAGAGGCGAGCTTTTTCGCCAGATCCAATTGTTTAGTTGATAACATATCTACCATTAAAGTCCTTCCCTATAATAAGTGTAAAATCAGCTTTATAATTCATATCCTGAGAAAGATTTTGGCTTTCAGTGTCATTCTCAGTGATAATTACTTTACATTTCAAAACACTGCCCAACGCTTGTGCGACTTCAGGGTATCTTGAGCGGCTAATAATCTGGGTCTTTTCATAATCACTCCGCTCTGCATTGCCATAGGATAGCACATCATACCCAAAGCCCTTAAGCAGCTCTGCCGTATTGCGAGCAAGACCTATGGTTGGGGTTCCATTGAGGACCTCTACCGTAAAGACCCGGTCAGGAATTTCTCCTTCGCCCTGGCGTACCAGCCCCGAGATTGTTTGCTTTACTATTTCTTGGGCAAGAACCCCATCATAGAATGGGAACAACAACTTTTTCCCAGATACCTGTTTTACATTGCCCCCAATCTGTTGAATCGAGAATTTTTGGACATCCAGATTGGTAAGCTCCCTAAAAATGCGCAGGGTAGACTCTGTATCCAATCTGGTAGTTATAAGGGATGTCAATATTTTTTGAGCCGCAGGATCTTTCAGTAATACCCGCTTTTCGTTAAGGCTGGTCAGTAAGGACTGAATAAGCTTTTGTTTTCGTAGCGTATCCGATTCTATTTCGATAGCATCCTTGTCCAATGTATAAGTGGCATATGCAATGGCTTTGCTTCCATCTAGTTTAACAAAACCTGAAGGCAACAAAACGGGTTTTTGCGGATTATATTGTTCAAGCGGTTCAGGAATAAAGAGCGAAATTCCATCTACCAGGTCAACAAGTTTTTCAAGATGATCTAAGGTCAGAGTAACCGTAAAGGGGATCCGCAACCCCAGAAGATTTTCAATCTCCTTGGTATATTCAGTGCTTTCTGAGCCCTTATATAATGTGTCTATTCGATCTACACGATTTAGGGATTTTATAATTAGCCCCGTCTCTATCGGTACATCGAATACTGCAGCCCGTCTAGTAGGCGGATAATATAATATAACATAGGAACCAATAACCTTACGGTCCTGCTCTAGATTAAGCAGAACGTTCAGCACCTTTTCATCGCTTAGTATTTCTTCCAGCGGATCGGTTCTGCTGAAAAGATAAATGCCAACTCCGCCGCTTATAAGAATTAATACTATAAGCAGCAATAACATAAAAATTGAATCAAAACTGAGCCGTTTCATAGGAGCCCCTCCTGGCGCAGTTCGGCTAACATGGCTTCGCTTTCTTCTGTCAGTAGTTTGCCCCGCTGTTTTAAATACAACAGGGTCTGAGAGACTACCTTTGCGAATAATACAGGCAAACTGTCGGTTCTACAAGCAATCCGTAAGGATGGATCAATTCCCATTCGCGAAGGTTCGATCTTGTCGGCTATATAGACAATTTTAGCGAGAGGCTCCATTGCAGGCCCTCCGAAGGTATGCATCCTCAGAGCCTGTAACAAGGACTGGTTTTCAAGTCCATGATAGGTATACAAATAGACTGCAGCGGCCCTGCCATGCATCAATTCAGGCTTTTTACTTTCCACCGTATTTATCGGCAAAGCATCAAGCTTGACCAGCTTCATAATTGCATCGGGAGTCCAGGCTTTGCACATATCATGGGCTATGCCGGCAAGGTACCCTTGTTTCTCATCCATCCCATAACGCCTGCAAAGCTGAGCAGCTAAGACAGCTACATTCTTTGAATGGAGGAATCTATTTTGCGGCAGCCAGGCACGGGCTAGATCTTCAATAAGGGATATCAAAGATGCAGAAACATCGTTATTTCCGACATATTCCGCAGCATATAAGCCTCGGTCTCGAATCATATGGGCAACCCCAGGGGGCACCAAATGGGTCCATGCAGAGCCTTCCCTTATGGCGGATCTTACCTGGCTCGAAGAAATCGGTATTTGAGGATTGGAAATAGCCTTATAGGGATAGGGAAAATCAGTTATTTCTGTATTGATTCTTGTTGCAAGCAGAAGATCGGCTTTTTGTGCAAGCAGATCTGCGGATTTCCAACGGTGAAAAGCACCGAGGTGATCATCCCCAAGAAGAAGACCTATTTTTTTGTCGCATTGGTACCGCCGTTCAATATCGAGTATGGTATCAATCGTATAGGAAAGCCCTCCCCGTTTTATTTCACAGTCGTCTACCATGAACCGAGGATTGCCAGAAATGGCGGCCATGAGCATATCAACTCTATCACGGGAAGTAGCCCCTTCAGGGCCCGTTTTAAACGGGGATTGATTAGTGGGAACAAAAACTACAACATCATAGTCCAGTGTTCTCAGCACTGTTTCTGCAAGAGCAAGATGTCCATAGTGAACCGGATTAAAGCTACCCCCCAAAACTGCTACGTTCAAGGCTGTTATTGCCCTCCGCCGTCCATATCAGTAACCATTTGAGCAAAAGCATGGGAAAGTTCCGTTAGCCCTTGGCCGGTAAAAACAGAAATTCCGAGCACAGTTTCCTTTGGATAGCGCTGGCGCAATTCTTCGAGCCGGTCCTGGGTACCTTCCAGATCCAATTTAGTACCCACAATAATACGTTTTTTTTGTACCAAATCGTTCGAGAAAGCTTCAAGTTCACCTTTCAGGATATCAAAGGCCTCAAGATATTTTTCATCAGAAAGGTCGATAAGGAACGCAAGGCCCGCTGTTCTGGAGATGTGCTTGAGAAATCTGATACCGAGCCCTGCACCGCTCGAGGCACCTTCTATAAGCCCCGGAATATCAGCAAGGATTATATCCCGGTCATCGATGTTCAGAATTCCCAGGTTGGGGATTTTGGTAGTAAACGGATAGGGAGCAATTTTGGGCCTTGCGTTAGTGAACCGATCCAGCAAGCTCGATTTACCCGCATTCGGGAAACCAACAAAGCCAATATCAGCCATAACCTGCAGTTCCACCTTAAGCCTGCGGGTTTCGCCCTTCTGACCCGGTAAGGCTTTACGGGGTGCCTGGTTGGTCGAAGACTTAAAGTGTACATTTCCCCACCCGCCGTTACCGCCTTTAAGGAACACAAAACGGCCTTCGTCTTTACCAAAATCCCGAATAAGCTCCCCAGTGTCGGCGTCTTTTATAATCGTCCCGGGGGGAACCGGTACGATAACATCTTCGCCATGGCGGCCATATTTCTGAGATCCTTCGCCATCACGACCGTTTTCTGCCTTAAAAACCTGTTTATATCTAAGATGCGCGAGGGTACGCAGATTCCGTCGGACCTCAAACACCACATCTCCGCCGCGGCCGCCATCACCCCCCGAGGGCCCTCCTAAGGGGACATACTTTTCCCGCCGGAAGGCAACACAGCCGTTGCCACCATTGCCTGAGGATACTTCTATTATCGCTTCGTCTGCAAATTTCTGCATAAGTTTATAAACACAAACGGCGCGCCCAAGGGGCGCGCCGCGCACTGTTCCGAGATATGGCCCCGAGGGCTATCCCAGTCCGTGAAATTATTCGGCTGCACCAGCAGGCGTTACCCCTGCCAGCTTCCGGCCCCGGCGTTCAGAAAAGTTGACCGTGCCATCCACCAGCGCAAAAAGGGTATAATCGGAACCGCATCCGACATTTACACCAGGATGTATCTTGGTACCCCGCTGACGCACGATTATTGAGCCAGCCTTTACAAATGAACCACCAGAAGCCTTTATTCCAAGGTATTGGGGATTAGAATCCCGTCCGTTTTTAGCACCGCTACCGCCCCGTTTCCGAGCCATATTGCTACCTCCGCTCTCTTTGTATTCGAACACAGCAATGTTCAGAAAACTCTTCCGAAATAGATAACAAACCTTCCAACAGAAAGTTTGTAATTCCGGCTACCTGGTCTCTGCAGACCGCGGCATATTCAATTTCCATAAACAATTCACCCCGTGCAGGGGCATTTCCCCGTACAGTAACCCCCTCTGTTTTGGAAAGGGTCCTGAGGGCCGTCCGGGAAAGGACTGAAACGGCGGCACAAACTATGTCCTCGTTTCGCGGCCCTGCGCTGGCGTGTCCCACTACTGCACAGGATTTCAGTATCCCTGCAGTATCAAGGATGACGTCAACGCGAATCATAGGCTTTAATTAGGCCCCGACAATGTCCTGGATACGGATATAAGAATATTGCTGCCGGTGACCCTTTTTGCGGCGGTAATCTTTCTTTGGCATATATTTAAAGACAATAATTTTCTTGTCCTTGCCATGATTTTCCACAACCGCCTTCACCGCGGCTCCTTTTACATAGGGAGCGCCGACGGAAACCGAATCTCCGGATACAAGGAGTACCGAGTCGATATCCACAACGGAACCAACCTCAGCATCGATCCTATCCACTTTTAACAAAGCACCTTTCTCAGCCTTGTATTGTTTGCCTTTAAATTCTACCAGTGCGTACATGAACAATCGCCCTCGATTCTATTCGGATGATAATACTTCGGTGTTTATACACCGGTCTCTATTATTAAGTCAATAGGCACTGCGCTCGCCTTTGCTTTACATGACATCCAGGAAGGGTATACATACCAAATTCATGGCAGATTTAAGCACCTCCAGTACCGCTTTGGAAAGAGCGAGCCTCGTTGCGGCCAAATCAGCCGATTCGGCGTTTAATATGGGACAGTCATGGTAAAATCTGCTGAATGCCTTTGAAAGTTCATACAAGTAGGCCGCAATAACCGAGGCATCCATTTGGCTTGCAGCCAGACTGACCGTTTCCGGATATTGGGACAAGGTTTTTACAAGGGCCCACTCGGCTTCATCTGAAAGCAATTCAGGCTTTACCGATCCGGATTCAGCAAGGGATCCGGCTTTCTTCCTGAGCATGGAAGAGATGCGCACCCCCATATACTGAAGGTAGGGACCCGTATTCCCGTTAAAAGAGAGGGACTCCCGGGGATTAAAGAGCATATCCTTTGTGGGAGAGACCTGTAAAAGGTAATAATGAAGGGCTCCTACCGCAATTTTTTCTGCCACCGATTCGCCATTCCCAACAGCCTCTTCTCGGTTTTTCTCCTTTATTTCCTGCAACGCCATAGCCTTAAGACTGTCTATAAGGTCATCCGCATCTACGACAGTCCCTTCCCGGCTCTTCATTTTTCCTTCCGGCAGATTTACCATGCCATAAGAGAGATGATAGAGGTTTTTAGCCCAATCATAGCCGAGTTTTTCCAGCACCTTGAAAAGAACCTTGAAATGGTACTGTTGTTCTGAACCTACCACATACACAAGGCGCTCAAAAGGCCAGTCATGGTGACGGAAAATGGCGGTTCCAATATCCTGGGTTATATACAGGGATGTACCATCCTTGCGCAGCAGCACCTTTTTATCAAGTCCATCGGCGGTTAAATCAACCCATACTGAACCGTCTTCTTCCCGATAGAAAAAGCCCTGTTCAAGGCCTTTAAGAACCTCTTCTTTACCCTTCAGGTAGGTTTGGCTTTCAAAATAATATTGGTCAAAGGACACACCGGTCCGTTCATAGGTTTTTTTAATTCCCTCTACAGCCCAGCTATTCATTTGCTTCCAGAGACTCACTGTTTCGGCGTCTCCCTGTTCCCATTTCCGCAGCAATTCCTGGGCTCGTTCTTCCGCAGAAGGATCTTCCTGGCTCATTTTATGGAAGCGGACATACCAGTCTCCTACAAAACGGTCGCTCTTTACTCCCTCTGATTCGGGGGTTTTCCCCTGTCCGAATTCTTTATATGCAAGCATGGACTTGCAGATATGAATACCCCGGTCATTGATAATGCAAACCTTGCGCACCTCTGCTCCGCAGGCTGCAAGGATACGGGAAATACTTTCCCCGAGCACATCATTCCTCAAATGCCCCAGGTGAAGGGGCTTATTAGTGTTCGGGCTGGAAAACTCAACCATGATTTTGCGATTTTTAAGACTCTGGGGTCTTTCAAAATCCTCAGGATGTTCCAGGACGGCCTGTAAAATCTGCTTTGTTACCGCAGCCTTTTCCAGCCTTATGTTGACATAGGGGCCTTCCGCTGCAACGGTTCCCCATTGAGCAATCCCTGATGAGGTGAGTCGTTCCGCTACTGCTTGGGCAATCTGAGGCGGTCCCTTACGAAGCACTTTGGCAAAGGGAAACATAGGAATACCCAGGTCACCCAACTCGGGTTTCGGCGGAATTTCCACAACAACCTGTTCTGCCCTTATTATATTTACACTGCCACTCTGCTGAGCTAATTCGGTAAGTGCAGCGGCTACAGCCTGTTTCCAAATTTCTTTTATGTCCTGCATATTTCCATCCTGAGAGGCCACCATAGCATAGTTTTCGATTTAGCTCAATCGATAAGGGCCACCATCCTGGTGTAAGAATCTGGCCCCTGTCTCCTGAAAGAACCTAATCGGGTATTACATACGGTGCAATCGGAACAGACCGCTATTTCCTGAACCCCAGCCTGGGCAAGCAGCCGGCTATTGGCAGCCTTGAGATCGAGGGAATAATTAAAAGCCCCATTCGGGTCAACGCTGTGTTTTACCACCGATCCCAGCGGGAAAGGACCCTCTGAACCGCCGAATTCGGCTTCGAATTGTCGAGCCCGCTCTTCATCGACCTTATAGCACTCAGAACAAATGCAGGGTCCTAATACGGCAAGTATGTCCTTGGGGGCTACCTGCCACTGTTCAATAAAGATAGCTAATGCGCGTCGTACAATGCCAGTTCCTTTCCAGCCAGAATGCAGCATAGCTCTGTATGTCCCGCTTCTATCCCGCAAATAAATCGAGAGACAATCCGCCACGGTTACCGAAAGCCAGAGGCCTACCTTGTCTGTTACAAGGCCATCAGCCTCGACCCCTGCAAGGTGAGAGGAGCCATCTACAATCACCACATTCCGGGAATGGACTTGCTGGACCGCATATACCGGCAGATGTTCTATCCCTTTTCTTTTTGCAAGGGCAGAAAAAAATTGCTCCCGGTGAGGATTCTGGGTATAAGGATCAAACTTCATATCTCCGGCTTCGATAGGAGACAAAAAACAGGAAGGACCGGAAACAGCGTTGCCATTATCGATAAAAGGAAACCCAAAAGCCCTGTATGTATCGTGATATTCAAGACGAAAAGGATAGATATGCATAGGCCTACTTTCTCATTAAATCCCTGCTTTTTCAATCTCGTTCAGTAAGCTCAGAGATTTTTCCAGCTTTTCCCGGGTACCTTTGAGAAGCACCAGGTACGACCCGCTTTTACCGGCAAGACTGCCTAAATTAATCAGTGAATCATAGCGGCCGCCGGCTTCTCCCTTTAGAATCCCTTCGAGCACCAGAGAAAGGGACTTAAGGGCCTTCATTGCCCGATTAATAATTTCAGAAGCTTCATCAGAAGCTTCCGTCTCGATCACCTGTATTTTTCGTCGCTTTACTGAAAGGGCTGTAATTTCTTGCCGGGCAATATCATAACGCTTTCCGAGGTCCCCGGTGGGTGATAATTTTTGATCAAAAGCCCGTATTGTTTCTCCCAGCTGAAGAAGCTCATTATAAGCCTCAGTAAATTCGGTACGATTTTCTTTTTTGTAAAATTCTCCGTCAATTAAAATGGGTTTTAATGCCCGGTTTATTTCTTCGACAAATAATACGTTGTAAAAAGTAAACAAAAAAGCTAGGCTAAAGGCTCCATGGATAGGGATACCATCCGGATTATTGATACCTGCTACATACTGGAGCGATTTTATCGGATTTCCCTTAAAAAAATCCCGCAGTTCCTCCACCAGTTCTTGGCGGCGCTGCTCTTGAATATAGCGGTTACAGCGGTCTTCTACTTGTTTTTTCCAATAATCCCGATATACGGCAAACCAGTCTTCGCCGCCGGTAATACTTTGGGGAAAATAAGAGAGGTTTCGGCTGGAACAGCGAATAATGGCGGTAAGGGGGATACGCTTGTTAAACTGTCGAATTCTTCCCAAGGCTTCCTCGGCTCGGGATAAGAGGGTTTTTAATTCAAGAGCAAGGTCAATTTTGGGTTCGGTGTTTCGTTCTTGGAGGAGAAAGATAAACAAAGTTTCCAGAAGAGCCATCGAAGGCGGATCCTGCAGCGAGTACAAAATATTGTTCAAAGCACTGAGTTGATCCATAGCTAAATATGCAGGTGCGGTAAGACCTTTATTGCTTGAATCCCGCGCAAAATTTGACAATAGGCGATCAAAAAGAAAGGAGGAGAGTTCTTTTAAGCATTGAAGAGACCGGGCGTTCCGGTACATGATCCGCCGTTCGTCTTCATTGATAGACTGAAAAACGCTGTCCAATGTGCGGTTCGCGATATTCCTAACATCCGTTTCGGTAAGCTGAGGATTGCCTTTGGCTATTTCTTCGGGATCGGTCTCATTAAGGAGTCTGCGATGTACATAATCTAGCTCAAGGGAAGCAAGAAATGAGAAAAAAGCACCCTTATCCCGGTTAAGACTAATATCAAGAGCCTCATAAAAAAACCTGGCGGCCTCTTTCAGGGAACCAATTTCCTCCATAAAGCCAGAAAGTAAGATATTGCGCCGGTGGTCGAATAAACCCGGCGCGCGGCTTTCGATCATAGCACCGAGGGATGAAATAAGCCTATCTTCATAGAGTTTAAGGGGCGATTTCCCTTTGAAAAAACTAAGAATAGTGAGGTAGAGCTTATAATACCAGGGAATTTCTTTGTATTGCCGTTCTACATCAACCTTGGGAGGAACTTCTTCTTCATGAAATAGCACTTCTTTAGAAAGCACTGCATAGCTGGAAAGTTTGGAAAGGAGGGCTTGGCGCTCTTCCATAGAAAGACGGGAAGCTAATCGTTCAAAGGTATCTATCCCTTCAGAAGGCTGCATGTATAGAACTATAAAAGATTGCTCCGGCTCTGGTCAACGATTTTATATGAAAATTATTTATAAACTATGGAAATTTGATAATTTAGAGTTTTTAGCCCCTAGGGGAATCGAACCCCTCTTTTAAGATTGAGAATCTCATGTCCTAACCGATAGACGAAGGGGCCAAAGACGCAAAAAGCCCTGCGGGGCGAGCCCCAGAGGGCTTTTCTTGTTCCCCAGGGAGGATTCGAACCCCCACAAGCAGATCCAGAGTCTGCCGTGCTACCCTTACACAACCGGGGAATAAGCATCAAAGCTGATGAACGGACAGTAGCATATTATGGATTCTTTGTCAATAAGACTCAGAAGCCTTTCACTCTCCGTGATATTCTATCAGCGTCTTTATAGGGATAGACCCTAAAAGAGCACGATAATTCAAAAAGGGGAGTCCAACCACGCCGAAAAGCCCCGCGACCTCTGCACCCGCGGCAGCAATAAGGTCTGTGGCGGCCCGCAGGGTACCTCCAGTTGCGATGAGATCATCCACAACGAGAACCCGCTTTCCCACTGGCACGTCATCAGGATGTACTTCTATTTCTGCTTCGCCATATTCAAGCTGATACTTTTTAGAGATTGTTTTTCCGGGCAGTTTTCCCTTCTTTCTGATAAGTATAAGGGGAATCCCCAGACGATCAGCAAAAGGAGCGGCAAAAACAAAACCACGGGACTCAATGGCGGCCACCGCGTCTATGGACTCATTGCGATACAGATCCTCCATTGCATCCAGGCAGTATGCAAAAGCTTTGGGGTTTGCCAGAATGCTCGTAATATCATAAAAAAGAATCCCCTTTTTGGGGAAATCGGGGACCTTGCGAATTGCAGCATCAAGATCAAAGGTGGTATCCATCGGCAAATTAACTCCATCCCAGCACTGATTGAACCCAGGATTTCACCCGGGCCGCCCTATTTTCCGGCGGAAGCACTTCGTAAAGCAAGGGTTCAGAAAAAACCGCCACTTCCGCATCCTGAGTGATAGCGCGAAGATATTCGATAGCACTTTTTGAGGATAGAGTAAAGAGGCCGCAGGGTCGTCCGGCAAGATTTATCCCCTTAAGGACCCGCTCAACCTCGCTAAACCGGGCAGGATGCGGTTCCTGGCATCCGAAAAGGTAGGCATCCGCGGGGAGCATGTCCGTAGCGGCGAAATCAGCGGCATCCACTATTGCAACATGCGCGGGAGCAAGATGGACAGCGAGCTGTCTGCCCACATCCTTAATAACATCTGAGTCATCTACAAGAATAAGGACATTCTTTATTGGTTTCACGATATAAAAGTCTAGCTTCCACAGCGGTAAATGTCAACGATTTTTAGGGAGATCAATTAAGAACTCGGTCCCTTTACCCATATCAGAATTTACGTTGATATGGCCTTTATGGGTTTCTACAACTATGCTGTAAGATATCGATAGTCCTAGCCCGGTTCCTTTACCTGGCTCTTTGGTGGTAAAAAAGGGGTCAAAGATTTTTTTCTGATTGATTCAGGGATTCCAGGACCATTGTCCTTTATGGAGACCATTATGTAATCCTTTTCATCCCAGGTTGATATGACAATACGACCGTGTTCTTCTTTCTTTGCGCTTTCTATTGCTTGGGCTGCATTTACTAATATATTCAACCAAACCTGGTTTAATTCATTTCCCCTAGCCATGATTTTTGGAATAGAACCAAGTCTTTTTTCTACATCCGCCACATATTTTATCTCATTCCAAGCAACCACCAATGTACTTTCTATGCCAGCATTGACATCATATTCGGCAAACCCTTCTCCTTGATCAAGGCGGGAGAAAGTCTTTAAGTCGCTTACGATCCGGATAATCCTTTCAAATCCTTCAGAAGACTCATTTAAAACTTCTTTAATGCTATCAAAATGTTTATAAAGTTTATTTACAAGTGCGACTTGAGATTCATTCAACGGAGTAACCTTGAGTTCCTCCAACAGGCTGGAAACCTTATTGACATATGTATTTAAAATACCATGGTTGCTTTTTAAAAAACCTAGAGGGTTATTAATTTCATGAGCAACACCTGCGGCAAGCTGACCAATAGATGCCAACTTTTCTTGTTGAACCATCATTTCCTGCGTCTTTTGAAGTTTGTTGTTCAGTTCTGATAGTTCAAGATTTGTACGCCATAGTTCTCGTTCTTTTTCTATTCTTTCAGTAATATCATTGATGATACCCTGTAATTCCCGTATTTTTCCATGCTCATCCCGAAGTACAGCAATAGATTCCATGCAATATATTAGCCTGTCATCAAAGGTCTTTAATATTGTTTCATAAGTTGCTGAATTACCGTTCGTGAATAACCGTTTAAGCCCTACTTTACGGTCTTCAGGATTGTAGAGAAGCTGGCTAAAAGGTTTTCCTAATATTTCGTCCGGGGCCGAGAGCCCAAAAGCGCGGAGCCCTGCAAAATTGACACTGGCAATATAATCATCAGCATCACAGGTATAAATGATATTCGGAGATGCATCAAAAAGATTTCTGAGCCGCTTTTCTTCGAAAGTAAGTTTATCCAGCAATTTCTTCTTTTCGTATTCAGAGATATAGAGCCGCATCCTCATTATCAGAATTGTTCCGATTGTTCGGCTTATCTTTTGTATTAATCCTACTGTTAGTGCATCCCAGGGGACGTCTGATCTTCCAAGAACAATAAACCCTTTTATAATTGACCGGGAGTTAAATAGACCACAGGTAACCCAATATTTTTCTGTGCTGCCAAACTGTGGTATTTCCCAGGGTCCAAAAGTATAGGCTTCACCACTATTGGCAGTATCTAGGGTACGCACCACATGGTCCCAGTCAGCATTTGATAGTTTGATCGAATAATCTGATCCTGACAGTCTGAGATGGCATATGCCTGAAATATCCTTGTAAAAAATAGCGGTAATTTTAGCTTTCAGTAATTTGCAAAGATGATTGGCAACCAGAATGTCCGCATGTTCCGAAGTATCCTTAGCATACAATAAAACCAACTGCAAAAGTAGTTTTTCCGGTGTCATGGTCCATATTCAATTGAAAAAAAAGATAATATCCCCAGCAAACTGAACACCTGTTCAACTTTTGGCTGTAGATCCCTCAAAATGACCTGTATCCCCCGTTTATTACCAGCTACAACCACATTTGCAAAAAGTCCTACACCTGTGGAGGAAACATATGACAATTTCTGAAGATTAAAAATAAGACGGCTTCTGCTTGGCATCTCATTCATAATCATGTCCAGGATAACCTGAGCATCAGCCGAACTTTGCAAATCCAGTTCACCTTCGATCTGGATAACCCAAAGATCTTCTTGTTCTGTATTGATGAATATTTTTGCGTACTTGTTCTTCTCGTTAAATTGCCGGAGCATTTCTGAGATTTCCATAGCTTTAGAAGAGCTGAGCTGACAGGATGCTTACATCGTCGCTAAAATCCTTGGCTCGTGAAAGCTCAAGTGCACAGGTAAGCAATTGGCGATGATATTCGGGGCTATAAGGGATTCCAGAAAACACTTCTCGTGGAGCCAACTTAACAGGCTTATCATTTTCGGTGAATTCTATTAATCCATCTGTATATAGGGTGATAACATCTCCGCTCTGAAGTTGGACACCCTGTTCAGCATACATGATATTAGAGGCAAATCCAATTGCCGAACCTGAGATTGGCAGTTCGGATATAGCATTTCCACGCAGTATACAGGGATGGCATTGTCCTGCATTTGCATAGGTAAAATTTTGAGATTTAGAATCGAGGATACCTGCAAAAAAGGTAATCAGTAACCCGGTTGTACGGCGCAGTTCAAAATTCATACGATCGTTCAGCCAACTTAAAAAAGAAGCGGGAGTTATTTTTTTTGTTAAGTTAACGCGGACGTATTCAGGGTATATGATTGCTTTGAGAATTCCAGTTACAAACGCAGCTCGAACACCATGACCTGCGACATCGCCAATGAGAATAAGATATCGATCAGGTGCAAGGGTAATTACATCATAATAGTCACCGCCACAATAGAGGTGAGAGACCGGACGATAACTGACCCTATATTCTACACTCGTTGATTGGGGGAGCGCAGGCCTGAGGAGGGCTTTTTGCATTTCGCCGGCCCATCTCAGTTCCTCTTGTATTTTTTTTGTGAGTTGATCATGTTCTTGCTTGAGCATGATCGTTTTATATGCCTTGTCAACCTCAGCTAAAAGGTACTCAGAATCCCAGGGTTTTAAAATATAACTAAAAATACCTGCCCGAACCGCTTTTATAACCTCATTCGTTTCAGAAAATCCGGTTAGCAATATGGAAAGAATATGTGGATAGGTATCTTTTACAATCTGGAGAAAATCCGATCCTTTCATTTCGGGCATCCGGAGATCAGAAATGACAAGTAGCGTCTCCTGCCCTTTTTCCTTTAAAATTTCAAGGGCTTTAAGTGCATGTGGAGCGGTAATGATAGTAATAGAGCGTTCATCCGCCCAATCTTCAAGTTCGCGGCTTAGGGCTTTTAAAATGTTAGGCTCATCATCCACGAGCAACAAATAACGTTCGGCCATCTACCTGCCTCCTGTTTACTGCTCTATTCCACCTACAATTTTAGCCCTGTTTATTAGTCTGTCAAACCATTTTACAGAAGTGAACCTTCATATATGAGCTTTTCGTTTCCGTCCAGGGTAACGGTGATATGCTCTTCGAAACGGATAAGCGCTTGGGGGACCTGAGAAATGTATACAATATCAGGATTGATGGTCCGCACCATTTCCCAGGGCATTTCCGAGACGCCTTCCAAAATAACACCATCCACAACACGCAGGATTGGTATGAAATTTTCGTCTAAGGTATGGGTCAGAAGTATCTCGCCGCCATTTTTCCGCAAGGCTAATGCAGCTTCTTCGAGGGATCTGGCTTTTACAATGCGGCCAGTACAACGTTTGCCAAAACCCGTTAGTCCCCGGCCCAATATATTGCCAATCACATGGACCCGGATGCTGTTAGTCATGAGTGGAGAGTTGAGCGGGACGCCGGCTACTACGACTACTTTGTCCAACTTTTTTGCAAATCCCTCCTTAATAGCACCGCTAATCGCCTGCTGTATCATGGATTCTGAATCAGATTCCTGTTCTACTTTTATTGGAACCACACCCCAATGCAGAAGGAGCCGCCTCTGAACCGCGGCATTAGGAGTGGCAGCCACGATTCGCCGGCGGGGCCTGTGCCTGCTAATAAGCCGGGCAGTATTGCCCCTCAAAGTCGGTACTACAAGGGCTGCAGCCCCAATCCTATCCGCAGTCTGTGCTGCAGCATCAGCAATAGCATCGGCAATATCATCACGAGAGAACATAAGATTTCGGCGTTCTTCCAAGGCCCGTTTATATTCATCGGAAGCTTCTACAGCCCGGGCAATTTGATCCATAACAGCCACAGCAGCCTCAGGGAACTGGCCGTTAGCGGTTTCCCCAGAGAGCATAACACAATCGGTGCCATCTAAAATTGCATTAGCTACATCGCCTGCCTCTGCCCTGGTAGGCCGGGGATTTTTAATCATCGACTCAAGCATCTGGGTTGCAGTGATAACCGGTTTACCAGCCTGGTTACAGAGCCGGATAATGCGCTTCTGTTCCAGAGGAACCCGTTCGGTAGGGATTTGCACACCCAAGTCACCTCGAGCTACCATGATGCCCGCGGATACCCGGATTATTTCCTCAATATTTTCCAAACCTTCTTCATCTTCTATTTTTGCAATAACCGGCATATCAGAACCAAGCTCTGCTAGGTATTTATGGATAGCGGTAACATCGGAAGCTTTCCGGACAAAAGAAGCGGCGATAAAATCCATCCCCTGTTCCACCCCAAAGGCGATGTCAGCCTTGTCCTGTTCTGATAACGCAGGAAGTTTAGTGCGCACCCCAATGACATTGACATTTTTCCGGCTGCCCAAGACACCTCCATTGGTCACTTTGCACAGAATACGCTTACCCTCAACGCCAGTAACATCCAAAGAGAAAAGACCGTCAGCAATAAGAATCCGTGCTCCAACTTTGATATCCTGAACTAAACCTTCATAGGACACTGTCAGCCGCTCAGAGGTCGCAAAGGCTCCCTCTTCGCCATAGATTTCTTTGGCATCCCGTTCAGATAGCACTTCTATAGGTTGGCCATTTTGGAGTGTTATTGTTCCTCCATCTTTAATCTGACCAGTCCTAATTTCAGGGCCCTTGGTATCCAAAATAAGCGCAACAGGGACAGATTCCAATCGGGCAGCTTCCCGAACAAGGCGAATACCCTCGCCATGATACTCATGATCTCCGTGAGAAAAATTAAAGCGGGCAATATTCATGCCATTGCGAATCAAAGCCCGGATCATTTCGACGCTGCGGACCGCCGGTCCCATGGTACAAATGATTCTTGTATTTCGTTCGAATGCCATTATAGCTCCTCATTGAACGGCTTTTAGGCTGTTTGACCAGCTTTTAATCCTATATACCGGCTTGCCAAACTAGTTAAACCGGTTTAATATAATCTATAATCTGGAAATTGGATTAGTAGCCAACAAACCCAATTTTGACGATATACGATGTCGTAAATTGAAAAATCTTTCAAGAGGAGGAACTATGGCAGCTTTTGTTAGAACCGGCCGGGGTATCCCAGAGACCACTGCATTGTACCAAATTTTTATTCGCAATTATACCAAAGAAGGAACCTTTGCAGCGGCCATTAAAAAACTATCGGAAGTAAAGAACCTGGGGTTTTCTTGGGTATACCTTACCCCTATTCATCCCATTGGCAAAGTCAATCGTAAGGGCAGCCAGGGAAGCCCCTATGCTATCGCCGATTATCGCAAGGTAGATCCAGAACTTGGTACTGTGGATGACCTTAAAAACTTTATCACCGAGGCGAATCGGCTTGGCCTCAAGGTGATGATCGATGTGGTATACAACCATACCGCCCCGGATTCCCGGCTTGCCCATGAACATCCTGAGTGGTTTTTGAAGGGAGCCGATGGCAAGCCTGGCCGAAAGTGCGAAGACTGGTCCGATGTCATTGATTTAGACTATTTATCACCCGAATCCCGGGAATCCTTATGGGACGAACTCATCGATACGCTGATTTATTGGCGGGAATTGGGGATAGAAGGATTCCGCTGCGATGTGGCTTCATTGGTTCCCCGAGAGTTCTGGGTTGAGGCCCGGAGACGCGTAAACCTACGGGATCCCGCAACAGGGGCAGAAAAACGGCCCACCCTCTGGCTTGCCGAAAGTGTCCACCCTTCATTCCTTCTGTATCTGCGAGATGCAGGCTTCCATGCATGGTCAGAACCGGAACTGCACGATGCCTTTGACCTAACCTATGACTATGACGGCTGGCAGCGGCTCGAACAGGTATGGTCTGGGAAACGCCCCCTCGCCTATTATCTTGACTTTCTTGAGGTACAGCGGGCAGCCTATCCTGCTTGGGCACAGAAGATTCGGTACCTAGAAAACCATGACCAACGAAGAGCCGCTTCGCGCTTTGGCAAGGGAAAACGGCTTGAAGCATGGACCGCCTTTTACCAATTGCTGCCGGGATGCACCTTTGCATACATGGGGCAAGAATGGGCTATCGAAGAATATCCCACTCTTTTTGAAAAAAATCCTGTTCCATGGGAACAGGGAGATAAGGCTTTTAGAGAATATTTTGGCAAACTATTTAATATAACCCAAAAAATAAAATCAGAAGCCCCCAGGTTTTCATGGACCGAACTGGCAGAAGGCCTGGTTCTCCTAGAACGACAGGGAAACAATGGAAAGTTCTCTTGTCTCTGTAATCTTGATGGCCGTAGTGGTTTTATAGAACTTTCAAAGCCATTGGAAGGAACAGACTTGCTCAGCGGCAAAGCGGTGCACCTGAAAGGCCGCATAGACATTCCCCAAGGCGCGCTCCTCATCAAAGGATAAACAAAACCTATTAGACTCTGAACTGCAGGGTAATTTTGGTGCCCCCCTCCGATTCAATGTGGAGTTTACCCTGCAGTTGTTCTGCTAAAAGATGCACCAATGTCATACCAAACCCATGTTTGCCCTGTTTTTGATCAGAATCCTGAATAAACCCGTCCGACAGATCAAAGCCCCAGCCATTATCAGCAAGATATAACATGAAACCATCCTGAGATCTCTTCAGCGAAACCGTAATAACTCCTGATTCTCGGTCTACAAAGGCATACTTGATCGCATTGGTGACTAATTCATTAATAATGATGCCCAAAGTCTGGAGGGTTTTTACATCAAGTTCCACATCTTCTACTGATATTTCTGAAGAAATTTGAGTGGAAGAGCCATTATTCTGAAGTATCTCATCTACAAGGGACGGAATATAGTCGCTTGCCTTTGCAGACCCTACCATAGAGCCGGTATAAAGTTTTTCATAGAGGAGCATCATGCTGTTTACCCGGCCCGCAGCGGCTAAAAGGGCATCCCGGGCAGTCTCGTCATTTATCATACCGGCTTGCAGGGTTAATAGACTCACCACGGTGGCCATATTATTTTTGATCCGGTGGTGCACTTCCTTAAGAATAAGACTTTTTTCTTCCAAAAGGGCGTGAATTCTGCTTTGCGCAGCCTTTCTTTCACTAATGTCCGTCATACGGTCGCCAAACAGGAAGCCCCTGGAACTTGGAATTAAAAATCCCACATTCTCTACCGCTATACGCTTGCCTGACTTGGATACAAGCTCCGTTTCGATTGGTTTATTTAAAAAGGAGCCAATGCCAGTTGCCAGGGCTTGCTGCAGGCTTTGTTTTATTATGTTGTATAACTCAGGACTCCGCTTCTCTGGTGGGGTAGATTCAAATTGTATATCCCAAATAGAGCGGCCCCGTGCTTCTGATTCACTAATACCGGTTATCTCTTCATAGGTATGATTCCAATCACTTATTCTGCCGTCCGGGTCAGCAATCAAGAGGCCGTCTTTGGAATGTGAAAAAACCAGTCTGAACTTTTCTTCGCTGTCCTTGAGTACTTGGGCAGCCATATATTGTTCGGTGATGTCTTCGATAATTCCCACACCACCCTGTACTGGCTGATCGCCTTGCCTTTTTGAAGTAAATAAACCACGAAGCGGTATAATTCTACCGGAAGTCACTGATTGATAGAGCCCTTCGTAACGACCTGTTCCGCCAGCAAGCGCCTGTTGTACCGCTTCCACCACCTTTGTATCAGGCAGACGGAGCATATTGAGACCAATAAGCTTTTCCCGGGATGACCCCATAATTTTGATAAAGCGGTCATTGCAGGTTTGTATAATACCTTCTCGGTTAAAAGATAAAAGTCCTAGTGGGGCATTTTCGAACACGAGACGATACTCGTCGGCTTCCTGAATCATAACGGATAGAATTATACATCAGTCATTTACATCCGTACAGAAATAATTACCTCTTGTAAATAAAAAAGGGGATGTCCACGAAGTATTCATGGACATCCCCATTACCAAGCCAAGACCGGGAATCGAACCCGGGACCTACGCATTACGAGTGCGTTGCTCTACCGACTGAGCCATCTTGGCACTGGGGAGAATCTAACTGAAAGCAGGAAAAAGGTCAAGATTTAGCCAATTTCAACAGTCGGTTACTAGGTTTCTTGTTTTGAAATTGGCTTTGCGATTGCTTGCGGTTGCATGCTGTTTAACAGAGAACGCATGCAACCGTCGCGCCAAATCGCGGATTTCAAGGTAGTTCTTTCAAAACTCCCTGAGTTTTGAAAGAACCTCATTTGGCGAAACAAGGTCCTGCATCAGGCTTTTTTGCGGCGGGAGTTTACAAAGCGCTGGAAGTCATTAATGTTTTTAACGATAATCCGGTCCGCATAAATTTCTACCCGTCGCTGGTTAACAAAATGGTTAATCACATCCTTAGCCTGGTCCCCTGTCATACCAGCCCAATGGGCTATGTCATCCACGGTTGTTTTAAACTCCCGCCGCTCGGTTGTCCGGTCTATAGCGGGCTGGGTTTCATCGAGCATAAGGAATACATCGGCAATTTTTGCCTGGGGGTCTTCCAGGGTCAGGATCATAAACCGTCGTTTCTGATCATAAATACGTTTTGTGAACAGTTTTAAGAGCTTGAGTGCAATTTGAGGGTTTCCCATCATAAGGACTTCAAAATTAGCTCGGTTAAACTCAAGCACCTTTACATCATCTAAAGCTATGGCGGTGGCAGACCGGGGAGAGTCCTCCAAAATGGCCATTTCGCCAAACATTTCCGAAGGGTGCAGAATGTCCAGGGTTTTTTCAATATCCCCAATGATTTTCACTAGTTGAACCCGGCCAGACTGGATAAGATAAAAAGCATCTCCAGGCTCAAATTCGGAGAAAATAATCTCGCCCTTTTGGAAACCACGGGCAAAACGGCTGAATGCTCCTAAATCCATGGACACCTAGGCCTCCAACGTTTTTAAGGCTTTTTTCGCCTTTAAATGGACCGAATCATCTTCGTCCTGATTCATCGATAGGATTTTTTTATAGAATGTTGCAGCCCGGTCCTTATCACCTTTCTTCTCATAACACTGGGCTATGAAATAGAGGGCATTACCTAAATCCGGATGTTTTGGGTAGGTTGTAATCATAGCCGTGTAATGTTTAAGACATTCATCGTATTTACCCATCAGGTAAAGGCAGCGGCCAAGTTCATAAACACTCTTTGCGACATACTCTGCATCCTGGTTAGCCTCGATGATTTTCTTAAAGGCTGTAAAGGCCTGAGGATACTTATCCTGTGAAAAGAGGCTCACCGCATTATAATAGGCCTTAGCAACCACCGAGAGTTCCTCCGGACCCTGTTTGGAGACCGGTTCATTCATGGCGGCATTCATTGCTGCGGCACCAATACCCGAAGCGGTTGCGGCCGTGCCAGCTGCAAAGGCGGCAGGCCGTTCTGTAACTGGAGCCGGCCCCTTGCCGTCACCATAGCGAACCAGGGACGATTCGGCAACTTCAAGATTTTTAGCGGCCTGGGCAGCCATTTTACCTGCAGGATAATATGTCAAATACCTGCTGAATACATATTTAGCCTGGGCGTATTGACGGTTTTTAAGATAATATTCGCCTACTTTATACAGTCCAATTTCAGGGCTTTGCTGCTCCTCTTTTTCCATAAGGTTCGAGACCTGTTTATGAATTCTGCGGAGCTGATTGGAAAACACCTTGAGCATCTTCATTACAATGCGGATGTTGGAGGTGGCTAGCTGTTCAAATTCGGGAACCGTAAAGGCTATGACAGCCGCATCCTGCAGCACTAAGGCTGTTTCTTCCCGCGGGTAACGCCCCATGGCAGACTTTACTCCAAAAAACTCCCCCGGTTGCACCGGATCGTGGATATCCTGACCGGTTTCGATATCCTGATAGTTAAGACTTATCTTTCCGGACTGCAGGATAAATATTTTGTCTGCCACATCACCCTGGAAGTAAATAACTGATCCAGCTCGATATTGTAGTGCTTTCGGCATTCCTATTCCTTCCTGTTAAAGGGGCTCAAAGGGCAAATAATCCAAAACCTTTGCGAATCCTACTTTCTTTCTTACCTCAGCATACAGGGCCCCTGGATTCCCGACAACAAACATTTCACGGCCAGCTACCATTATAGTGGAATACCCAGCAGGCAGACTATCCCCAAGAAGGGACAAGAACCGTAGTTCACCGTACAAAGGCCGACCTTCCATCACCAGGAGCTCGATATCCTCCATGGGTAACTGGGCTAAGTTTTCATAGGGGTCATCGAGACGAGCCTTTGCAACCAAAATGTCAGCCAGCTTGCCCGGTTCCAGGGTACCAAGCCGTTTTTCCATCCTGAAAGCCTTTGCGGGATTTAAGGTAACCATGGAAAAAATTGTTTTCGCATTCAAATCCTCACCATACATATCCCGGTATATCTGCCGGGCAAATCGCATTTCTTCCAGCAGATTGATGGACCCCGTATGGGTTGAATCGGTCCCAATCCCAATATTGATGCCCGCCTTAAGCATTTTGCGGATCTTACAGGTAACGTTGAACATAAAGGTGTTGGATGCGGGACACCAGGAAATGCTTGCCCCTGCCTTGGCTACCTTTGCTATATCCGCATCGCTAAAACCGATACAATGGATAAGCAGGCAATGGTCATCCAGGCAGCCAAGCCGTTCAAGGACCCCAACCCCGTCTTGGGACTCTGGATCAAAACCCTCTTCCAAATGGGTAATAAAGGGCCAGTTATTCCGTTTTGCCCGGCGATGTTCTATTTCGATCCCCTCACCCCATTTAAGATCAAAAGATGAACACTCATGAGCGAGGGTGTATTCCTTAAAGGCACGGATGGGCAATTTGGGCAGGAGATCATTATTAAGTTCATGGGGGAAATGGTCATTAACGGTGGTCACCCCTGAAAAAAGATTTTTGTAGGCGCTTAAAAAATAGAGATTTTCCACCGACAAGTTCGACCGTTCTGAATAGGTTGCCGACGATTTAAGATCATTGTCCCAGGGCAGCCAGTTAAGATAGTAGGAATCCTTTTTTGGTCCCACCCGGGGAAGATAATTACCCCGCAAATGATCATGTATATTGATAAGCGCCGGATATACATAGGACGCATTGCCAAGATTGATACTAAACTTTGAATTTGCTGATGTTTCCCCTATCTTGCCCTTACTAACCGTGAGGCTGGAAACATTAGAACTTGCACTTGAAGCAATGATTCTACCATTCTGTAATGTATAGCTATCCACCGTGGGACCATCCTTACGTTATATTCTAAATGTGACCATATAACCAGTCAACAATATAGTCTGTTGCTGTTATAACCATTCTTTTTATAATTTCGGCAAATTTTAACATAATTTTTATCTAGAGCTCTAAAAACTTATTGAATTTTTAGAGTTATCACTAGGATTATGACTTTTACAAACAAGCCCGTATATCTATACTAGCACAGTATGGAAAAAACTCCAAATTTCATTGTAGATTTGCATACCCATTCTACCTGTTCAGACGGAACTTTAAGTCCAGAGAAGCTGGTAGACGAGGCTGCCGATAAGGGGCTTAAAGCGCTAGCCCTAACCGATCACGATACGATTTCCGGTATAGATAGAGCCGCACTTCAAGCACAAACGAGAAATGTGCTCTTTATACCTGGTGTAGAGATAGAAATAGCCTGGGAACCGGGGGAATTCCATCTTTTGGGCCTTGGTTTACAAAACCCTACCGACGAGTTTAAAGATGCCCTCGAAGAACTTGCTCGTTTCCGGGAACAGCGGAACCGGGAAATCGTGGATCGCATGAATGAAATGGGGATTGAGGCCGACTACGATGAGATAAAGGAACTTTCCGAGGGGGCAGTCATCGGGCGGCCCCATTTTGCATCCTTTCTTGTTAATCGCAAAATCGTAAAAAACAAACAGCAAGCCTTTGATTCCTACCTTGCCAAGGGTCGTCCCTTTTATTCACCCAAAGGATCTCTGGAACTGACGCAGGCTATTAGGCTTATCAAAGCATCGGGGGCTATCCCTATTCTTGCCCATCCCTTATCCCTCTATGTCTCATGGGGTAAATTGCCCGAATTGATACGGGACTTTCACGACCAAGGGATAGCGGGCCTTGAGGCCTGGCACCCCCTTGCACGGGTGGCGGAATGTGAACGGCTGGAAGAACTGGGGAAAAGCCTTGGGATGGTGGTAACCGCCGGAAGCGATTATCACGGCGCAACCAGGCAGGAACGGAACCTGGGTTACACGGCGGGCAAAAAGCCCATCGATGTTTCCTATATGCGGGGTATTCCCGGCACTGAACAATGGTTTGACCGGCTCAGTACATCGTAGGGATCATCTCCTGAACGGCGAAAGGCCAGCGCTTCCGTTAAGTCTTCGGAATTGATGTCTGTCCGTCCGTCCAGGTCAGCGATAGTTCTCGCAACCTTAATAATTCCCTGGAGCGCTCGGTTGGAAAGCCCCGCATTTCTTATGCCCGCTTCTAGCTCCCGAATAGCCAGTGCAGGAATTGCGCAGAAACGTTCTACGAGGTCCGGGGGCATTCGGGCGTTTCGCCTGCAACTAGAGCCCCTAAACCGTTCCCGTTGTATCTCTATTGCCCGTAAAACCCGTTCTGCAATACGTGCACTCTTTTCTTGTACATCCTTATACTGGGGCATTGCGAAGGCCTCTACCCAAGAGTGGGGTTGGGGAAGCACCGGCACCCGCAGTTCGATGCGGTCTAGCAGGGCCGAACCGAGCCGTTGCCAATGCCGATGAATTTCATCATCGGAACAGAAACAAAGGGAAGTTCCGGAACCATCGTCCTGCCCCAGCCTTCCGCAGGGACAGGGATTAGCGGCCAAAACAAGCTGGAATTCGGCAGGCAATTTAACCGACCCCTCTGCCCGGGCTATGGTGATTACCCCGTCCTCCAGGGGTTCCCGCAGGGCTTTTAATAGTGATGAACGAAACTCGGGGGCTTCATCCATAAAAAGAACCCCAAAATGGGCAAGGCTTATTTCTCCGGGCCTTACGGTTTTGCCTCCCCCGAGGAGTCCTTCGAGGCTTGCACCGTGATGGGGGCTGCGGAAAGGAGGAGCAAGGGAACTTCTGTTCTGCCAAAAAGCCCCATCCCTGCTGCCTGCAAGACTGTAGAGCCTGCGGACATCCAGAGCCTCCTGGGGCAATAGGTCGGGCATAATGGAAGGCATACGCCGGGCCAGGAGGGTTTTTCCGCCCCCCGGAGGACCGAAGGCAAGCACATTGTGCCCTCCGGCGGCAGCTATTTCCAAAGCCCGTTTATACCGGTCCTGACCGTATACATCGGCAAAATCCCCCACTTCATTATGTACCGTCTCAGGACCAGAAGGGTGCACGGCGCCGCCGCTGAGGGAAAAAGGGCTGCGGCAATCTGCGCGAAGACTCGTGGGAGTGCATGCTGCGGATTTTGTGAAAGCTAGAGATTCGTCGTTAGCAAGCGCTTCGGCGTTTGGGAAAACGCCGTGAAGATGCCAGTATTGGAGGGCCTTAATTGCCTCGCTGAGGCTCGCAACCGCCGCGCTGCGAGAGGGGGCAAGCACGTCCGCTTCGGCCCGGTTTTCCCGGGGTACAATAAAGCCCCGGAGCCCAGAGGCTAGGCCCGCGGCGGTTGCGGCCACCACGCCCCGTACGGGCCGCAGCATGCCGGATAGCTCTAGCTCGCCGAGTACCATAAGGCCCTCCGGAGGCGGTATATGCCCCGCAGCGGCAAGGATGGCAAAGGCGATGGGTAAATCGAGTTCGGGGCCATCTTTCCTGATACCCGCCGGCGCCAGGTTTACTAAAATCCTGTCCTGGGGAAAGGTAAAACCGCCGTTGCGGATCGCCGCCCGCACCCGTTCCCGGGCTTCCCGGACAGCGCCGTCTGCAAGACCTGAAATATCGATACCGGGGATACCGCGGCGGATATCCGCCTCAACACGGATAATAATTCCTTCAAGCCCAAAGGGGGCATAGGCATACACGTACATAGTGCAGATACCGGCGATACTGTGCCTTTTACTTTAAAAAGTCTCGATTTTAATCAATTTTTAACATAATATTTACATTGTATTTATGGTTTTCTGATAGTTTTCACATTCACTCTGTATGGGGTGTCATGTTAAGGGGAGGTATAATGAATATTCGAGCCCATTTTGAAGAGGAAAAACGCCTGGTCCGGGAGGATATCCTGAGCATGGGAGTCCGGGTAGAAGAGGACCTGCGCAAGGCTATTGTAGCATTTAAAAACAAAGATATGCAATTAGCCAAGGAAGTCCGGGATGACGATGAGGTTATCAACCATTTACAGGAAGCTATTGAGGATCGCTGCGCCCGCATTATTGCAACCCAGCAGCCAGTTGCCCAGGATATGCGATGGCTCATCACGTCTATAAAAATTGCAGACCAGCTTGAACGGATTGGCGACCATGCGGTGCACCTGGCAAAGGCGGCCATCAAACTGGAAAAGGAACCCTATATCAAATCATTAGACTATATCGAGCGGATGGCTACCCAGGGGGCAAACATGGTTCAGGGTGCAGTTGCCGCATTCATGACCCTGGATGCAGAAAAGGCCCGGACGGTGGCTACCATGGATGATGGGGTGGACCGGGACCATAAGGCCCTCGTACAGGATATTCTGGATTATGTTCAGAAGCACTCCGACAAGGCTCCCCAGGGAACTAAAATCATACAGACCTCTGGTTATCTGGAACGACTGGGAGACCATGTAACCAATATCTGCGAAATGATCGTCTATTGTGTCGAAGGCCGCAGGGTTGAGCTTAACGAATAGATAGCTAGCAATTAATTCTGGAGGCTCAAGTGGCAAAGGCAACCATCATGGTCGTGGAAGATGACCAGGATATCCGAGAACTGATTAGTTACAATCTGGGCAAGGAAGGCTATACGGTGGTACCGGCAGAATCGGGTGAACAGGCGCTAAAACTCATCGAAACTGCCAATCCGGATATCATCGTTCTGGACATTATGCTGCCCGGCATGGATGGCATTGAAGTCCTGCGGAACCTGAAACAGGGGAGCCGTCACGCCCATGTTCCGGTCATTATGGCTACTGCAAAAAGCGAGGATTCGGATATTATCACGGGCCTTGAATTGGGGGCCGATGATTATATCGCAAAACCCTTTAGTCCCAAGGTTCTGATTGCAAGGGTCCGTTCCCTGCTGCGGCGAACCCAGTCTCGGCTCAACGAAGCGAGAGCCCAGGATGAGGTAGTTCAATTAGGGCCTATTGCTCTTGATGCGGGCCGGCATGAGGTCACTCTGGAGGGAAAACCAGTGGATCTCTCAGCTACCGAATTTGCCATTCTGGAATTTATGATGAGGAACCCCGGCTGGGTGTTTTCCCGGAACCAAATTATCGATGCGGTACGGGGCAAGGATTATCCAGTTACCGAGCGTTCCGTAGATGTACAGATTCTGGGGCTCCGAAAAAAGCTGGGAACCGCTGGCAATAGAATAGAAACGGTGCGGGGCGTGGGCTACCGGTTTCAGGACGCGAGCTAACACATAATTGATCATGCTTAACAGTAAGAAAAACCTGTTCCAGATGCTGTTTCCTCCGGTGCTGCTGTTTCTCCTTTTAAGCCAAATCGGGCTTTCCCTCAGCGTTTCCTGGATCGTCAGGCAGCAAGGGATAAACGAAACTCGTCAAGATTTGTCTGACACGCTGAACTTGCTGGAAAACCTGTTTCGTGAGCAACCCGTTTTGTTAAACGCCCCTCAACTTAAAGCGATGTTTTCAGGCCAGCGCTACCGTATTACGGTTATTCGAGATGATGGTAAGGTTATTGCTGAATCAAAAGCGGAGCTTGAGAATTTGGATAACCATCACGATAGACCAGAAGTGGCGGAGGCCCGCAAGATTGGGCGTGGTTTTGCGATCCGTTATTCCAATTCTGTATCCCAGGAAATGGTCTATTTGGCCCAGACTTTTCAAAGCTATGACGGAACCATGCTGGTACTGAGAGCATCTATGCCCCTTGTGCTGCTTGAGAATTTTCTGCGCAGTTTTTATTTCCAGTTAGTGGTGAGTATTCTTTTTATTAGCAGTTGCGGTTTTGTCTTTGTGCTCTTTGTGGTGAACCGTATCCGGGAACCTATAGAATCCTTAGTTGATGTGGCTCGCGAATATGGCCGGGGCAATTTGTACAAAAAATCATCGGTGAGCATTCCCCAGGAACTGGCCATCCTGAGTGAAACCATGTCGGGAATGGCAGGGCAGCTCCAGCAGAAAATTGATGAAAGCATGGGGAGGCAAAAGGAACTGGAGGCCATTTTATCCGGCATGATGGAAGGGGTTATTTTCCTGAACCGGGACATGGTGATTACCCAGCTGAACCGCAGCGCGAAACGGATCCTTAACCTGGCCGAGACAGAGCGCTGCATAGGGAAGTCTCTGCTTGAGGTGGTGAGAATTACAGAGTTACGGGATTTAGTAGAACGGGTCTACCGGACAGGAGAAAAAGAAGAAGCGGTGATACAGCCCCTGACTATGGCACCCCAAACCTTACAGATTTATGGGGCCCTGGTTCCAGAACAAAAGGGGTGCATTCTGGTACTCCATGACATAAGCCGGCTCATGAAACTGGAACAGATCCGGCGGGATTTTGTGGCTAATGTGTCCCACGAGCTTAAAACGCCGATTACGGCTATTAAGGGCTATATTGAGGCCCTTCAGGACGGGGCCATGGAAGAGCCTGAACGGGCCAGGCGCTTTTTGGAAATTGCTGCGGCCCATACAAACCGGCTCGAGCTCATTGTAGAGGACCTCCTGGCCCTCGCCCGGCTTGAAGCTCAGGAAGGGAAGAACCTGGAAAAACAAGCGGTCAACCTCTACAGCCTTTTGGAGAACACCCGGCAGGCCTGCCAGTACCTGGCGGAAGAAAAGCAAATACGAGTGCTGCTGGAGGGGCCGAAGGACCTTATCATACAGGCCAACGATGCCATATTGGAACAGGCTTTCATCAACTTAGTAGACAATGCATTAAAGTATTCTGAACCCCGCACGGAGGTTCGCATTCTGATCGAAGCGACTGGGGACAATGTTCGGATTGATGTAATTGATCAGGGCCGGGGCATTCCCGCTAAAGACCTGGACCGGATTTTTGAACGGTTTTACCGGGTCGATAAGGGCAGGAGCAGGGCTGCGGGCGGGACGGGGCTCGGCCTTTCTATAGTCAAACATGTGGTATCACTCCACAACGGCGAAGTGCGGGTAGAAAGCCGAGAAGGGGTAGGATCCACCTTTACGGTCATCCTCCCCCTGACTTAGGTTTATTGGTCTATTGGTGCCACCCAATAGGAAAAAGAGCTTTCTCCTTCCCCAGGATAAAATTATCAAGTGGAAGCTGTTCAACCGACTCTGGCCAGTCGCAGGGAAGTTTCCCCGTACTCAGGACCTTCCCGGTAAGAACATCGGCCACGCCGGCCCCCTCAGAGCCCGGCAGCCATGCGGCCACAATGGCATCGCAGGAGCGGGCAGTTTGGTCCAGAATTACTGGCCGGCCGCTCAGGATAACAAGAATCACATGCTTGAAAAGTTTCCGGGCTTTCTGAATTGCTTCCAGTTCCCGGGGCGGTAAACTGAGCGCGGCCGAGTCGCCCTTGCCTTCCGCATAGGGTAGTTCTCCCACGACCACAACACAGGTCGCTCCTGGGTCGTTTTTTTCAAAGCCCGCCGCCGCATCGTACGTGATATTGCTATTTGGAAGCAGTTCCTTAAGGCCGCCCAGAATAGTGGTGCCCTGGGTAATCGGCCCCGGAGAACCCTGCCAGCTTATCGTCCAGCCGCCGCACTGAATGCCCATGTTATCAGCCCCAAAGCCTGCGACATAGAGGGTCTTTTTTTCAAGCTGCTCGCCATTCAGCGGAAGGACACCATTGTTTTTCAGCACCACGACGCTTTTTGCCACCGCTTCCCGGGCTAAAGCAAGATGTTCAGCAGACCGGACTATGCTGCGTTCAGCCTGGGCAGCAGATTGGGCTGCATCAAATAAGCCCATTTCAAATTTAACCCGCAGAATCCGACCCACCGCATCATCGATACGATCCATGGAGATCTGCTTTTGTTTCACCAGTTGGGTCATTGTATTGATGAACCGGTTAGCATCATAGGGAACCATGACCATATCAATCCCCGCATTAATGGCCTTTGCTACAGCCTTGGAATAGTCTGGATCTACCTGGTCAATCCCCCCCCAGTCAGACACAACAAAGCCGCTAAAACCCCATTGTTGTTTGAGCACCGTAGTAATGAGCTCCTTATGAGCGTGCATTTTAAGTCCGTTCATGCTGGAAAAAGAAACCATCACCGTACGAACATGCGATTCTAAGGCTTTTTGATAGGGCGGAAAAAGAACGTCCTTTAGGTACTGTTCGTCCGCAGCGGTGTCTCCCTGATCAATTTTATAGTTATCAGTTTTAGAGGTCCCCCAGCGGGTTCCGCCATCCCCTATAAAATGTTTGGCCGTTGCAATAGGCTTTATATTAACTACTTGCCCCCCAGCTTTAAAACTATCCTGAAGGCCTTCCTGGAAACCCTGTATATAGGCGCTGCCCAGACTGGCAACCAGGCTGCTATCCTGGCCAAAGGACTCGTAAAAACGGCCCCAGCGTGGATCCCGGCCCACAGCAATGCAGGGTGCAAAATTCCAGTAGATGCCGGTAGCTTCCATTTCCGCCGCCGTTGCAGCGCCAATTCTACGGACCAAATCCGGATCATCTGCAGCGCCAAGACCAATATTGTGGGGGAAAATAGTGGCATCCTTAAGGTTATTGTGGCCATGGACCGCATCGATACCATACAAAAGGGGTATCTGCAGGCGGGTATTGCGGGCTTCTTCCTGATATTGGGCAAGCATCTGCTGCCATGCAGTAATAGTATTTGGGGAAGGCGCGCCCCCTCCGCCGCTTAAAATGCTTCCCAACTTATAGCGGCTAATATCTCCCGATCTTAGGCTTCCTCGCTCTATCTGGGTCATTTGTCCGATTTTCTCCTCAAGGCTCATTCGTGAAAGGAGGTCTTCGACCCGTTTTTCGATTGATACTGCGGGGTTTTTATAAGGAGCATTTGCCGGAACAGGGCGTTCAGAACTTGCAACAGCGGTGCATGTAGACAAATAAAAGACTCCTAAAACGGCTGCCATAAGGCTCATCAATTTTTTGATTTTTTTCATATAATCCTCCATAGGAAGCTGTTTCTCAAAAAGCAGAAGGGGGCTGCCCTCAACTTATTGGACGTCCCCATTGTCCTGACCTCCTCTTGTTCTGTCAAGCTTATGGGCATATTTTGCCAATATGTTTTGGTAGACCTCAAACGGAAAATTATAGTATGATGGAGGCCCATGAATAACATAACATTTGAGCTGCACCCTGAATTGGCAGCGGACCTCAGGCAGCAGGGGGCGGATATTGAACGCACCCTTAAAATTCTCTCAATCCTTTCAGAACATAAACAGACCGGAACCGAGATGGGTCCGGTAAGTCTCCCTAAAGAGGGGGATGAAAGAATTACGGACCTTGAACAGCTTGAGACTTTGGTCATATCAAAAAACGAAGCAGAGGTTTTCTTTTCAAGATTCTCCATCCCCCCTTCTTTTATTTCAAAGATCGATTTCGATGGAACGTCCTACATATTAAACAAATCGGATCTCTGTAGGCTTGGAATTTACCTTTATCCGTACACAGCCTACGGGGTCCTGAACGGTGGGTCTGCTACAACCTACGGGGACAGCAAAAAAAACGAAGCCCTTTCTCCGGCTGCCTTTTCGCTGCTGCGGGAGGATTTCCTTTCCCATGCAGAACAGTGCAAAAGCAGTCCTAAGGGTATTACCAGCGCTTTTTTCGAGGCCGATGGAAGCCCGGGGCCGTCATTTCTCCTTTTAAAAATGAGGTCCCTCCTCATCCATGCCCTGGAATACCGGCTGATTACCAAAGATTACAAACGGCCCGTACTGCCTTTTTTTCAAATGACCAGCGACAGCACCGATGCAAAACTCAAAACCGCATATGAACAATATCGCAGGGATCCGATCCTGGAGCCCCTGATTGTCGAAACCGGGCTTGATCCTACGGCAGCGCTCAGTGCCAAACAGGGCCTTATCGCAGCCCTCACCCATTCCAGCGAAGGCTTTCCAAGAAGGGTTTTTGACCATGCGTACGGTAAACCGAACCGGGGCCTTGCCCTTCCGGGTGGGCATGGAGAAAACTTCCGGGTCCTTGCACCGGTATACCGGGAACTCCATTCCCAAGGTATCCGCTTTGTGTACCTCGGTAATGTGGATAACTCGGGGTATACCGTAGATCCCATAGAACTCGCCTATTTTGCCCTCAGGGCCCACACGAAGGGAGCCGAGGCGGCCTTTGAGTTTTCCTGGCGGACCCCGGTGGACGTAAAGGGAGGTATTCTGGTTCAGGAACCGGAAGGGAGCCTCACGGTTGGAGAAATCGGCCAGAGAATCAAGGCTGATACGGTTAAAGAGGAAGAAGCTCAAGGAGCCCATGTGCTCTTTAACTGCGCTACGGGCCTCTTTAATTTGGATTACCTCGTAAATAACCTGGAGACTATACCCGACAGGCTCCCTATTCGGGTCTCCGATCAGGACAAGGAGGCGGGAAAATATGCCCAGGCAGAACAGACAACTTGGGAAATTCTTGGCTTGATGAAGCAACCGGAAATCATTGCGGTACGGAAAAACCGCCGCTTTATTGCAGCTAAAATGCTCCTAGAAACCTTCCTAGCCAGTCCGCGAGGTGTTCTTATCGATCATAGCGCTGAAGTTGAATCATCCCTCACAGAAACAAGCAGACTTTTGCGAAAAGGTCTCCAAGATCTTTTAGCCCAAGAATACGGGTTTGTTTCGGTACAGGGCCGGTATGAGCCCCGCCCTGTGGCTGTGCTGAAAGAAGAAATAATCAGAAGGTTCGGTTCTGCCTAGATTGAACTGAGCGGTGTGTTTTCCACACCGCTTGCGATTTTAAGCCTCTTCTAAGGTAACAGCCTTTACTGCCAAGGGCACAGACCGGGGGGGAGCGCTGGAGCCCCGGATGACCAGTTCGGTGGGGAGCACTACCGAGGCGACTGCCCTCCCCTGTATCATGTCTAACACGGCCCGCACCGCATAGGATCCCTTTTTAAGCCCCGGCTGACGGATAGTGGTCAAAGCCGGTTCAGTAATGACTGAGAAGGGAACGTCATCCATACCAGTAACAGTGATATCCTGAGGAATAGTGAGGCCAAGACGCTTACAGGCTACATAGGCGCCAAAAGCCGCAGAATCGCTCATACTCACTATCGCAGTGGGGATTTTATGGCTTAAGAGGGGAAGCAAAGCCTCTTCCGCAGACTCCATGGTCACATCCACAGGAACAACGCGGATATTCGGGCTATGCAGTGAAAGGCCATGGTTCTGCAAGGCCCGTTCAAAACCCGCAAGACGGCGATCTACCGTACGGGATGAATGTTCTTCTGCTGTACCGGGGCCATCACTTTTTAGAGATAGGATGATGACATCCCGGTGCCCCAGCGAAAGAACATAGTTCATCATGGTCTCCGCAGCCACCGTATCATCGATGCCCACATTGGTAATTCCCGAATCGGCGTCCCCGTCGATTGTTACAAAGGGCACGTTCCGCTGCCGGATGAGGGCCGCAATATCGGGGGCTGCCTCTACACCGAGGGAGATAAAACCATCGACCACGGCGTTCCGCACTGCTTGTGAAAGGAAGCCCTTAATGGGGGGCAAAATGGTTAAAAAGAGGTCTTCCTGGTGACACACCGTACCAATACCCCGCAGCACCTCCGAAACATAGGGGTTCCGAAAGGTATCCTGAATTGCCTGGGGTAAAAGTACACCGATAGCTCCAACCCGTTTGCTGGTCATGGTACGAGCTACCGGATCTGGGACATAGCCTTCCCGTTCAGCAATTTCCATAATGCGTTCATAGGTCGAACGGGCAATTTTAGAAGGATCATTAAAGGCAAAAGAAACAGCGGTTTTAGAAACCCCCGCCAGTTCCGCAATACGTTTTATTGTTGGTCTCATAGTAGATTCCAGTGTAATTGCATCTGATAATTTTATAAAGGCCTTTAAGCCAATTTCAAAAATCGGTTACTACGCTTCGCGTTTTGGAATTGGCTTTGCAATTGCTTGCGGTTGCATGCTTTTTCATAGTGAATGCATGCAACCGCTGCGCCAAATCGCGGATTTTATTGCAGTTCTTTCAAAACTCCCTGAGTTTTGAAAAAACTTCCTTTTGCAATAAAAAAGCACCCCGATGCTTTCCACCGGGGTGCCTGAAAGGCGCCGGACAGAATCGAACTGTCGCATAAAGGTTTTGCAGACCTCTCCCTTACCGCTTGGGTACGGCGCCGTAACGGAAACGAATATATCAAAAAGACTAAGCTTTGTCCAGTGCTGAAGAGCAGTGAACTTTAATCAAGCAAGCCCGTTATATCAATGCTTGCCATGAGACTGTTCGGATGCACAGGAAACACAGAGACCAAAAAAATCGAGCCGGTGTCCGCTTATACGCTGACCAAGCAGGGCTTTCGCCTTGTGTTCCAGTTCGGTCTGAACCGGCAGATCCACATCTTCCACAGCGCCGCAGCGGGTACAGAGCAGGTGATAGTGGGGCCTTGTATCCCCATCAAAACGGTCAAAACCGCTGCCCGAATGGAGTACCTGCAGTTTACCTTGGAACGCAAGTATTTTGAGATTCCGATATACGGTGCCTAAACTCAAATCAGGCATTTCAGGTTTCAAGGTCTCATAGATCCATGCTGCGGTTGGATGGCTTTTTGTGCTGCAGAGGAGCGACATAATACGATCCCGCTGACGAGACCGCTTAAATCTGGTCATAAGTCTTTCTCCGTAACAAGATTATTCAGAGGTATGCGGATTTTTTCCCGCACCGGTTCATCCCGATACCCCAAGGGCAATAACAGCGAAATACGCCAGTCACTTCGCGGAAGCTCTAGGATTGAAAGTACAGCTTCTTCGTTATAACCCTCTATGGCGCAGGAGTCAATCCCAAGGCTGGCTGCCATAGTCATCATATACGTGGCTGCAATATAGCCCTGGGCACGGGCCCAGGATTCTATGGAGCCGCTTTTCACAAGAAAATCCCAATAACCTCGGTATTCATCAACAAAAACCCTATAGCCTCCAGGGAAACGTTCTGAACGGGATCGAACAAAGTCCGATTCGGGGTGAAAGGATGATGCAGTTCTGACGGCGATGCTTATAAGGGCTGCGGCGGTTCTGATGTTTTCCTGGGCAAAGCAGGCGTCGTAAAAACGATCCAGGGTCTTCTGGCTGCGGGACACAAAAAATTGCCAATGCTCAAGACCAAAGGAAGACGGTGCAAGCCGGCCCGCCTCTAGAATGAGGAGTAGATCCTGTTCGGGAATCTTCTTTTCTGGGTCAAATCGCTTGCATGCATAGCGCCGCTCCATTGCTGAAAGCACGGCCTGCGCTTCATGGGGTATGTTGGTTACTGTCATTGGGCAAATTCCAGGGCAACTTGAAACATGTTATGCAGGCTCGTCTGCCGTTCCTGGCTCGACATTTCCTTGTGGCTCACATTGGAATCGGAACAGGTGAGAATCGTCAGCGCCTTTTTGTGCAAATATGCCGCATTGCAGTACAGGGCATAGCATTCCATGTCGGTCGCGGCACAGCCCATGCGGGCCCATTTTTTCCAGCCCTCTTCTCCCTGGGCATTGTAGAGGGAAAAAATATCCGAAGAAAGTATGTTTCCTACCCAGAATGGAATGTTGAGACGACGGGCGGCGGCCACCGCCGTTTCCAGGAGTCCGTAATCTGCACAGGGGGCAAAGGTGCCGCCCAGATTATATTGGGCAGCGTAATTTGAATCCGTAGAGGCCGACTGGGCGAATACCAGGTCTCCCACTTCCACGTCAGGGGTAAGGCCGCCGCAGGTTCCAATACGGATTATCCGCTCCACACCGTAGTGGGAAAAGAGCTCATAGGAATAGATACCCATGGAAGGGCCTCCCATGCCGGACCCCATGACCGAAATGCGCTTTCCCTTATAGGTGCCCGTAAAGCCCAACATGCCCCGGACCTGATTGAACTGCACCACATCGGACAGATACGTCTGGGCCACATATTGGGCCCGCAGCGGATCACCCGGCATCAGTACCGTAGGTGCAATCTGTCCCGGCAGGGCGCTGTTGTGGGGGGTCCCCCGATCTGGTGCGTAAATGTGCATATGGTGCTCCATAAACTAGTTCTCCTTTAGCTCCGGCCCTTATCATAGGGCTGACCGACAGCCCGGGGTGCATATTCCTTGCCGCTAAAAATAACCAGGGTTATCAGAGTAATGAGATAGGGCATGACACTGAAAAATTCGCTGGGCAAAAAGCGCAGCGAGGGGATATTAACCATGTAAATTGCCAGGGCTACGGAGGTGCCAAAAAGAAGGGAAGATCCCAGCACCCCTTTGGGAAGCCAGCGTCCAAAAGAAACCGCGGCGAGGGCAATAAAGCCCGCCCCATTAATGGTATAGACCGTATATTGAATTGTCTGGGTCAGCACAAGACTGCCTCCCGCAAGGCCCGCCAAGGCTCCAGACAAGATGACCGCAATATAGCGAGTAGCTTCCACATTGATGCCCGCCGAGGCGGCCGCCTGGGGATGCTCGCCGCAGGCCCGGAGCCGCAAGCCGAAGGGCCGCTTGTACAGCATATACCAGGCAAGAAGGAGCACTGCCAGGGCAATCCAGGCGGTGGGATATATTCCGCCCCAGCCCGGCAGCATGCCGAGCCTAAAAGGTTCGGTCCGTTCCTGTCTGAAAATTATCTGGCACAGGAAGACCGTAATTCCCGTAGAAAGAAGGTTTATACCCGTGCCGGATACGATTTGATCCGCCCTGAGGGTAATGGATGCAAAGGCGTGAATAACCGAAAAAAGGGCTCCGGCAAGCGTTGCGAGGACCAGGGCAAGGGGGATTGAAAGCGGGAAACTCTGCTCTAAAAGCACATGGGTTGTGGCGGCTGCAAAAGCCCCGATACCCATGAGGCCTTCCAGGGCAATGTTTGCAACGCCGGATCGTTCGCTGATAAGCCCGCCCACCGCTGCGATCAGGATGGGGGAAACAATCATCAATATAGATGGAAGCATTTGTATCAGTACATTCATTCGATTACCCTTCCTTTCCGAGCCTGTTCTTTCATACGCCATTCCATGAGCATCCTGAAGCCCGCCCGTAAAGAAATAAAGACGACCACAAGACCCATAATAATGGCGGTAATTTCTTTGGGAATCTGCCGGGACTGCATGAGGGGCTGGGCAGACTTGAGCATGCCAAAAAGGAGTCCCGACAGGGCGGTCCCCCAGGCGGTGCTGTTGCCAACCAGGGCAACCGCGATACCGTCAAAGCCGTAGCCGTCGAGCCCGCCGAGTACCCGGCCATAAGTAAAGGAACCCAGGGCAACTACCGCACCGGCAAGACCCGCAAAGGCCCCTGATATGGCCATGGCGGTGGTAATGCTGGCATTTACATTGATGCCCGCATAGCGGGCAGCTTCTTTATTGAGGCCCGTGGCGCGAAGTGAAAAACCAAGCCGTGTTTTTCCGATTACGATCCAAAAGAAAATAATCGAAATAAGGGCAAGGTAAAAACCGTAGTTCAGACGGGACCCGTTGGTGAGCTGTTCCAGCAGGGGGCTTGCAAGCCGGGCAGTCTGGGGATAGGTCGGAGTCCGGTAAGTATTTGCCCCAGGGATCATCATGGTGAGGACCCGGGACGTAAAATAGGCCACATAGTTCAGCATGATGGTGGCCACCACTTCGGACACGCTGTATTTTGCCTTAAGGATCCCCACAATGCCTCCCCAGAGGGCTCCAATCGCTATGGCCGCCAGGATCGCCAGCATCCAGTGTACGAAGGGAATTTGGGGACCGAAAATGGCTACAAATTGGGCTGCCGTAAGGCCTGCAACATATTGGCCTTCGGCGCCGATATTAAAGAGGCCGGTGCGGCCCGCAAAGGCTACCGAAAGCCCGCAGAGAATTAAGGGCAGGGACATGACAAGCCATTCACCGATATACCGGGCATTCCAGGTTCCCCGGCCGAGATCCCAGCCAGTAAGGACTTGGGTAATGGCCGAATACATACCCGAAGGATTCCTTCCTACAAGCATGACCAAGAACGTTCCAACCAAAAATCCCAAAAGGACGACCACGATAGAAACCATGGCCTCCGAACGGGTGATAACATCGAGTATCCGATCAGCAATATTCGATTTTCTGGCGCTACGCATGGGCGCCTCCTTCCATCGCGACTCCTGCCATCATGGCGCCGATATAGCGTTCCTCCGCATCTTCGGCATTGACAATGCCGACCACTTCTCCCTTGGAGAGGGCCGCAATCCGATCGCAAAGATTTAATACTTCGTCCAGTTCAAAGGAAACAAGGAGTATAGCCCGCCCCTTGTCCCGTTCTTCCACAATACGGCGGTGGATATATTCTATGGCGCCAACATCGAGCCCCCGGGTTGGCTGGGCTACGATGAGCAGTTCCGGCGACAGGTCGATTTCTCTGGCTATCACCGCCTTTTGCTGGTTACCCCCCGACATGGACTTGGCAGGGGTAGCCGCACCGCTTCCGGCTCGAATGTCGAATTCGGTGATGAGCCGTTGTGCATGTTCGCGGATCGCATCAAACTGCAGAAAGCCCCACCGATTGGAAAAAGGGGCACGGCGAAAACTTTTAATAATGAGGTTTTCATCAATACGGAAATCGAGTACAAGGCCATGTTTATGCCGGTCCTCCGGTACAAGGCCGACACCGCTTTCTATCCGGTCCCGTATACGGCTGTGGCTGATATCCTTGCCTCTCAGGAGCACCCGGCCTGATTTAACCGGCAGCAACCCCGCAATGGCTGCCACCAGCTCCGACTGGCCGTTTCCGTCTACGCCGGCTATACCAACAATTTCGCCAGAACGGACTTCGAGGTTCAAGGATCGAACAGCGGGAACACCTTTCGGCCCCATGACCGTAAGGTTTTCTAGTTTAAGAACCACCTGTCCTATACGGGGCGGCTGTTTATCAATCTTAAAGCTCACCGTTCGGCCTACCATCATTTCGGCGAGCTGGGTTTCGCTTGTTTCTTTTACATCTACAGTGCCGATGTATTTCCCCCGCCTGAGTACTGTACAGCGGTCGGCGGCGGCCTTTATTTCCTTGAGCTTATGGGTGATGAATACGATTGTTTTCCCTTCGGCTTTGAGCCGCTTAAGAATTTCGATGAGTTCGTCGATTTCCTGGGGGGTAAGCACCGCGGTGGGCTCGTCAAAAATCAGAATGTCTGCATCGCGGTACAGGATTTTTAGGATTTCTACCCTTTGCTGCATGCCAACCGTAATAGACTCTATACGGGAGCGGGGATCGACCGCAAGACCGTACTGGTCCGAAAGTTCCTGCACCCGTTTTTCCGCCCGCCTGACATCCAGGTTGCCAAGCCGGTTGCGGCTTTCCAGCCCCAGGACTATGTTTTCGGTTACGGTAAAATTATGGACCAGCTTAAAATGTTGATGAACCATACCGATTTTTAGGGCCGTGGCATCGTTCGGGTTGCGGATCCGGACCTCCTTACCCCGTATTTTGATATGCCCGCTGTCCGCCTCATACAGGCCAAAAAGAATGGACATGAGGGTAGATTTGCCCGCACCATTTTCACCCAGGAGGGCATGGATTTCTCCCTGGGCGACCTGAAAATGAACATGGTCATTGGCGATAACCCCGGGGAAAATCTTGGTGATATCGGTCATTTCTATTGCAAAGTTTTCCATATGGGACCTCATCCACCACTATACCGTGAAATGCTTAAAAAAGCAAAAAGCCGGCGTCTTACCGGACGCACCCGGCATTGGGTACAACCAGTAAAACGCCGGCCCTCGGGACGCTGCAGATCCGTCCCTGCAGCATCAACCCATGCCTATTGGCTCATGCTTATTGAGAGTCCTTGGCCTGCAGATTGGTGGGGAAGCCAGGAAGCTTTTTAGCATCCGCATAGGTAGCGGCAACCTTGACTTCGCCGGCTACAATCTTTGCCCTGACAGCTTCGACCTGGCTTACAATATCCGCACCGAGGTCGGGATTCTTGGTGGAGAAACCCACACCGCCAGCCTTGGTATCCAGGACAACCACGCTGCCCTTGAAGGCGCCGCTCTTAACAGCTTCGAGGCCGTACTTGGTGGCGGTCTCGACCCGCTTGAGCATGGAGGTAAGAACTGCGGACTTGCCTTCCGCATAGAGGCCGTCTTCATACTGGTCAGAGTCTACACCAATGGCCCATACATTCTTTCCCTGAGAGCGATATTCTTTAGCCTGTGCAATGGTGCCGTTTCCGGTACCGCCGGCGGCGGAGAAGATGGCATACACACCGGAATCATACCAGTTCTTTGCCTGGGCTTTTGCCAGTTCGGGCTTACCCCAGTCATTGGCATAATAGTCCACAATCTGGGCGTCGGGCAACACCGACTTGATACCCTGGACATAGCCAACTTCGAACTTGGTAATAACCGGGCCAGGAATACCGCCGATAAAGCCGAACTTGGGATTCTTAATACCATCGGCCTTAGCTTTGAGGGCTGCGGCAACACCGACCAGGTAGGAACCTTCATGCTCGGAGAAGGTAACCTGCATAACATTGGGAGCGTTAACCCAGTCAACATCGACAATCATGTATTTTTGATCGGGATATTTGGGAGCAACTTCACCAAGCGCATCGGCCCAGGTAAAGCCGGTCACGACGATAAGGTCATACTTTTCGTCCGAAGCTTGCTTGAGGTTGGGGATATAGAGGTCCTGGGTTTGGGCGGTAACCACATCGTAGGCCTTACCCTTCTGGGTTTGGTTTTCCCAGGTATCGCCGTAAAATTCAAGGATACCCCGCCATGCAGCGGCATTAAAAGACTTGTCATCGATGCCGGTAGCATCGGTCAAGAGACGAACGGTAACCGCAGGCTTTTCCGCGCTAGCAGCGGGAGCAGCTTTCTTGGCATTGCAGCCGAAAAAAGTTACGGCGGCTACGGCTACGAGAGCAACGATTGAAAATTTCTTCATTCTGGTTTCCTCCTGATTGAAGTACTGTAACAATAGTAAGCTTTCCTTGAAAGGTCAAGGCAGAGTGCGTGCTGGGTTAACGAACACTGTTGCGAAACTTTTGCTGTACCCTTTGCATGCGGCTGGGACGGCTCCTAGACCATAAGCGGGCGGGCGGTATAGAATGGAGCACCATGTATAAAACGGGACTGACGGTTGGCAAATTCGCTCCCCTGCACCGGGGTCATCAGCATCTTATAGAAACAGCCCTTGCGGAAACCGAACACCTTATTGTGGTGGTTTACCAAGCGAAAAGCGTAACCCCCATTCCCTTAGAGGTGAGAGCAGGCTGGATCAGAACACTATATCCTCAGGCAGAAGTTTTGGAAGCCCCGGATGCCCCGGAAATTTCTGGCAACAGCCCAGAAATCCGCAAAATACACGAAGAATTTCTCCGGTCATTTATGGCGGGCAGAAAAATTGATGTGTTTTTTTCAAGCGAAGCCTATGGGGACTGGGCAGCCAAGGTATTGCACTGCGATCACCGGGTGGTAGACCGGGAACGTATCCGGGTTCCGATTTCTGCCACCGACATTCGGGCAAACCGGGAAGCCTATTCTCATTTCCTTGATCCGATTGTACTTGCGGATTTAGAAAAATACGGCGATACGGTGAGGACGTTCTGATATTTGAAAGAGGCTCACCTTATAGTTCTTTTGGATAGCGCCAAGGTTCGCCGCTTCTGCTCCGCAGCAAATACCAAGTTTGACCTGCTGCATCGGTTTCTTCGCCTTCAATAATCCCCGGATGCAGGTGTACCTTGCCCCCGCCGCCGGGTAGATCCACCGCAAAAACCGGAAGTCCCAAGCCGGAAATAAGATTGGTGAGTTCCTTATAGATGAACAAAGCCCGCTCAAGGTTTACCCTGAAATGGCTGGTTCCCGGGGCTAGATCTCCCTGGAAAAGATAATAGGGAGTGGCCCCAAGATTAAGCAGTTCCCGGAACAGCTCTGCCAGCACCTGGCCCGAATCGTTCACACCCCGCAGCAGCACTGTTTGCGTATGGACAGGGATACCCGATTCGATCAGGCGGCCCAGGGCAGCGCGGACATCCTGGGCCAGTTCTTGGGGATGATTGATATGGAGTATCAGTCTTAGGGGCCGATAAGCGCGGAACAGCCTTACCAAGCCGCCTGAGATTCGTTCCGGCGCCATAATGGGCATACGGCTTCCCATACGGAGCAAAATGCCGGGCCTTGCGGCCCGGAGGGCAATAAAGAGTCGTTCCAGTTTCTCATCACTGCCCATGAGGGGGTCTCCCCCGGAAACCAGGACTTCCCGTACTTCCGGATGAGAAACCAGATAGGCCTGTATGGGTTTTAGTTCCTCGTCGGTAATAAAACCCTGCAGGGTCGATGTCCAGGACCGGCGAAAACAGTGGCGGCAATAGCCGGCGCAGGTGCCGTTAGCTAAAAGCAGCACCCGGTCATGGTATTGGTGTACAAGCCGGGGAGCGACACGGTAACGCGCTTCGCCCAGGGGATCATCGAGCTCATAGGGCAAAATGCGGTCTTCTTCAGGGCTTGGGAAAAACTGCCTGCGGATTTCGGGGGCAATACCAGCGGCACAGGCCAGGTTTGCATAAAAGGGAGTCACCGCAAAGGGAAGTATTCCTTTAGCTTTAAGACTCTCCACAAAGGCCGTTTCTTCCGCGGTGACCGTCGCGGCCAGTTCCGGAGGAAGATCGTTGATACGGGTGAGAAGCTTCATATAAGGTGATTCATCCGTTCCCGTTTGGTTTTAAGGTATTCTTCGTCATAGGGGTTCGGTGGAATAACAATGGGTATCCGGTCCACCACCAGCACCCCTTCCCTCTTCAGTTTCTGTATTTTGTCGGGATTGTTGGTCATGAGGGCCACCGACTTGATGCCCAAGAGTTCAATGATTTTAGCGGCCACCGAATATTCCCGGCCTTCGTCGGGGTAGCCAAGATACAGGTTCGCTTCCACCGTATCAAGGCCCAGGTCCTGGAGTTGGTAGGCCTTTATTTTGTTCAGGAGCCCTATACCCCGCCCTTCCTGTTTCATATAGATGACCGCGCCGAATTCCTGGCCGTTAATGTAAGAAAGGGCCGCTTCGAGCTGGTCCCGGCAGTCGCAGCGGAGGCTGCCGAGGACGTCTCCTGTATGGCACTGGGAATGGACCCGGAGGGGAACCCGCTCTTTGCCATCCACAGTTCCCTTGACAATGGCGGTATGCTCCTTGTCGTTTTTTGCGTCGTAAAAACCATAAAGGGTAAAATGGCCAAAACGGGTCGGCAGGTCTGCGTGGGCTACGAGTTCCACACAGCAGGGGCCCGCATCTTCGCAATAGGTGTTGCGGCCCCGGCAATAGTGTTCTTCCAGTATAAAATCCGGTTTCCCGGTTAGTTTTTTTTCGAGCTCTTCCCGGCTGACCGCCTTTTCACAGGGCTTATCCAGGTTGACTGCATCCATAGCTGACTCCTTCACCCTGCTGCTGTGCCTTGGGCCTGGCGGTTCAACCGGAGGTTCAAGCAAAAGCAACAGAGCTTCGCCTGAACCTTAATATACTAAAACTTGTGGGTATAGGAAAGGGCAATGCGGTTAAAGTACCAGTAGGGGGCTTCGTATTCCCGGGTCTCAAAGGAGCGGTTCCGGGTGGTAGCATCGGTATAATCCCGGGCCATTTTGAACTGGACGAGCATCAGGAGGCTGTCATTTTTACCAAGCTGGAAATTGGTGAGGCTTCCAAGCTGCCAGAACCGGAAATCCGATCCCCATCCGCCAGAAGCCATGGTGCTGTAACCCCGAACGTCACCGATCCATTCCTCACTTTCCGCCATAAAGCCTACGAAATTAACTTTGAGAGGCATCTGATAGCCGAGAATATAGGTACCGTAGAATTTGGCGCCGTTAAAGTTTTCCCCCCCATCGGCTTCGTAAAGCCAGGCTTTTCCGTCAGCTGCGCCGGTATAGGCCTTGTACTCCACCTTGCCAACAGCCTGAACCACCACATGGTTCCAGTTCCCTGGCATAAGGGCAGCAAGATCAAACTGGAAGGTTCCAGAACCCCAGACCCGCCAGACAAGGCCGCCGAATGGGGTAAGTTCAATACCGGATACATTATTGTCCGCAGGATTTAAGCCCAGCCCCTGGAAGGGTCCCGCGGTCCAGCCTGTACCGAGAGCGGCGCCGCCGGTAAACACCAGGAATGCAATGGGCGTTAGAGAGACCTGGCCAACAGCGTTAATGGAAACGGGAGAAAGTTCCAAGGTTGCCTTGCCGCTCAGGTTGTTATCCTTCATAAGCCCTGAGCCTGTGAGGAAGGGCATGGAATCGCTGTAGGAAAAGGCAACCTTGGCTTCGGCGCCGCCCCAGGTGGATCCCAGGGTTCTGAGCGCACCCGGCGCGTCCTGGCCTTCCAGGGGCGTGTAGGTTATGGGGGCAAAACCGCTTGCCTGATAACCGGCCAGGTTGGGGATGTAGTAAGCGGCCAGGAAATTCATGGAAAGCTCACCGGCGTTTACCTGGGCGAGCAGTCCCACCGCTGCCAACACACTGAATAGTACTCGTTTCATAGACATCCTCCTTTCCTTTAATTATTTACCGCTCTTCCATCATCAGGGTGGCCATAACCTTGGCATCCCCGATGATGTTTTCGATGAGGGCGTATTCATTAGGTTGATGAGCACTTTCATGGAGCCGGCCCCAGACTACCGAGTCTATGCCAATGTTCCGCAAAAAGGCGCCGACGGTTCCGCCGCCAATGCCGATAGGCCGGGTCTCCACACCGTAAACCCGGTTAACCGCCTGGGATAGGAAGCGTACCAGGGGTGCATCTGCACTGGTAGCTTTGGATTCTACCCGCTGGAGTATTTCGTAGCTTATCTGGACATGGCGCTTCGCGGCCACTTCGTTCATAATTCGTTCTACTTCGGCAAGGACATCCTTGAGTGGATATTGGGGCAGGACCCGCATATCCATATAAAAGACATCATCCCCGGGGATAGTATTCACATTGGGCACATTGGCTTCGTGCTTTGTCGGTTCAAAGGTAGAATAGTCCGGATCAAAGAGGCTGTCCCTGGCGGCAAAACGCCGGGGAAGTTCATCGTGGAGCCGCACCGCTAGTTCGCAGGCCGCCAGGTGTGCATTGGCTCCCTGGTCTGGCCGGGACCCATGACACTGTTTGCCGGCGGTCTTAAGTTTAAGCCAGAGCAGGTTCTTTTCGGCCACCTCTATGGTTTCGCCCCTTTCGTCGCCCCCATCGGGGATAACGACCATATCATCGCTCCGGAACAGGTTTCGGTTCGCTAAGAGCCACTGGATGCCATATTCGCTTCCCATTTCCTCGTCGGCCACAAAAAGGAGCTTGACCGTATGGGGGGGCCTTATTCCCTGTTGAACCAACGCCAAGGCTGCCAGCACGGAAGAGGTCAGCCCCTGCTGATTGTCTTCCACACCGCGGCCAATGAGGCGGCCATCTTTAACGACAACCTGCCAGGGGTCGCTCTGCCAGAGGGAAAGCTCACCCGGAGGTACCACGTCGGTATGGCTCATGATCCAAAGCCGCTTGGTATCGCTGGCCCCCGGAATGGTCGCGATAAGGTTGGGTCTCACCCCGCCCTTGGCGCGGCTATCCGGCGCATCGTGCCGTTCAAGCTGGGTAATACCGTGGGCTATAAGCCAGGCTTGGAGGGCTTCTACTTTTTCAAGCTCCCCTTCCCCGCCAGAATCGGGAGATATGGCCGGATGCTTGCAAAGCTCGGTCTCCAGTTCTATCAGGGTATCGGTGCTGGATTCGATATAGGAATAAATTTTATCCATCATTAGGTTCCTTTATAATCTCATTTTTAGAGGCCAGCTTTTTTCCGGTAAACTTCCCAGCTGGTGCGGACCAGGGTATCCACATCGGAATACCGGGCGGTCCAGCCGAGAAGTTCCTTGGCAAGCTGAGCCGAAGCGGTTAGTTTTGCCGGATCTCCAGGCCTGCGACCAACGATTTTTGCCGGAATGGGCCGGCCGGTAATCTTTCGGGCCGCGTCGATAATCTGGAGGACCGAAAGACCGCTTTCGCTTCCCAGGTTCACGGTAAGGCTCTTGTTATGTTTTACCAGGTAATCCAGGGCTGCCACATGGCCGACTGCCAGGTCGTTGACATGGATGTAATCCCGCACCCCCGTACCGTCGATGGTGTCATAGTCGTTGCCGAAAACTTGTACTTCGCTCCGCATTCCTGCGGCGGCTTCCATAACCACAGGGAGCAGGTTGGCCGGGTTCCGCTCAAGACCGGTAATGCGGCCTTTTACATCGTAGCCCGCAGCGTTAAAGTACCGGAGGGCGGCAAATTTTATTCCCTTGAGCTTGTCGTACCATTTGAGGAACCGCTCGATTTCCAGCTTCGTAAAGCCATAGTAGTTTTCCGGTTCCGTAGGATGGTTTTCATCAATTGGAAGATATTTGGGTTCTCCATAGGTTGCGGCAGAGGAGGAGAACACCACATATTTAATACCTGTCGCGCAGGCTGCGTTCAGAATATTGATGGTGCCGCTTATATTGTTCACCGAATATTTTTCCGGCTTGAGCATAGATTCTCCGGCGGCCTTAAAAGCCGCTAGATGGATGAGGGCGTCGAAACCTTGGGCCATAACCCGTTCCAGAGCCGGGGCATCCATAATATCACCCTTAATGAAGGTTTCTTCGGGGAATAGGTTTTCCTCGAGGCCGCTGGAAAGATTGTCTAAGACCGTAACCTGGTGTCCCTGGTCCAGAAATTCCCGACATACATGGCTGCCGATATAACCGGCACCGCCAATTACCAGAATTTTCATGTGCTACTCCTCTCTACTTCTAAGCCTGTCGAACTGTCTCCAGTTCCTGGGCAATCTGTTCCCATTGGGTTGTAAGTTCATCAATCTTTTGTAGTATACCATTAAGCTGGCTTTGAACATCCCGTACTTTTGTACCATCTGAATAGACTTCGGGCCTGGCAAGGTCCGCTTCTAAACGGGCCTTTTTGGTCTCCGCCTCTTCTAGGCTGGCAAGCAGCTCCGCCTCTTGCCGCTCAAGGCGCCGGATTTGGGCCTGGCGCTGTTTTTCTAGTTCACGGTACACTGCTGCACTTCGTGCAGCTTGCGCACTCTGTGTGGCTTGCCCGATTTGCGCGGTGGCGACACTCTGCGAAGTACCGAAACCCGCGATGGGTCGGGATGAAGAGCGAGAGCCTGGGCCAGAAGCCGGGGCTTCGGTCTTGCCCTCCGCTTCCGCAGCAAGCCGCTCAAGGTAATAGGCATAGTTTCCGTAAAAGAGCCGGGGCCGCCCCTGGTTCAATTCCAGTGTTTTGGTGGAAAGGGCCTCCATAAATGCCCGGTCGTGGGATACAAAGACGACGGTCCCCGGATAAGCCCTAAGGGCATCTAAAAGGACATCCTTGGAGTGGAGGTCCAAGTGGTTGGTCGGTTCGTCGAGAATAAGGAGGTTAACCGGATGCAAAAGCAGCCTCAGGAGGGCAAGTCTGCTTTTTTCACCCCCTGAAAGCACCGAAAGGGCTTTGTACACATCGTCGCCCCGGAAAAGAAAGGCGCCGAGCATGTCCCGCAGTTTGGGTATCAGTTCCAGGGGAGCCTCGGCTTCCAGGGTTTCCAATACTGACTGGGAACCTGTCATGGTTTCCGCCACATCCTGGGAGAAATAACCTACAGAAACACCGGAGCCGAGGCTCAGCTGGCCCTCGTAATCGGAATCGATGCCGGCCAGGATACGGAGCAGGGTTGATTTACCGGCCCCATTCCGGCCGACCACGAGGAGTTTTTCTCCCGCCTCCACCACAAGATCGACGCCGTACAGGGCCTGGCGGCTGCCATATTTTTTCCCCAGGCCTTGCAGGGTCATCACAAGCCGGCCGGAATGGGGCGGCGGCGGAAAAGAAAAGTGTATCTTTTTAAGCGACTCGGGTATCTCGATCCGCTCCATTTTTTCAAGCCGTTTGACCCGGTCCTGCACCATGGCGGCCTTGGAAGCGTTGTACCTGAACCGACGGATAAAGTCTTCAGTTTTTGCAATCTCTTCCTGCTGGGCTTCGTAGCGGGCAAGGAGGCCTTCCAGTTCTACCTTCCGAATCCGTTCATAGTTGCTATAGTTGCCCGCATAACGCTTCAGGGAGCCCTGAAAAAGCTCGTATACTTCGTTCACCGTTACATCAAGAAAATAGCGGTCGTGGGACACGAGGAGATACCCGCCCTTAAAATCCTGGAGCCAGGATTCGAGCCAGGAGCGGGCTTCGATATCCAGATAGTTGGTCGGTTCGTCCAGAAGCAGAATGTCTGGAGCCTCCAACAAAACCTTGGCCAGGGCGATACGCATCTGCCAGCCCCCGGAAAATTCATCAACAGGCCTATCCAGATCGGTTTCGGAAAAACCAAGACCGGTGAGCACCATGGCAATCCGCTGGGATCGCTGGTAGTATCCGGAATTCTCTATCGTTTCGTGAAGGCGATGGTGTTCCTCAAGGAGCTGGGCGGTTTGCTTGGTATCACTTTTAGACTGCTCCAGTTGGGCTCCGAGCTCGTCCATGCGTGCTATAAGTTTCTGAATGCCAATAAAGGCAGTCTCGGCCTCTTCCCGCAGGGTTTTAACTGAGTGCACAATGCCAGACTGGGGGAGATAGGATAGGCGGCAGCCCCGCTGAACAGCCCGTTCTCCAGAATCCGGATGTATCTGACCGGCGATTACCTTCATCAAGGTAGACTTCCCCGACCCATTGGCTCCTGCCAGGGCGGCGCGGCTGCCTGCGGCCAGATTCAGGGAGACATCCTTAAGGATATCCCGGTCGCCAAAGGCAAGGGAGACCCGGGTAAATTGCACAAAAGCCATGGTTTACTGCTCCGCCGCGGGGAAGTATAGGATGATGGGCGATGGGGAGCGCTGAAGCACCGAAACGCCTGAAAGGGAAGCGGGGGGAAGATATTCCAGGCGCAGGCCCCGGGGCTCAATCTTGTATAAGAAATTCACCGCCAATGGAGCTTTTGCATCACTGCTTGCAGGGTTAAAGTAGAGTGTCAGGGCGCCGTCATAGGTAGTACGGATACTTTCCCGGATAAAGAGCCGCAGGGCTACGGTACCAGAGGTCCCGGCTGTAATGGGAATAATCCGCGGTACAAGGAGGTCAAAACCTTCCCAGGTAAAGGTGCCATCCTCCGATAAAACGAGCTGGCCATAGTTCTCGCTGTGGAACCGCGGTCCCTGTTCGCAAATGGTCTGGAGCAATTTAAGCCGCCGCTCCTGCTCCTGGGCAATGAGGTCGCCTACCGGCTGGGGAAGGGTGACAAATAGGCTAGTCCGCAGCCCGCCGGTCTGGCTCCCAGCCTGTCCCGCAGAGGCCTGGTTTGCGGCGGTCTGCCCCGCAGCGGTCTGGTTTGCAGAGCCTTGGCCCGTGAGAGGCTGGTATTGGAGCGCCAAGAGGTTTTCATTCCTGAGGGTTACAATGAGCGGAGTGCCTTCGAAACGCCAGCTTTGGGTATCTACTTTTGTGATAGAACTGTAACTGTAGGTTTTATCAAAATCGGGAAGGGAAAGGCGTATAACACCGGTGTCCGGATTGGGGAAAAAGCCGTACTGGTCTGTAAAGTTGTCCAGATCTATCATCTGGGCATCGACCATGTCTTTATACCAATCGGGGTACCAGGTTTTGCTGACCACGGTTTCCAGTGCGGGATCTTCCGCCGGCTGGGTGGTATTTCCCTGGGCAACCGCAACGGCCTTTCCCGCTTCTATTTCGAAAATCCTCAGCCGGTAGGAAAAGCAGTACCCTACCGTGCCGTCGTCGGTAAGCACCTGAAGCCAGTCTCCGGGGAGGGGGGTTGAGCCGCTCATGGCAGGGTTTCCCTGGGCCTTGGCAAGAATTTTAATTACCTGTCCCTGTCTGAGGCGGTACACCCGGCGGGCTCCATTATCTGGTTCGGCACGGACCGGGAGCCCATCCTGCAGGGTTTCGGCATAAAGGCTGGCATAGGCGGCAAATTGCTTTGCAAACGCGGAAGCCTTGGTTTTGCTTGGGAAAAACTGTATCTGCCAGAGGGGCACTTCTGTCTTATCAATAATCGGATCGCCTTTTTTTTCGGGCTTTAATTGATATTCTTTCGGAATGCCAATGACATACACTGAATCGATATTGGATTTTATATAGACAGGGACGAGGGTGCCCGATGGTATGGACGGATTTTCCACATTCCACAAAAGGACCCCCCATCCTGTAAGCCTTGAACAGGAGCCAAGGATAGATAAAAAGAGGGTGACCATGCAGAGGGCCCTAAACAACCAATTTGGTTTTTCCCGGCTTACAATATACATACTTATCACTACCTTTATCTTGTTATGAGGGCCGACTAAAATATGCTCATTTTTTGCCGTTCCCGATTATATATCGCCGACGCGATTAATTATTCAGCAAACGGTTTGCTGCCCAGGTACATACTAGCAGACGAAAGCGGTCATGGGCAACAAGGTCATCTTCCAGTATAGCCTGGGAAAAGAGATATACCGCCATATCCTTTGTATCACCGAGATAGGTGAGGATCCAACGGGAAAGGGGCTGTCCATCATAAGCGTTGGTAAAGCGGCCTGCCGCTTCTTTTAGTTCCTTAATGGCGGTCTTTATCTTTTGGGTATATTTGCTGCGTTTTCTGCTGGCTATACTTTCAGTGATTTCTTCTATTTCGTCCTGAGCAAGGGCATTAGCCAGAGCAGGATCTTCCCTATACTGTACAAGGAGAGGATAAAAACGCTCCATAATACCGACAATACCTGCAATGGAAAGAACAACCTCGTCCCGAAGATAGGGGGGAGGATTTTCCTCCCGCAGCAGATCTAGTAAAACCTGGATTGATTCGGAGGAACCAAAGGTCTCTAAAGCTGAAGCCCCCATAATACGGATGCGGGGGTTTTTAGTTGTTTTGATGTATTCCTCTATTTTGACCCGGGATTCGGTGTCTCCAAGACGGGCCAGGGCGAGCATAGCTTCTCCGACCAGCATGTAGTCTTCGGCGGTAAAAAGGGTTCTCAGCAGCGGGATGGCTCGGCGTACGCCATGGTTTCCAAGAATGCGGCAGGAAATATAGGCAGTAGTATAGGGGTTGTTCTGCACATCCTCCAAAAGGGCATCCTCTGCCTCGGAATTCAGGGTTTCCAGGGCCTCAATAGCCCGAAGGGCTTCGATACGGACAGAAAGCCGGGGCGACCTGAGCCGGTCCAAAAGCTCCGTAAGTGCTACCGTGCTGGGCATATCGTGCAGGGCTTCCAGCACTTCGTGTTCTTCCTGGACACTGCGGGATTTTTCGAGCCGTTCAAGCAGCGTCAGGGCCCGCAGGTCCCTAAATGAAAAAATCACCCCCAGGGCTCCCCGCAGGGGGAGCGCTCCGAGACGGATCAGTTTGCGCTGCCAGAACAGCACCACTAGTAATAACAAGGTAAGACTCGCAAAAAGAATCCGAAAGGCGAGCACCGGCGCTATTCCTGCATCAACCAGGGTGTCCAAAAAAAGCCCTGCCGCAAAGGAACCCGCCGCACCGGCGATACCATACACGATATAATAAAGGATCCCCAGGTCGAGCATGTCCGTGGGACGGATAAGCCCAAAAAAATAGGTCTGGGCCACACCCTCGGTGCCTGCAAAGGCAAAGTTGACCACAAAAAACAATAGGGCCAAAAAAAGCGGTATTGCCCAAGGATGGACTGAACCTACAAAGGGAGACAAGAGGGCTGGCAAAAGGCCAATGACGGCAGCGAAGGTATAGGTAATATAGAGCGGTTTTGCACCGACCCGGTCCACAAGAAGGCGGGTGAGCAGTCCAATAGCTAGAGCCCCCAGACTGCCAAAAACGGAATAAAGAGAGACCATGCCATCTCCCTGATGGTAGACGCTCCTGCTGTACACCACAATAAAGGCCCGGGACACAGATGATATAAGGCTGAGGGCTAAAAAAATGATGATAAACCGACGAAAGGGGGCGCGGCGCAGGGCCCGGCGGACCACCGCAAAAAATTCTTCCCGTTTGCCTTCCTCTTCTGCTGGTGGTTCAGGTATCCGGTACAGCATGAGGCTTCCGATAACACCTGAAATAATACCGATAGACATCAGGATGGCATAAATCATGAGGGGAGGCTTACGGCCTAAAAGCAGGGCTATACCGAGACTGGTAAACATGGAAACCGCACTGGCAATAACCTGAATATGGGTCATATAGGCACCCCGATCAGGTCCTGCGGCCATTTCGTTCAGAACAGGGTTATTGCCGATCATACCAACACCGCGGCTTGCATGAAAGGCAAAAACGCCGATCATCATGAGCCCCAGGGCTATGTCATTCCTGCCGACCCGGTCAAAAAAGGGGGCAATGACCAGGGGTATCATGACCAGGTACCGGGTAAGCCAGGCGGTTGCAAAAACCTGCACAATAGGCAAACGGCGCACCAGGATTTTCCCTACGGGCATAAAAAAGAAGGCGGTAAAAACAAAGGCGTTTAAGACACCGATAACAGTCGACGTGGCGCCAAGGCGCAGGGCATAGAGGGTAATGACACTGCCCGACAGGATAGTAAACGAAAAGGAGTTAAAACCATTAAAAACATTGTATAATTTACGGAACTTTTTCAGTTGATAGGGCGTAAGCTGGCCGGTCATACTGTATATTCTAGCTGTTTAAGCCAGGGATTTACAAGAGAACAGGGACCGGCTTTTAAAATAACATCAAATAATAAAAACCCTTGTAAGCACAATTCTAAATCCATTATAGTGTAAAGAGATGCCTATAATGCAAGGAGGAAAAGAAATGGACAAAATAAAGGCCAGTATTCTCCTTGTAGAAGACGACGCCATTACTGCCCTTATGGGAAAAAACCAGCTTGAACGCTATGGTTATGAGGTCCATCATGTAAAAACAGGAGAAGAGGCGGTAGCCACGGTGGCAGAACAAAAGCTGCCAGTGGATTTAATTTTGATGGATATAGATTTGGGGCCCGGCATCGATGGAACCGAAGCGGCGGCGCAAATTCTTGCCATCAAGGATATGCCCGTATTATTTTGTTCATCCCACAATGAACGAGAAATAGTTGAAAAAACAGAAAACATAAGCGGCTACGGCTATGTGGTAAAAAACTCAGGCATCACAGTCCTGGATGCGTCCATCAAAATGGCCCTGAAACTTTTTACATCCAAAATGGAACATCTAAAAACGGAGAAAGAACGGCAGAGACTATTAGGCTACCTGGAAAAGGCTCTGGATGAAATATACATTTTTAATGGCCGGGACTTACATTTTGAGTATGTTAACAACGGGGCAATCCGAAATCTGGGCTATACTTTTGATGAATTAAAAACTATGACCCCCATAGACATAAAACCAGAATACACAGAAGCAAAGTTTCGGGAATTCATCCGCCCCCTTATCGAAGGCCGCCAGGAAGAACTGCATTTTGAAACAGTGCATCGCCGCAAAGACGGAAGCACCTACCCGGTAGAAATACACCTGCGATACAACCCCGGTCCGGATGGGGGAACTTTCTCTGCTTTTATCATGGATATTTCGGAACGCAAACATTCAGAAGAGGCGCTGCGGGAAAGCGAAGCCCTGTTCCGGCATGTTTTTGAACAGCACAAGGCGGTAAAACTGCTCATTGATCCAGAGGATGGCCGCATTTTAGACGCAAACCTTGTGGCGGTAGAATTTTACGGCTGGAGCCGGGAACAGCTCTGTTCTATGCACATCCAGGAAATTAACACCCTGTCTCCAGAAGCTGTCGCAAAGGAAATGGCAAAAGCAGTAGAAAACAAACGGAACTATTTCCAGTTTAAGCACCGCCTGGCCGACGGCTCGGTCCGGGATGTGGAGGTCTACAGCAGCAAGCTGGAAATGAGAGGCAAAGCGGTGCTCCACTCGATAGTCCATGACGACACGGACAGAAAACGGGCGGAAGAGGCCCTTAAAAAGCAGCTTGCCGAGAAGGAGATCCTTCTCCGGGAGGTGCATCACCGGGTAAAAAACAATATGGCGAATCTCATGGCCCTCTTAAAGTTTCAGGCCAACGAGACAGCAAATGCCGAGGTCCGCCAGGGCTTAGAGGAGGCTATCGCCCGCACAGAAAGCATGCAGAGTCTCTATGAAAAACTCCTCCTATCAGGAGAATACCGGGAAATTTCCATGAAGAACTACTTAGAGGACCTGGTGAACTCTATTTTGGAAATATTCACCTTTCATTGCGCTGTAACCCTGGAAATGAATATTTCCGACATTCCATTGGACATTAAGCGGGCGGGAATTATCGGAATCATAACTAACGAACTGTTAACCAATACCCTTAAGTATGCTTTTGCGGACCGAACAACGGGAACTATCAGGATAAGCCTTGAAAAAACAGAGGATCAGATTCGCCTTGTTATTAAAGATGACGGACCAGGCTTTGACGCCCAGAGCCTTATGAGTAAGTCCACAGGCTTTGGCCTTACCTTAGTGAATATGCTTGCAGAAGAGCTTAAGGGAAGCTTTACCATGCAGAATGACCACGGCACCATAAGCACTGTTCAGTTTCCATTATAGCCCTTACTCTATAGCCCTTACTCAGCCCCGCCTAAATAAGCAATAAGGGCGGCCCTGCTTGGCTGGCCCGTCCGTTTCAGTAGAGAGGATACCCGGTTAGAAATGGTGCGGGCAGAACAGCCCAGCTGGCTTGCAATTTCTTTGTCGCTTAACCCCTGGAGCAGGTACTCCACCACTTCCCAATCCCGTTCAGTGGGTTTTATGTTCGCCAGACGCTCTCGCCAGGAGCCCCGATCCTTTCGCGGTAGAGAATCGCCCTTGCGAAGGGCCTGCAGAATCCGCTCTTCCATACGTTTCTGCTTTTGTTCCATCAGCAAACGGAGAGATCCAATTTTGGCCACCAGTTCATCAATATAAAAGGGTTTCTGGATAAAGTCCACCGCACCGGTACCAAGGGCTCGTTCACGGATCGTCGGTTCCTGGTTAGCGGATATAAATAAAAAGGGAATAGCAGCAAAGCCAGGTTCTGCAAGAAGCCGCTCTCGAAAGGTAAGGCCATCCATGGGATACATGATAAGGTCCGAAATGATAAGGTCAGGCTCAAGCCCATGCTGTATTTTTTCTAGAGCCTCCGCCCCCGATGAAGCGCTGTGAACCGCAAAGCGTGATGAAAGCACATTACTCAGCATGTTCCTGGTATCTTCATCGTCTTCGACCAGGAGAATGACGGTCTGTTGATGAAATTTCCTGTCTGTTTCGCCCTGTATCTGTTTATCTGGGGCAATCTCTCGGGAACTTTGGGCCTTCTGACACTCTTGGGATTTCTGCGACTGGGGCAGGGAAACCAAAAAACTCGTCCCCTTACCCATTTCGCTTACGACCCGTATGGTACCACCGAGAAGGTTTACTATTTCTGCAGAGAGGGGGAGCCCAATACCGAAACTGCTTACTCCCGGTCCCTGGGCCCGGGACGCGGCGGCATGGCGGGTAAAAAGCATTGCCTGCTGTTCTGCGGGGATGCCTGGGCCTGAATCCTGGACTATAAACGTAATGAATCCATTCTCCGGCGGCATTATACGAATACGCAATTCCCCCTCTGGGGGGGTAAATTTAATCCCGTTAGACAGTAAGTTGAGCACCACCGTTTCAAGGAGCACCGGATCGGTATGGGCCACAGAGGGCATTTCGGCGGCTTCGAGCTCGAAGCGGAGCTTTTTTTTCTCCGCTTCAGCAGAAAAGAGGGCCATATATTTTTGGAGATAGACCTGCATGTCTACGGGCTGCAGAAGGGGCTTCACCATCCCTGTATCAATTTTAAGCACATTCAAAAGCTGTTCCGACAAATGTTTGAGCCGGTCGCAGTTCCTGCGAATAAGGGCAAAAACCGGTGCATCATACCGGAGCTCTTCGCCATAGAGACCTTTTTGGATCCCATCTATCGGGGTGATGATAAGGCTTACCGGGGTGCGCAGTTCATGGCTTGCGGCGGCAAAAAACCGGGACCGCTCTTCATCTAGCTTTTGGAGATGGCTGTTCAGTTCTTCCAGGTTTTTAGTCCGCCGGTATTCCCGGGCAAAACGCCGGGCCAGCGCCAGGGACTGAAAGAGGATAAACAGAAGCTGGGCAAGGGTGATAAGCGATACGGTCGGCAGAAAAAGCCGGGTGAGCAAGAGGTCATTGAGACCCCCAAGGACAAAGATGCTGAAACTGAGGAGGAACAGCCCCGCATCCTCTGCGCCGGATCTGCGAGCCCCCTCCAGCACCGCCAAGGTAAGGGCAAAGAGAAGGAGCCAATAGATTTGTATTCCGATGAGGGTGCCAATAAACCATGGTACAGGTAAGAACAAGACAGCGAGGTTCGAACCAAGTCCTATAGCTGTAAGCCCCAGGGTAATAGGTTTGGGCCAGCGGTAGGGACCAAAGAGGACTGAAAAGAACCGGATATACAGCGGTGCCAGCACATACAGGCTCAGGTATTCGATACGAACCAATAGATTCCAAGAAAGTTTTGGGAAGAGGAGTAGAAGGATTTTTTCTCCCGTAACGAGCTGTCTAAAAACAAAGGCAAGGCATATCAAGGCAAAGAGCAGCAGGGCCTGATTTTTTCTGCGGTACAGGTAGAGGATAAGATAAAAGAGGAACACGATAAAAAAGATCCCCGCCATAGCCGCGTCCCGAATTAAAGCCCGGTCACGGCGGCCTAAAAGCTCATCTTTGCTGCCGAGCTGTATGGGCCCCCATATGCCCCCGCCGTTGGTATCCTCATAGTTGGATACTTTAATGGTCAGCTTAACCTGGTCGGGCAGGTTTGGAGGGATTTCGAGATACAAGGGAGCCACCATAGGCACATGGGCTGCCGGATCGGGACTGTAAGTCCCCTGCCCTCCGATTAATTTGTCATCAATATAGACTTCACAGGCTGTTCCAATTTCCCCGATGCGGAGCATGAGGGGCGGCCGAGCTTCAGGGGGCGGCAAAGTAAGGAGCCTCTCGTAGCGGCCATAGCCAAGGGCAGGAATGGCTTTGCCGTACAAGATCCAATTGCTCGGAACCAAAACGGTCATAGGATTTCTGTCCTGAAAACTAAATAGCCAGCGGTCTTGAAGCGGGATAACATCTACCTGAGCAGCACTTGTTTCGAAAACTGCGGTCAGTATAAAAAGGGCAGTAAAAAATATTCGCCCCCTTCGATAATGCAGCAGGTCAATCATATTGCTATAGTACCATAGATTTGTGGATACTTTGGATTTTTTAAGATTTTAGCCAAGACTGGTTCCCTGGGAAAAAATACTTAGGGCCTGTGACATTTTTCCTGGTAGGCAATAATAAAAACCGGGGGCATGCTGTTTATACAACCGAATAGAGGAGGCCACTTATGAAACCAGCTTCGTTCTTCCGTCTTTTTGTACTCGCAGCAATCGCAACAATCGGCTCCGTGCTGATGCTTATATCCTGTTCATCCCCCTTTGACCAGCTTTCCAGCCCCATAAATATCGAAGAAGAAACCAATTTGTCCAGGGCAGTGGTAAATCTTGCCATTACGTCAGTCAGTCCTG
>NZ_JAJUHW010000033.1 GCF_029265695.1 Gracilinema caldarium | reverse complement strand
TGTGCTGGGTCATATCCCGGTTGGCTGCAAGACTCTCCCTGGTTTTACCCTGTAATTCGGAAATCTCCCGCCCGGTTGTTTCCAGATCTGTCTTAACCTGTTTACTGAGCTCCTTTGAACGGATGGCTGTCTGAGCCAGATGTAATTTATCATTCAATTTGAGAATTCACGGACATTGGGGTTTGGTGGTTTAAGGCTATATATAATAAAGAAATAGGTATGGTTTTTGGCTGTTTTGCCGTGTAAATTTTTATCGGACATTTTGATGAATTCATGAAAAATTCGAATGTGTTCGAGAAGTGTTTTAATCCATATAATATAAAGAAATATAGTAAATATAAGTAAAAGACTATATAATAAAAAAGGCCGTTCTATCAGACATTTCACGGACATGAAAAATTTGAAAAATATTTGTTAGAAAGTGGTAAAAAGGCCCATCGAAAAGCGTAAAAAACTATAAATTTGAGTGGTTTGAAAGGTAGTTTATAAGGTCGCCGCGGTAAACCATCCAGCCTTCTGGGGTGAAAAAAGCCTTTAAATCGCCGCGTTTTATGAGCCTTCGGATGGTTGCCCGGGAACACTTAAGTGTGGCAGCTGTATCGCCAATAGAGAGTATTGCCGGTATAGTTTTAAGCGCTTTTTTTGACTGTTCGCTGATCATAAGCCTCTACCGAAATGATGGAAATTCTCCAGGTATGGGCTATTTTCCATCCTTCGATGTAGCCCATATACAACAGATAATACACGTTTTTAGGATGCAGCCCTAAAATAGCGGCGGCTTCGCGAACGGTCAGAACAACACCCTTCATTCTGCCTCCCGAGCTTTCTTGTTTATATCCTCAAGCGCTAAAATAACCGCACTAGCCTGCTGTTTTGTCAGGAAATTAACATCATCAACATGGCCGACACGACGCAAAAACTGCCTCAGACTGCTTTCTGTTTTTGACCGGCTGCCAAGATCCCACAACCTCTTTATATAAGCGATCTGTGCCTTAGATGCTCGATTTGGAAGGATGATTTCCTCTCTTTTTTGGTATCTAAATCCCAGATTTTTAAAAGCCTTCATTATCTCGTCGAACTGTGTCTTAGAGGATAACTCCTTAGAGCTTTCAATGCCGGCCGCCCCCAGGAGGATGGCCTTGTATGCCGCATCGTCTAGTCCTAGTTGCCTGCGGGCAGTATGGATAAGTTTTATCCAGGTTTGTTTTTTTAAGCTTTCCATCGCACCCTCCGTATATACGAAAAGCCCCGGAGATCTTCCGGGGCCATCGCCGGACGTCCAGGTCGGCGATTTTTATGCGGTTGCCAGCAAGTCTTTATTCACCTGCTCCCGTTTTGGCTGAATAAAGAACTCGTTTTTTTGTTTTTTAACCGCATCGATTTGGGCGAGTGCATCATCGTCTAGTGTAAGAAGAGCCTCTTTATCAACTTCCTCTTTTATGCGTATGTAGCCGATCATTCCGAGCTGCTTCATAAGCGGCAGGGTCTGTTTTGATATAGAGACTGACGGCGGGGTGAGGCGATATCCAATAGTTCCAAAAGATAAATCGATGCTTTTTTTATCCTTGAAGTATTCGCCTTTATGGTAGTCGCAGAACGCCTTTATGGTGGCGCTAATTTCTTTTACCCGCTCTCGCAAGTCCTTTCCCGCCTCTGCAGTTTTTGCTTTAATCGCCGCAATTTGTTTTTCGCCTTCCGAATCGATGCGCTCGATTTCTGCTTCCAGTGCGCACAGCTCTTTTAAAGCCTTGTCCACGTCCGCTAAACTCTGCAGTTCTCCTGTTGTCGGTTTGTACCGTGCCATGATAGTCCCCCTATTATGCTGCTTCCGGGGCATCCGGCCCCGGATTGTCAATAACAACTTCGTTCTTTAAGATTTGCCGTAATAAAAAGAGCTCTGCCCGAGCTTCGCGGATATAACGCAGTGCTGTCTCAGGGTTTAAAAGCCCCTTATCCAGCGCAATTTGAATATCCGTAATTTTTTGATCGAGCAGCTCAAAAGCACCGCTGCTAAAAGTCAGTTTCATACAGCCTCCTCGCTAACAATTCCGCGTTCTTCAAACTCTTCGATGGTCTGCAAATACAGCTCCGTTGCCACCACATACGCGTCGATTGCCTTCTGCCACGCAGGCTCAGGCAGTCCTGCCGGACGGGGCAGGTACAGATCCAGAGCGGGGGACGCCATATTGGTGTCTTTGCGATAGATGTATACCTGTCCATTAACTGCCTGGACGCGATGTTTTTTAAGGGCAACGCCTGATCTGGTGGGCTGGCGAAAGAGCCAGACCAGCTGGCTCCGGTCGGTAAGCGCCGCCGGCATGGCCTGCAGCACGGCACTGGAACTGTCACTTTCACTCTCTGAGTCACCAACAGGCAAAGCCTTTTTTATCCCCGCCTCGATGTAGGCTTCTCGGATGGATTTGCTTCTGATAAGTTCTAACGGCGCGTCCTTGTAGGTCTCGTAGACGCGTATGTATCTCCGTGCAGATCTCTGAGTTAGCGCGAAGTTTTGCTCAAGCCAAGGAATAAACTGCCCGTGGTCGAGCATATCCTTTGCTGCCGCAAGGCGCTTGCCGGTCTCAAAAATGAATTGGAGCGTTTTTTTTGAGTTTTCCTCAAGCTTACCGAGCAGCCATTGGATTTCATTGGTGACGGCAGCAAGAGATTGCCCTTGATAGGGAGCAACTAAAGCCGCCTCAGTCATTGGCACAAGATCGGTTTCCATTACGTCCTCCTATTTCAAAATGAGTGACCCTGCAATCCTGACCGCTTCCGGCGTTGGATTGGCAAGGTCGTTTGCTACCGCGGTTCGGTGTGCCCGGTCTATAAGCTTTGCGAGGGCCCTGGCGGATCCGGCGGCGGTTTTAATGAAGGTCTGCACGGTTTCTTTGTCGAGATCGGGCCAGACGGAAGCAATCATTTTTTCCGCGTCCCCGGGGCTTAAATCGCTTACCTCAAGCAGGACCCCTACGCGGCTTGCAAGCTGTTGGTGGTCGTTTTTGAGGTTCTTAATACGGAATACCAGGCGTTGAAGGCCGCAGAGCACAAGGCCGCTCTGGCCCTTATCGTTCACCACCCGGCGTACCAGTTCCAGGGCCCCATCATTGAGGTAATCCGCTTCGTCGATGATGACAATCAAGTCCCGGTCGGCCAGGGTGGCTGCAACCCGGCGCACCAGTTCGACATGGGATCCGTTCCGATCAATACCGAGCTTTTCGGCGATCTCCCGGATAAGGGCAATCTTGCCCATCGATTCATCAACCTCAATAAGAATGGAACCATTTGGATTTTCCGCCACGTATTTTCGGAGGGCCGTAGTTTTTCCAACTCCGGCGGGACCTGCGATGACAGCAATATCCCGCTCCTCATGGGCAATTTGAATAGCATTTAGGATCCGGCGAAGGTTCTCTGTTTCCACAAGGGGAACTGAACGCCGAGATCGGCGGCTTTTTTCCCGCTCCATCCAGGCAAGCAAGGCGGATTCTACCGCCTCAGCGTCTCCCTTATAGGTGCCATTGAGCCATTGGCTCACGACGGAGCCTGCATAGCCAGCCGCTTCAGCGGCCTTGTTCTGGCTGATTTTGTATTTATCAAGAAACTCTTTAAATTCTTCTTTAAAAGTCATACAAATCTCCTTTGATTAGATATCGAGGGGGCTTCTAAGTGATGGTTTTTGCTCCCTCTGGCGCACTGGTTCCGCTCCAGCCGCAAGAGGCAGGGCGCTCAAGTCGGGCAGTTCCTGCCGCTGCGGAGCGGGTAGGTCCAAAAAGGTTTTTAAACCGCTTGTTTGCTTAAGCCGCTCCGAACGATGACGCACAAGTTCAAGATTTGACTTGCGGGCCGCATTAACCTTTTCGTTATCCACCGCCACATCTCCGGTTGCCATAAAGTAGTCCGCCCAAGCCGTACAGATGGTCTGTCCCTGAATAGTTTGAACAAGGGCTGTATCCGGCTTTACGATAGGGATGCGTACCACCACCTCCTGGCCAGAATATTCAAGCAATTCCGGCGCCCAATACTGAACTCCCATAACACTCACCCCGTTGCGGGTAACCTTTCGGACCTCTGGACGGGTAAGGGCAAGCGCGAGGGTTTTAGCATCGGCCTTCCGTGGTTCCGGGGCATGTAATGCAAAGACCTCATCTGGGGTCTGGCCGTTCATCCCTTTACCTTCGCCATGCCAATTGGCATTCCAGAACTCAATAAAAGCATCAAGCTTAGTGCAGAATTCATCCCATGAAAGCAGCACCTGTTTTTTTGCCTTTTTATTGATGGCCCGGTAGTAGAGTGTTACATCCTCTGGGCGGCTTACTGTATTTGACCCGATGTAGTACCCTGAGTCTTTGGCTATGTATTCGGCAAAGGTGCCGAATGTCCGCTCCATCCGCCCCTTACTCTGGCCGTGGTAGGCCCGCGCGTAGGTGGTGTTCACCCCAAGCATCTGAAACGTGCCCTGCAGATGGAGCAGGTCCTCATCGCTAACCCCGTCCGCGTTGATGGTTGATACCTTAAGGCTTGCCCCCATGAGCACTTTACAGCGGTAATCTTTACCGTTATCCATGTGGCACATCTCAGGAAGGCCGTAGCGTATTACCATCATGTAAAAGGCCTGCAGAATGGTAAGGCTCGATGGATAAACTGACGGTGCCCAACCGAGGATTTTGCCCGACCGGTAGTCCTGCCAGGCGGTAATCCAGGGACGGAATATCCGGCCATCCTTGGTGACAAGAAGGTCAAACCGGTGATGGTCTGAAACTACCTGCTGCATCGGGAGGAAAATAGAAGGATCCCGATCAATAAATGGCTGATACAGAGCTTCGAACTTGCTCTGACCGAGACGGTGATATGCCACAAGCGGCTTTGGCAGGCTCTGCAGGTAGCGCCTGCAGGTTTGGTACGTTGCGGTGGTGCTCGGGAGGTTCAGCTTTAAGAGCTGGTAGCAGTGCTGGATAGTCCGCCGCTCCGGAGAGAGGTAGAACTTCTCTAAGATCTGCTGCTCAATATCGGTGAGCTTGGTCGCCTTTTTTGTCTCTCCCCACCGAGGTATGACCCCGGAGGTGCCGCTAGTCCTGCGTTTTGCGTCCCACCGGTAGAACGTTGCAAGGCTCACCTCGCCGAGCTTTTGCCGCAATGTTGGATTCAGGGCCCCGGAGTTGTAGGAGGCGATAAAGTCCGCAGCCCTTAAACCAGACCCGTCATAGAGGGCCAGCAGAGCCAGACGGAGTCGGCCCTGTTCCCGCGCTTTCTCGCTCGAGCGATGGATAGCATCCGGAGCGGTTGCAGGTACTGAGGTTGATTCTATTCTGAGCTTTGGCGCAAGGGCCACCTGTACATCCGGCGCCAGGCTCGACACATCCCAGACCTTAGCTTTTCCAGCCTTTAGATATTTCCAGCCCTCCTCTGCAGCCCGGCGCAATACCTGCCGCTCGCTTACACTCAGAGCATTGGCAATATCCTTTGTCGAGATTGTCATGGCCGATACCCCCGTTTCAGATCCGCAATCTGCTGTTCAAGGTAGCTTTTCAGCGTTTCAAGCTGATCGATGTAGCGGGCCATAGAATCGATAGCGGCCTCCCGCCGTTCCGCTTCTTTCTCAAGCCTAGCGACCCGCTCTTCTAACTCCCGGACATACGGATGGAGACGGATAAACGACTTCATACCGTGCCTCCTTGGTTGTAGAAACCCTCCTGCGGAGCTGACACAGGGCAAACTAAAGAAGAGTGGCTTGCGGAGAAAGTATTCTCTCTTGTCTGTAAAAAATGCGGAACCAAGATTCGCATATCAAGCCTCCATCCCCGAGATGTTTTGAGGGGCTACCCTGATGTAGCTGATGATGGAACTTAAGTGCTTTACATCTTCCATCTCTGACACTTTTTCATGCAGAGTCTGGTAGAGCTGTTTCCATGTTTCGTAGAGCTTTTCTCTGACTCTAGTTGGGATGATCAATGCTTCATAGACATCCGGAGAAATAGTTTGTACTATCTCAAAGTTTTCATTTAAAGTGATTACCTTCAGAATAAGGAGGGTAAAACGTCTGTAAGCAGGCGCGTTCCTCGCATACTCAAACAGAGTTGGGGCTGCTGAAACCCAGGCGTAAATTAGGGCGCTTCGCTCCCGCTCATCAATCGCTTTGTATGCTATGAAGTCATTCATCATTTCCCTTCCTCCTTCTTGTCGACAATGCCCTTCCCGCAGGCTGCCCGGGCGATAAAAGCATCCCGTTCTTCTTCGGTCATCGTTGCCCAGTTGGCGAGAAATTCCTCTTCCTCTTCGGGGGTTACATACCAGGGATAGATCTTCCGGTAGGTCTCGATGGGAAGCGGGAGGCCTTCCACATAGGTTTTGCCATCGGGGCCGGTGGTGGGGACTACCTTTTTAGGCCGCCGGGTAAGGGGTTCAAAGTTCTCTGGACCCAGGTACTGCTTGCAGACCCGGCGGGCACTGCGGATGCCAAAGGTTTGCCGGGCTTCCCGCATAAAGGCCGCTGCCTCGGCAAGACCTGGCCTGCCGGGCGTCTCCGCTTTACCCGACCCGACCGCATAGCTCCCAGTCTTGCGGATTGCAGGCAGCACCTCGTGGGTGATCCAGCGCTTAAAGGACTTTGCCTCGGGCTTATTTGAGGTGAGGACCAGGCTGTAAAGCCCGGGCTCGTTTACAAGCCAGACGTTCCTCATTTTTGATGATACAAATAATTTTTGTATCATCTTTTCATCATCATCGAGTCTCTGGAGGCTCATGGATACATCGGAAAGCCCCAGAATGTCGCACACATGGCGTGCTATCCACCAGGGCTCGTTCTTCTGGTTAAGAAGGACCGGGCAGTTGTGCCCATTAAAAGAAAATTGCAGTTCGTTCATGCCGCTACCCTCTTCCCGATAACAAGCACTTCCTGCCAGGAGCTATATCCCAGGGCTTCTGCGACAGCTTTCTGCACCTTATGGCTGGTTCGTAGCCCGTACAGTACTTTCTGCACCATGTGCCTGCTTACGCCGCACATGTCCGCCACATCCTGCTGGCTATATCCGTGGGTTCTCAGCAGGTAATTGAGCCAGACACCCTGTTCCACATTTGGAACAGCCAATTTTGCGTTGCGTTTTTTCTGTAAATACTTCATAATAGAAGTACCTCCTTGCCCCTCCGGGCGGGTGATGTTGGCTAGAAAGGGGCCGGTGGGTGGCTCCTTTCTTTTTTTAGCCTAAAGGTCGCACAAGCGACATCCGATAGTTTGATTATCGTCGTGTATTAGACTTTTGTCAAGTGAAAATAGTCTAAAAAATGACATTTTAATAGCAAGGCGGCGTCATATGGACATTATTAAAGAGAAATTGCCTAGAATACGACTTTTTAGAGAATCTATTGGACTAACACAGACGGTCTTTGCAAATGAATTAGGAATTCCTCGTACGACTCTAATAAACTATGAGAAAGGAATAGCCGTACCTTCTGATTTATTATTAAAACTAAAGCAGAATTTCGGATTAAATATTGACTGGTTTCTCACTGGCGAAGGCGAGATGTTTCTTCCGGGGCGGGACCACCGCAAGAAGGAAGCTCCGCCAGTGGGCGCCGAAGCCGGCAAATGTAACACTGTGATACATTTGCCGGAGGAGTCGAAATGTAAACCAGGTTTACATTTGCCGGAAAAACCCAAATCGGACACAGTGTCCGATTTGACGGAAGAATCCAAAAACGACACTGCGTCGCATTTGCCGGCATCGGGCGCTCATCAATCCAAATGGGAAACTGTTTCCCATTTACCGGAAGAATCAAAAAACGAAACAGTTTCGCATTTGCCGGCTGAATCTACTTCCCTTACGACGAGCCGGGGTTTGGACATTATGGGTGGTGGTGGCGGCGAGATTGCGGATCCCCGGGAAATCGTGGTCTACCGCTTTCAGAAAGGGCATCCGGTCCCCATGGAGGTGCGGGAGCCAGACCCGGAGGGTGCGGTGTTGCTTCCCCTCTGGTCCCAGCCCACCGCCGCAGGCCCCGGACAAATGCCAACCCAGCTTGCCGAGACCGAGCGGAGCATACCGGTGCTATATACACTTTTGGGGTACCGCCGGCCAGAAAACTGCGCCCTCGTGCGGGTAGTCGGCGACAGTATGAGCGACGTGGGCCTCTTTAACGGCGACTACGTCCTCTTTGACCGCTCCGACCGCTCGGGGGACGGCATCTTTGTCATCAGCCTCTTTGGCGAGACCCGGGTTAAGCGGCTCCAGTACCGCCTTGCGGACAAGAAAATCATCATCGCCAGCGAAAACACCAAGCGCTACCCCGAACCGGAGATCGTACCCTTTGACTTCATCCAGGACGGGAGCCTAGTCATCCATGGACGTGTGTTCGCATGGCTGCATAGGCATCCGTATTAAGTTGCGAAGAAACTACAGGTAATGTAGTATAGATTAAGGAGGTTTCAAATGAAAAGAGGATGTTTGTTTCATTTTTTTTGGATAGTTCTGCTTTTTGGTGTTTTGAGTATTGAAGCATTTATTATTTTAGAATTATCAAAAATTTTTCCTAATTATATTATAGAGATAGGCTTGGTAACCGGTATATTCTCGATAGTACTAGTAATTATATCATACAAACTATTCTATGGTAATTATATTGATGTTTATCTTTTATCTGGCATTGAAGAATATGACAACGCAAGAGCAAATGGGCTCATAAGAGATCTGCGGAAGGCTCAGTTGGTATATGGCAAAAATTATCTTACTATTTATTCTTATCTAGTAACCAAGCCATTAAAATTCATAATAGAGAACGAAAACATTGTCTCCATAAAAGAGGAACTTGTTGCTGGAGTATCATCAGGAAAGGCAGAACTAGAAGCGGTAAAAGGAGCTGTTATAGGATCTGTTCTTGGCGGCGCTTATGGTGCGTTTGTAGGTGCCGGAATGGGTTTGGGTGAAAAGAATCCAAGAATAGTAATAAGCATTTCCTATAAAACAAAAGAAGGGAAAGAAAAAACTATAAGATTTTTGTATCCTCTTTTAGAACAATTTAAAAGTAAGTTCTTTAAAAAATGTTACAAAGACAAGTATATCCCTGCAAATTATATTTAGTACCATTCCCATCCCCTTATTCCCCGTTCAAGCGGCCGCCTCTGGAACTTGCTAGGCTAGTAGCAAGGAGGCGGACGTGCTTTACAAGCTCTCAAATCCATATCGAACCCAACGCAACAATTTGATCGACCCGACTCAGACCTGCCAGGTCACGAGCATGATCATGGCCCTTGAGGCAAGCGGCATTTCCTTTGAGTATCCAAAGAACGAACAGCCAGAAGATTATCTTGCTCGGCTCTTGGATGAGCCTGATGCCTGGGCAAAGCTGAAAAAAGAGTATCCCGCCATGGCAGGAAGGCCTCCACGGGAAGTGCATGCAATCCTCTCCTGGGCGATAAACGAGAAGCTCTGCAAGCGTCGGGTAACCACCTTTACAACCAAAGTCTCAGTGCAAGAGATCCTGTGGCGCATTGCCCGCCATAAAAGCGCCTCCGTTGTCTCTGGCCGCTTTACGTCCTACGGCCATCTGATTACCGTGATTGGCTTTGAGTCCAAGCAGGACCGCATCGATGAGTTAGGGAGCCCCGGGCTGCTCGATCTTGATAAGGTGCAGTCGGTAATTGTGGATGACCCCTGGGGCAACAGCAAAACCGGCTACCGCGACCAGGATGGAAACGATGTTGTCTATAGCCTGCAAGAATTTGCCCATTTAACCCGGTTTTTTGACAGCCTGGATGCCAAATGGGCTCATCTTTTTAGCCGAGATGGGAGATTTTAAGGAGGATGCGATGGAATTAAAAGGTAAGCCTCTTACCCTCGGGGCTAAAATAATTGCCGCCATGCTGGCCATTGGCGGCCTTGTGGTGAAGGCCTTCTGGTCGCCCGCTCTTGATATTGATGCGGTCATCAAAGTTGCTGCCTTTGTAGCCTTGGTCTTTGCGCCCATCGACCTGTCGCTCCTAGCGACTAATATTTTTGGGGGCAAGAAATGATGGAGTTTTTAGTCTGCGCCCTCATAACACTCTTTATAGCGGCGCTGATCCTGTTTGGTCTCGGGGCGGCGTTTCTTAACCTGTCCCGGAGACGGGACGCTTACGCCGACGAATTTACTGGTGGGGTTCCAGCCCCGGAGACCCTGCAAAAGGAGGAAAATCTTGAAACCCAGAGTCCTGCTGACCTTATTGCTACTAGTCCTGACCCTGCCAGTCATGAGCAGCGAAAACAAGAACTTGCCGATGCAGTCCGGGAACGCATACGGAATCGAACCCGGGAAGCTATATCCCGGGGATCTGGTGCTGGAACTGCTCGAGATAGCCGAGGATGAGGCCGCCGCTGCGGTCCGCGCTGCCTACGATGCGGGGTATAAAGCGGGCCGTATCGATGGAGCTGCCATCTGGGGCGAGGAATACAAAAAGCTCCAGGCGGAAAATGCACGGCTTAAAAAGCGCCCCGGATGGGAAACGGTGCTGAGTGTAGGTGTAGGGGCTCTCGGGGTAGGGCTGATAGTCGGACTGGTGGTGCGCTAATGGAAGGGTTGCTTACGAGTCTATTGCAGTACGGAACAACTCCCTCGCTTATCGTACTTGCCTTTGTGGTGGGGCTCCTGGTTAAGAAGCTCGAAGAAAACGCCAAAAAAGACGATGAGCGGGCCCGGATGCTGCGGGAAGAGCTAACAAAGGGCATAAACGGCCTTGAAGAAAAATTCGAAGAGCGCTTTGTGGTCCATGCAAAGCGGATGGAAGAACTTTCGAACCGCATATCCTGTGTGGAACGGGACTACCTCCCTCGGGAGGATCATTATAAAGATACCGCCGGCTGGCGGGCAGAATTAAACCGGATCTTTGACGTAATTATCCGGCAACTGGAGAAAAAACAATGAAGCTGAAAGAAGCCCCGCTCAGGGGCGCAGTATTAACCTTCCTTCGGGATATCTACCCGGAAGGTGCTGAGCGACGGACTATAATCTCGGTGCTCTATCAGTACCATGACTACGAACCAATTAAACAGGCCTTGGAGTACCTTGTGGATAAGAACTATGTGAGCCGCAAGGATGTACCTCACCCCTACCGCGCAGGGGATGCGATATCCATCTATCGCATTACTGCAAATGGTATAGACCTGCTGGACGGGCTCCTTGCTGATCCTGCGGTGCTCATCCCTCGGGAGGAGTGATATGGGCCGGCGGAGTAAGATTGAGCTCCAGAGCCTGACCGAGCGGGTGGTGCGGCTGTACCAGGAAGGCAAGACCATTGTCCAGATTGCGGAAACCCTGCGGTCTGAAGGGTATGATACAAGCCGCGAAGGGGTGCGCCGGGCGGTGAAAAATGCCAAAGAACTCGCCATGGATCTAAAGCGGGCGACAGAGGAAGCCCGGGTCATGATGGATGCAGTCCGGAACAGCCCCAACACAGACCTTGCTGAAGCGGTTCTGACCCGGTTTGCAAGCCTACTTTTGCAAGAGTCTTCAGCTATTGAAGAGCTTGGATCCGAAGACCCCCTTGCATACATCGACGCTATCAGCAAAGTGGCCAACGCGCAGGCGAAGCTGGGAAGCGTGCGTATGAAATACCAGAATGGTTTTGAGGCTGCCAAACAGGCGGTGCTCGAAGCGCTCCGGAATGAACTGAAAAGCCATCCAGATATCCTTGAGCGCCTTGAAGCAATCGTAATCGGTATGGAGGCCCCTGCCGCATGAGCCGGATCGTGGATAGCCTCGTCGGCGGGACGCAGGAGGTACAAACTGAGCGGGAGCGGAATCGAAGGCTCGAACGGGCCAAACGGGACTTTGGCTTCTTTTGCCGCACCTACCTGGGAGACTACTTCTACACCGAGCCCGCCGCATACCAACGCCTCCTCTATGATGTTGCTGATACGAGAAGCCTGTCCGCAGAACTCGCTGAAAGACTAAAAGATTATATAAGAGAAAAGTATTGGTCTTTAGTAAAACCGACAAAAGAACTAGCCGGGGCGATGTTCATCGAACCCCGCGAGCACGGGAAGACAGTCCGCTGGAGCTTTGCCTACCCCCTCTGGCAGGTACTGTCCGGGAAAAGCCGCTATGTGCTCCTGATCGGCGCAAGTCAAAACGCCGCGCAGGAAAACCTTATCAACATCAGAACGGAACTCGAGGAGAACGATCTCCTCCTGGAAGACTTTGGAGACCTCCGGGGCGACCGCTGGAGCGATGCCCGTGTCGAGCTTAAGAACGGTACCTGTATCCAGGCAAAGGGTGCCGGGGCAAGCATGCGGGGTACCCGGTTCCGGCAGTACCGGCCGGACCTCATCGTCCTGGACGATATCCTGAAGGATGATGCCGTTGATTCCCCAGCTACTCGGAGCAAAATCCATCGCTGGCTCAAGCGGGTTGTTTTTAATCTTGGCAAGACCGCCTTTATCGTGTGGGTCAACACCATTTTCCATAGTGACGACCCTATAAGCCGCCTCTTACGGGAACTGGAAGATGGATCCCTTAAACGCTGGATTGCGGTTCGTCTTTCCTGTTTTAAGCCTGACGGGTCCCCGCTATGGCCGGAGAACTGGCCGCAGGCGGTGCTCGAAGAAAAACGGCAAGTTCTGGGAAGCGATGTGTTCAGCACCGAGTACGAGAATGAGCCGCTTTCCGACGAAGAGCGGATCATCAAGCCCGAATGGATTCAAGCCCATATATACCTACCCGCAGAACTGCCGCCGGGGCTGCGCTACTTTGCCGGGGTAGACCCCGCGGCAGGAAAACATGACCATACGGCCATTGTCTCGGTGGGGGTAGACCGGGCGGGCATCATCTGGGAAGTAGATTCTTGGGCTGCCACCTGTTCAGAAGACGAAACGGTGACCCAGCTTATAACGAAGCACAAGCGGTTTAAGTATGCGCTCATCGCCTGGGAAGAGGTATCTTTTACCAATATCTACGCCCGCTACGTGATGCGCATGGCAGCGGCTGAAAATGTGTATCTTCCTATAAAGACCGTAAAGGCTGGCACTGAAAGCAAGGTGCTTCGTGTGCGGTCCATTTCGCCCCTGATCGAAAACGGGCTTATCCGGTTTCGGGATCGGGGGAATCGGGAACTTATCGAAGAACTTACAAGCTTTCCGAAAGGCAGGTTCGACGATTTGCCGGATGCGCTGACTTACGCGGTCGGTATCATTACCCGGGCGGCTGAGGTGCCCCAGGTGGCGCCTATCAAGCGTATGGCTCCAACCTTAGCACAGCAAACCTTACGAGGATATAGACGATGAAACAGGCAAGCAAAGTAAAGACCGAAACTCTTTCCCTTCGGGTTATTCCCTCTACGGACCTTTTTTCTTCTTTTGTTGGCTACATGCCCAACCCGGACGAGGTGCTCCGGGATACGGGGGAGCGAATTATCGTGTACCGGGAAATGCGCACTGACCCCCGGATTAAGAGTCTACTGGCGCTTGTAAAGAGCTCGGTATTGGAATATGCGCCTCGGATTGAACAGGGAGACGCCCGGCCTACAGTGTTTGAATTTATCGATAAAGCCATTGATCAAACACTGCTCTATTCCCTTGAGAAGCGGCTGTTATCGGCCATCGATTACGGTTATAGCGTTGTGGAACTAGTATGGAAGAACCATGATGGCTGGTGGCTCCCCGATGATGTGGTGCTTAGGAAGCCTGAGCGCTTTGTCTTCGATGCAGAGGGACGTCTTAAATACAAAGATATCTCCACCGGCGAGCTTATTGATTTGTACGACCAAGCCTACAAGTGGCTCGTCTATCGCTACGACAAAGACGCAGAAAACCCATACGGCACGAGCGCCCTTAAGTCATGCTACTGGGCATGGAAGTTTAAGAAAGCCGGAAGCCAGTTTTGGATTATGGCGGCGGAAAAGTTTTCTGTGCCCTCAATTCTCGCTCTTTTTGATACTTCAGAACCGGAGGATAAAATTCGGGAGCGGGCTTTGCATCTTTCAGAGCTCCTTTCAACGGTGCAATCAGGTTCCGGGGCAGCCTTAGCGAACATAAAAGACGTCAAGCTCCTTACGAGCCCCGAAAAGGTAAGCGAATTCCGCTCACTCATGGAGTGGTGCGACCAGCAAATCAGCTACGGCATTACCGGGCAGAGCCTTGCCACTCAGGAGGCAGAGTTCGGAAGCCGCGCCCAGGCTTCGGTGCACAGCGACGTACTGAAGACCCTTGCAAAAGGGGTCTGCCGTGAACTTTCCGAGGTACTCCAGCGGCTTGTGTCTTATGTGGTGGAACTTAACTATGGTCCGGGCGAAGCAGAGCCTCTTATCCGCTTTGACCTTGAGGAACACGCCACATGGGACGAACTTGTCCAGGCCATTGACCGGGGAATCCCCGTATCAAAGAACGCCCTCTATAACCGCTATGGCGTCCCTAAACCTGCAAGCGATGAGGACGCTTTTGTGCGTCAGTCCGCTACGGCGGTTGACCCGCTTGCCTTAGCCATGGCAGATGAGAGTAAAAAAAAAGTCCGCAGGACCTTCTTTTAGCCCTGGAGGAAGACGAACATAAAAAGCTCTCAGAACTGGACCGACTGGCGCTCCGTGCTCGGGAGGCAACCCTGCCCCGGATCGGGAAGGCGGTAGCAGAGTGGATCCGCTCTCTTTCGCCTGACGGCTCCCCTCCGTCGCTCGATGCTCTTAAGGCCGCACAATTCCCCGATACTGAAAAAGAGCTGGTACAGGAGACGGAACGGATGCTGTCCGGCGCAATCCTTCTGGGCATGGACCATGCGGAGCGGGGTCTCCGCCTGGCAGACCCGACCCCAGAACATACTCCCATTCCCTTTGAAGAAGCGATCAAATTCCTGAAGGCCCGAGTGAGCCTTACCAAGGCGGAGTGGGCAGCTCTGGAGCCAAAGCTTGCTTTCCGGGCCTTTACTTTGGCAAAGCTTACCCAGTGCGACTACATCGAAGCTGTCCGGGGTAGGCTCGTCGCTGCCCTGGAAAAAGGGGAAGGCTTTGAACAGCTCTGGAACGACGTAAAAGCCATCGCCGAATCGGACGGTGCTAATATCAAACCCGGGTACTGGGAAACGGTATATCGTACCAATATTCAGACCTCCTATAACGCGGGGCGCCGTATGCAGTTTGACCGCTCTCCTCCCGCAGCCATTGCCCTCATGGTTCTGGAAGATGAGCGTACAAGCGATATCTGCCGTCCGCTTGCCGGGCTTGTGCTCCCTTATGAGCATCCCTTCTGGGAAGACCACTGGCCGCCCTTTCACTTTAACTGCCGCACCACAGTTCGGGGCATTTATGAAGATGAAGTTGGCCGCATCCCCTCAGAAAATGTTCCGATGAACAAACTCCGCAAGGAGTTTAAGCCCCAGAGTGGGTTTGGGGAGAATCCTATTAAGAGTGGATCATTCTACGAAATTACCGATGAAATGGCTAAGCGAGCGCTTAATTATAAAATCATGGATGATCTGAAAATCTTTGCCGACAAAGCCGGATTTAGGAGCATCAGGCTATACTACCCCAAATCTTTAGAAGATTTTGATCTAATAAAGGAGTATCCATCTGGTGGTAAGCTGTACAAGCATAACAGCTACAAGAGTAAAAAACTGCCAGAAGAACTTATTGCGCAACGATTAGCAGAGGAAGGAGAAACAGTAAAGCTTCTCCCTCGGAGCAATCTGCTGAAGAGTCCAGACCTCATGGTTGGTAAGGAAATATGGGAGATTAAAAGTGTCGTAGGTACCAAAAATAGTATCGATAGGGCAATGCGGACCAAACAATCGGAAAATATTATTATAAACATTTCCGATCGTCGTGACAGTAATTTGATAGAGAAAGAAATAAAAAATCTTTTAAGACGTCGAACAAATATTAGTAAAGTTTGGTATGTTCTACCCAATGGTATCAATAGAATGTTAGAGCGTTAATGAAAAACCCCAAGGTCTTCTGCCTTGGGGGAGGGCTCGCTGGCTCCTGCAAAATATGTATGCCTACTCAAAACTCTTGCAGGCACTTTCCCGAGTGAACCTTGACATGATACAGTAGGGTACCATGCCCGTCTTTAAATATCGTACAACTCCCGCAACTTGTCAATAACCCAAAAAACAACGAACCTCATATCTGAGACCCCCAAAAAACACCCCCATTCGAACGAAATTCTAACAGCTAGAATCAATCGAATGGGCCGGGGGAGTATAATTTCACCTCCCCGCAAAACCACCCCCTTTTTTGGCCGTTTTTTGCGTTGTGCCAGTTTTAAGACAAATAGTACACACCGTCTTTACACTGCTCTCAAACGCCCTGCACACCAGGTGTGAGCCTCTTCCTGTGGGCGGCAGGTGCCAGCCGGTGCAAGTCCGGCGGGGCGCTCTTCTTTCTCTTGTCCGCCCCCTTATGCCACATTCAAGCGGGCCCGGAACGGCTTCTGTAAACTTTTATTCATGAAAACGAGAACGAGAGAACTGGCAAAGCCAGGCATTTTTGGTTCGGCAGAAAACCCGCAAATTGTTACAGAAAAGGACCTGCAGGAAATCGCCGAGACCTTTGCGGACGTACAGAAGGCCCCGGTCACCTTCGGACATTGGCCGGATCCGACTCGTCCCAGGTTGGGAAACGTCATTGCGGTGCAGTGGGACCCCACCGCTAAAGTTTTAACGGGTACTATAGAAGAACAGGATGAACTGGCGAAAGCGGTAGATGACGGGTACTATCCCGATGTCTCCATCGGAGCAAAACGCCGGGCTGTAGATGGCAAAATGTACCTGCATCACCTGGCGTACCTGGGTGAAGAACCTCCAGCCATTAAAGACCTGGTTGATGGCATCAATAAGGAGCTTATGCCGGATATAGCCGCCAGCGACTTTGATGGCGCCATATCGCTGCCAGACCCCAAGGCTCAACCACTTTCCCAAAAAGCTCCCCCTCCTCCTGAAGGCCCTGCCGAAACACAAGGCGCAAAAGACAAGGATGGACTTGCTCTTGCTGATGGAAGCAAGGCTGATGTCGCCATGCTGGAAGCCCAACTGCGGGCTCTTAAAAAGGAGGCAGTCCTTAAGGCGGCACAGGGCCGTGTGCCTAAAGTAAAGGAGCCAGTCCTGCTGGCTCTGGCTGACAGCATGGGTGTACGGGAGTCTCTGGAATTAGCTGATGACTCCGGGGCAATGAAGAAAGTTGCCGCTATTGACCTCTTGGTAGATCTCCTTGCGAGTCTGCCTCAGCCGGTAACAGAAGGCCGGTTCCAGCTCTCAGACCCGGAGCCGATTAAGCCCATCAATATGAAAACCCTGCATGTGTAGGAGGAAAACATGAACGCAGTGTTAGGAACTATGGAGTATGGCACAAGCTCTGTTATTAGTGCCATCCATCCCCCGGTCGTAAAGACCATGAAAGCAAAGGCAAACAACGGCACCCTCTCTGCAGGGCTTGTGGTCGCCAAAGATAGTAACGGCGACATTGTGGCGTATAACCCAGGCGGAGCTGCACCGCTCAATGTGGCAGTTGGCGTGCTTACCCAGGATTGCGACACCAGCACCGACGATGGAGCCTTAGTGCTCCGGCATGGAACGGTTGTCCTTGGTAAGCTCAAGGTTGGATCTGGTGCTCCTGCAGTAAGCGATCTGGCCGCCCTGGAAAATCTAGGCATATTTGCCGTTGCCGGCATGTAAGTAAAAGGAGAACGCAATGGATCTTAAGAAATTCTTTACCCGCGATGCAATTGTTGACACCCTGCAGCGACTGCCTGAACTTAAGACTCCGGTCATGGATCTTTTGTACACCGACCGGCGTAACCACCCCTTCCCTGTAGTAGGGTATCGGGACTTAAACCTCCCTGCAGGGAATATTCCTGTAGTGCGCCGAGGAAGCCAGAGTTACCCACTGAATCCTACCGATGGCAAGATCTCAATGATCGAAGTCCAGCCGGTAAACCCCAGCGTGTACCTCTCTGCCGCGGATCTCAACAATATGAAACTCCTCGACCCCCAAGGCCAGCAGGCCTACATCGATAACCAGATCGATAATCTCCGCCGGGCCTGTCGTGCCACCGCAGAGGCCATTTCTGCCCAAAGCCTTACCGGTAAAATCGCCTACCCGCTCCGGGCTGATGCCGGCGCGTACCTCACCTATGAGGTGGACTTTGGCACTCCCGCGTCAGTATCCATTGCTAAGAAGTGGGATGATGCAAACACCAAGGTTGCAGACATTGTAAAAAGCCTCGGACAAATCATCGACACCCTTAAGAAGACTGCCCCTGCTATGGACGTGCAGTTCCTTTGTGGGTTCGATGTATACGCTGCCCTCGTTGATAAAATTGGAGCCCTGCCAAACAGCGCCATCGCTCAGGTAGGAGCCGATTATATCAGCCTCGGCGGAGTTGCGAAGATACAACTCCTCTCGGCAAACTACATCGACCTTACCACTGGCAATGCAGTAAGCGCCATCCCTGCAAAGACCATTTTGGCGGTGGACCGCTCAAGCGGCTTTAAGCTACTCTATGCTGCTCTGGACCAGATGGACGCAGGCCTTGTAGCGCTGCCATTCTATGCCCAGCCAGTCACCACCCAGGACCCATCGGGCGTAAAGATCATCGGAGAATCCAAGCCCTTACCGGTGCCAAACGTAAAAGGCATTGTTCAGGCTGTGGTGTTGACCTAAGGATGAGCGAGGCTCGTGATGGAATTAACCGGGTTTGATGATTTATTGCAAAGCAGGGGTACTGCGGGGACAAAAGCCTACGCACAAAACCCAGCCGTAACCGGTGCCCCCATCACTGCCGATGAAGTGCAGGCGCGGCTTTCGTCCCGCCTGTATGACCAGCTCTCCGAAGGGTCGTCCGATACAGTGGTCCGTGCAAGCGAGCGGGCGGTACTGCATGTAGCAGCTATATTTGGCCGGCTTGGGCTTGCCCTTAATCTTGATGATCCGGTAGGCCGCGAGATTGCCACCCTCTTTACTATCTACGAGCTGCACCTTGCTCTGGGAAATGAAGAAGCCGGCCGTGAGTATCGACTAAAAGCAAAGGACCTTATTATTGCGGCCTATGGTGAGTATCCAGAAGCAGAGAAACCTGCAACGGAAAGTCCTGCACTTGGGGCTCTTACCATACCTGCAAGGAGGGATTGGCCATGATCTTGGATATACTTGCTAAACGCTTACAAGACTCTGGCCTCTTGGATGGTTTGGGAAATAGGGCCGTATCTCAGGTCCAAAAGAATATTGAGCAGGGGTCATGGGCGCAAAATGCCCCGCTCACAGCTGCAATAAAGCAGGGCAACAAACCCCTGCGCGATCGCGATCAGTTTTTGGCATCAATTACGTACCGGACTGAACCGGGGAAGGTTATTGTTGGCACGAATCACCCAGCGGCAGAGATCCTTCATAACGGAGGGACCATTAGACCCGTACGAAGTAAAGCTCTGGCAATACCCGCCGGGCCTTGGGTGCGCAGCCTTATGCGAGGCACCGACCTAAGTCCCCGCGTCATGCTCGACCAGCTCAGGGGCTCTGGCTGGTCAATCTGGAGACAAGGGGATGTAATCATGGGGCAGAAGAAAGGGGGTAAGCAGCCGCTACCCCTTTTTATCCTAAGAACCGCCATTACCATACCAGCCCGCCCGTTTATGCGGCTGCCACCCGAATCGGTCGCATATCTGGAGACGTACCTGCGACAGAAACTGCTGGAGTCGTGAAATATGACACGTGACACATTTTTGGGAGGACGACAATGACTACAACGGAAGCCCTGGATCTGTTTGAAGCCCAGCTGCGAACTCATGTGACACGGCTTGGCATTAAGGTTTTGCGGTCTCCCTTTGCAATTCGGGAGCCGGGCTTGGTGATACGGATTCTGCCCCGGAAGCCATATCCGCTCAGCAAGAGCCCCGCAGATCGGAGCCTAGCCCGAAAGGCCCTGGCAGTCAGTGTCTTCCTTACTGCAAGAGTTGATAGTGATCGGGTTTTAAAGCAGTACCTGGATGTGGCGGACATGCTCATCGATACCAGTTACGAAATGAACCGCCTCATCCGGTTGACCGAGGTCATCCCTGATAGCCGGATTGTGTGGGCTGTCAGCCAGGATGATGCGTTGTATGAAGACCCGTCAGATGATACGGCCGTATGGCTCCGGGACGAGTGGCGGGTAACTATCTACATACCGTAACAATGAGGAGGATGCAATGACAAATCAGGAGGCAATTAAAACCGCTCCAGATGTAGTAAAGATACATCACTATGAGAGCGGTCGTCTGGCAGCTACTGAGTACAAAAGCAGTCTGGGGACTGCCCTAGAGCGCCACGACACCCAAGAAAGCAAATCAGAAGTACTATATGCCGAGGATGGCATAGAGAATGCCGCCGCGGAAGAAAAACCTAAACGGAGATAATCATGGCTACTGAAATGTTAACCCTTATTGGGGATGATGCGACTATCGAAAAAGTCCAGTTTGGTACCGAACAAGCCGGTGATGGCACTAAAACCTTGGATACCCTCGCAGGGGGTACCGGCAAAGGAAAAGGTGAATGGCTTATTACCGCCAAGGCCTCTACGGGCTCCATCTTCGGGTCTCTTAAAGTAGGCGAGCTTTTCCCTGCCGATGGGACAGAGATTCCAGCCAATGGAGATAAAGCAAAGCTCATCACTGCAATGCCGTTCCTTGACGCCACAAGCTGGTCTGCAAGTTTCTCCGCAAAGGAAGTAGAGACCACCCGGCTTATCAACACGATAAACACCTACCGCAAAGGAAAGGCTGATGCAGAAGGGCAGGTAAAGGGAGTCTTTACCCTGGGAGTGACTGGTGAAGCGGGCGGTCTTTTAAACCAGTTTGTAAAGATTGTCAAAAAAGATGGATCCACCGTGACCGTGAGCGAAATCAGTTCCGCTCCTATCTATATCCGGGGCTTGATCCGTAACACTAATAAGAGCGGTGAAGTTCTAGCCTTCCTCTTTGCTCAAATAGAGCTGTATGGGGTAAACCTGGGGGCAGAAAGCGGCAACAAGCAGGAATACACCAGCAAATTCCGCTTTGTGTCTGACCCGGTATACTACGAACGGACCCTCTAATCAATCTAAAGGAGCATTAAGAGTATGGAACTTGAGTTTAGCGCAAAACTGACCTATGTCCCCAAATTTAACGGTAATCGTGAAGCCCCGGCGGCAGACCGCTGTACGGTAATATACCGGAACCCTACTCCGGCGCTTAAAAGCCGTCTCTTGCCAAAACCGGAGCTCCGGTTCCGCTACGACTCCGATGGCAGAGTCGAAGGGGGCGAAACGGTTATCACTCAAGATCGAAAGGCAATTATCGATGGGATGCTTATCCGTATTGATGGACTCTCCTACAAGCTCGACGGTGAGACTCGGCATATTACCGACGCAAAAAGTCTCTGGGATGCGCCCATCATTTTTGATGAGCTCATCGACGAGCTTGCGGAGCACTTCCGCGCCGAGCTTGAAAAGAAGATAGACCAAAAAAACTAAGAATTGCTTACCGTCTCTTTATGGACGGTAAGCATAATGCTAAAGTGCGGCCGGATCGGCTCGATATGCTCCTTGCTACAGGGGTAGCCGATCCAGCTACCGGGGAGCCGATATTCATCACCTATCGGGATATCCCCAAGTTTGTTGATGAGATCTTTTACCAGGCGTATGCCTGGTATGCTATGGTGAAACTGTTAGAGTATCCGCCATACCCAGGCGGATGGATGGACTGGCCGAGTGTAGCTGTGGATATCCTTGCGGCCTTCACCCATGAAAAAAATTTAATCGAGCATGAAGCAGTTGAGAAAAAGCCATGACCGAGGAAAAATTACGACTAGAAATACAGATAGAAGTGCAAAAGGCGCTGGCCAACCTCAAGACTACTCAGGCAGATGTCAAAAAATTAGCCCAGGATGTGAAAAACCTGGGCCCCTCATCTGAACAAACCAAAGCTGTTATTGCCAATCTAAACAAAGAATTGCAGTCGTCCGCAAAGTTTGCCCGTCTTATGGGGACCGAGTCTCAGGGGCTTAAGGAGCAACAGCAGGCTCTTCAGGCCGCCATGCGCCAGCTTATCGACCAAGGGCTGGACCCGCAATCGGATGAGCTGCAACGGCTTAAACAGCAATATGATGAGACGGAAGAAAATCTCAAGAGCCTCGGTGATGGTGCAACTACCCTCGAGGCAAAGCTTGGGAAGCTTTCCGAGTCCGGGGCTATCACGATGATGGCCCGCAAAGTCGCCGGTTTTACCAGCGATGCGGTCAATGCGTTTGCTCAGGCAGAACAGGCGGCAAATCGGCTGGAAATGGCCATGGCCATGAGGGGCGATAGCGGCGGCGCAGAGCGATTGGCCAAATTTGCCTCAGAGTTGCAAGCGCTCACCGGCGCCAGCGACGACTATGTAAAGCAGCTTGCCGCAGAGCTCGCCATGCAGGGCAAGAGCGAAGCCCAGATAAAGCAAATCCTCACCGTTGCAGCAGACCTGTCGGCCGTTACCGGCGATGACCTGGCTGCTAGTGTGCAGGAATTAAACACGACAATGTCTGGTATGGTAGGGCATTTAGGAAGAAGCATACCTCAGTTAAAAGACTTGACCGAGGAAGAGCTCAAGGCAGGAAAGGCAATAGAAGTGGTAGGCAAACTCTATGCCGGGTCTTCACAGCAGATGAGTACTACCTCCGCCGTGGCCTTTAAGCGGATGCAAGAGACTGTCGGCGACCTTGCCGAGGCAGTAGGGGAGTCTCTTGCCCCAACCTTTACCATAGCCGCTAACGCTGTCACTGCCCTTGCGGGGGCCCTTGCAAATGCGGGTCCTGTAGTAAAAATAGTTATGGGGGCCGCTGTCGCTGCTCTCGCCACAGGGCTGGCAGTGCTGGCGGTGAAGACTGGAATTGCTACTGCGGCTCAATGGGCTCATTTTGCTTCAATCCAGGCGGTAAACGCTGCTATGGGAGTCCTTAACCCAAAAATGATTGCGGGTATATCTATTGTGTCAGGACTTGTCGTTGGTATAACCGCCTATGCGGCTTCCCAGGGAGACGCTGCGAAAGCTATCGCCTCGGGTGCAGAGGCAAACGCGGCCGCCGCATCATCCTACGACGCCACCGCATCCGCCGCAGACCGAGCCAGGGCGGCGTTGGATGCATATAAAGAGAGCCTGAAAGATAAAACCATTGCAGAGTTGCAGGCGACACTCTCCGCTCTACAGGGTCAACTTGCGGATTTCCGCGCAAAAGCCGCTGGTGAAAGGTTATATATGGGGGCTGTCATCGAAGCTCAAAAGCAGATCGCCGTAGTAGAGGCCCTCATCAAACAAAAGAAAGATGAAATCGCCTCGCAGTTTAAATCTGATTGGGCAAAAACCTGGGAAGAGTACCAGGCAAAAACTTCATCAGACCCTTACGCCGCCATAGAGCTTGAGCGCAAAAAGAAACTCGAAGAAGCGGCCGCCGCGTATATCGGAGAGGCTAATAAGGCAGTAATCGACCAGATAAATGCCTATTATAATACCGAACGTAAAAAAGTAGCCGAATCCATCACCCTTGCAGAACGAGAACAGCTTGCCAGAATTACCGAGTCCCGCATTGATGATCTCGAGCTCGAGCGAGACAAGACCCTTGCAAGTTTTCAAGGGACTGAGGCCGCTCGTGCGCAAATTGCCGCGTATTATGAAAGCCTTATTAGTAAAACCAAGGAAGATGAGGTCAAGAAAACTGCCCAGGCAGCTATGGATGCGGCCCTGAAAGCACAGGAGTTTGAGGCACGGCTCACCGAAAGCCAGGTTGATGACCTAAAAGTCCAGATGGATAAGGAGCTTGCCATCTTTGAAGGCACCGATGAGCAAAAGACCCGCCTTGCCGCCTGGTATGCAGAAAAAATCCGACAGACCGAGACCGATGAAGCAGAAAAGGCTGCCCAGGCCCGGGTGACCGCCATGAGAAAAGCCTTTGAACAGCAGAAACTGATGGCGGCCCAGCAAGGTGATTGGGTGCAGTATGCGTCATCGGTTGCCCAGGAGCAAGCCGCCAGTACCGAAGTAGGTAAAATGGGCGGCTTTGCCGGCACTGTGGCAGTAAATCCTTTGGCCATGCTTATCGAAGCGGCAGCCGATTTTGTCCTTTCTATAGAGAATGTGCAGAAAGTTCTTAATCCCTTCAAAACCATTTTTGAAGGGGCTCGAAGCCTGCTTGAACCCCTTATTAACGACGCCTTAAAGCCACTTGTGGACCTGCTCCTACAAGTAGGCCAATCCGTCGCTTGGTTCTCTGATCATGTTATAGTCCCTGTCGGAAATGCAATCATCGACCTTATAAATGGGGTTATAGGAGCCATAAACAGCGCTTTGGGGTGGCTTGGCGTAGACATTAATTACATTGAGCGGCTTAAAACGACCGAAGAAATCGCAAACCAGGAAGCGGAAATTAAAAAGAAAATGGAAGAAGTATCGGACCAAATGCAAGCCCTTCGGGATGACTTTGAAAAGCGTCGCCAGGAAATCAACGATGCATACCAGAAAAATATTCAGAGCCTGCGGAAGCTGCTAGAAATCGGCGCCATGGGAGAAGAAGAGTACGCCCGACGCGTATCCGAACTAAACGCTCAGAAAGATACAGCATTGGAAGCTCTTGGCCAAATTGAACAGGATCAGCTTGCCCAACTGCAAATGATATACGACCAATTGTCTAGTGGCATAAATGTATATACTAATACAGGCGCAGCGCCATCTACACAAAATCCGCCATCAAACAACTCTAATGCTTTGCAGGACGCAGCATTAGGCGCTGTAGCCGGTGCAGCCGTTGGGGCTGGAATTGGCTCGATTATCCCGGGTGTCGGAACTGCTATCGGTGCCGCGGTTGGCGGAGCAGTTGGCGCAATAGGCGGAGCAATTGGCGACTTCTTTGGCTCGTGGGACGTCGGCGCCGTAGAGCTGCCCCGTGATATGCCCGGCATCGTGCATAAGGGCGAAATGATTGTCCCTGCAACTATTGCCGAAGGTATCCGCTCCGGGAAACTAACGCTCGGATCCGGGGCATCCTCTGGAAAAACAGAGTATTACAACATTACCGTGAACGTAGAGGGCTCGGTAAAAACGGAATCAGATCTCGTGGACGCTATAGCCCTAGCCTTGGCTAAAAAGCGATCTCGCAACCTCTTGCCCGCAGGAGCATAATATGACCACTACAACGCTTAAGATAATAGTCAGCGGTCAAAGTTACGATTTTTCAGACCTTGTCCGCACCTACGAGTCCTTTGATAGGGTTTGCAGCGAAGACTTTCGCCATGCGGTGAGCACCCGTTCACTCACCCTGGTGTATACGCCGCAGCTACTTTCGCTCCTAAGCCAGAACAACGTCCTGGTAGAGATCGATTTAAACGGCGCCCGGGACTTCACTGGCCGGCTTGCCCCGTCCTCTCTACAAACGAGAAGCTATGGCGCAGCCTTAAGTGGCGCTGACATCGAAGATCTCTCGGTTGAGTTTGAAGATAACACCTTTCGTCTAGAACGGCAGCTTTCAAGCGCCGATGGCCTTGTGATCGAAAACGCTATCGTCTGCGATGCGTCTCAGCCAGGGAAAAGCTCTGTACACTGGCTCTTAAGCCTCGCAGGTCTTGAGGCTATAAATCCTCCAAATATTGCTACGGCGCTGCTTGCCTTCGCCCCGGACCCAGGCCAGACAATCCTTGATATACTCGATACGCTCCTCTACGAATATGGCTATACCTTTACCTTTGATCCTTATGGACGGGTAAAAATAATCAAAATCATTTATGATAACCCAACCCCGGAACTGACGCTCGCCGAACACGACATCAAAGCCCCTCTAGAAATCGAAAAACTCTATTCCGAATACGACAGCGTCGAAGTCTCGTACTATCCGCTTAAATACAAAGAGCGAGTACTCCTCTACATGGCAGACCTTCCCTTCGGCGACAACGGGTTACGATCAGGGTGGCCAATCCAGCCTGGGTACCTCTGGCCAGAAGAAGCCAACGTCCAGGAAACCTGGTTTGAATACACCGACAAAGCCATCGGCAGCAAGCTCGATCTAAAAGGCAACATTGTCGTCAACAAAGACTTCACTTCGATTGTGATGACGAAGAATCATGCGGTAGAAGAGAAAACCGATCCTGGTGTGCAAAAAATACTACAACAATTTGAGAATAAACGGTGTCGTCTGGCATATAAGAACAACTCAGATTATCCTAAAAATGTATACTACTGTAATGTATACGGCAATGTGACATATCGTGGTGCGAAAACAATCATCTCAGAATCAGAGCAAGATCTAAAGCCATATAAATACGATGCGGAATACGTCCATGATAATCAAACAGCCCGCAGTCTATATGCGTTTATAAAAACAAAACTAAAGGCACAATGCTGGCGGTTTAAGTTTAAATCGGATGAGAATCTGCTTGTTGGCACCGTTGTAAAAATAAACGACCCGTATGCGGAGATCTATCCGGTTTTATTGCTAACTGAAAAGACATTTAATAGCGAAACCAATGAGTATTCTTATAAGTGTATAGGCCTCTCAGCCCCAACAATCGGAACTTTTGTAGAAAGTGCAAGTCAAGGATTAGAGCCGCCGTCCTATGCGCAAAATGAAGAGACAGCAATAAGCAGTGCAAAAATCGAGGTCTCAAAAGAAGCGTTTTCGGTGCTAAGCGACTGGAACGGCAATGTAAAGGATTGGAATGATCTTGAATTTACCTTTTATGTAAAAGTAAATAACGCCGACGACACGCAGAACTGGAACATTATAATAGCAAGCACTGGAGTTTTATATGATTTGATAGAAAAAAAAGTCGTTATAATTTCATTGACCGATTTTGTTGGAAAAATTGAGATAATAGCTCAGTATAAATACACCAACACGCTATCACCATACTATAAACGATTCGGAGAAGTTAAATTTGGGGAAGGAAAATTTTATACACCCTATCATTTGTATAAAGCAGTTAACTTTACCAAAGTTGCGCCGATTGATAGACTGGAATTTAAAGATGTATTGAATAGAACTATTGCCGTGAATCCGCAAAAAGGTCTGTTAGTTTTAGACACTCAGGGTAAAATAATTCATGATATTCCAGACCAACAGGTTGCAGATGGAGAATACTATATGGGCCACATGATCTGGTGGCAAGACCCGGGGGTAACCTTGTTTAATGGCGCTGTACAGGCAGATCAGTGGTACACTGTAAATATTGCCAAACGATCGTATACCAACATTAAAGGTGTTATCTTAGACATTTATGAATCTTACAACCCTGATGCGCTTGTGGCATATGCGTCAACGAGGGTTGCTTTTAGACCTTATGGATCAAACCTCGGGATTGACGAGTGTTTTACACCCTATGTGTCTATGCAGTTTAATGCAAACAGTATTGATTATTTACGGTCTAGTATGATGATTATAATCCCTGTCGGTTTTAATCTTGGCAATTTATCGTTTCAGTTCTATCCTGGCGTTGCGCTTGGTTTATTATATATAGGACAGAGGGGAATCTTGATATGACTTTAGTTGTTATTTTTTTTGTGTTTTTGTTTTCATCTTGTAATAACCCAATCGCGAAAAACCAAATTCCCGCACCAGAAGAAGTGCGGCTACAGGCAATTGATTATGCTCGCCAATATATAAAGCTTGGGGCAGAATACGAGTGGGGCGGCCAGGATCCCCTGCCGCGCAGAATTGTTGTCGACTGCTCTGGCCTTGTTATTCGCTGCTATGAATATGCTGTGGCAGATTATGGATATTTATTATTGTTTACAGATACTACCGCCGCAGGAATCCGGCAGTATTCAATTGAACTCAATAAGCAAGATTTACAGCCCGGCGATTTATTATTCATGGGGACTGATGGAGTTGTTTCCCATATAGCATTGTTTGTTAAGTTTGAAAACGGCTGTATATATTTTATAGATTCGACTTACAAGCCTGAAGAAGGCATAAACGGAGTTACGGAACGATTCTACAGTGATACCGATCCTCATTTTATTGCATTCGGAAGGATGTTGGTGCAGAAGCTATGATAAAGCCTATTTATAAAATTGAAACAAAGGAGATAAATAGGAAGAAGTATCTAATAGGCTATCAGTTGGTTGGAGAAACGGACGAATCCCGGCCGGCGCCTTCCGAGGAAAATCTTTTCGTTGGGGATCTGCCTCGCGAGCTGTTTGACGACTACTTCCAGCCAATGTATTGCTTTAATGAAGGAGCTATCGTTAAAACACCCCTTCCTGTTCCAGAAGAGGCTTTGCTTGAAAAAGAGCTAAGGTCTTTAAATGAATATCTCAATAGTACAGATTGGTATATTGTACGCTTCATTGAGAGAGGAATTGCAGTTCCCATGGAGGTTTCAGAAAGCCGTTCCTGCGCAATAAACAGAATAAATGAAATCAAAGTTTTGTTAGAACGACTATAACACGCCTATCCTAGTTTCAAGCCATAGCTATGATCTAAATATATCCTTTCACTAGGAGGAAAGGATGAAAGGAATACCTGAGAATCTGCAAACAAGGCAGGATTGGCTTAATGCGTATCAGTACGCATTAGATCACCCCGAAGCTAGGCATGACTTTAAGCATCGACTGTAAATGCTATTGCAAAGCCGTTTTGTAAAAGTTTTAAAAAGCGATGTTCGTAAGAACCCAGAAGAATTTTCTCCCGAAGATTTTGAAGACCAAGAGGACCCTCGCTCTCCATTTTTTCTTTCCGGTTTATCTGAGTTTGAAATTTCTTCTATGTTGGAACGCTTATAAAAAGGAGCTCTTATGCATGTGTATCGCGTAAAGGATTATGTTGATGATGCATCTGTTGCCTGGCTTGCTTTATTCCATGACATTAAAGCGACTGGGAAAAACTATCTTGAAAAGAAAAATCCCTTCTCTTACAGCGAGAACAAGCTGGTCGTCAAAAAAGACACTGTTATTTCGTTGCTCAACGAGGAATGGAAAATATTTACCGTTATGCAAGAGGTTGAATTAAGCGAAGCTGATCTCGATGAAGGCTCTTTTCAGGTTGGTGTGGATTATTATGTCTACCTCTGCGACAATGGAGGCGACGGCATCTTTTTAATTAGTGCTAATTCAACGTATCCATCAGGCTTTAATGCTTCTTCGTCTCGAAAGGTTGGAGGGTTCCATTATGGCCACATTCGCAAAGTATCCCCAGACGGGCTATGGATTCCGATTGATGGCGCAGGGGTAAAATTCGGAGCTGGAACGCCTGGATGGAGAGATAATGTGACTGTTGGCATAGTGCCGAACAGTGTGTGGGATTTGAAAAACAAACCACTCTGCAGCCCCGAAGGTATGGTGAAGGTTGGTCGTATCTGGGTTGATATCTACTTGTCGAGCGCTGCGGAACCAATCGCGCTCGAAAGCGGAACTGCGGGACTTCATATAGCATCTGGCAAATTGCAATCAAAGTATGGACAAGTTCCTGTTTCCGGTACAGAAGGCCTGAACTGGTATGGATTTCAGGAGCTTGCGAGCAGGGCAGGAAAAAGGTTACTGACTTATGGGGAGTGGATACAGGCTGCATTTGGTAGCCCGCAAGGCCTTGATGGTGCTGACACCTACGGCTGGACCAAAACGAGCAATGGTGGCAGAACTCGAACTGGATGCCAGGTAAACGCCTCTTCGGGTGCCTACGATCCATCTGCCGGTATAAAACCGGCGTCCATTAGCGCTTATAATTGCGTGGATTGTGTCGGAAACCTCTGGGAGTGGTTGGATGATATATCAAACCGACACGACTCAACCTCTTGGGCTTGGCTGGACGTTCTTGGATCTAATAAAGGTCAAGCCTATCTTCCAAATAATGTTGGCGTAGCAGCTTATATTGCTGGTGCGCGCTGGGCTGATGGCGTCCGTGCTGGGGCGCGGGCGGTGAGCGTGAGCAGCTGTCCGTGGGGCGTGCACTCGGGCATTGGGTCGCGCCTAGTCTGTGACAGTCTGTAATCTGTTATCTGGGGATCTGTTTTGTCTGAAGCGCGTGGATTTGTTTTGTGGCAAAAAGCAGAAGATTTTGTTGAATATCTGTTTCCTATAGTCGACCGTTTTCCAAAATATGAGAAATTTGCTTTGTGCAGTCAGATTAAAAACACGTGCTACGTAATATTAAAACTGATTATCAAGACAAACAAATCGAAGCAAAAAACTCCAGGGTTGTATGAGATTGACGTTCAATTGGAGATGTTGAGATGGTTGATTCGACACAGCTATCGTAGAAAATATCTCAGCCACCAATGCTATGAGACGGCTGCAAGAATGGTGGATGAGTTAGGCCGCATTGTAGGCGGCCTATTAAAAGGGGTGTGATGTAAGCTGGTGCGAACTGGGCTGATGGCGTCCGTGCTGGGGCGCGGGCGGTGAACGTGAACAACTATCCGTGGAACGTGAACTCGAACATTGGGTCGCGCCTAGTCTGTGAGAATCAAAAAAAATTTAGACGATGCGACATCACGGTGTCGCTCGCAGTGACAGATTGTCAGATCACATTCCTTGCCGCAAGGCAAATAGGATGGCGTCATACCTGCGGGTCTGGCGCTTTTTTTAAGAAGGTGTTACTGTGTATGAATTGGTTTACGACTATAAAAATCTATATGATGCGTACCTAAAAGCAAGAAAGCAAAAGCGCTACCGCCGCGATGTCCTGCAGTTCTCGTATACCCTTGAAGAAAATCTCATCGAGCTACAGAACGAGCTTATATGGAAGACATATAAAGTTGGCCCCTATCACCCCTTTGTTATCTACGAGCCGAAGAAAAGGCAGATTTTTGCGTTACCTTTTCGCGATAGAGTTGTTCAGCACGCTCTTAATGCTGTTATTGAGCCGATTTTTGAGCGTTGTATGATTTATGATTCTTACGCGTGTAGACGCGGAAAAGGAACCCATCAAGCTGCTCGAAGAATGGCCTATTTCTTAGGGAAGTCTAATAACTATTATTATCTAAAAGCCGATATTAAAGCCTATTTTTCTTCAATAAACCGTACGATTCTTCGGACAATTATAGCTAGAAAAATAAATGATGAAAACATCCTTTGGCTTATAGATGAGATTCTGAATAGCACTCCTGATTCAGGGTTGCCAATAGGAAACCTAATGAGTCAGCTTTTTGCGAATGTTTATTTGCATGAGCTTGACCATTACATAAAGAATGTTTGTGGTGTAAAGTTTTACATTCGTTATATGGATGATTTTATTATTTTGCATAACAATAAAGCTTATCTTTGCGGGCTTCTATCTAAGATTAAGTCATTTTTAAGAACACAGTTAGCTTTAGAGTTAAACGATAAAACTAAAGTTGGAAAGACATCTAATGGCATTGAATTTGTTGGTTATCGAATCTGGAGTAGAAATAAGCTAATTAAAAAACAATCTTTATCTCGCATGAGAAAGAAAGCAAGGGCTTGGCGACACGGCAAAATAAGTGACGAACGATTTCTTTCTTCGCTTGGATCGTGGCTTGGCCATGCAGCAGATACCGCAAGCCATCAAGCTGTTGAAAGGATATTACTTGACAATTTAAGGTTTGCAATATACACGAAAAAACAGCTAAAAACACAATAAAGCATAGTATTTTCTCATATCATGTGTAAATTTTTCGCATTTTGTTTGTCATGTTACACCAGATTTTGACCCAAAGTAAAGGTTGTTCTGGTTTTTTCTAAGAGTCTGTTAAGCCGTTCCAGTTGTGCCTTGCTTTCTGCAACACTTTTATTGGAAATAGAAATCAGGCTGCGATAAAAATGCTCGATAAAAAGGATGA
>NZ_JAJUHW010000015.1 GCF_029265695.1 Gracilinema caldarium | reverse complement strand
TTTTTCTGTACCGGTTTAGGCAATATTGTAAATCCGCTTTACCGGTTTTGTAAAGAAAAATTTTTATGAAATTTTAAAAATACCCTTATAATAATTTTTTAAAATAGTTCTCAGCTTGTCACGTTTTGTTCTTTATTGCCTATTTGCCCATGCCGATATATAATCTGATATCTATTTTACTTCTTTGTGTAGGAGTTTTGTTTTGTCTAGTTCCCGTATCGGCAGCGCCGCTTTGATTCTCGCCTTTGTCGCTAGTCTTGTGCTTCCTGTATATCATTTAACCCATCCTGCAGAAGGGAATACTGTCATAGAAACCACCGAAGAGTTCAAAGAAGCTGGCGCAGATTATCTGGGAACCGGCAGCGCCGAACGAAACCCGGACAGGGCCCGGTTTGTCCAGGACGGGGTATCTGAACCGGCAGATTTTTCCCGGCCCATGGAGTTGTTCTATACGACCTATAAGGTAGAAAAAGGCGATACAATCGGCGAAATCGCAAAACGTTTTGGGCTCAACCAGGATACGCTCCTTTCCTTTAACAATATTAAGAACTCACGGCTTATCCAGATCGGCCAGTACATCAAAATACCAAACCAGGACGGCATCCTTTATACGGTCAAATTCGGGGACAGCCTGACTGCCATTTCGGAAAAATATTCGGTAGACTCAGAGATAGTCAAACAAGTAAACAATCTTGCCGATGAAACGATCCTTGCAGGGGCCAAACTCTTTTTACCCGGCGCCCGGATGAACCAGATTGATGTGCAGGAAATTAACGGAGACCTCTTTAGCTGGCCGGTGCGTGGCTATGTAAGTTCCGGTTATGGCTACCGGATCAGCCCCTTTACCGGAGCCCGGCAGTTCCATTCAGGGCTTGATATTGCGGCCCCGCAGGGGACCCCGGTACGGGCGGCCATGTACGGCAGGGTCGTGGATACAGGGTACGATACCAATTCGGGGAACTATATCATTATTGTCCATCATGGGGGATACAAGACCCTGTATGCCCATTTGGATGTGATTCGGGTTAAGGCGGGGGCCGCGGTCAACACCGGCGACCGGATCGGCGACGTGGGAAGCACGGGCCTCAGCACCGGAAGCCACCTGCATTTTTCAGTATTCAAAAACGGCGTAACGGTCAACCCGCGTTTTTTAATGCGCTAGTACCTGGCGGCTATTCATCAATATAGATTACAGAACATTTTTAGATTTTACAGTTTTACTTAAGCTGTTTGAAAGTGTCCAGGATTATCAAGATTAACTGAGTGTATTTTTATTAATTCAGAAGCTAATTCTTCTTTTTTATTTTCCATATCATATTGTGTTTGAATATTAATCCAAAATTCAGGTGTTGTTCCAAAATATTTTGCAAATCTTAATGCGGTGTCAACTGTTATAGATCTCTTACCCCTAATGATTTCACTGATTCGAGTCTGATCCAAAAAGGTTTCTTTCGCTAATTTATATGCACTTATATTCATTGGTATAAGAAAATCTTCTTTAAGTATTTCACCAGGGTGAATTGGACCTATTCTGTCATCCATATCTAAGCCTCCTTAATGATAATCAACAATTTCAACATTAAATGCATTTCCATTATCCCATTTAAGACAGATTCTCCACTGATCATTAATCCGAATGCTCCAATAACCTTTTCTATTTCCAGTAAGTTTTTCTAACCTATTTCCTGGAGGTATCTTTAAATCTTCTATCAACTTCGCAGCATGAATATGGATCAATTTTCTTTTAGCGATCCTTTGTATATCCCGCGGTAAACTCCTAACATAGAAACCATTCCATATTTCCTCAGTTTCTGCGTTAGCCCATGATTGTATCATACATCCAAATACTAATACTTTACAATAGTATTGTCAATGATTAGCAGGATCGACCAGCCATTCTCGGAGGGTACCCAGCATACGATCCCCGAGTCGGGCCTCTACTTCGATGCTGTCTTCCCCGTAGTGCTCGGCCAGGACGGTCCCGGAACGGTGAACCTGGGCGACCAGGTCGTGGCGGTTTACGGGGAAGCGGAAGCGGTAAGCGGCGCCTGAAACGAGGAGGTCGATGCGGCGGGCCAAGTTGTCGAGTCCTGTCCGGTTCAGGGCGGAAATGCTCACGCTGTCGCTGTACTGCCTTTCAAGATTCTTTAGCCGCTCAGGGGATGAAACCTTATCAATCTTGTTAAGAACAATGATTTTGGGGGTTTCATCTGCGCCTAACTCCTTTAAAACAGCCAGGGTCGTATCGTAGTGGCGGTCCACATCAGGATCCGCTGCGTCAAGCACGATGATGAGAATATCGGCCAAGGAGGCTTCTTCCAAGGTGGCGTGGAATGCGTCTACCAGATCGTGGGGGAGGCGTCTGATAAAGCCCACCGTGTCGGTTAGCAGTACGGGCTGGCCCCGGCCGATTTCCAAGCGCCGTGTGGTGGGGTCCAGAGTCGCAAAGAGTTTATCCTCCGCGAACACTTCCGCGTTGGTCATGGCATTGAGTAGCGACGATTTTCCCGCATTGGTGTAACCCACGAGAGCGCAGGTCGGTATGGGAATTTTTTCCCGTTTTTTCCGCTGGGTACTCCGGTGCTGGCGGACCTCTTTTATTTCCTCTTCCAATTGATGAATACGGCGCAGGATGCTGCGGCGGTCCAGTTCCAGTTTGGTTTCACCGGCGCCCTTGGTGCCGTAACGGCCGCCCCGCTGGCGGGAAAGGTCGATGTATTTATGGGTGAGCCGGGGCAATGAATGCTTAAGCTGGGCAAGTTCTATCTGCAGTTCCGCTTCCCGGGTGCGGGCACGGCTTGCAAAAATTTGGATGATGAGTTCCTGCCGGTCTATGGCGCTTACCCCTGAGAGTTCTTCCCAGTTTCGCTGTTGTGAGGGACTTATATCCTGGTCAAAAATAAGGCAGTCTACCTCAAGCTCCTTGGCTCGTTCGGCAATTTCTTCCGCCTTCCCGAGGCCCATGCCATATTTGGGGTGCTTTTCGCGAATTTTTACCGTGGTTTGGTCCACAATCTGGACACCCAGGGTTTCTGCAAGGCCCGCCAATTCTCGCACCAGAGACTGGGCTTCCGCTTCATCCATGGAGCCGTCCCGAATTCCTATTAAAAAGGCCCGCTGAGGCTCCGGTTCTACATTTACAAGTTCCTGCATAGGAAAATCAGTATGCGCAGGTGCGTGAGAAAGCGTCAAGGGCATGGGTCACAGCATGACCCAATTTATTGCACAGGAGCACAATAATCTCTATATTGATGATACAGTTTCGCCGATAAACAAAAAGTATAACCATGCGGGAGCAAATATAATGACGGCTTCGCACAAGGTATCCGTCAGCCTACTCATTTCTGTACTCCTCTTTGCGGCCTTTTCGGTCCTGGCCTTTACTGGCCTTTTTGACCTGATAGAGGCGCGTTTTTATAATCCTTCTATTACTAAGCAGGCTCTGCATGAAATTACTACCGATGCAAGCCTTGTAGATGCCTATATTAAAGAAGTTCAGGGGCGTTTTTCTCAAATTTTAACAGAACCGGCGGTGCAGCGGAGTTTTCTGCCGAATCAATCTGCGGAAGACATTTTTGAACGGAGCAAAGCCACGGGATTGCTGCTTGAAAGCATAGGGGGCCTCCAATGGATTCGGTTTATCGATGCGGGGGGCAAACGGATTCATTTTTCTACCCTGAAAGAGGACATCCTGAGGCAGGATGCTACGTCCTTGGCTTACAAAAACTATGGAGAAAATCCCCAGGACCCGCCTTTTGATCTCATCAATATACCTGATAAGGAGAATCCCCGGATTATCGGAGACGCAAACCAGGAACGGCTTCTTTTTTGTTTCCCCTTCTACGACTCCTTTTCGGTCTATCGGGGTACGGCGGTTTACAGCCTTTCTGTCCGGTCCGTTACAGAACGGATGATTCGCGAAGGCCGGCTCCGTATCGGCGAAGAAGTCAGCCTCGTTGCGGACCCGCTGGGCTTTGTTACCGATCTGCCCCGGAGCGGAAAAACCGTATTGATCAGCACCATCGGTTCGAGCTGGAAAGAGGGTATTCTGGGACCGGTTTCCCTTTCAAGCGACAACGGCAGCCGCTTTGCCCTCCTGTCGGTACGAACCGATTCGGGCCTCATTGTGGGGCGGCTTTTAGATGACCGTCTCTTTGTATTCCCCTTTGCCATGAAGATCATACTCCTGGCAAGCTTTTTCCTCACATCTTTTTTAATCATCTTCCTCTTCTTTAACCTGGAACAGGATACTACCACCGTTGTGCGAGAACGGTTAAAGCGGCTCCAAATCTCGCTGCTAGAAGAATACTATGAAAAAAAGGAAGCTATTGACTGGAACCGCTGGGCTCGGGAAATGGAACAACGCCGGGAGGCGGTTAAAAAGGAACTAAAACGGGGGCTTGGCCGGAAACCTAAGAAAAAACTTGAACAGGATATCGATAACCTTATCGATAAGTCCTGGGACGAAATCATTGCACTTCTTGGAGGGAAAGTCCCGAGCCAGGTTACCGCGACCTTTGATGAAAGCAAACTCCAGGAACTGTTAAACCGGGTGCTTTCCACCGTGAGTGCCCTGCCGGCGGGCAATGCAGCTGCGGGGACCGCAGGGGCCGCAGGGACCGCAGGGGCCGCTAGAACAGCCGCAGCTGCCGGCGATCCTGGCGCTGCTGGGACTGCCGGCGCTCCTGGCGCTGCTGTTTCCAAAGGCGTTGCAGCAACAGCCGCGGCTCAAAAAACGGCAGCTGCTACTAAAGCCGCGGGAACCGCGGCAGCCGCGGGAACCACCGCAGCCGAAGCGACAGAGGCAACTGAAGAGGAGGAGCTCAGCGAGCTAGAAGAGGTAGAAGCTCTGGAAGAGACCACCGAGGCGGAAGAAGTAGAGGCCTTGGAAGAAGTCGCTGAGGCAGAAGAAGTGCCTGAGGCGGAAGAAGTAGAGGCCTTGGAAGAAGTCGCTGAGGCAGAAGAAGTGGCCGCGGCAGAAGAGGTAGAAGCTCTGGAAGAAGTGCCTGAGGCGGAAGAAGTAGAGGCCTTGGAAGAAGTCGCTGAGGCAGAAGAAGTACTCGAAGCAGAGCCGGCCGAATTGGAAGAAGCAGAAATTATCCCGGGGCTAGAAGATATTAAAAAGTATCAGAGAAACTCAAATATACGTATTGTATTCGGAGAAGACGATATCCCCACTATCATAGAAACCAGCGGGCTGGAACTGGTCGACAGCGATGAAGCCTCCGTGCTGGCTATTCTTGACCGAAAGAGTACTAGCGAATTGGAAGAGTTAGAGCCAGCTACCGAAGAGGGAGAATTGGAGGAAGCTGAGTTAGAGGAAGCGGATCAAAAAGCACCAGAAAACGAAGAAACACCAAAAGCAAAACCAGTGGATACGGAAGCCCTCATTGACCAAATTGCTCGGGAGATCGAATTCTCTCCATTCCCGGAAACGGCAGAATCATCGGGAGCAGGCCTCACCGAAATGAACTTTGAAATCGTGTCCCCCTTCGAGACGCTGCTTTCCCAGCTAAAACGTGATAGTGAGCCCGGTTTAGAAACTGGTCTGCAAGACCAAGAAGAATTAACAGCGATTCCAGAAGGGGCCGAAGAAAACCCACAGGATATGTCCGACATAGAAGTTTTAGCGGAACTTGAAGAAATACCTGCAGACACGGATTCAGAAAAAGCAGAGGAGGCAGAACTGGAAACAATACGCCCCAGCTCTACACAAATCATCATGTATAAGCCTTTTGGTCAGGGAGCAGATTCAGAACCTGCTGCGCTCGAAGAAGTAGCCGAAGAAGAGCCAGAAGAGATCCAGGAGGTGGAGGAACTCATCAACCTGGATGAAACAGCGGTCATAGAGGACGATAACGGACTTTTATATATCTCAACAACCGTGTACCAGGAAGCCGGGAAAAACACAAAAAATCTCAATCCCGATCTGCGTAACCTGATAGATTCGGTGCTGTCATCCACCAAAAGAGATTAGTTTTCTAAGCTGTTCAATATGCTTCCCCGGATATACCATCCGCGGGCACACCCGTGAGCATTCAAAATGCTTTTCACAAGCCCCAACCCCATTTGGCTGGCCCGCAAGGGTAAGCATTTCTTTTTTTCTTTCTGGACAGTTTTCCGCTTCCCGATTAATAGCGGCGAGGGCTGCAGGTCCCATAAAGGCATTTATATTGATGGATTCATCGGTCCATGTTTTCCTGGTAACCGGACATGCAGAGACACAGGCCCCGCATTCGATGCAATCTTCGAATCGTACAAAATGGTCAATGCCGCCTGGTCTGGCTTGGTTTGCATCGGAAATGGGATCGCGGGTAATGGAGCCTCCGGACCATTCGCTCGCCCTCAGTTTTATCGCATCCTTAGGCAGTCGCCGAAAAAGGGGGCCCGGATCTACGACCAGGTCTTTCTCGACAGTAAAGGCTGCCAGGGGCTCGATAGTGGGGACCGTACCAGCAAAATCTTCGAGTTTGGTGAGGCAGGCTAGGCATTCTTTGCCGTTAATACGAACCGTACAGGTACCACAGGAGCCATGATGACAGGAATGGCGGTACATAAGATCAGGAACAGAACCGGTACGGATATATTCCAATGCATCAAGAATCGTTGAACCGGCGGGTAAATCTACTTCATAAACGTAATACAGGGCATCGGTTTCGCTGCCCCGTTTAATCCTGAGGGACTGTTTCATGAAAGTCTCCAATAGTAGTCGTAGGGATATAATTCGAATAAGGCAGTTCTACTGGGCTCATCGATGCTGAGATATTGGGCTACCTGATCGGAAACTAACTCACCCATAATTCGGAGGGTCGTAGCCTTGCCGCCCAGGATAGAAAAAAAGCCTTTGAGGGAACCTGTTTTACCGTGGTCAATAACAGAAATATCCCGGCTCATTTCCCGGCCATTTGCACTGCTTTGACCAGCTTCTGGTTTTCCTGCTAAGGGCCGGGCCGCGGTCCACGCAGCACGGTAAGGCTGTTTAGAAAAATCGGGTATAAGCTCATCCGCACAGGCGAGTAAAAAGGCAATTTCTTCCGCTTCGGGCTGTAGGCCATCAGGATTGTCCACCTTCCGCAGGGTGGACCCTATTATAGAAAGCCGCCGCTGGGGAACAATGATGTCACCGTCTCCAGGGCGCCGCAGCCGGGAGATTACCATATTGGTGAGCCGTCCTTCCACGGCAACCATGGTACCTGCGGCGGCGATAAGGGGCACATCCTGCTGGGCTAAGGCGGCAACCTTATCCGCCCAGGGGCCTGCAGCATTGACAATTGCCCGGCACGCATAGCGCTGTTCAACACCGGTTCTGAGCTGCCTGACACGAACGCCCTGAACGGATCCGTCTGACTGCTCAATGTCTATCACTTCGGTAAAATTCCGTATGACCGCACCCCTAGCCACCGCGGATGAAAAAAAGCGCATTGCAAGACGGTAAGCATCGATAGTTCCATCGGGAACCAGGACAGCCCGTTTTGCCGCTGGATTAATTCTCCGTTCAAGTTCCAGAGCCCGATGAATAGGAATTTCTGTGGCTGGAATATCCGCTTCTCGGCAGGCTGCGATAAAATTGTTGGTAAGAGCTGCATCTTCATCATCTATGGCTAAGAAAATACCCTGATTATACTCAATAGCATCGGGAGCAATACGGCGCAGGATGCGGGTTTCTGCCATACATTCCTGGGCAATATGGGGATCCCCCAGCGCATAGCGAGCGCCGCTGTGCAGTTGGCCATGATGCCGGCCCGTGGTTCCTGATGTTAATTCTCCCCGTTCAAAAAGCAGTACCGATAAGCCTCGCAGGGCAAGGTCATAGGCTGTTGCAGCACCGGTCCCACCGCCGCCGATGACAACCACATCAAAATATTCCATATTTATCTAGTATAAACTGCAAATGGTCGTTGTCTATCCCCTTTATTCGGGTATAGTATAAAAATATGGGAACCATACTCGATAGGCTGTACCAGATACTGCGTATCACCCTCATTCTGCTTATTGCAATCATCTTAATAGGAAGTTTATACGGGCTTATAAAGCTCTCGGCTCATAAACAAGCCTCTATGGAGGAGCAGGTGGTCTCTAAAGAAACCGGCCAGGAAGCCTATTTCTCTGGTTTGGGACGTATTCGCACCCAAACAGCGGATCCAAAACCAGCAACCGTAGTGGTCAGTATTGTTTTTCCCTATGATAAAAATGATGTGGCTTTTACGGAGGAACTCAGTACCCATATAGGGCAACTCCGTCAGACTGTGGTTAGTTATTTTTCATCCTTATCTTTAAAGACCCTCAAAAACCTTGGCGAGGATGATATTAAAAAAACATTGCTCGACCGCTTTAATAAATTATTGCGACTTGGCAGCATAAAAACACTCTTTTTTAACGATTACCTTATTTTTGAGTAATGAGCCAAGCTATCGAGCGCTGACAGCTACTACGGCCTTGAACTGCTCGTCTTTTTCGTTAAATACGAGGGTTTCGAGCCGTACGGTACCGCTCGATAAACCGGACATTCGGGCCCCCCGTTCCAGCGCATACGTGGCTGGCTGTATCGCTTCACCCGAACTTGCAATTAAGGCAGTACGATTAAAGTAAACAGTGAACGTTTTAGTGCGGTCCTGAGATGTAAGCCCAGAAGAGGTTTCAATACTATAGACCCATACATCTTCTTTTATTTGATGTTTTTCCAGGATGCGGTAGGAATAACGGTTTTCGAACTGGATACGCCGTTCCTTACTGTTCATAGTGAACTGGTTCGGATAATAGGCAGCAATGCCCTGCGGGACATACATCTCTTCAACAAAGTTTTTTTTAGTATCCTTGGTAAGCACATAAACCGGAATAATCCGTTCCTGAGACCAGGGACTTGTGCTTGCATGCTTTACCTCAGCTCTACCGGCGCCAAAAACAGGTAAGACACAAAGGGCTGTAAAACTAACAACCAAAATAGATATGTTTTTCTTCATAATCCCCAATATAACACAAAAAATATCATTTATCTTGTCATGAGAACTGCAACAATTTTACGGTAGCCTAGTCAAAATATATGGACGGACAGATTGATTACAGGCTACAGTAAACCGTCGCCGTCAAGGAGCGTTTTTTTAGAATGAATCAGACCCCGAATGATGCAGTACACATTTTACTTGCCATTGTTCCGATAGTAGGAATCGTTATGGGCAGTGTGGTGGCTTTTCTGTATCTCTTGTGGCATCACAAGCGAACAATGCTGCTTATTCAGTTAGGACAGTACCAGAAACCAACCTTTGATCTGCTCTCCTTTTCCTTACTTACGGGACTTCTGCTTGTAAGCATCGGGCTCGCCCTCAGTATTGTGTTTTGGGTTATCGAAAGCGTGAGTTACAGCCTTTTGGGAGGACTCATCCCGCTTTCGCTTGGTATAGGTCTGATTGCGTTCTATTACATACGACGCGGCGATGGGGCGCCGTGAGAGCCGGAGATGAATTTTCTGATGAGGTGCTGATAAGTCATATTGTCGCAGGGGAACGGGAACTGTACCGCATTTTAATTGAACGGCATCAGCAAAAAATTTATTCTTTGGGAATAAGTTTTTTTAAAAACAGCGACGATGCAGCGGATTTTACCCAGGAGGTTTTTATGAAGGCCTATACAGCCCTTTCGGGCTTTCAGGGCCGATCCCGTTTCTCAACCTGGCTCTATCGCATTGCCTATAATACGGGTATTAACAGTCTGAACCGAAGACAGGAATTCGCAAGCCTTGCAAACGAAGAGGACGATCAAACTGGGTGTTTTGATCCGCCGGCGCCGGATAATGTAGAACAGGAACTGCTCCGTAAACAAGCCAAAGTAGCGGTTAAAAGGGCGATGCAGGAATTGCCAGAACGGTTCAGGATTTGCCTTGAGCTCTATTTCTTTTACGATCGGAGCTACGAAGAAATAGCTGTCATTACCGGTTTTCCGCTCAATACGGTAAAATCACATATTTTCCGGGCAAAACAGTTGTTAAAAGATAATCTGTCTGATTCGATGGAAGGAGGCCTCCCATGAAGTGCGAAGCAGCCCAAAAAAAGCTGGTATCGGCTATTGAAGCAAAGGGAAATGTGGCATTGCGGGCGCCCATTCTTGCAATACATCTTATTACCTGCGCTACATGCCGCAAAGAAGCACAGCGGCTCCGGCAGGCACTATCAGTATTAGCTACTGAAAAACCAAAAGCAAAGGTTCCTGAAACTATGGCCTCCAACATTATGCAGCGCATAGCCTTTGAAGCTCCGCTCCAGCATCCGGGAGCACAGAACCCTGTTTCGTTCCGTGACTGGATTGTGGTCGGCCTTATACTATTCATTGCCCTGTGCACCCTTCCCTTTTCAAGCGAATCACCCTTTGTATTGATAATTACGGTCAGTATATTTCTAACCCTCTATGGGTCCCTTCTTATCGGATCCCATTTAGAGGAATTGGCAGAGCATTTCGGCCTGCGGCAATAAAATTTGACATCTCATGCACCGGATTTTAAGCTTATTGCATGAACATATCTACCTATACCGTTAAACCGAAATTGCCGGTTCCTCTGAAGCCGCTTGAGGAAATAGCCCGAAATCTCTGGTTATCCTGGAATTTCGATGCGGTGATGCTGTTCATCAGGCTCGATTATGACCTGTGGTTAAAATCCCAACAAAATCCAGCCCGTATGCTCGGCATGGTCAGCCAGGAACGACTCGAAAAAATGGCTGCAGACGACTCCTATCTTGCGGCCCTTAAGGATGTCTACGACCGGTTCCAACACTATAAAAAACGAGATACCTGGTATAAGGGTAGCCGGAAGGACATGATAGCCTATTTCTCCATGGAATATGGTATGGATGTTTCCCTACCTATTTACTCAGGAGGACTTGGCATTCTCTCTGGCGACCACATGAAGACAGCTTCGGACCTGGGGCTCCCACTGGTAGGAGTGGGGCTTCTGTACCGACAGGGATACTTTAAGCAGTACCTAAACGGCGATGGATACCAGCAGGAGTCCTATCCTGAAAATGATTGGTACAATATGCCCGTGGAACGAAAGCTGGATAAAAAGGGAGAACCTATCAAAATAACGGTAGAAACCGCCGGCCGTATCGTAGTTGCCCAGATTTGGGAAGTTAAAGTCGGCCGCAGTTCACTCTTTCTATTAGATACAAATATTGAAGACAACAGTCCCGATTTAAGAGATATCACAGCAAGCCTGTATGGCGGCGATCGGGAAACCCGGATCCGACAGGAAATCGTTCTCGGTATCGGAGGAATCCGTGCACTGCGAGCACTGGGAATTAACCCAGCGGTCACCCACATGAACGAGGGCCATTCAGCGTTTTTAGGACTCGAACGGATCCGCGAACTCATGCAGGAAAAACGCATGACTTTCGAAGAAGCCCGACAAGCCCTGTGGCCTACCAATGTATTTACCACCCACACTCCGGTACCGGCAGGAAATGAACGTTTTGGAATTGATCTGATGGAAAAATATTTCCGTTCTTGGGCCCAGGAACTTGGTCTTGCATGGAAAGATTTTCTTGCCCTCGGCAGGGAAAATCCCGAAGATGACCGAGAACCTTTCTGTATGACCATATTAGCCCTAAAACTTGCTGCCTATTGTAACGGTGTCGCCCGTCTCCATGGTAAGGTATCCCGTGAAATGTGGCAAAATATTTGGCCAGGGCTTCCTGTTCAAGAAGTTCCCATCGGTCATGTTACCAATGGGGTACATCCTCGAACCTGGGTATCCAACAATATGGTAGAACTCCTCGACCGATATTTTGGTCCCCATTTCGAAGAAGAACCAACAGACTTAAGCATCTGGAACCGAATGGACCGGATCTCAGACGAAGAACTCTGGAGGACTCATGAACGTCGCCGAGAACGACTTGTCGCATTTGCACGGGACAGGATCCGCCGTCAACTGCAGCGGAACGGAGCAACCGAAAGCAGAATACAACAAGCGGAAGACGCCCTTTCGCCCTATACACTGACCATCGCCTTTGCACGGCGTTTTGCAACCTACAAACGGGCTAACTTGCTTCTCAGAGATCCGGAGCGGCTCTTGCGGCTCCTGCGGGATTTGGAACGGCCTATCCAGCTTATATTTGCAGGAAAGGCTCACCCCCATGATATGCCGGGAAAGGACTTAATCCGGGAAATTATCCACTTTGCAGAAAAGTACGATGTGGTTAGTAAAATCGTCTTTCTGGAAGACTACGACATGACCATGGCCAAGTATATGACCAGCGGTGCGGATCTTTGGCTTAATACACCCCGGCGCCCCCTGGAAGCCAGCGGCACGAGCGGCATGAAAGCCGCTATGAATGGGGTGCTGAACTGTTCTATTCTGGATGGCTGGTGGGACGAGGCATACAAACCTGAACTGGGCTGGGCAATTGGCCAGGGAGAACAGTACGAAGACACTAACCTGCAGGACGAAATTGAAAGCAAGGCCCTATATGATCTTTTGGAACGGGAAATCATCCCCCTCTTTTACACCAGAGGCCGCGATGGTCTGCCCCGGGAATGGATTCGCCGGATGAAAACCTGTATGCGAGAAATCGGCCAGTCCATGTCCTGCCATCGAATGTTGATGGATTATTCTAACCAATACTATTTCCCAGCACTTAAAAATTACAAAGCCCTCGTTAAAGATGACTACAAGCAATCCCGTGAACTCGCAGCATACCTGGAGAAACTACGCAGCAACTGGCACAGTCTCGCGGTACTAAAAGTAGAATCTAACGCTCGGCCGGTAATGCAACGTGGCGAAATGGTTACGGTGAACGCCTGTGTCCGTCTCGGGAATATTGCCCCGGAAGAACTGTGCGTTGAACTGTACTATGGATCCATTTCGAACCATGGAGATATTGAACAGGCCCAAAAGGCTGAAATGAAACCCATAGCTCAGGACGGCGACTGCTATAAATTCCAGGTTAAAATTACCTGCGAATCTACTGGCCGCCAGGGACACACGGTCCGTATAGTGCCTAAACATGAGGGACTCGTACATCCCTATATTCCGGGCCTTATTAAATGGGCCTGAATTGATTCTGCACTTGCACCGCACCGTAAAACTATGGTAGTTTAGCTACCGCACTCCCAGCGGCTGGGAGTGCGGTGTTTTTATGCCGCGGCGGTCGCCTCCGCTACCCGCCTTACCAAAACAAGGAGTTCTTTGTGAACAGCTCTCCGCAAAAAACATCCTACAAGTACTTGGATCTTGTCATGGCCGCTTTCGTAGCGGTTCTTATTATCAGCAACATTGCTTCCAGCGCAAAAATTGTCGATTTAGGATTCTCCTTATTCGGCGTACCCATGGCCTTTGACGGCGGTACCCTGTTATTTCCCCTGTCCTATATCTTTGGGGATATTTTAACCGAGGTCTATGGCTTTCGCGCTTCACGCCGTGTTATCTGGACTGGCTTTGTGCTGCTGGCTTTAGCAAGTTTCGTATTCTTTGTGCTGAAACGGCTGCCTGCCGAATCCGCCTGGGAAGGCTATGCAGGCTCTCAGGCCTACGATGCCATACTGGGCGGCATGAGCTCTGGCGGTATTGCCCTGGCAAGTCTTGCGGGTTACTGGGTCGGAGAATTTTCAAACTCCGCAGTCCTTTCCCGCATGAAGGTGTGGATGCAGGGTAAGCACCTCTGGATGCGAACTATTGGCAGTACCCTGGTTGGCGAATTGGTGGATACCGCGGTCTTTGTCATCGTTGCAAGCCTGTTCGGGGTCTTCGGCTGGGAACTCTTTGTGACCCTGGTTCTGACAAATTACCTATTTAAATGCGGTATCGAAGCTCTCATGACCCCCGTGACCTATTGGATCGTCTCGGTGCTTAAAAAGAAAGAGAACATTGATACCTATGATGTGGAAGTGTCCTTAAATCCCTTTAAGCTGTCTTACTGATACATAATCATATAGGGCCGGGGGTCCAGATTCAGCACCTGGGCAGGAGAGAGTAGCGGCTCGTCGAACCCTGCCCCGGGCACACCTGACTTGAAAAATAGCTTGAATGCCTTTACGGGCATATTTTTAGCCAGGGCATTGAAATCGTAGGACGCTTTTTTGACCGCAGGAGCTCCAAAACCATCAGCGCAATGGATAAGCCTGACCCGTGCAAAATCAGTTCGAACCTGTTCTCGTTTTTGTATCATTTTCCAATTAAATTGATGCACAACCAGCATACGCTCACCGGGAATATCATGGGCAATCATATAGGCTTCCATCGCTTCCTGAGCTTGATTTATTTCGTCCGCATTCACTGATCCGATTTCCTTCATTGGCATGGTTGTTCGCCATTCCGGGTCCAACGCCAGGTGCACATTTGGATACCGCAAATAGGGAAGAATCTTTTTAAGGGAATCCACAACTCCGTATCGTCCTATCTGGTGATCCAAAAAAACAAGAATATCATTTTGCAATGCATAATCCAAATACTGTTTGAGCACCGAATCTCGGAGTATCCCAATTTCTCCTTCAGGCCAAACAGTGCCGTAAATTATATAGAATGCAAGTTTAAGTCCCCTGTTCCCGTTCAATGCATCGTACTCTTGGCCCAATTGCATGAGCCGGGTATGCAATTCATCAATAGGATAGACCCCTAATATTCCCATCCGTTTGGAAAGAGGACTGCCATAGAATGCAAGAATATCATTATTAAGAAGTATAGATTGATAATCCGTCACGCTGCGCTGGAGCCGGATTGACTCTTCGTAACTGGGAACGCTATAGGGCATGGCCTGTTCTCTGGCAATCGAGGCTTGAATGCTCTCGGTTAAATACAATGCAGGGAAAGGGGGCTCGCTCTTTCTCGGAAAAGACACATCCGCCGCAGGGGGAACAAGGGCCCCATCTATGGCGAAAAGACTTTGAGTACAGAATACTAAAAATAACGCAATCGTCAGCCAGAGCAGACCGCAGCGGGAGCGAATATAGCTATGCATAGTGCTACTAGTATCGACAAAAAATGCTAGAAACTACACCGTTTCCAGTTCACGCTCGACCTCTTCCAGCCGTTTCTGAAGCGACTGGATAGTACGCTCAAGCCGGATTTTTTCCTTTTCCAGCTGTTCCTTGGGATCCTGGGGCGCCGGCTTTCGTGCAATTTGAACCTTTACTTCGTCGGGGCTTTTGCCCGATAAGAGCGCGCTTTCCGCAGCCATCCGTTGATCTTCGTTGCGGATGCTGGCAACAAGCTTCATGTTTTCTGCCCCAATGGAAGGGTTAAGGTTATATTGATACATTTTCATAGCCACCTTGGCAGCATTGCGGGGCAGGCAGAGAACCCGATCCACATAGTCTTCGAAACGGCCGCCAATTTCATGACAGAGCTGCTGGGCCCGCAGCAGGTGTTTTCCCAATTCTTTAATGAGGTTCCCGTTCTGGTAAATGAACTGTTTGCGAATAGTTTCGGTTAGCTCTTCCAGTTCGGGGGAACTGGCAAACACGTTTTTATAGACCCCCGCAGCCTCGGCCTTTTGCAGGAGTCCATGCAAAATAGCCCAAAATTCCGCCGTGTGGGAGCGGGCGCTGAGTTTACCGCCCCGCGAGCAGGCATGCAAATGGTGGGCATACTCATGGATCGCGGTGTAGAGCATGAGGTTGTCATCGGAAAAGTTGCGGTTGTGGATAATAATTTCGCGGCTTTCAGGTTTATAAAGTCCGTTTACCTTTTTGCTTTGTTTTCCGGAGAATATGACGGAAAAATCCAAGGGGGCGTCTTCTATCGCCAAAAGCTGCTGTTTGACCTGGTCTTGATTCATGGTACTCAGGATACTACCGGAGGGCGCCGATTTTTTCCAGAGCCAAAATGACCGCGGCCACCGATGCCGTTTCAGTCCGGAGCGCCCTGCTGCCCATGGAAAGCCTTGAGAAACCCGCTTTTTCAAGTTGGTTCCGTTCCGCATCAGACCAGCCCCGTTCTGAGCCGATGACAAGCACCGCTGCAGCACCGGGAAAGCTGGGCAGTTCCGCAAAAGCCCCCTGGGGCCGCACATTATCGGGCGCCAAAAGCAGCGTGACCATAGTCGCGGTGCTGGCTGTCCCCACGGTGCTGAAAGGCTGGCCGCAGTAAGCCGGCGTTGTGATGTTGGCTGGCACCTCAGCGCCCCCGGACTGTACAGCTAGCCAGGGCTGTTCAGCAGCCCAGGGCTGCGCAGCAAGCCAGGTCTTAAGGGACCGATAGGTTTGTATAACCGGCAAGGTGGTATCCCGGCTCTGAATAGCTCCTTCGATCAGGGCTTGTTCCGCGCCGCCATCGGTGAGCAGCGTCGTATCCTGGTAAGATTTCTCCCCCAATTCGGTCGCTAAGAGGTCAATATATGAAACCCCCAGGCTCGAAAGGTCTCGGAGGAGACGCCGCAACTGTATTGGCCGGGTAAAACCGACGGCGACCCTGATCGGATGCCGCGGTGGAGCAGGTGTTTTAAGGTCTAGCTCCACGAGCAGGGCTCCATCAGGCTCAATAGCCGTTATGCGGCCCTGGCCTAAGGGCCCGTTTAAAAGGCCTGCATCAAAGGTATCCCCAATGGTTTTATGGAGAACCTTTACAAGATGTATGGCCCGTTCATCCCGTTTTGGAATTGGCTTATCTAATTCATCCTGTCTAAAAAGTATGAGATTCACCTCATTTTTATACCATGCGGGACTGAATGGAATCCAGATACATTTTCCGTTCCGCATAGGAGCTGCCCCGGAGGTTCCAGAACACATGGATGCGAATATCCCGGGCTCCGCAGAAATCCAGAACCTGTTCTTTCCAAACACGGGCAGGAGACCAGGAAAGGGAAGCGGTAACCGAGTTCGCAGACTGCGGATTTGGATTATCCGCATCCGGATTGTGCGCATCGGTAGTAATAAATACGTCAAAGCGTTTATCGGTAAAAAGTCCTGGGGTATCGGCATTGCGGAAGTCCGCTTCCCGGAAGCCATAGGCCACGCCGGGGCGGAACACCCGGTCAAGAAAACCCTTAAGAATCGCCGGCGGGCCGCCCCACCAGTCTGGATGAATAAATACTACTCGATCCGCATCCTTAATATATTGCTGGTACCGCAGGGTAGTCTCATCAAAACTGAATTTCCGCGGGATCTCATCTTCACTTAATACCGGATCAAAGCGGTCTGCATAGAGATCCACAAAAGTGCTAGTTACAGAACTATCTTTCTGGAAATACTTCTGAACCTCTCGGGCAATCGCACGATTAAAACCTTCTTTTTTAGGATAGGCTAACACAATCAAAACACGCATCATTACCTCTTGATTCCCTCTCCATTGCTGCAAGGGCTTGATTTTATATACAAATATTACTAAATTAGTCGTATATATGGCAACCACTTTTACAGAACAGGAAATCCTGGACATGCTGCGGGCCGTGGAAGACCCGGAGCTGGGCTACAACATTGTGGACCTGGGGCTGGTGTACCGAGCAGAACAGAAGGGCGAGTGGATCGAGGTAGATTTTACCCTCACCTCCCCGGGTTGTCCCATCGGCGAACAGCTCAGGACGGATATTATTTTAACCCTGCGCGAAAAAACAGGACTAAACGCCATTAGGGCGAATATTGTGTGGGACCCCTTCTGGACCGCCGAACGGGCATCGGAGGAAATCAGGCTGGATTTAGGGTACCCCATTTGGTAGGAGGAAGTATGAAGGGTTTATTGATAGAACATCTAACAGCGGGCCTGGAATCCAAGGTCATATTGTCGGACTTGAATCTCTCTGTGCCGGATGGCGAGGTTCATGCGTTGATGGGCCCCAACGGTCATGGCAAGAGCACCCTGGCCAATGTACTCATGGGGCATCCCAGTTATACTGTTTCCAGCGGAAGCGTCTTCCTCGACGGTGAATCGCTTCTTGACCTGGAAGTCTCTGAACGGGCCCGGCGGGGCCTCTTTCTCGCCTTTCAGTACCCGGCAGAAATTCCGGGGGTAACGGTATCTAAATTCTTAAAACGGATTGCAGATCTCCGTAGAGATCCTCCTAAAAACGCTTCAGCCTTTCTTGCAGAATTAAAACAAAATCTTGCATTCCTGGAGATTGACCCCTCATTTGTAAACCGTTACCTGAATGAAGGCTTTTCCGGGGGCGAAAAAAAGCGAATGGAAATCCTCCAGCTACTTACACTGAAACCTCGGTTTGCTATTTTTGACGAAACCGATTCGGGACTCGATGTAGATGCCCTTAAAATCGTAGCCGCGGGCATAAACAGGATGCGGGGCCAGGGCTTTTCTGCCCTTGTTATTACCCATTACCGCAGGCTCTTAGACCTGGTTCGTCCCGACGCGGTCCATATCCTTGAGCGGGGCCGCATCGCCGCATCAGGTGGTTTTGAACTCGTGGAACTCCTGGAAAAAGATGGCTATGACGGAGTCCGACGCCTAACCGGCGCGGCACGGGAGGCGGTCTATGCCAGCTGAAAGCGCGATTCTCGTAAAAGAACAAGAAATACACGAAGAACTTAAACGGATCGGATCAGGATACGAAGAACGCTTTGGGTTCTCCATGCCTGACAGGTCCATTGTAAAAACAGGCCAGGGACTCACCCGGGATACGGTTATTGCCATAAGCGATGCTAAAAACGAACCCGAATGGATGCGGCGATTCCGGCTCCGTTCACTCGAGCTATTCCAAAAGCTCCCCATGCCAAGTTGGGGTGGCAATCTATCTCAGCTCCGCTTCGATGACATGACCTATTACGCAAAACCAACCGAGGGTTCTTCCCGTTCCTGGGAAGAACTGCCGGAAGAAATAAAGCGGACTTACGAACGGCTTGGGGTCCCTGAAGCGGAACGAAAGTTTCTCGCCGGTGTGGGTGCCCAGTATGACTCTGAAATGGTATACCACAATATACGGCAGGACCTGGAAAAGAAGGGAGTTCTCTTTTCTGACGTGGAAACCGCGGTCAGAGAACACCCCGAAATCGTAAAACGCTTTTTCGGCACAATTGTGCCCCCGGACGATAACAAATTCGCTGCCCTCAACAGCGCAGTCTGGTCAGGTGGGTCTTTTATCTATGTCCCGCCGGGAGTTCATGTGGACATTCCCCTCCAGGCCTATTTCCGTGTAAATTCCCAAGCCTTTGGCCAATTTGAACGAACCCTTATCATTGCTGACGAAGGCGCCTTCGTTCACTATATCGAAGGCTGCACCGCACCGGTCTTTTCCAAGGACAGCCTCCACTCAGCGGTAGTCGAAATCATCGCTCTTAAAAACGCCCGGATCCGCTATTCTACAGTGCAGAACTGGTCAAGCAACATGTACAATTTGGTCACCAAACGAGCCTTTGCCTACGAAGGGGCCGTCATGGAATGGGTAGACGGTAACATCGGCTCTAAGGTAACCATGAAGTACCCGGCCATATTCCTTATGGGCGAAGGGGCCCGGGGCGAGGTGCTCTCAATAGCCTTTGCTGGAAAAGGCCAGGAACAGGATACGGGGGCAAAAATCTTCCACTTTGCATCCAACACTTCCAGCGTCGTCACCTCCAAGTCGATTTCTAAAGACGGAGGAATCGCGAGCTACCGCGGCATGGTAAAGATGGAAGCGGGGCTCCATAACGTTAAATCAAAGGTCGAATGCGACGCCCTTATTCTGGACGAGAAGTCCAAATCTAACACCTATCCAGTCATGGATATCCGGTCCGAAGATGCAGCCATGGAACACGAAGCGAAGGTTTCCAAAATCAGCGAAGACCAGCTCTTCTACCTGATGAGCCGGGGGCTATCCGAAGAAGAAGCGGCGGTCATGATTGTGAACGGTTTTATCGATCCCCTGGTTAAGGAACTCCCTATGGAGTACGCCGTGGAACTAAACCGGCTCATAGAACTCGAAATGGAGGGCTCTGTAGGATGAAAGACCAAATACTATTTTATATTGATGAAATGACAGGTCCCCTCCGCATTCCCGTGCCAGCGAATGAAGCCAGACAGCTCATTGTGCGGATTGATCAGAGGGACAAAATGTCGCCGAGCGCCCCGGCAGAGCGGCAGCTTTCTATTATTCTTGAGCCGGGATCTTCCTTGGAACTCTTTATCCTTTCAGGACTGCCTGCGTCGGTACAGAACCGGGTGCAAACTTCCATTTTGCTCAAGGAGCAGAGCAGCCTAAAACTCACAGAACTCATTTTGGATGAAGGAGAAGGCACTTACCACACCGAAGCGGTGCTAGAAGGGGCAGAAGCGGTACTAGATTACGCAGGAGCCTACGGGTCCCGAAACAGCACAAACCGACTTCATACGCTGCAAACCCATCACTTCGGGAAACAGAGTAAAAGCAGAACCACCTTAAAATCGGCCCTGAAAGATTCTTCTCACCTGGTCTTTAAGGGGCTTATTCATGTGGATAACCGGGCGGCCGGAACTGACGCATACCTCAGTAACCGCAACATGGTTTTAAATGATGGCTGCCGGGCAGAAAGTCTCCCCCAGCTTCAGATAGAAACCGATGACGTAGCATGCAGCCATGGCTCTACCACTGGCGGCCCCCGGGAAGAGGAACTTTTTTATATCATGAGCCGGGGACTGTCTCCAGAAGAAGCAAAAGAACTCCTTGTCATGGGGCACCTTTCATCAATCTTAAACCGCTTTCCTCCCAGCCTTGCGGAGGAAGCCGAAGAAGCCGTTTCGGCCCTGCTCCTTACTAACAATGCAGCAAGTACAGCTGCCACTACGAAGACGGTTCAGGGAGCAGTTCGATGAACGCCCTTGCAGATATAAACCAAAAGACCTTTTCGTTGGACTTCTCCGTGGAGGAGAATAGCAGCGTTGCTCGGTTTATAAAGAAACAATATCCCCTCTTTGACCAGTACCCACATCTTGTTTATGTGGACAACGCAGCCACAAGCCAGAAGCCCCGCTCTGTGCTGGATGCCGAACAGGGACTTTATACGAGAGCCTGCGCAAACGTACACCGGGCGATCTACAATTTAGGCGAAGCGGCCACGGGTCTCTACGAAGAAAGTCGAAAAACCCTAGCCCACTTTATTGGGGCCGCTCCAGAGGAATGTGTATTTACCCGGGGAACCACCGAGGCCATAAACCTGCTTGCCCACAGCTTTGGAGAAACCCTCTCGGCTGGGGACGAAATCATCCTGACCGAAATGGAACACCATGCGAACCTGGTCCCCTGGCAACAGCTCGCGCTTCGCCGCGGCATCAAGCTAAAATTTATCCCCATTACCGATGAGGGGCTCCTTAACCTAGAAGCACTACATCAGCTTATAGGTAAACGGACAAGACTTATCGCCATGACCATGGTTTCTAACGTCCTCGGTACAAGGAACCCTGTGGAGACTGTTATAACTCTGGCACATGAAGCGGGCATTCCGGTACTGCTTGATGCAGCCCAGGCCATACCGGCGGAACCGCTTAATGTCCGCAGCCTCGATCCAGATTTTCTTGCCTTTTCGGGCCACAAAATGTACGGGCCCTTCGGTATTGGGCTCCTGTACGGTAAACGGAAATGGCTCGAGATGATTCCCCCCTTTATGGGCGGTGGAGACATGATTAGTGAGGTGCGGCTCGAAGGTTTTACACCCAACGAAATTCCCTATAAATTCGAAGCAGGAACACCGCCCGTCGCGCAAGCGGTAGGTATAGCCGAGGCCGCCCGATGGCTCGAAGGACTGGGGCACGAAGACCTCGGCCGCTATGAGTCAGAGCTGGCCCAGCTATTAATAAACGAAATAAAGGACATTCCGGGCATTCGCATTTTAGGGTCCCAACCCGGAGCCCCTCAAGGCAGGCGGGCAGGTATTGTGGCCCTTACCATGGAGGGCGTTCATGCCCATGACCTGGCTGCATACCTAGACCGATATGGAATTACCGTACGGGCAGGCCACCACTGTGCCCATCCTTTAGCCCAACGGCTTGGGGTTGTTTCATCAGCCCGTGTTAGCTTTGGCGCATACAACACACTAGAGGAAGTGCATTATATTGCCGATATGCTGCACAAAGCCCGGAAGGAGCTGTAAAGTACCATGAGCGACACCTTTGACAGCCTTTACGAAGAGATTATTCGAGATCATTATAAAAATCCCCAGCACAAGCGGCCCCTCGATTCCATTCCTTTTGTGCAGAATCCGTCCTGCGGAGACAAGGTCCGCGTTTCTATTTCTTTGGGTCCGGACGGGAAAATTGCCGAGACTGCCTTTGACGGTTCTGGCTGCTCCATTTCCATGAGTTCCGCCGATGTTCTCGCGGAACTGTTAGAAGGGAAAACTCTCGCAGAGGCAAAAGAAATGGTCCATCTTTTTCTCGCTGTCCTGCGGGGAGAGCGGGACGTGGCAGAATTGGACAAGCTGGGAGACGCCATGGCATTTAAAGGCGTCGCCCGCCTGCCGGTCCGCTTAAAATGCGCCGCCCTCTCATGGCGTGCAGCATTGGAGCAGCTCGAGAAATTAACAGGAGAGACTTAATCCGCAGCGGCTACATGCGCTTTCAAATAAACCGAGGGCAACCACGCTCAATCGATTATTTTTCAGTTGCCCGGAAGACACCATCCCAGTCCTTTCCGGGCGGATTTTTATCAAAATAGATAACCCTCCGCAAAAATACTTCGGAAGGCCCATCCTTATAGAGCTCTACATTTTTTGCAAAGGCCGCAGCGGCGGTTTTCCAGTTTTGCCTGCGGTACGCCGCAAGACCCTTTTCGAACAGGTCTTTAATTTGCAGTAATTTAGCTTGAGCCTTGTCTTTTTCCTGTAAAATTTCAAAAATACGCACCGGTTCGGTCTTGCCTTTTACCGCGATAAAATCTAATTCCCTGCAGATAAATGCATCCTGAACTTTCAAATACACTGCCTCTGTAATAATAGACTTTGAATTGTACTGTTTATTCGCCCCTTCGAGCCGGGCCGCCAGGTTTACCGTATCGCCAATGGAAGTGAAATCCATCCGATCCCGGGCTCCAACGGAACCAAATACGACAGGACCCGAATTAATGCCAATTCCGATGCTCACAACCTGTTTGCCTTCTTTTTCCCGGAGCTCCCTTTCCTGCATCATAGCGTGGCGGATTTGCATGGCAGCCTTACAAGCATGTAATTCCTTGTGCGGGCCGTCAAAAAAGGCCATCATTTCATCACCTACAAACTTGTCTACATCTCCATCGTTTTGCAGAATAATTTCTGTCTCAAGATCCAAATAACGATTCAATATCGAAACAACCTGATCCGGTTCAAGACCTTCACAAAGACTCGTGAAACCCCGAATATCGGTAAATAAAAAGGCAAGCTCCCGGTTTGTACTGCTGGCCGTCCCCTTCTCAGCCTGCTTAAGGGTAGATGCTGAAATGTAAGGAATAACACCCTTGAGTACCGTTACCATGTTACCAATTTCATGAGAAAGACTTTTAATTTCATCCCTGCTGCGAACATAATCTGAATAGACAAGGGCGTTTGATGATACCCGCACGGTTCCCCGAATCATAGACTGGAGGTTATCGGAGATTTTCCGAACATTCATCCTCAGAAATAAGAGGGGGTTTACAATATAGTTGCCAATCAGATAAACCATCACAATAGCCAAATAGAGGAACAGCAAGGTCAAGGTGATGACGAGAACCCTCGTTTTATAGAAGGGCTTCATAATCACCGATTCTCTGAAAGCCATGATCGTAAAGCCTAAAAGGCGCTCTTGTCTTACCCTGTTTTCTCCTATTTTTACTGTTTCTGGTTTTAAAATGGGACCTATAAACAGACGGCTGTCAGTTTCCGGCTCATAGGAGCTCACAATTCCTCGTGTTTGGAGAAATTTCTTGATATACTCCGAAGCTCCCCTTGCGTCCAAGGCTGGCAAGGACGGGAATTGCTGGTTAGGAGATAAGGTAGAATATTCGAGCCTGAAAGCAGCACGAAGTTCCATTGTTTCTGCAATATACTGAACTGTTTTTAGATCCGTATAAATTGATATATATTCATTGGGGAACTCTGCTTTTTTATTGAGTTCAAGCTGCCGGTTCAAATATTCAAACATGGCGATCGAATCACCCAGATTTACACGATAGATGGAAGAAGCCTGTTCAACCTGGCTGCGTGCACCATCGGAAACAGCTTTTATTATCGTATTCTTGTAACTTTGCAAGAGCAGCAAAGAGAGGGTCCCAATAATAATGGTTATAAGACCGATGAAGAAGAAAAATAACTTGGTTCGAATACGAAAAATAAAATCCAAAAAGGTATTTTTTTCTAGACTCCGCTTGTATTCCTTATACTCCCTCACAAACTGATCCCGCTTATTGAGCAGCTTAAGGAGGATCACAACGGAAGCAATATTCCCGGCTACAGAAATACCTGCAAAATTATAGGGAGCGAGAGGAATATGTTTAAAATAATCTGCAGAATCGGCATAGCGTAGCATGGGTACAAGCCAGGGGAACACCATAATAACCGTCATCAGAAACCGGATGACCGCTACGAGAAAGTACTCCGGCTGTGCAAAACGTCCAAACCGAGAGGGCATAAAAAAGCTTAAAATCCTAAACAGGCTAAAAAGAGGAACCAGGTAGATTAGAAAGAGGCTTAGGGTAAAAAACGTCAGCCCTTCCTGTTGCAAAAAAAGTACCGGCATGGAATAGGGTACATACAAGTTGAGATTGCCTCCGTCGGATACAGGACCGGCGGCTACTGGAAAAACGAACCAGGCAATACATATCAAGGCACCAAGCGCATCAAGCAGTGAAAAAACACTGTATTGAGAATTTTTCATGAAAGGCACTCCTAATCGGATCCTGCAAGGGCCCGCAGTTTGTTATTTGACCTATCTAAATATGCTTGAGCCTGCTCGTAACCAGGATCAATGCGTACAATTATCCTAAAACCATCACGGGCAATTTCATAGTCTTCTGAATTATACGCATTAATTGATTCAGCATAGAGATCTTTGACTTTACTCATAATAGTATTTTTCCGAGAAGCAAGCTTGTCTTTGTTGCTTTGTAGTTTGAGCTGCACCATGTTTGCATTTACCAAGTCCCAGGCTTTAACCAAGTCTCCCCGTTCTATGGTACCGTCAATGATAACCAGCAAATCAGGAAGTTCCGCGTCATAGTCCCGCTGGGGAACTGTGTTTTTTGTTTTGCTTGCCGTACCTTGTTTCGCGGCTGTAGGAGCGGTTACGGTGCCGGTATTCTTGGCTATTTTATTTTTCAGCTCCGCCGCTTCTGGAGTTTTTTCGACCTGCAGGGCTGCATTTATGCGAGCCTCCGCGGATTGGTATTTTTTTTCCGCATAGAGGCTTTCAGCCCAGGAAAAATAGAGCTGGTATTTTACCTTGCTCAGTTCTGGCAAGGGCGTCTTCTGCAGTGCGCCATAGGTTTTTTCTGCATTGATGAGCGCCAGTTCCGCATCCTGGTATTTTTTTTGGCTTAGTTTTCCTGCCGCATCATTGGTATCTGCTAAAACAAGAGTTGTTACATATTCATCTATCGATTTTTTAAGAGCCGCCGCATCCTTGTTTGAGGCATCAAGCTGCTTAATTTCATTCATCAATTTAACCGCAAGTATAAGCTGTCTGTTCAGTTCGGCTTTATTTTTTATAGTTCGTATCGATTTATCCAAATCAGCAAGCCGGCTTGTCCTGCGTTGTATCACCTGCTTTCGCACATCCCCCGTATCTAACCAAAGCTTAACCACGTCTCCGTTAAGATTGTTGATCTCCTGGGCATGTTTTATCGCCATAACGAGTTCAAAATCCTCAGCATCGGTCCTTGTTTTCTTGTCCTTCAGAGTCTTGGCGCGGGCAATATAGGTTTCGAGTCTCGTCGTTTTGAATGTATCGGTTTTTACAAGATATTCCTGAGCTCGCAAATGGTCAGGATTTGCCCGTAATGCGGCAACAAAATAGCTGCGGACTTCAGGGATGGCTTTTAAATCATTTTTTTCGATAAGTTTGGTATTATATAAAGTAAGCCCCTTTTGGAAAATAAGTTCCGCCTTTTCTTCCTCGCTTAGATTGTTCTGTATAAACATATTTGTTTGAAAAGAAGCGCAGGAAAACAGCACTCCGGTAACAAGCAAAAACCAAATTGATTTTTTAAAAAAACTAACCCAAGCCATGGGCACTCCTCCTCAGCCATACATCCGTATAGATACATAGTAACGCAAAATAGAAAAAAATTCCTGCCTATAGTACTAATTTTCTATTAAATCTTTGACGTTTTTTTAATCCCCGGTGTACACTGACTTAATTCTATGCAGGAAAAAAAACGATGCTACAGGTTCATAAACAGGTTGTTGCCGCTTTTATTGTCGGTTGTATGGTTGGTGTTCTGGCCGCGGGCTTTTATTTTTGGCGAAGAACCAGCAGTGACCGGGAAGAACTTAGAGAGCGAGCTCTTGCGGCTTACCGAGATCTCGACACGGCTCGGAAGGCTCAACGAGATGCTCAGGAACGAGCTGGAAAACTCCAGGAAGAACTCATCTGCATTAGAGAACAGGCTTACCGAATCGAAAACCGAGCTCGAAATGCTGCGGATAGAACTGGAAGCATTGCAGACCAGCTCGATAGAGCTCAGACAACATGTACAGATATCGCTCGAGGAATCGACACAGCTGAAGGACTCCTTGCAGAAAACGGAAAACTCCTTGAAGAGCTTGGAACAATCCTTCAGCGAGTACAAACAAGCGGCGGAGCAGGAGCTGAACAGGCTGGAACAGTCCCGTAACCGGTCCCGGCTCCTTGTCATCATAGCCGGGACTCTGGCCCTTTCCGGCTGGGCCGCCTTTAGCCTCAGCCTGCTCTTTTAGGCACTTCGAATTGCACCGAACCCGCAATAGCGAATACAACGGCCGCAGTTGATGCATTTGGCTTTATCTATTTCAGGGGCTGCATAACCGCGTTGCCGGATCGCTCCGGTTGGGCAGACCCGAACCACCGGACAGGGATGATTTTGCGGACAGCGATGGGGTTCGACTTTTACATTCATAGTTTTAAATCCTCCTACGAGCTTGCAAAATAGATAATCATCATATATATTAAAATATAAATATTTGTCAATATATGTTTTTCTATATATAAGGAGCTTATATGAGGACAATAAAACCACAAAAGAAAAATAGACTTGTGAGTCTGCTTGCATCCAAACGACGATGGATACAAGCTCTTTTTGCAATTGGCTTGTATGCAGGACTTTCAATGCTTCATTTAAATCTATGGATTATTTTGGGCATAGGGGTTGGGAGTGGTATATTTTTTGGCAAAGTCTTCTGCCGCTGGGCCTGTCCTATTGGCTTTATGATGGAATTAATGATGGGCATGGGCGGGGAAAACAACAAATTCATTCAAATGTACCAGTACCATAAGCTTGGGTGTCCCATCGCATGGATTTCAGGAGCCCTAAATCGGTTTTCCCTCTTTAGAATTAACCTTAATAAGGACACCTGCCTTTCCTGCGGAAAATGTGATACATCCTGTTATATGCCAGTTCTGGAACAAAAAAAGTTCAGCTTGTATAAAAAGAATCTAGAGCGACCAGGAGACGCATTTTCCTGTTCCCGCTGCCTCGTTTGTGTATCAAGCTGCCCGAATGGCAGCTTGAGTTACAAACTAAGCCTACCAAGGCCCCTTTCAAAACAATCTAAGTTGTAAAAGAACTACCTTGAAATCTATGATTTGAAAAGCGGATGCAAAGCAACCGCACGCAATTACAAAGCTGTTGCTAGATTTTCCGCCGAGCCTTGTATTCCTGGAAGAAGAATACGAGCAATAAGACCGCAGCACCAACAAGGTCCGTACTAAGGCCAGGATACACCAGCATAATCCCGCCGGCAGAGGCAGCGATCCGTTCATACCAGGCCATATTGGTTTTAAAAAATCCGTTAACCCCTGCAGCAAGAGCAACAATACCGATTATACTGGTGATCAGCATCCAGATAAGCCCAGCGGCTGTTACATTAAAAAGAAGTATCTGGGGATTAAGCACAAAAATGTAGGGCACAAGGAAAGCTGCAATAGCCAACTTGGATGCATTAAGTCCCGTTTTTAAGGGATTCGCTTTCGCAATACCCGCTCCGGCGAAAGCTGCGAGGGCCACTGGAGGCGTCACATCGGCTATAATTCCAAAATAGAAGGCGAACATATGAGCAGGCAATATGATTGCCGCAGGAGCTGCCAATGTAGAATCAAGACCGGCAATCTTACTAAGAATAATTACGATAGCCGGAGCGGTGATAGTGGAGGTAATGACATAATTTGCCGTAGTGGGTACACCCATTCCCAAAATAAGCGAGGTAATCATTGTAAAGAAAAGGGTGGGAAGCAATTGGCCATGGGCCAGACTTACCAAAAGGGAACCTAGCTTTAGACCAAGCCCCGTGAGCGTAACCACACCAATAATAACGCCGGCGCAGGCGGTTGCAGCTATAATACCAAGAGCTGCGCGGGCTCCAGATTCCAAGCCCCGTACAATTTCTATAGGAGCCATTCTGGTAGATTTTCTGAGCCAGGACGCGGCTATGGAAAGAATAATTGCCCAGAGGGCTGCCTTCATCGGTGTGTAGCCAGAAACTAGCAGGTAAACGATTACCACGAGCGGTATCATGAGGTGGCCTCGCTCAAGCATAATTGTCTTGAACTTTGGCAGTTCTTCCCGTGAAAGGCCCCGAAGGCCAAGGCGCCGGGCTTCGAAATGCACCCCGGACCATACTCCAAGGTAATACAAAACGGCAGGAATCGCTGCAGCACCGATAATGCGGGCATAGGGTATGCTGGTAAATTCCGCCATGAGGAAGGCTGCGGCACCCATAATGGGAGGCATGAGCTGACCGCCGGTGGACGCGGTGGCTTCCACCGCTCCGGCAAATTCAGGCTTATAACCAAGTTTTTTCATCATCGGAATAGTAAAACTGCCGGTTCCAACCACATTAGCCACCGATGAGCCAGATACGGTTCCCATAAGGCCGCTGGACAATACAGCTACCTTTGCTGGTCCACCGGCGGTCCAGCCTGCCACTGCATTGGCCAAATCTATAAAAAACTGTCCAAGGCCTGTCCGTTCGAGATAGGCGCCAAAAAGAATAAAAAGAAAGATAAAGGTACTAGATACTCCGATAGGGATACCAAATATACCTTCGGTGGTAAAAAAGAGGTGTCCTACAAGGGTAGAGAAATCCGCTCCCCGGTGGGCTAGCTTGCCTGGTATATAGGGCCCTGCAAGAGCATAGACTATGAAAACGAGGGCAATAACCACCATGGGAAGACCTACTACGCGGCGAGCCGCTTCTAGTACAAGAATCAGACCTATGATCCCAGCTACAATATCAAAAGGCGTTGACATGCCCGCCCTTTGAACCAGTTCTTGATAAAATATTACAATATACAACGGGGACAGGGCGCCCAACACTGCAAGAAACGCATCAAACGGATGGAGCTTGTCCCTACTCCAGCTTTTTTTTGTAGGATACAGGAGGAAAATAAGACAAAGGCCGAAAGAAAGATGAATGGACCGCTGAATCATCGCATCCAGAACACCAAATACGGCCGTATACAGCTGAAATACCGCAAAGGTGATAGCGAGGGCGGAAACAAGTCGTGCGCCAAAGCCTTTAAGGCTTCGATAATCCGCTTCTTTGTCAAATTTCTTTAAGATTTCCTGGCTGTCCGTTGAAGATTCTGTCGATTGTTCCATGCAAATCCATCCTTTTTAGACCATATATATACCTGTAGGTTGATACAATACATAACACATTTCATCAACAGGCTCTGTATATTTTCGTATACTTGAGAAAACCTCATGGAAAACCTTTGTGAGTAACTGAGTTACATGATAACTCTATTGCGGTCTCCTCCTGAGCCCATGTTGTAAAGGGATACAGACGCTCATTTATTATAACACCATGACCGGGAATTGGGGAAATAAAAATGGGCAGCATTATAAACCATCGGTTCATGGTTAAAACAAAAAAACCATTTTCTATACGAAAGCCCCCTTCACTATCCGAAGGCATTCCTGTCGAAGTGGTGTCGTAACGTAATTCATATAAATGCAGCATTCCAGATTCGGCTCGGTAATATTCATAAACCGGCCGTTTATGAATGGAGTGGGTATAGGTTAATATAAACTCCCCATTCTCGGGTAAGATTAATTCAGCAAGAGTCTTTCCCGCTTGAGAAACACATAGAGCGGTGACTCCATTGGTATTTTGGGCTAACAGAGAGCTTAGGGGAAATAAAAGGATAAAAATGATGACAAACCGCCGCATTTCCCGGTATAGCCAGTAATGCGGCGGCAAAACCATACATGTAAAATGCAACAGGTTAGTGTATTAGCGCTTTACTTCTGCAAAGAATTTTTCAGCCCCCACATGGAGCGGAATCGACATACCAACCTTTGCGGTTTCAATCTTAATGTTAGCGCCCTGCTTATGAGCCGCAACCAGTTTAGCCTGGTTTGCGTACAAGGACTTAAGGAGTTCATATACCGTATCGGCGGGCAGCTTGGAACTCACCGCCAGCATGGATTTTACAGAAACGGTTTTAACATCAGCACTCACGCCCTGGTAGGTGTTTGCGGGGATAACCGTTACACTGTAAAATGGCCATTGCTTCAGAAGCTTATCGGCTACAGCTCCGTCCACCGGAACAATGGTAATCTTACGGGAAGCGCCGAGATCCTGTATAGCCGCAGTGGGGTAACCAGCGGTGGTAAAGGCTGCATCAATATTGCCGTCCTTGAGGTTGCTGGCTGATTCGGCAAAAGAGAGATACTGGACCTTGATATCGTTATAGGTTAGGCCTGCGGCTTCCAGTATTTGCCGAGCGTTGGCTTCTACGCCGGAACCGGCAGCGCCAACAGAAACCCGCTTACCTTTAAGGTCTGCTACGGTTTTAATGCCCGAATCAGAGAGAGCGACAAGCTGCACAGTTTCATCGTAGAGACAGGCCATACCACGCAGTTCCTTAAAAGCCTTATCCTTGAGCAGCTCTGTTCCGTTTAAAGCGTAAAAAGCGACATCGTTCTGCACAAAGATAATATCAACTTTGTTTTCCCGAAGCAGATTGATGTTTGCAACCGAGGCACCGGTAGTCTGGGCAGTGGCATTCATCCCTTTAATGGAGCTATTCCATATTTCTGCCATGGCTCCGCCTAAGGGGTAATAGGTTCCTGCGGCTCCTCCCGTTCCAATCGCAATGAATTTCTGCTGAGCAAAAGCAACTCCGCTGAGCAGAACAAGACCGGCAAATACAAAATGAATCACACGTTTCATGTAGTCCTCCCTCTTAACAGATATTCCAATTGTATAGGCTCATAGGCTACAGTGCAACTGTATTTTTTAAGATTGGGAGGCCCATTTTACTCATTTTTATACCTAGCCCTTTATTGCGCCCGCAGTGAGTCCTGAAACTATGTACTTCTGAAGGAACAGATAAAACAGAACCATCGGAATCATGGAAATCGTAATAAAGGCCATGATGAAATTCCAGCCCGAAGTAAACTGTCCCTGGTACTGCATTACCCCCAGCGGTATGGTAAAGGTTTTCCGGTTATCCAGAACCAATAGGGGTAGCAGAAACTGATTCCAGCTCTGAATAAAGGTGAGAATAGTTACCGTGGACACAACCGGGCCGGAAATGGGGAGCAAAACCCGAAAACCGAAGGTCCAAATTCCTCCTCCATCAACCTGGGTAGCTTCCTGCAATTCCTGCGGTACTTCTTTGAAAAAATTGGTGAGGATAAATACACTCATCGGAATTGAAAAAGCGACTTGTGAAAGAACAACCCCATTTAATGAACCGATAAGGTTCAAAGCCCGCAATTGGAGATAAAGGGGCAAAATGGCGACCGTGATGGGGAAGAGCATACCCATGATAAAATAGTTATAAAACACAGTTCTTCCCCTGAAATGGAGCCGTGATAAGGCGAGGGCCGCCATAAATGAAACCAGAAGATTAAGGCTTATAGTTCCCAAGGCAACCAGACAGGAATTGGTGAGAAAGATCCAAAAATCTGCGTTTTTTGTTAAAATTCCAACATAGGCTGAGGCAGTAAAAACAGATGGCAGCGTAAAGGGGCTTGCAAATATTTCACCATTATTCTTAAAGCTGTTTACAAGGACCGCATATATTGGAAAGAGGGCAACTGCCGACAATACCAATATCAACAGGATTCTCAGATATGCTAAAAGCCGTGCATTAAAAGCATATAATGAGGCGTTTTTATTTCCTGGCACCATTTTTTTCTTCTCCTACGACATAACGCTGGTAAAACACATTAAAGATCAGACATATAAAGAACAGAATCACAGCCACAGCGCTTCCATAACCAAAGTTAAAACGTCTGAATCCAAAATTATAGAGATAGGTTACAATGGTCTCGGTAGAGTTTACCGGCCCACCCTGCCCCATAGCCCAGACCACATCGAATACATTAAAGGAGCCGATAACTGATTGGAAAATAGAAATGATAAAGGTACCTTTCATACTGGGAATGATGATATGCCATATAGTCTGAAACGTATTGGCACCATCAACGACAGCCGCATCTTCCAGTTCAGCGGGTACACTCTGCAAACCCGCAATAAACAAAATTAAATGAAATCCTAGATATTTCCATAGAATGACAACGAGCACTGCATAAAAAGCAACCGCAGGATCTCCCAAGAGGCCAATCTGTTGTTTTTGTCCAGTCAAGAGCTGAAGGACCAGTGTGGGTATGCCAAATTCAGGATAATAGATAAATCGCCAGATAATACCGACTACAATTTCAGCTATAATATAGGGAAAGAAAAATACACCCCTGAAAAACATCTCACCCTTAAAGCGTTTTCTTCCTATAAGAAGGGCGATAATGAAAGCAAGCGGTAATTGAAGCAACAGAGATGCGATAACAATTTTAATATTATTCGCCAATGCGGTATGAAAAATTTGATGCTGGAATATTTGGATAAAATTTCCAATTCCGCGGAAAACCCGCAGCGGCCCGATTCCGTTCCATTCAAACAAAGAATAATACGCAGCCTGTAATACGGGTAAAACTACAAACAATGAAAACAATAAGAAAGCAGGCGCTATCAATACAATTGCGTTGATACCAGTTCGTTTCATCCCTTCACATCCATTATTAAGCAAGCTGGCCAGGCGATACCCGGCCAGCTTACAATCGTACTTACAAGGCTATAGCCCACAGGGCAAGCATGTTATTTTTTTGTCCGTTCCTTCTGCCATGCATCATCGATTGCCGCTGCACACTGGGCAGGATTCAGCTTGCCAGCCAGGAGGCCGACAACCGCATCCTTTACCGCTTCGCCGACTGCGGGAGGCAGATACTGATCATAGTACAGCTGATAATAGCCGGCATTTGCGACAGCCTGGGCGATAGCCATATGATTGGGCCGTTCCTTGAGCGCAACTTCTGCACCCTTTACAACAGGAATGGTGCCTTCAATTTTTACCAGAGCTTCGTTGTATTGGCGCTGCAGGAAAAACTTGAGGAAATCAAGGGTTTCTTTGGGGGCATTTTTACCGACCACATAGCCGCCGCCGCCGCCCATGGCATCCGTGAGTTTACCCTGACCGCCTGCTACTGCCGGGAAGGGAGCCCATGCGAGGGCGTCTCCAAGACCCTTTCCATTGGCGGAGTTTGCAACCTGAACATCCTGGGCCCACTGTCCCATAAGTTCCATAGCAGCCTGGCCGTTACCCATGACCGCAGCCTGGTTATCATAGGTTGCTCCAAGATAGCCGGTCTGGAAGGGTTCCAGGTTCTTGAGCTGCAAGAGCAATTCCCCAGCCTTTACAAAGGGAGCATCCTTAAATGAACCCTTTCCGCTGTAAGCCTTATCAAAAGCTTCCTTACCGCCAAGTCTCATGGCCAGGTAAACCCACCAGAAATGGGCGGGCCAGCGGTCACCAGCGCCGAGGGATATCGGTACATAGCCTGCAGCTTTGAGTTTGGGAACAGCAGCCAAAAGCTCATCCCAGGTTTTTGGAACAGAAACACCAGCTTTGGCAAGAGCATCTTTGTTGTACCACAATCCTACAGCACCCATGTCGTAGGGTGCGCCGTAAAATTTGCCATCGTAACTATAGACTTCCAAGGCGCCCTTACCGATAGAGGAGGTCAATTCGGACTGTACGAAACTGGTAATATCCTTGAGCGCGCCAGCCTTGGCATATTCAACCATGACCCCGCCTCCCCATGAATGGAAGAGGTCTGGAGGAGTCCCAGCCTGCACAGCTACTTGGACCTTTTGTTTAAAGGCTTCGTTTTCGAGCATGACTAGGTCAATTTTTACATTGGGATTTGCTTTTTCAAAATCAGCTATTATTTGTTTACGGATATTTTCCCGGGGATCATCTGCCCCGCCTCCGCCGGACAAAGCCCACCAGGTAATTTTTACCTGCTTATCCCCACCAGCCTGCCCTGATTGGGCCTGCTGCCCTGAGGCGAACAGCATGCTTGTCGCTGCCAGCATGGATACCAGCAGCAACCCGGACATGAACATCTTTTTCATCATCGTGCCCTCCTATAATTTGGATGGCTTCCATGATGAACCCCTTTCCACTTTAAGGGCATAGGGCTAATGCCGATTTTTTACCTAGGACATTTTACCTATAGAAAGTCCTTGTGCCAATTTCCTTATAAAGTCCATAAAATAGCGGTTACCAGCCGCGGATACAGACGAGAGCCCATATCATGTCCATCCGATGAATGCACCTGATCGGTAGCAGCCCATTGAGCGCTCCCCGATCGGAGCCAGTGTGCATGTATTCCATCACGATAGACCCGTTCGTCTGTAAAGCCTAGTATGTTTTCTGCTACGAATTGATTGAGGAATATCTTTGAAAGCCATGTATTGTAGCTGGTTGAAGACAGCTTCCATCCTCCGGACACTGCATCAAGACAGGCTCCCGGCGCAAGTACCGTATCAAGATGTTTTTTTAGTGTTTTAATAAAAGAGCCATAGGGGCCATTCTCAGCCACAAGCTGGGGCCAAGCGCAGGCATAGGGATAAGCGAGACCTTCAACCGCAGGAATGATCTTTGAACGATTATTTGATTCAAAGACCGCAGGAATATATCCCTCGTCTAACATCCGGGCCTGGATAGAATTCGCCGCCCTTTGTGCGGATTCGCGGGCTTCCTGTATATGCGATACATATTGAGGTGCATAGTGTTCAAAAAGGGAGGCCAAACAAACATAGGCAGCCCAGGTTTTAACGCCGAGATACAAATTATTCCGAGCCTGCCCCAGGCTGACATCGAGGGAATCATAGGTGGTAATTTCAGCGCCGCCTGCACAGCGGTCCGAATCTATATCCATAATACCATCCTGATTGGCGTCCCGTGCCCTCATAGAAGCAAGGCAGGCTTCTAGATATTGCACATTATCGGTAAACCACTGGATATCCTTTGTTCGGCTCACATACAGTGAGGCTGTTAAAACCCAGTTGAGGGTTTCCTCAAAACTCATATAACTAAAGCATTCGGATAGCCGCGGCAGTTCGTAGGTAGACATACCAGGGGGTGTAAAACAGTCGGCCACACCCTGATCATGAGAAAAGGCCAGTCCGTAGGCATCGGTGTAAGAGGACCGTACTGCAAAGAAATCCAACTCATTTTTAACGGTCCACGGGGTATACTCCAATTCAAAAAATGCCTGGTCTACGGTTAGATCCAGGGTATTCATCATTTGATACTCCCCTTCGTTAACCACAAAGACTGGATCGCCCTTTTCTGAAATGAGGAGTTCCGTATTAGCGCAATAACTATGGATTCCATGGAATAATAAAAACTTGCGGTCATCAGACAGTTTTTTCTGTTCAAGACTTGTATCTAGCTGTGCGGACTTCTGCATCATTCTGGAAGTATCCCGCAATGCACATTCCAGCACCTCCTCCAGATCATGGAAGAGACTCGTATAATAACTCTGAGTACGAAGGCCTGAGGTGATCACCCCATCTCGATACACACCGAGGGCAATGTGATAAACCTTTTTTTCGCCCCCTGGAACTTTGAAGCGCAGGGCTCCTTCTGATGCAAGCCGACGGAGAGGCCGGTTCCCGTTAAAAACCGCGTCGACTACGCGCCAGTCCATTACCTCATCGATAGTTTCTTCGGGGAAGACCGCAAAGCCCCATTCGGTGCCATGGGCAAAGCCCAGCATGGTTCCGTTGGTACTATCAGAGAGGGGTCTCCTGACTCCCTGCATGCCAAAGATTCCCGTAAGGGGCTCTGAATGAGCTGTATTGTCAAAGGTAAGGCTTACATAAATAGCAGGCCGAATATGAGACCTCAGTACATTTGGATCGGACAAAGCCGGATCGGGAACTTTTCCGAAAAATGAATGGACTTTGAATGAAACCAGACCTGCTTTCCATTCCTCTCCGCTTAAAGATATGTAACGTTCAATTTCCTGGCTCTGAAAATAAGAATATGCAGGAGGGGCCAGTACCGGTTTTGCCGGGGCATCGGGATCGATATACGCCGTCGCATCCAGACCAACCCTGGTATCGGGACAAAAGGGAAAAAGACGGGGACTTTCGTTCCCAAGCTGATACCCGATAAAAAGGCTCCGTGATGGGGGCTGTACATTTCCGACTACAACACCAGCGCCTTTTCCAATCCTTCCTAAAACCAATGACGCATAAGCACCCCAAATACCATGCAACGAATAGTAATCAATTTCCGAAACACGAAGACCCATTTTATCCTCCAACAGCAGAATACGCTTTAAGATTATTGATTACTATCGGAAATGAGGCTGATTTGGCTATCGGTAGTTTGACCTATGCTTTTTCCTGATCCGCAATCCATTCAACCGCGTAACGGCGCAAATCGGCTGCGGTTGCAATATTAAGTTTTTCTTTTATATGGTCCCGGTATGCATTGACTGTTTTAACCGACAAATTCATCAATTCCGCTATTTCAGCGGCTCCAAAGCCCCGCCCTATAAAACGAAAAACTTCTAATTCCCGGTCGGATAATCGTTTGATAGGATCTCCTGAATGTTTACCGCCAACAATACCAGAAAGCATCCGTTCGCGAAGATTATCGCTGACCGCAACCTTGCCTTCCAGAACGGTGCGGACCGCATTAAGAAGCACCGAGGGTTCTTCGTGTTTCATCACATAACCTGAGGCTCCGGCAGAAATTGCCCGTTCACCGTAAAGGTTTTCTTCATGCATGCTCACCACAAGGACCGCGACCGAAGGGTATTCACTCCGTATTGTCTTAACCAACTCAAGACCATTTTTTTCCTGGAGTGAAATATCCACAATTGCAAGATTTGGATTTGTTTTTTTTAGGAGTTCCATTGCCTCAGGAATTGAACCCGCCTCTCCAACCGGTTCAAGATGCAATTCCTGTACAATAAGATCAACCACACCGTGCCGGTAGAGGGGATGATCATCGATGACAACAAAGGACTTTCGTAGGGACATAGATTTTACCTCGCTACCCGGCAGGATATACAGCAGCCCGGCTCCTGGGAGCTTATTTTAAGCTCTCCCCCAATAACACTGGATCGATATTTGAGGATCCGCAAACCAAGACCATTAGCCTGAACCAGCAGGGGATTAAAACCGACTCCATTATCGGTTACCGAAACCTCTACTGCTTCCCGATCAATCCGCAACGAAACCTGAATGAGAGATGCCTTCGCATGGGCAACCGCATTGTTTAAGGCTTCCTGAACTATCCGATACAACTGCAGGGCCTTTTCTGAGTTTTTTACCCTAAATCCGGGATCAACTTCAAGGGTGATAGTACTGCTACTCCGCTCCTGTGCAGCCCGGACCAGCTCACCCACTGCTGCAACCAGGCCTTTTGCTTCCAGTTCTGCAGGATACAGGCCCCGGGCAATACCTTTAGCTTGAGATGCGGTCCTGCTTGCCGCCGAGGCGATAGCAGCCGCAGACTTGGCCGCCGCCTCTGCACCCGGTCCGTCCAGCCGGCGGAGGCTTCCTTCCAGAATGGCTGCCATGAGGCCGATCCCAGCGATATTTTGGCACAGATCGTCATGTATATCACGGCCAATACTTGCCATAATATCGTTGGAAATATCGAGCAATTCCCGTTCCAAAGCACGGCGCCGCTCAATTTCCTCCCGCAGTTGTTCATTGGCGGTCGAAAGTTCCAAGGTCCTAAGCCGTACCTGATGCTCAAGATAAAGCTCCCGATCCCGTTCAGCGCTCATCAACAGGGCTCCCTTTATCGCACCGGAAACCTGATCGCGGAGGGCCTCGAAAACCTGCCGGTCTTCGCTGTCTGCGGTACAAACTAAATATCCGAGCCGTTCCTCACCGAAACGGAGGGGTTCTACCACATAGGACTTCCACTGTTCCGGGAGGCCCCCGGGCAGTAGTTCAACAGTACGGAAGCGCACCCCATAGGGGGCGAGAATCCGTGTCTTCGTACCCTCAGAAGCAAGCAAAAGCCGGGCCCACTCCGGGGTCAGCCCCTTGGATTCAAACAGGGCAAGATAACAGGCTGATATTCCCAGGGTCCGTGTGCCCCGTGCAACTGCCGACAGAATATCAGTTAAAGCAAAGGACGCGACCAGGGACGCCTCAATTTCCCGCAGCACCGCAGCCCGCCGTTCAACCGAGCGGCGCAACGAAGCCTGGTATCGGGCTATTCCTTCTGCTATAATAACTTGTGCTTTTTCCTTATAAGGCGAATCTATATAACGAAATTGGATAGTAGCGGGATTTCTGCCCTTCATAAGGGCCCCATTTACTTCCTGAGCCAGCTGTGCCAGGGTCTTGGTTCCGCTTTTTTTATCCTGTTCCTCAGATCCAGTCTCATGGAAATCTACCAGATCTTCGCCTTGCATGGAGGAACATCCGCAGGATTCACGGACAATAAAGGATACCTGAGCCGTACTGGCAACCAACTGCCCCTTTGGCAAAAGGCCAAGATTGATGGCTAAGGACCTAATGGCTTGCCGCCCTAACTCATAGGTACCCTGACGAATTGTGGTCAGGGGCGGAATACTAAAGCGGCTATCCTCCGTATCGTCAAAACCGGTAACAGAAACATCCTCAGGGACCCGCACCCCCAGCTCAGCCAAGGCTCTTAAGGCACCCATAGCCATTGAATCGTTTGCCGCTACGATGGCGTCATACGGAAGCCCTTGAGCAAACAAACGGGCCGTAGTATCCCAGGCTTCGCTCTCCTGAAAATTGCAGTATTCTATATGCAGTTCAGCCTCTTCTCCTAACAGAGCCTTAATACGGCCAGAAAATTCCCGTTCTCGCGCAATAGATTCATTATGATTCACCGGGCCTGCGAGGAATAAAAATCTCCTGCGGCGGTGGACATTGACCAGGTGATCAGCCATGGCAACCATACCACCGGCATTATCGATGCAGACACTGGGAACACCCGGTATAGCGACCCCAACCGATACAAGGGGAACCTTTTTAAGGCTTTTTATAAAGGAAAACAGGTCATCCTGGGTTAAATACGTGCCGATGACATTGGTCATTACCACTAGGGCTGAAAGCCGGCTTCTTCCTGCAAGGTTAAAGGCGATGTTGTCCAAAGCCTCGTAACCGACAGGGCTGCCAAGGCGCTGGCCTCCAAAAAAGATTAATGATATGCCGAGCTTTTCCGCTTCCTCCACAGCCCCGCTCCATACCGAATGCTGATAGGGATCATCCAGCCGGGCAGCGAGAAAACCAATTGTTTTTTTATGCATAGCTCTTGAGGCCTACCTTAACCGATTTCGTTACATCTATCCTATAACGGTTATGAAATAGCATCAAGGAGCGAACAATTTGTTTTAGTTATCCGTATATTCTATACTTTTCTGTATGAATCTGGAATTACACGGAAAAACAGTATTGGTAGCGGCCTCGAGCGAAGGCCTGGGCTTTGCCACCGCTCAAGCGGCTTTGCAGGAAAGATCCCGCGTGTGGATCGGAAGCCGGGACGCAAACAAGGTGACAGAAGCCCTGTCTCGACTGCGAAATAACCAGAGCAGCGAGCAGAAGCAGAACAGAGAGGTTCAGGTTGATGGATATCCGCTGGATGTTACCAGGGCCGACTCTATTGCAGCCTGGGTTGCAGAAGCCCGGTCCCGCTACGGTGAGGCCATAGACGCCCTGGTGGTAAACTCAGGCGGACCGCCCCCAGGACTTTTTGCCGATTTTGATGACCAAGCTTGGCAGGGAGCCTTTGAACTGCTCCTCCTGTCGGCGGTCCGCCTGGTCCGCGCCTGCCTGCCAGGGCTTGCAGTCCGCGGAGGGGCCGTGCTGATCGTCTCTTCTACCTCGGTGACCGAACCCATTGAGGGCCTCATTCTTTCCAATGCCCTGCGGTCTGCCACTGTCGCCATGGCCAAGACCCTATCCCGGGAACTGGCCCCCAGGGGTATCAGAATAAATTGCCTTGCGCCGGGTCGTTTTGCTACCGGCAGAGTTGAACGGATCGATGCAGCCGCGGCAGAACGGATGCATTGTTCGCCCGAAGAAGCCCGGCGCAAAGCAGAGGCGGCCATTCCCCTGGGCCGCTACGGCACTACCGAAGAGTTTGGCCGCACTGCCTGTTTTCTTATTTCGCCCGCAGCTTCATATATGACAGGGCAGCTTGTGACCATAGACGGCGGTATGACCCGCGGAACCTGGTAAGGGCCGAGGGGACCCTACGGAAGCGCATCAACCTTTACATTTTCCGTATCCGCACTTCGGTATAAGTGTCTTTTTCAAGGAGCCGCACCAGTTCCCGCGGATCTGTTGAAGAATAATGATAGGGATAGACGATTTTAGGTTTAAAAGCCCTCACTGCCTCTGCAACCTGCGGGACCGTCATGGTAAAAGGCTGATTCATGGGAAGGAAGGCCACATCGATGGAGTCAAGGCTTGCCATTTCAGGGATATTCTCCGTATCACCGGCCACATAGACCCGAAGGCCGCCGAGGGCAAGTATATACCCGTTATCTAACCGAGATTTAGGATGGTACATTTCCCGGCCGTTCGTTATGTTATAGGCCGGAAAGGCAGTGACGGACAGTGGCCCCTGGGCGAGGCTTTTGCCATGTTCAAGCACTTCCCCCATTCCGATCTTATCCCGCACCGCCTTGCTTGTTATGATACGGGTTTGGGGCCCCGAGAGGCTGCTAATAGCCTTAAGGTCCAGATGGTCCGCGTGTTCGTGGGTTATGAGGATGAGATCAGCCTTTTCCCATCGACTATAATCGGTATACCGGCTTTGCGGATCGATATGGATTTTCAGGCTGCCAACCTGCATGGCTAGCGTGGAATGACCAATAAACACTATTTCAAGCTTCCCAGCGGAAGTTGAAAAGTGATCCGACACAAAATTTCCGGAACCCTCCATTGCTGCTGCTCCCATAGTTGCTGCTACGGCAAAAACCGTGGCTTGCAGGTTCCTGAAAACACCAAGAAACCTTTGAAAACTACTCGTATTCATACTTAACAATATACTACCCATCCTGTCTCTGGTTATAAGAAAATTATACAAATTTGCCTTATTATTACTATTTTTGTAATATATAGACAGGAGGTACTGAACATGTCCTTTACACTTTCACCCCTGCCCTATCCATTCGAGGCCCTTGAGCCGTATATAGATGCGAAGACCATGGAAATACACCATGACAAACACCATGGGACCTATGTGGCTAAACTGAATGCTGCCCTGGAACAGGCGCCGCAGCTTCATGAGTGGAGCCTTGAGGATCTGCTGCGAAGGCTTTCTGAGGTACCCGAGGCTATCCGGCAAGCAGTCCGGAACCACGGCGGCGGAACCTTTAATCATGACCTATTCTGGAACATCTTGTCTCCCCAGGGAGGCGGAGCCCCGGACGGAGAACTCGGCAAACTTATTGCAAGGGATTTTGGTTCCTTCGATGCATTTAAAGAGCAATTCAGCCAGGGAGCAGCAAACCTTTTTGGAAGCGGCTGGCAGTGGCTGGCGGTAACACCTGAGAAAAAACTTAAGCTCCTTGCCCTCCCCAATCAGGACAATCCGCTTAGCCAGGGGCTCGTACCCATATTGGGCCTGGATGTCTGGGAGCATGCCTACTACCTAAAATACCAGAACCGCCGCACCGATTACATCGCAGCATTTTGGAATCTGGTAAATTGGAAACAGGTGGAGAAAAATCTGCTAAAAGCCTAGCGGAGAACAAAAATATCAGCCCAGAGTATAGACCGCTCCGGTATAAAGGGGACTTAGACCCTGAAGCTTCTGGGAAAGCTTTTCCATCGCTGCCGGGCCGGTACAATGGCCCAGGGCGATGAGACTAATTCCGCTCGAAGCAAGGTAGTCGCCGGTTGTGTTGATACGGTCCTCATCGGCTTCCACAAGGTGGGAGCCGCCAAATACAGCATACAACCTTTTGCCGAAGCCAGATCGAACCATGTCGAGCATGTTCATGAGCCCCGGATGAGCGCAGCCTGCAAGGAAAACAAGGCCCTGAGGCATATCGATCACGAGGGCGACTTCATCGGAAAAGTCATCAGCTTCTATGCCGCTCCGATCTACCACAAAACGGGACGCGATTGTTTCTTCCCTGTGTGTTCGGGGAAAGCCCCCAATAATAAATACCCCCGGTAAGATTTCGGCCTTGGTGCCGCTTGCAGAAATCTCGAGTTCCCGCACAGAAATCCCCCGGCTTTCAAGAAATGAGGGGTCTACATCAAGACCAAGATAGCGAAGCTGGGCACCTGTATTATTTTGGAATGCAGCTGGCTGGGTGATTCCGGAGTGGGAGATTGCGGAATTGGAAACTTCGGAGTGGGTAACTGCAGCGCGGACCTGACTTTTTTGGCTGTCGTCGGACCATTTGGGGTCAAAAAAGCCCTTGCCCGTCCAGAGGGGACCCCGGTAGCCAGACTCCTCCGCCAGAGCACGAAGGCCTCCACCATGGTCATAATGTCCGTGGCTAATAATCACCGCTTCTGCGGCAGCCAAGTCCAAATTCAACTTCTTTGCATTTTCTGTAAAGGCGCCGCTTTTGCCTGTATCAAAAATGATTGCCCTGCCGTCCTTTTCAATCCAAAAGGCAAGACCGTGTTCCGCAGCGAGGCTCTGTGGAATCCCATCCTCTAAAGCAGAAGCCGGCGGCAGGTCGTTGTCTATCAGCACTCGGATCTTAAGCATTCATTTATCCCTCATTGGCGAACCGCCGGGCATACAACTGATCTTGTTTTACACGACGGCGGGAACATCGAACTGGCTGTTGTAAAGTTCCGTATAAAAACCATTCCGGTCAAGCAGTTCCCTATGGGTACCTTGTTCCACAATGTCTCCGTCCCGGAGCACCAAAATAAGGTCCGCGTTCTGAATAGTCGAAAGCCTGTGGGCGATGACAAAGCTTGTTCTGTTGTGCATGAGCCGATCCATGGCTTTTTGGATAAGAACTTCAGTCCGGGTATCTACAGAACTCGTGGCTTCGTCCAGAATCATAATGGGTGGATCCGCCAGAATCGCCCGGGCTATAGTAAGGAGCTGTTTCTGTCCCAGGGAAATATTACTTGTCTCCTCGTTCAGAACCATGTTATAGCCCTCAGGAAGGGTGTGAACAAAGTGATCCACATAGGCAGCTTTCGCCGCTGCGATGACTTCCTCGTCGGCGGCATCCAGGCGTCCGTAACGGATATTTTCCTTTATGGTATCGTTATACAGCCAGGTATCCTGCAGTACCATTCCAAAGTTTTTCCGCAGGTCCTCGCGCCGGAAGGACCGGATATCGTGGCCATCCAGCAGGATCGAACCCTCATCAACATCATAAAACCGCATAAGCAATTTAACCAAAGTCGTTTTTCCCGCACCGGTGGGGCCGACGATGGCGATTTTTTGCCCCGGTTCAGCCCGGGCAGAGAAATTTTTGATGACAGGTTTTGATTTGTCATATCCAAAACGGATGTTCCTGAATTCTACCTGACCCTGGATATGGGTAAGTTCTGCAGGAGCTGCCGGTTCGGGGCTTTCTTCGGTTTCATCCAGGAACTCATAGACCCGTTCGGCCGCCGCGGCGGTCTGTTGGAGAACGTTGCTGATATTGGCAATCTGTTGAATCGGCTGGGTAAAGTTCCGCACATACTGGATAAAGGCCTGTATGTCCCCGACACTAATGGCTTTTTGTATCGCCAGGTAGCCACCCAGAACTGCCACGCCCACATAGCCGATATTACCCACAAAGTTCATAAGGGGCATCATGACCCCCGTAAGGAACTGGCTTTTCCAGGCCGAATCATAGAGGGTCTCGTTGGTCTTATCGAAGGTTTCCAGGGTTTTCGCTTCCCGGCTAAAGGCCTTCATGACGAGGTGACCGCCGTACATCTCTTCCACAAGACCGTTAATATGCCCCAGGTATTTTTGCTGCGTCTTATAATACCCCTGGCTTTTCCCGATAATAAGGCCGATGATGCCGAAAGACAGGGGAATCATGAGAAGGGCCACCAGGGTCATGCGCCAGTCTATGGAAATCATCATTGCCAGGACTCCCGCCACGGTTACTGCGGAAGTGATTATCTGGGTAAGACTCTGGTTCAAGGTTTGGTTGATAGTATCCACATCGTTGGTAATCCGGGACAGGGTCTCCCCATGGGTCGTACTATCGAAGTAGCGGAAAGGAATTCGGTTAATCTTTGCCTGGATTTGGGAACGGAACCGGTACGTGAGGTCGGTGGCAACGCGGGCCATGATCCAGCCCATAACAAAGGAACAGAGGGAAGCAAACACATAGAGACCAAGCACCATTCTAAGGATTGCAGCGATACGGCTAAAATCGATGCGGCCAGTTCCGCGGAAGCTTGCGAGAACCCCATCTAAGAGAACCGTGGTTGCTTCTCCCATCACCTTGGGCCCAATGATGCTGAATACTGTTGAGGCTATCGCAAAGAGAAAGACGATACCGATGCTTAGCTTGTAGGGAGCCAGGGAACGCATAAGCCTTTTCATGGTACCCTTAAAATTTTTCGCCTTTTCACCCTTCATCATGGCCATGGGGCCGCCTCCCCGGCCCATCATGGCTCCAGGACGCATCGTTTTTGGCCGGTTTATATTCTGGTCGCTCATGCTGTTTTTTCTCCTTTGAACTGGGATTCCACAATTTCCCGGTAGGCTTCGCAGGTTTCAAGCAGTTCCCGGTGGGTCCCCTGGCCTACAATCCGGCCTTCGTCCAGTACAATAATCTGGTCCGCATGCATAATAGTGGCTACCCTCTGAGCCACAATGATACGGGTGCTGGCACAAGTCCGCTCTTCCAGGGCTCGGCGGAGTTTCGCATCGGTTCTAAAGTCCAGGGCCGAAAAACTCTCATCAAAGAGATAGATGGGACAGTCCTTTACTAGGGCGCGGGCAATGGCAAGACGTTGTTTTTGCCCCCCTGAAAAGTTTGTTCCGCCCTGGGAAACCGAAAGAGAAAGGCCTTCCGGGTTCTCCAGCACAAAGTCTGCCTGGGCTACCCGGAGGGCTTCCCACAGGCGCTCAGGCGGGGCGTCCTCATCGGCAAAGCGGAGATTTTCTTCCACCGTGCTGGAAAAAAGAAGGCTCCGCTGGGGTACATAACCCACAAGGCTCCGCAGTTCCTTCTGGCTCAGGCGCCGTATGTCGATGCCGTCTATCAATATGGAACCGGAACTGACATCATAAAAACGGGGAATCAGATTGATGAGGGTACTTTTGCCGGAGCCCGTGGGGCCGATGATACCCGTTGTTTTGCCCGCCGGGGCGGTAAACGAAATATGACAGAGCACATCCGTATCGGCCTTGGGATAGCGGAAACAAACATCCCGGAATTCGATGCTACCCCGTATTTCCGAAGCTGGCCTATAGGGCTCAGGGTTTTCCGGATCCTTAATAGATTCCTGAGTGTCTAGGACCTCAGAAATACGTTTTGCAGAGATGGCTGCCCGGGGGAGCATGATGAACATCATGGAAAGCATCATAAATGACATGACAATCTGCATGGCATACTGCATAAAGGCCATCATATCCCCGACCTGCATGGATGCCTGGGCTACCCGGTGGGCACCAACCCAGATAATGCCGATGCTGAGGAGGTTCATCAGTATCATCATGAAGGGCATCATGATGACCATGACCCGGTTTACAAAAAGGCTCACCTCGGTGAGATCCCGGTTTGCCTTATCAAAGCGCTGTTCTTCAAACTGTTGGCGGTTAAAAGCCCGGACGACCATAAGGCCGCTCAGGTTCTCCCGGGCCACCAGGTTAAGCCGATCCACCAATTTTTGCATGAGCTGGAACCGAGGCAGGGCGATGGAAAACACGAGGCTAATCACCCCGATGAGAACCAGCACAGCCAGGGCAATAATCCATGCCATAGAGGGGGCCTTTCCCAAGGCTCGGATGACGCCGCCGCCGGCCATAATGGGGGCGAAAAGGAGCATCCTGAGGGACATAAAGGTTACCATCTGCATTTGGCTAATGTCATTGGTAGTCCTCGTGATAAGGGAAGCGGTGGAAAAGGTATCGAATTCTAAGTTGGTAAAATTAATAACCTTGCTGAACACATCGTGCCTGAGCGTTTTTGCTGCCCCCGCAGCGGTTCTCGCGGCCAGGAGACCCACCAGGATAACGCTGGCCATGGAACCCAGAGTCATTAAAATCATGATAAGGCCGTCGTGGACAATGTAAGACATTTGGAGCTTTTCCACATCTACGCCGATGCTCTCATATTCTTTATGCAGCCAGGCTATGGCCATCTGAGCCTGGGCCTTAGCTCCCATGGCATCCAAGGCTTGGGTAAATTGCTGCTGCCCCTGCTCTACTGCCAGGCCCGACTGCCTGAACATTGCTATCATGGCGAGACTCCGGGCCATGGCCCGCTCCAGAGCCGCATGTTCAGCCTTCGAGACTGGACCCAGCTGGTATAGTGGAGCTAATAGCTTTGGCTTCTCTGAAACCGGCTCTTCCTGAGTCGGCAACTGCGAGACTGGCTGATCCGACAGCGGCAAGACTTCCGCCGCTGGGGCTGCCGGGGCAGCTGGTACGGTTTTCTTCATAGGCACCGTGGTGACCAATCCAGCAGCCACAGGGCTGTAAAGCCGAATTACCAGGGCTGCATCCTCAGTTTCCAAGAGGCTTTCTATGAGACGAAAGCTTTCTCCACTCAAGACCTTCGGGACAGGGCTGTCTATGCCGCCCTGCTGGATGCCATAATTAACTATCCGGGACATATAATCCGGCAAAGCGAGGTCAAAATTGGCCTGTATAAAAAGAAGCACCACTAGGGGAACACAGAAGCCCCATAGGGTTTTAAATATTTTATCAATTTCATCATATTGTATTCGTCTCCTTGTGAATGAGCTTAAGCCCCGCGCATATGATTAATCTTCCGGAAAATCCTTAGGACTGCCCCGGCCAAAAAGGCCCCGCTTCATGCTGGCTTCGAAGTCCCGGAGATCAAAACCCCGGTGAATCACCCCAGCCCTTCTGCAGTAGTCCTTGCCCGCAGACTCCTGGGACAAAATTTTTTCCAGATGTTCGATGAGTCGGCCAATATACTTACTTAAGATTTCCTGCTCCTTCTCGTTTAGGCAACCGAACAACTCTTCGCCTTCGTTATCATCGACGGCTGATTCCGCAGCCCTACGTCCCGCTTCGGTGAGTTTTATTTCCATTACTCGGCGGTCTTCCTCGCTTTGTTTTCGAGTGATGTAACCCGCTTTTTCCAATTTCACAAGGAGTTCCCCTAGAGACTGTGCTCTAATATCCAGAATAGTGGAAAGTTCTTTCTGACTGATTTCGGGTTTAATCTTAAGCAGCGCTAAGATTCGGCCCTGGCCACGGTGCGGAGTAGCCATGGGACCATTCTGGCGCAGACTATAAAAATAGTAACGGCGCAGCAGCCATTCCAGTTTGTACAGCTGCTCCAATAGAATTTGAGAATCCATAAAAACCTCTAAATAACAAAACGAAGGTACCTTATGGATGTAATATAAAGGTGCCTTACAATTATGTCAAGGTACCTTAGTTTTCTTTGGTGTCAGGATGTATAGGAACAAACAAAATTAAGATTTCCGGCCCCGCAGACGATACCGCACATACAAGACAAGAGAAAAAAGCATCCAAAGAATAAGAAATCCCGTACCCCAGGGGTTATGTGAAAACTGGGATGAAGATGCAAGGGATATATGTGCAAACAGGGCGAAGGCTCCGATCAGCGTAATATTGTGAAAAAGCCGGGCCCTTTTGTAGGTAAGACCCGTTTTGGCATACACAAAGTCTTTAAAACGTTTAAAGGGAGATACTTTCATCAATATGGTATTCGCCATGAGAAACAAAGTAAATATAATAACAAGGGCATAAAGCCACCAGGCGAAGGCTCCAAGTCGGGCCTGCACAGTATCGGGACTGAAACCATAGGAGATTTTGAGCATCCTATGCAGGGCTGTAAGGATGATAATAACAAGGGGCATCACGGAATGAAGCACTGTAAGCACTTTAGTCCCGAAAATACGAACCAGGAGCTTCGGTCTTGCAGCAAGAATAAACTGATTACAAAGCCAGATAAAACTATAGAGCCCTAAAACAACAGAAAGGGTGTACTGATTTAGTTCTGATTCTAGGGACTGCAAATAAAAGAGCAGCGGGATTAATGGCCAGAGTATATACCAAAACAAAAAAAATGGTTGCATCATTAAAATACCCCTAGGGTTTTCCGACAAGCTCATGAACCTTATCTACAGATTCATGAGTCTGTCTACTATTACACTTAGCCAATTAATCTTGTTTTTGCTTTCTCCCCTGAAGCGCATTGTGTATTTTCGTCATAGCCTCAGGGTCATTTTTTACATTTTCTATTGCCTCAAGTACAAAAGCAAGGAATATAGCAAAGAAGAGGGAAGCAAAAAAAGAAACAGTTAGGATGAGTATATTACCAGGATTTTTATGGGATATTTCTACCGAAATAATACTATTTAGTAATAATACATCTAGCTTTTTATCTAAAAAAGCAGTTGCATAAGTATAGCTTGGATATTGTGTGGTAAGAATGTTTTGTAAAACTGGAGTAGGATTTTTCATACCATCTGCAAAATACTTTTCATAATTTTTTGTTATATTTAAAGCAATTGGAACAACTAATTTATATAATTTATCGTTAATCACTAAAACAAGTGATTTTAAAAAGCGTTCACTGGTTTCTTGATTATTTAATCGAATTGCAATAGAAATAATATTGTCCTTTAGGGTGACTACAAATGGTTTTTCCGTGTTCTTATATAAAACATTTGAAGAAGACACACCTTCAATAAATGTTTTTTTTATTAAAAACATAGCATCATTTTGGTTTGAAGGTATAATTTCACCGTTGACCATATTTATACCACTTTTTTGTATTTGTTCATAAATTAAGTTTATATCTTTTAAATACAATCCTACTATCTGTTCCTCGAAATTAATAGAATTAGTAAACTCTTTGATAATTGGGTTTACTGAAAAGCTTAACGAAGTCTCATATATAAATTTTTCTTCTTTTAAAAATTGTTTTGAAATGAGGTAAATTGTACAACTAACAAATATCACAAATGGTATCAAAATAATCATCTTCCAATGCTTTAATAGCACCACCAATAAATCGATTAAAGAAATCTCATCTTCGTTTTGTTCAATCTGTGACATACCTTTTCTCCTTACTAATGCCTTAAAATGAACCCTCTATTTTTAGTAGAACAGCAAGCATGATTCGTCGTTTGCTTGGGTCCTCATTATTGGTAACATACCGTGCTCCATCAGGTCCATAAGTTATAGGAAAAGCAAATTGTAGCGTACCGTTTGGAAGACAAGCCCAGGTAAGTCCAGGAACAAATTGGCCGGAATGATCAAAAAACGTATGCTCCCATTTAAACCCCGCATCAAGGGTTTGACCAAATAGTTTTCGCTGTAAGAAAACCAAAGCTATTGTATGATCCATACCTCCGACCGTTTCGCTTGTATATTGGTACTCGCCATACAACCTCGTTTGCGAAAATTCTTTAAATGCCCCTCCTACATAACCCCATGTTTTTATAGGATTTTTAAAATCATTTTCGTTAAATGATAATAGAATGTCGCTAAATATATCTATCCCCAGAAGAGTTCCCTGTACTGACAAGATATTACGGAAACCTTCCTGTTTCTGATACCGAAAGCCTTCAGTAATTCTCACTGGACCTATCACATGATCTAAATTGGCTGCATAAGCATATTCAGAGACAGCAGGTATATCTGTAGAGCTACTAAAATATTTTTTATGAGCAAGCACAAACATAGATAGTCCCTGGAAAACTAACGGGAAGCTCACACGGAGCGTGAGATCATCTCCGCTACTGGACATAAGATTACTGAGCGAGAAAATCCTACCATGCCCCCAGGTTGTGCTAAACTGTCCCGCCCTAATAGATACATTGGAAATTCCATAATAATCAAAATAAAGAGAACCAATGGTAAATTGTGACCAAGAGAGTGTTTCACTCGTATCTACCGAGCTAGCGACATTTCCATACACTGCAAGAATTGATGACGGTTGGGCTTGCATAACTAACGTTGTCGTAGCAGTTCCACCAGCAGCCCCATCATAATATGCTAAAAGATTGTTAGGATCAGGCCATTGGGTATAACCAATGGATACACCTACAGTGGCAGAAATAGACCCAGAAAATTGTAGTTTCGGTTTTTCAGTAAATACGGTAGTGTGATCAATAGATGTTACAGAAGATTCATCAGAATTAATAATATCCTGCGTATCTGAAAATAGTTCATCAATCTGACTTGAATTCGCACTAGGTTCTGACGGCAAATCCTGGGCAAAAAGCACACTGAAAAACAGTGACCATAGGAATGTAATTATCAATATGAGAGCTTTTTTCATCGGGCAACCCTTTCAAGATAATCCTTTGTATAGACCGTATCTGGTAACGATTTTAATGACGGTTTAGAAACCGTAACCGTAGTTCTTTCATATTCAACTTTTCCATTAATAGATTTAAATTGTAAATGATCAATAATAATCATACTAGCAGGCAACCATTTCTTTTCAACTTTCTGATATGAAGGTATCGCAACAGTCCGCAAAATAGATCCGGAGAGACTATACTCTTCCCTTTTACGAACAAGATTATCACTGGAGATCCAAATTTTCATTTTAGGATACGCAGCATCACGAGAAACAGCTTCAAGTTCCAATAGAGTACAATCATAGGAACCAAGTTTAGTCCGTTCTGCGGATAGGGGCTTATAATCCCTTGACAAGTGAGACGGTTCAAAGTCCGAATTCTTAAAGCTTGAATTTTGAAACCGGTCACGAGCGTTGGTAAAGGTAAACGTTTTGCCTACTGGATCATACAACCACAGATTATCTCCTAATTTTAAATACCCTTTACCCTTATCGATAGTAGGTTCGAGAATAAGTACCAGAAACTGATTTTTTGCATCCCTTCGGAATATTGTCGCTCTCGTACTGGAGACAGCTCCGCCAGGGTCCCGTTTCTGAATTACATATTCGGCAGAAAAATCAGTATCCAATACAGAGAGTTCCCGATCTACCGTCGCGAGCAAACTCTGGTATTTTTTAACATCAAACGCTGTTACACTTTGAGAAAATACTAAACCAAAGGTAGTCATGGTGAACATCAATAACCAAATTAATCTTTTCATACTACAACTCTATCCTCTTAAAAAGACAAATTCTAGCAAACCTGAAAATGAGGTTTAGGTTTCTCCTTGCGCAATAGCTTCTCGAGGGCTAATCTGCAAAGCAAGCCGTATCGGATAAATACTCGATAAAAGCGATGTGATAATGGTACCTATAAGAAAGGCAACAATAAACATGATTGAAAGGTGCGGCTTCAAAGATGATCCACCAAAAAGCCCAATGAGAAGTGGATTACTAATTCTAATTCCCGCATGAGATATCCCGATCATCACAAAAACAGAAAGCAACAATCCAATAATTGCAGCTCCCATTGTTAATATGCAAATTTCTACTAACACCATCCGTATAATAAATACTTTATGTGCTCCCAGGGCCCGAAGCGTACCAATTTCACCGGTTCTTTCGAGTACTGATATAACAAGTGAATTAATAAGAATCATTAGAGCTCCGGAAATAAGGAAAAGGACACCTATATTCAGAGCCGATTTAAGTGTAAACAGCATCATGGCGTTTGAACCAGCCGCTGTATACCAATCTAAAATCCTCACATCTATACCATTTTTTTCTAAACGTTTTGAAAGTTCGGACTTAACAGTTCCGACGGAAATAGCATCATTTTTTCGTATCAGAATAAAACTCCAAGCAGCAGAATCGGCAGCAACGCGCTCATCTCTCTGGCTTGTATCCTGCAAGTCAGCTTCTACTGACTGTAATGTAATTTCAGTATTTCCATCATTCACGATATCCTGTGCACTGTTAAAAATATCATCAATCGAATTTAATTCCGAATTATGCTCGATGTTGTTTGATAATTCATTTTTTTGATTCCCAATTTTATTTCCCAAAGTATAATTTACCAGACTACGCACCAGCATGGGATCTGCGAGCAAAACTCTATCTAAAATTTCAGAAGGTGCTTTGTAGCGATATATACCAGCTACATGAAATGTCCGTAATCGAAAAGATCCATGGGATGCTACCGCAGCAACAATTTTTTCCCCAGACTTAAGAGGCCGTTTAAGATATGACTCTGCTTTCTTTACCCATACTTCATTTAGAAAGGCGCCACCATGATTCAGCTCTTCTGGGCTTCCCCACAAGATTTCGATGTCCTTCATTACAGAAAAATATGACGCAGCATCAATACCAAAAACTACTGATTTTTGCGAAAATTTGCCAATAGATATATTTGCGAAACTCGAGACAATACTGGTATATGATGATATCCCTGGTATTCTTTGTAATAAGGGGAAGATTTCTTTTCCACCCTCTATGGGAGGAATAGTTTCATAGTCACCTACAATTGGTACTTCACTTCCAAACAGCCCATATGATTCTTCTGTCAGAGCTCCTAAGGCTAAATGTCCCGTGAGACTCCCCACAAGAGATACTTCCATCCCTTTCGATGCCTCTTCAAGAACCGAAGAAGCTATACTCAGCAACATGGACCCTAAAACAATCATGGCTGCAATAAAATACGTACGCCTAGGATGACGCCATAAGTTGCGGTATGCTAAACAAAACACAATCATCATGCACCACCCCGCATAGCTAATACTGGAGAAACATGGCTGGCATGTAATGCCGGACGTAATACCGCAAGCATAGTGGCACAGATTAATAGGAACATATTTAACAACATCAGCGAGACAGAGAAACTAATACGGAGATGCCCCTGTTCAAGCACTAATCCAGACCCTGGTATGAAAGAAAGATTAAAAAAGGAAACAACAAACAGTACTGCAGAACCAATGACAAAACCTACAAGGGATGCAAAAAAAGAAAGTTCAACGCTTTCCATCAAAAAGAGAGAGACAACACCGGATTTTTGCATTCCAAGAGCCCGTAAAACACCTATTTCTTTTTTTCGTTCATGTATCAGGACCCGATATGTATTGATAACACCAGTCATAGTAATCAGCAAAAATATTACCAATATAAAATAGGTTATTCCTAAAAAAGCAGTAATAAATTGTCGTATTTGTGCAAGTTGGGCATTTTGGGCTAGTATTACGAATACTGGGTCTTTTTTTACCACAGAAGAAAGTTTTGCATCCCGTTCTTCTCGGCTAGAAAAGAGAACTGTTTTGTAATTTAAATTCGTTAAATAGGAATGCAATCGATTCACCAGTTTGTTGAGATTAATCCCATTATGAACATACAGGGCAATATCAGTACTAAAATCAGATTCCTTTTTTATTAGAATATTTAATATGTGCCTATCCATGTAAGCCACAAACCCGAACAGACTTGTTTCATTAAAAATTGCATGGACCACGAGATTTATAGAGTTTGGCTGCCCATCATAGGTCGAAAGATACAAGGTTATCATATCGCCGACTTTGCAGCGTAATATTTTTGCTGCCGATTGGCTGATAGCAATACCGGGGCTTTCAGGATTGTTTAGAGAAGCTAATGAACCTGAAGATATGTCCATTGTTGCGAATTCGGCTTGCTCTTTATCCACATCAATGCCTATGAGCCTGCGCTGAATTACCCGTTCGCCTTCAAAAAACAACTGGGCATCTCCACGATAGTAAATAGTACGCGGTGAGATTGTTCTAAGAGGTAAAGAACTTTCTGTAAGTCTTGTTAATAGCTCATCAGTATTGTTTATACTTTGTATCTGCCCCGGAAGAAAACCGGTAATGCTGATATGGCCTGCAAAATAACGAGCAGCCTTATCCTGAAGGGCAACCATAGCACCGTTAGAAATTCCGGTAATTATGGTAATAACCGCAAAGGACAAAGCCATGGCAGAGAAAATAAAAATATACCTTCTACTTCTGCGTGTCAGGTTACGATATGCAAAAAAGGGATACATTGGACATATTGTAAATTAAATTGGATAGTTTGACAATCAATAATAGTTATAATTGAATAGTTAATTGCTTCTACTCATTTTATTTGTTCATTTTATGAACATCAAATTATACTATTTACCATTTTTTCCCCTCTTTGAGAAAATTATTCCTCAATTTACACAATTGCTTATAAAAGTAATAGCTTTATTCTATTAAAAGCAAATAGGTATCTCCTTATAAAGTTAAGATTTAAAATATTCATACACTATGTTTATCTCTTGGCATACTAATTGCTATGTATTCAATACATACTACATGTATGAAAGGAGTTTAGAATGAAGAAGATATTACATTGGACTATGCTTTTTGTACTTGCAATGCTAGGGAATCTTGCGTTTGCGTCAACTACCGGAACAGCAGTTTTATACGGAAACGGGGCTGCTAAGGCAGACACGGACCTTACCATCCAGGATATGCTCACCTATGCTATCCAGGACGAGTATTTGGCCAGGGGGGAATATGTAGCCATTATGGCCAAATTCGGTACCATCCGACCCTTCTCTAATATTATGGAAGCGGAAAAAACACATATCAGCTGGCTTGAACAGGCTTTCAAAACCTATAAGATTGCGATCCCGAAAGATGAGTCCGCATCATTTATCGTTGTGCCTAAAACAGTTACCGAAGCCTACGAAGCGGGGGTACAAGCAGAAATTGACAACATTGACATGTATGACCGTTTCCTCGCCCAGCCTGTCATTCAGGATTCAAAATATGCGGACCTGAAAACCCTCTTTACCAATCTGCGCAATGCCTCAGAAAACCACCTGCGGGCATTCAAAAACCAGCTCGGTAGATGAGCCTTTTCGCGAACATACGCAGCTAGCCCCCAGCAGGGGGCAGCTGCGGTAATAACGGCTATCCCGCCTAATGAGCCTCCAGGGTGAAAAGCCAGGAGGCGAAATCTCCCCGGGAACCCCCGTTCCAGCCGTCGCCTCCAAGGAGAAGCCCCACATACTCTAGTTCGTCTCCGCGACGCAAGCCCTCGTTATAGCGAAGAGATGCTTCGTTTTTTACCGCTACGGCGGGCCGCACCCGGATCTGGTAATTCAATGATGGATCGAGGCCCCGCAGTAGCAAATGGCTGAAACCAGGATTTGGCTGAGCGAGAACCTGGACTACCAGCACTGCGGCCCGCCGTCGGTCCTCTGATACGGACATCCAGGCTACAAAATTTCCGCTCCCGTCCCCAGACCGACCCCCTTCGAGGCGGTAAAAATCGCCAAACTGAAAGAGGATTCTCCATTGTTTGTAAAAAGCTATCTGTTCCCGTACTTCCGCCTTTTCCGCTTCCGTAAGTTTTTCCGGGTCCAATTCGTACCCAAAGGCTCCAAAAAATGCGACAAAGGCCCGAGTCCAAAGGGGTGTTATCCTACCAACCTGGTGGTTGGGTACCGCAGAAACATGGGCACCCATGGCACTGGGGGGATAAAAAAAGCTTGTTCCCCACTGGATTTTAAGCCGCTCAATCGCATCGCTGTCATCGCTTGTCCAGGCTTGGGGCGCAAAGGCGAGCATACCCGCATCAAAGCGGTTTCCGCCGGCAGAGCAGGACTCGAATAGGACATGAGGAAAGACTTGGGTAAGACGCCGGTACAGGCGGTACACACCCAGTATATAGCGATGGAAAAATTCGCCCTGCTCGTCCGGGGGAAGGCCGGCGGAAACCGGCTCGGTGATGTGCCGGTTCATGTCCCACTTTATATATGAAATCGGCGCCGAAGAAAGTATGCCGCTTATCGTATCAAAGAGGTAATCCACCACCTCACTGCGGCTCATGTCTAAAACCAACTGGTTCCGGCCCAGGGTTCTTTTTTCAAAGGGAGAGCCGATGGCCCAATCAGGATGCTGCCGGTAAAGGTCGCTATCGGGGCTTACCATTTCTGGTTCTATCCAAAGTCCAAAGGATAGCCCCAGGTCCGTAATCTTCCGGGCTAGGCTTTCAAGTCCTCCTGGCAGTTTTTCCCGGTTTACCTTCCAGTCACCAAGGGAGCTCGTATCATCCTTACGGCGGCCGAACCAGCCGTCATCCAGCACAAAGAGCTCAGCCCCCAAATCCTTGGCCGAACGGGCGATGGAAAGGAGCTTATATTCATCAAATTGAAAATAGGTAGCTTCCCAATTGTTGATGAGGATGGGCCGTTCCCGTTTTTGCCACTGGCCCCGGATAAGACGGCGGTTTAAAAGGCGGTGTATATGATGTGTCATCTCGCCGAAGCCCTGGGCGGTATACACAAAGAGGGCTTCCGGGGTTTCAAACGTTTCAGTGCTCTTTAATTTCCATGAAAACCCAAAGGGATTGATGCCAATACCAAGGCGGGTTGTCCCGTGGGAACCAACCTCCGCATCAATGCTGAAATTGCCAGAATAAACAAGAAGAGCTCCGATAGCCTCTCCAGAGGTTTCGCTCGTGTTCGGCCTTGCAAAAATGGCTGACGGATTATGCTGGGCGCTGGAAGAACCCCGGCTGCTGCCAATACTCTGGAAGCCCGGCACTAAGGGCCTGCGGACCAGGTGCCGTTCCCGGCCCCAGGCTCCCGCGAAATGCAGCATTTCCCAATCAGCAGAATCAAGGTCCAGCACTGCGGAGAGGGCCCGTTTAAGATAGATGGGCTTGCTGCCGCTGTTATGTATACTGACCCGCCGAGCCACAATGGGATGGTTTGCAAAAAGGGTATAATGCAAATGCACTTCTATTTGATGCGCTCTATCTTCCAGAACAAGGGTCAGGCTCTCCGCTTCTGCATCCGATTCGCAGTAGGTTGCCGGGAGTTCATCCAGGTGAGGCTTCCCGCTGTAAATCCGGTGCGACCGGTACTGCAGGTCGACCACAAGGGGCATTCCGTTTTCGCAAACAAATTCCAGTGCGGGGAATCGAAAATCCCCGCGGCCGTAGGTGGGATACTCCCGGGGTACATATTCAAGGCAAAAGGATGGGGGGAGACCCGGCTGATGGGTAGAAAGGGCCCGGTCTTCAAAACGAATGAGGCGGCCATAGCGGCCATCCGGCGAAAGGGGGCGGCCGATGTAGGCCAAAGCGGGGCTGCCGTCGGGGAGCAGGGTTATAATATAACTTAGATAATCATTACGAAGGTGAAATTCCTTTTCTTCCGGGTGCCAAAGTATTGCCATAATAAAAATCCTTCTCTGGATCAGCCTATCGTTTCATACAAACCAAAACAAGGTACAGAAATACCGCGCATCAGGGATGCAAAGCATAACAAAGACATTGCGCAGGAACCTGCGTTTTCCGCTTGCCGTTATTGGGCTCTCGTGAGTATTTTAAAAATAACTGCGGTCTCTATCCGCATATAAATATTCATGCAACGATTAATCAACACAGACAAGGAGTCTCTGCTCATGGCACAGCATCAGTTTCAGACCGAGGTAAGCCAACTACTACACCTCATTATTCATTCTCTCTATTCAAACCGAGAAATATTCCTGCGGGAATTGGTTTCCAACGCTTCCGACGCTCTGGACAAGCTCAAATACCTGACCGTAGCCGATGATGCCTATAAATCAATAGTGTTCGATCCCCGTATCGATATTTCATTTAACCGGGACGCAAAAACTCTCACCATTTCCGATACAGGTATTGGCATGAACGAGGAAGACCTTATCACTTCCTTGGGAACCATAGCCCGCTCAGGAACCAGGGCATTCCTGGAAAAGTTGTCCGCCGATGCAAAGAAAGATTCTAACCTTATTGGGCAGTTCGGCGTTGGTTTTTATTCAGCCTTTATGGTGGCTGAAAAGATAGAAGTTATTACCCGCAAAGCCGCAGAGGAAGCAGCATGGAAATGGACCAGTGATGGTAAAGAGAGCTATACCATCGAGACTGCCCAGTGGGACAGTCACGGTACCACCGTAATCCTGCATCTCAATGAAGAGGGGCTTGAATTTGCCAACCGCTGGACTATCGAAGACATTATTAAACGGTACTCCAACCATGTGGCATTCCCCATTTACCTTACTTACGAAGAAAAGGAATACGATGACAAGGGAAAGGAAAAGGGAAGCAAGACCAAAACCGATAGAATCAATGCCGGTACGGCTATCTGGAGACAGCCGAAAACAGAATTAAAAGAAGAAGACTATAACGAATTCTACAAACAGATTGCCCATGACACGGAGGATCCCCTCTTTTATGTCCATACCAAAGCGGAAGGGACCCTGGAATATGTTACCCTCTTTTATATTCCGAAGAAGGCTCCCTTTGACCTGTACAATGCGGATTACAAGCCGGGTGTAAAACTCTATGTAAAACGGGTTTTCATTACCGATGATGACAAGGAGCTCATGCCCACCTACCTTCGCTTTGTCCGGGGTGTGATCGATTCTGAAGATTTACCCTTAAATGTGAGCCGGGAAATCCTGCAGCAGAACCGGATTCTTCAGAATATCCGCAACACATCGGTAAAGAAACTGCTCGCCGAATTCAAGGCCATTGCAGACAATAACAAGGAAAAATGGGAAACCTTTATTTCCCAATTCAACCGGCCCCTCAAAGAAGGGCTTTACCAGGATTTTGCCAACCGGGAAGCCCTGCAAGACCTGGTGCGTTTTAAAAGCACCGCCGTGGAAGGCTGGACCAGCTTTGCTGACTATGTGTCCCGCATGAAAAGCGACCAGAAGGCTATTTATTATATAACTGGTGGCGACGAGAAGACCCTGAAAGCATCCCCCCTCCTTGAAGCGTACCGGGCTAAAGGTATCGAAGTGCTTGTCATGGATGATGAAATTGATGACATTGTCATTCCGTCCCTCTTTAAGTACAAGGACTATGAGCTTAAGGCGGTAAACCGCGCCGGCGCGGACGAAGAGCTGGGGGAACAAAAAGACAAGGATGCTGAAAAGGACCTTCAGCCGGTTATCGAAAAAATAAAGAAAGCCTTAGGAGACCGGGTCAAGAACGTGAAGCTTTCCCGCAGGCTCCAGGATTCCCCTTCCTGTATCGTGGCGGACGAAAACGACCCGTCTATCCAGTTTGCCCAGATGCTCCGCGCTATGGGCCAGACCGAATTACCAGAAGTAAAGCCCATTTTGGAGGTGAACGGCAACCATCCCATAGTCACTGGTCTTAAAGACATAAACGATGAGGATCGCATTGCCGATGTGGCAACGGTACTCCTTGACCAAGCCTTAATTGTGGAAGGAATTAAGCTCCAAGACCCGGCGGATTTTGTAAAACGGCTCAA
>NZ_JAJUHW010000071.1 GCF_029265695.1 Gracilinema caldarium | reverse complement strand
AGCCTGAGACCAAAACACGAAGACCTTATAAAAACCATTTCGCCCCTGGTTAAGCACTTTGTGTTTCATCCGGCAAATCCCGATAATCCCATCCAGGTTGATGAACTTTCATCGTTGATTTCCGCATGGCAGGCCCGTTATGGGGACCGCTTTTATGCTGAAAACACAAAACCCGGCTGGCTAGAATCCCTGGAAACCCGGCTGTCCTCCATTCCCCTCTGTATGGATACGGGGCACCTTGTTTTGGCAGCTCCACATACCGGAAGCAATGAGCCTAAAAACACAGGGCACCTTTATGATGCCCCCGCACAAAGGGTCCTGAGCTTTTGGGAGAGCCGTAAAAGCCGCATCCGGGAACTCCATTTACACAGTACCGACATAGCGGCTGCGAAACTGGACGAACGGCTCCCGGACCACCGCCCTCTTACTGGAGGCGAATTATGGCTAGAGCCCCTCACAACTGCGCTCATGGGGCAGAAAAGGCCACCACTCATCAATCTAGAACTCTTTTCTTGGCAGGAAGTAGAAAAAAGTCTTAAAGTCCTGCAAACTATGCTTAACAACCTTAAATAAACGGAGTACACCATGAACACCACAATCGCACAGCAAATGCAAAAATATTTGGACAATCTCACCAAACCCCGCGGCAGTCTTGGACGGCTCGAAGATCTGGTGGTAAAATTTGCCGCCCTGCAGGCGCGGGTACCTCCGCGGATAAGCAAAAAAGCGGTCTATGTGTTTGCCGCAGACCATGGAATAACGGCCGAGGGTGTATCCCTATACCCCCAGGAAGTAACCTACCAGATGCTCCTTAACATCCTTGCAGGAGGGGCTGCGATTAACGCCATGGCGGGAGATGCGAGCATGGATGGGGAATCCTCCTGGGACCTTATTGCGGTGGATGCGGGTGTTGCAACGGATACTACCGTGGATAATTCGGCGTTACTTAAATTGGCCGAGGCGCTCCCCCCGGGGCGGCGCTTTTTAAACAAAAAGATCGGCGCCGGAACTGCCAATTTTCTTCATCAAAAGGCTATGACCGCAATGGAACTGGAAGAAGCCCTTGCAGCAGGAGAAAGCCTTGCGGAAGATGCGGAAAAGCAGGGCTATGAGCTTGTGGCTATCGGTGACATGGGTATCGGCAACACAAGCACCGCTGCGGCCCTCCTCGTGGCAAGCGGCTTTCACCTGGACGACGTTGTGGACCGCGGCACCGGCATAGACAGCGCAACCCTTAACCACAAACGGGACGTGATTGCTCAGGCAGTAGAGAAGCACCGGCCCTTCGCATCACCCCGGGACATACTCCAAAAAGTCGGAGGCTATGACCTGGCTATGATGGCAGGACTCATTCTGGGGCTGAGAAACCGAAAGATTGGCTGCATGATCGACGGCTTTCCTGTTACGAGCGCAGCCTATATGGCCTATAGCATGGACAAGACCGTTACGGATTTTCTCTTTGCGGGGCACCTCTCCAAAGTTAAGGGCCACAAGCCGGTCCTGGCGGCCATGGGTCTTGAACCGATCCTGGACCTGGGGATGCACCTCGGGGAAGGTACCGGTGCGGTCCTCGCCGGCTACATTCTTGAGCTGGCGGTTAAAACAAGCAATTCAATGGCGTCCTTTGAAAGCGCCGGTATATCAGACAGCAGTCATGAAGAAGAAAAATATTGATGTTCAGCCTGACGCGGAAAGCCCGCCGAGCGCGGTAGACCGGTTTTTATCGAGCCTTTCACTGGTCTGCCGCGTTCCCCTTCCCTTTTCGTTTACTTTCAGCGCTGCCCGGCTCGATTTTTATCTCCCCATAACTGCCCTGTTTCAGTCCATGCTGTTTAGCCTTGGATTTGCCGCAGGAGCTTGGTTTTTCAGGGACTTGGCTCTCGCAGCGCTCACAGCCCTGATGTTGCAATACGGAGCCTTTAACCTTTTCCATTTCGATGGCCTTCTTGATACGGCGGATGCCTTTCTCGGCGCCTTTGACCGGGAAAAGCGTTTCCAGATTCTTAAGGATCCTCGGATCGGGGTGTATGGGATTTTTACCGCCCTTTCCTACCTGTCCTTTAAATTTCTTATCCTGGTCAGCATGATGAGCTTTTTATTTCCTGCCTTTGCGGGCCGCGCTTCCCATAGCATCTTGCTTTCTCCGCCCCTCTTTCTGCTCCTCCTTTTCCCATTGGCAGGCAAAACTGCGGGGTCCCTTATACCGGCTATCTACGAGCCCGCTAAACAGGAAGGACTTGGGGCCCTTGCCGCGGGGAGCCGGCTTCGCTCTACCATGCTTGGTTTTCTTGCGGCCCTGGCATTGTATCTTGCAGTTCCGCTTTTACTTTTTATTTTTGCCTCCCCAGAGTCTCCAATCAGGATGAATCTATTTATACCGAAAGATGCCTTTTGGCAGTCCTCTGGCTTCTTCCGCTGGGAACTTATTACCTTTTTGCAGCTCTTCCTTTTTGCGGCATGTCTTGCTTTCCTTTCGTCCCTTACAAGCGGTCTTGCAATCGGCGGGCTTTATAAAAAAGGCCTTGGCGGCTACACTGGGGACAGCCTGGGGGCTGCGATAGAACTGGGGGAACTCCTGTATCTATTGGCACTTTTTGTATGGATACAGCACAGCTAATTTTACAGGACCAGATTGATGAACAATAAGGACTTTGAAACCTATTATGAATCCATATTTGGAAGCCGCTGGGGTATTCTGCGAAATAGCCTGCTCCAGGATAGCCATATGGTAGCATACAGCTGCGGCCTTGCAGAGCCATATTACCTGGACCGGGCGTCGGTCCTCGCCGCCGAAGCCCTCAGGCTCCCCGAAACAGGAGAGGTGCTTGATGCCTGCGCCGCTCCGGGGGGCAAAAGCCTCGTCATCGCAAGCCGCATGGGGGAATCGGTGCGGCTCCTTTCCAATGAACTTTCCAGTGACCGGCGGCGCCGCCTCGTCGATGTCCTTAACCGCCACTTGCCGGTCGAAAAACGGCAGCGTGTCACCGTATCCGGCTTTGATGCTGGGTCCCTCGCCCGTCGTGAGGCCGAGCGGGGGCGGTTCCGCGCTATACTCCTGGATGCCCCCTGTTCCAGTGAACGCCATGTGATAGCCGATCCCAAAGCCCTGGCTCAATGGACGCGGAACCGCCCCCGAGCCTTAAGCCAGCGGCAATGGGCCTTGCTATCAGGGGCTTTTTTGCTCCTCGCGCCGGGTGGCTCCCTCGTCTATTCCACCTGCGCCCTTACTCCTGAAGAAAACGATGGAGTTGTCATGCGGCTTGTAAAAAAATACGGCAGTCAGGTGCAGATAGATAAGCCCGATTTTGCCGAAGGGGAAGAGACCGAGTTCGGCAGACACATCCTGCCCGATACAGAGAGCGGCATGGGCCCCATGTACGTTGCGAGGTTCATCAAACTGGAATAAAAGACTACGCGAAACTTGTACAACAACTTGTACAGTACTATATCGAATTCTATGTAACAGACTAGTTCGGCAAGTGCAATCCCTTGTCTAAAAGCCTTTCAAAAAGCCTAGTCATGGTCCTAAAGTGATCTCCCTTCCAAAAGAGCTTGCCGCAGGCACTGCACTGATAAAAGGTGTCGTATTTATCCCTCACAGAAGGGGGTAAAATTTCATAAACAGCCGATTTATCCGCATGGCAGAGGGAAGCTCCGCAGAGGGAACAGCGGGTAAAGGGGTGAATAGAATCCTCAAGGCCCAGGACAGAAATTACCTGAACAGTTTGGACTATTGGGTCAGTTGAGGTAATATAAAGGCTTTTTTTAATCAGGCGCCGTTTCAAAAGCTCCCGGTCCCGGGAAAGCACCACAAGATCCCCTTGAGATGCAAGGTTTGCGATTTCCGCATCTTCTAAGTTATTTCGGTAATAGACTGAAAAACCGAGGAGTCTTAAGATGCGGGCCAATTTTCCCAGATGGACATCGGCTATAAAGTGTATCACCTGAGATGCTTAAGACCTCCCGTCCTTATTAGCCAGGGCATACACATCCCGGATTTTTTTCTGATCTAGCACAAGCAGGTTACCGATAGTGCGGGCTCCGAAATAAGTACAGCGGTAAGCCAGTTCATCGAGTTCCGCATCCTGTAAAGGACCTATACCCAGTTCTTGGAAATTGGTTGGCATACCCAGGGACTTAAAATAGGACACAGTTGCATTAATTCCAGCCAGGGCTGTTTTCTCATCATCACCATTAGCCCCGATGCCCCAAACCTCCCGGGCATAGCGGGCAAAACGCCTAGGATTTGCGGGATACACATAGTGCGCCCATGATTTCCACATGACCGAAAGACTCGCCCCGTGAGCTACATCATATTTAGCGCTCAGTTCGTGGCCAAGCTGGTGCACCGCCCAGTCTCCCCTGCTCCCAAGGCCGGTGATGGTGTTATGGGATAGACTTCCGCACCACATAAGTTCGCTCATGGCTTGGTAGTCATGGGTATTCTTAATAGCCTTGGCACCATTGCGGATAACCGTTCTGAGCAAAGCCTCCGCTAGGGCATCGCTTGTTTCGTTGTCCTCTTCGGGAACAAAATAGCGATCCAGGGTATGCATGAGGATATCCGTGATACCGCAGGCTACCTGGTAGACCGGCAGCGTAAAGGTCAGCTCCGGGTTCAGGATGGCAAAGGCGGGCCGGTTAAATTCGGAAGAGAGGCCCCGTTTCTGGCCGATTTCTGTATTGGTCAGCACCGCGGAAGCGCTCGTTTCGCTCCCCGCAGCAGGGATGGTAAGTACCACGCCGACCGGGGTGGTTTTTCGAAGGCTCACCTTTCCGGTCCAAAAGTCCCAAATATCGGTTCCGGGATTTGCGTTCCCATGGGCTATGCCCTTGGCAGTATCGATAACGCTGCCCCCGCCGATGGCAAGGATAAAATCAGCCTTCATCGCAAGGGCCTGTGCTACCCCCTGCCGGGCGAGGGCCAGGGTCGGATTTGGCTTTACCCCGCCGATGCTTTCGTAGGGGATTCCTCCTTCTTTAAGACGGCTATAAATTCTATCAAGGAGTCCGCTCTTTAGAGCGCTGCCCCCGCCGTATACCACGAGAACTCGGCTGCCGCCGTGCTTTTTTATTAGGTCCGCAACCTTGTTTTCCGTGTCTTTACCGAATTCAACTTCGGTTGGAACATAAAACGTAAAATTACGCATAATTAAACCTCCAGATCCAGCGAGTTAGGTTTTTAGGTTAACAAGGCGATTGATATCATCAATCTTGGAAAGGGGAGCAAGAAAAAATAGGATATCGTTCTCCTTGATGACCGTGTTTCCCTTGGGCAAAATGATGTTTCCATCCCGCACAATGGATGTGATAAGCATATCCTTATCAAGGTTCAAGCTCGATATGGGGGTGTTTTTATAAGGCGATGTGGCTTCCACAGGAATCTCGACCATATCATAATCGCTTGAGCGCAGAGAATGGAGCTCTATACTGTGGGGAAGCGGTGGTTTTCGGGGTTCGGTAAACTGTAGTAGTTTAGCGAGGGGGCCTAATGTGGTTCCCTGAATGATGCAGGAAAGGAAAACGGCGAAAAATATGGTGTCAAAAATAAAGCCGTTGCTATCCATACCCTGGGCGGCAGGGTAGGTCGCAAGGACTATGGGCACTGCCCCTTTTATACCGCCCCACATGAGAAATAGTTTTTCCTTAAAGTTATAACCGAATGGAATCGTGGAAAGCAAAATCGCCACAGGACGGGCGATAAACATCATGAGGGCGACGATAATAAGCGCTTCCTTCCAAATATTAACAAAGCGGTGGGGAAAGGCTAAAAGCCCCAGCATAATAAAGAGGGCTATATTGAAAATAGTAGAAAGGCTCTCAAGAAAACTGCTGACGCTCCGTTTTGCGGGAAAATTGTAGTTACCCAGAAAGAAACCGAGAAAAAATACCGCTATAATACCGTTTGCCTTGACAAGGTCCGCAATCCCGTAGGTCATAAGAATGAGACCAATCATAAGGACATTGTAGCTTCCCCGGTTTTCGGACCGTAAATAATGCAAAAAGAGTGCAGAAATTTTATAACAAACAAAACCTAAGAGCGCCCCGCCGACAAACTGCCAGATAAGGGAGAGCACCGCGATGGCAGGGGACCTAAAGGCCTGAGTTGCAATTTGGATAAAGGTAACGGTGAGCAGTATCGCCATGGGGTCGTTGGCGGCGGACTCGACATTTAAAGTTGCCGCCAATTTCGGTTTTATCGGGTTGGCATTGGTAATCATAAACACCGCAGCGGCGTCGGTAGAAGAAATGATGGACGAAATCATGAAAGAGTACACTAGATCGAGGCGCAGGATAAAATGGATAAGAAAACCCAAGACAGCCGCGGTCAGCGCAACCCCCAGCGTGGCAAGGGTAAGAGAAGGGCCTGCCACACTGCGGAACACATTCCTCGGGATGCGGAAACCCCCGTCAAAAATAATAAAAATAAGGAGAATATCGGCAATTTGTTTAGTGAGCAGCGCGTTATCAAAATAAAACCAATTGAGCACATCGCTTCCTACCAAAATGCCGATCAAAATAAAACCGATAAGGAGGGGCAAACCCAGCCGTGCGCTCACCTTCATAGAGAGTATGGCCAATATGATGAGAAAAGAAATGAATAACAGCATACCTAATTATGCCACATCTTCGCACATGGGGCCATCCTTGGCAAGACAATCTTCCTGTATCAATTTTTTCCAACCTATGGAGCCCGTGATAAGCAGCAGGATACCCGCCAGTACCCCCGGAGACCAGGCACCGAGGGATGCAAACAAGGCGCTGCCAGCCATGGGAGCCAGAACCCGGTTCAGGCTTTCCGCAGAAGAGGACAGCCCCAGGGTTCCGCCGGCCTGCTCGTGGGGGACGCTCTTGGTAAGCAGGGTGCGCAGCAATGTAGAAACGATGCCCGAAGCTATGCTTAATGGAATCAGCACTATCATGAGATATAACAGGGAAGCAGAAAAGGCATATAACAGCATGGACAGGGCAGCGATCACCACTGAAACGGCAGCAAGCCGCCGTTCATCGAACTTCTTGACCAGGGGCCCCACTAGACCGCCTTGCACAAGGGCCACAAGAAGCCCCACATAGGCTAGAAGCAAACCCCGGGACCGGGAATCGAGGCCCAACCTATCGGCCACAAAGACTGTAAACATGCTTTCAAAGAGAACAAAGGCAAAACTATAAAACAGAGTCATAAGCAGTACCGTCCCCGTTCCCTCACGGCGAAGGGTGTTTATCAATACACGCAGGGAGAGGGCTTTGCGGGGTCTTACATCTACCTGTTTTTTCCGTTCCTCTGTTAGGCTTTCTTCTAAGAGAAAACTTATAAAAATCAGATTGATGAACGCAATGCCGGCGGCGACAAAGGCGGGCACGGCAAGGCCAAAGGTGGAGAGGAGTCCGCCAAAAAGGGGACCTAAAATAAAACCAAAACCGAAGGCCATGCCGATAAGACCCAAACCCCGAGCCCGGTTCTTTTCATCGGTAATATCCACAATATATGACTGGGCTACGGTAATGTTACCGCCAGTGAGACCGTCCAGGAGGCGGGCTGCAAAAACGAGGAGAAGATTACGGGAAAATGCGAGCAGCAAAAGGGAAAGGAAGGTCCCCCCAATAGAAAAGAGGAGCAGTGGTTTTCGGCCATAGGTATCAGAGAGCCGGCCTACAATGGGGGCCGCAAAAAACTGCCCCAAGGCATAAACCGCTGCAAGGAGTCCTGAAAGGGCTGGTGCACCGCCAAAACGGGCGATATAGTCGGGAATCAGGGGAATAATAAAGCCAAACCCAATCATGTCCATAAAGACGACAGAGAACAACATTAACAGAGAAGCCTTCTTTTTCATCAATTTCTCCTGAAACTAAGATAATAAAAGTTATTAAATTGAAGAAAAGAAATCACCTCCTGTTGTCTCTATACCAATGCGTAGACGAATTGTGTGTATGCTTCTTTAATCCGGCCCTGGAAATTATGCTCATTAAGCTTAATCTCCATTACACTTTCTGGCGTTGCTTCTTTTTGGTCGGACAGCAACCAACTGGTAGACAGGGCTGTCCCTCCCGCAAATGTGCTACCTGTCAAATATTCAACCTTTTTAAAGACCCCTTCGTAACCAAATTGAGAGTCCTTTTCAGCCTCTCCGCCACCGCAGCAGGTTACAAAGTAAAGCTTTTTTATCATTTTTTGGTTCTTTTTTATAAACTTCTTTAGCGGGGCGACAAGCTGGCCCATCCAAATGGGTCCGCAGAGGATAACCGCTTCATAGTCTTGAACGTTTTTGGCAATTTTTTTAATTCCCAAGGTTAGCCCAAAAATATTTAATAAAAACGCATTGATCATTGGCTTAATTTCTGCCAAGTCTGCTTGTAAATCGGCGGCAAGTTTTTCTGCGACAAATCTGTTATTACCGGTCCTTGAATAATAAGCGACAAGATATTTCATAGGAGCTCCTTGAGGAAAAGTATTTGCTCATAGTATATCACTGAAATAACAATTTGCCGTCCTGCCGACGCATTCCAGGCCGCCCCCGCTTGCTGGCGGCGAACTTCCTGTCCGCCTTCCTGGCCTGCCGGCCAGCGCAAGCGGGTTTCGACTCCCGTGAAAATAAAAAGGGGATGTCCAACTTCTTGGACATCCCCATAAAACCTTAAGCGGCTGAAGGGAGTCGCCCTCCATGCGTCGTCT
>NZ_JAJUHW010000065.1 GCF_029265695.1 Gracilinema caldarium | reverse complement strand
GCTTCCGCGCTCTTCTGAGCCAAAGCCTTAACCTGGTCAGCTACAACCGCAAAGCCCCGTCCTGCCTCGCCAGCCCTGGCTGCCTCCACTGCTGCGTTCAATGCTAAGATAGAAGTCTGGAAAGCAATATCATCGATTACCTTATTTACTTTTACAACCTTGCGGCTGTTTTCGTTAATTTCCTGCATCATGGCAAGGAGCTCATCGGTCCGGGTACTGGAAGTAGCCGCAGCGGCAGCGGTTTCCTTCATGAGGAGCTCCGCTTCGTTTACGCTCTTGGTGTTGCTCTCGATAATTGACTGGAGCTCTTCCATACTGGTCGTGATCTCCTCTACCGAGCTTGCGAGCTCGCTGGCACCGCTTGAGAGTTCCTGGCTTGCCGAGGCAATTTGATTCGCCGCCCCTTCCAGGTTATTGCCCGACAGGTTAAGGTCCCCTGTCGCCTTATTCATAGGTTTAGTGATAGAGCTGGTGATAAATAGGCTAATAGCTAAGGCAAGGATAGTGCCGACAATAATTACGATCTGTATAATCCTAATGAGTAAAGAAGAATGCGCTAGACTTTCAGACACAGTTTTTTGACCATAATAATCTTGAATATAGACAAGCAATTTTTGAGCCGCTTCGGAAAGGTTATCAAAAGCTTTCCTGTTAGATCCAGACAGAACTCTTTGATTTATACTTACAATCAAATTATTTTTTTCACTGCCCGCGGCCATCTTCACTAACTTATTTGCATCTTCGAATACACTATTATTTTCTTGTGCTGCAATTGTAATCTTTGCAAGTAAATCCTTATACAGTACTTCTTCTTCTTTAGTTTTTGGAAATTTGTCATATTTATCGAGAGCTTCTCGGTATTCTTTCCGTGCCTGTGCTACAACATCAAGTTCTGATTGAATCTCATTAGGATCCAAATATGGACTACATAATGTACGTACAACAGTTTTAATACGCTCAAATTGGGTATCAACTGTAGAAATATAGGAAATAGAGGGAATTGAATTAGTCCCAAGCAAATCGATTTTAGAATTGATTGTGTTCAATCCATACCATCCAACTATTCCTATACTGATTGCAATTATCAGGACTAGGATAAATCCAGATACAATTTTAACCCGCAGACTTAAATTGTTAAACATAATGCAAGCCTCCCTTTATTTTATTTCCTCAGCAAGCTGTTCCTGTATTTCCACCACATCCTCAGTAGATAGAATGGCATCTAGATTTAGCAGCATTACCATACGACCATTGAGCTGGACGATACCGTTCAGATATTTACTTTTAAATTTAAACCCTATTTCTGGGGTTCGGTTAATATTTTCTTCTGCAATATCTGCTACGTCCTGAACTGCATCTACCGCCATACCGATATGGCTCACGTCTCGAGTTCCTAAGATTTCTACAATTATGAATACTGTCCGGTCATTATATGCTTTTTCAGCTAAGTTAAATTTCAACCTCATATCAATGACAGGAATAATCCGACCTCGCAGGTTTATTACCCCTTTTAAAAAACGAGATGTTTCATGGAGTGGTGTAATCGGAGTGAAGCGGATTACTTCTTGGACCTTGACGATAGGAATTGCATAGGATTCTCTATCTATGGTAAAAATCAGATATTTGCTGCTTGCACTTGCCATGCAGAATACCTCCTCCAATTATTGTTTCAGATACATCTCTACAATTCGGATAAACTTATTTCCCTGAAATGGCTTAATAATCCAACCGGTGGCACCATTATCACGGGCAATCATCATCTTTGCCTTGTCCGTTTCTGTCGTGAGCATAATGATGGGTGTTGTACTGTCAAATGCTCTGACTTCTTTTACAAGTGAAATTCCATCCATATTTGGCATGTTTACGTCAAACACATAAAGGGCTATTTCATTTTTATGAGACTTAGCTTTCTCAAGTGCATCTTTTCCATCCTGAGCAGAAATAATGTTATCATAATGATAAAGTCTAAGAGTCTGCTCTACGATACTGCGTATTACATCTGAATCGTCTGCAATAAGAATGTATTTTTTCATGTCTCCCCCTCTTATTTAAGTTCATTTAAGTGCTTCCAAGAACCCCTGCATATCAACTACAAAACCAATACTGCCATCTCCGAAAATAGTACCTCCCGAAAAGAATCCGCAGTTTTGCAGAATAGTTTGGCTCATGCTTTTTACCACAATTTCCTGTTTACCAATGAGTTCATCTACCACTACACAGTAATGGGATTGGTCAAAGCTGAAGAGCAGAGAAAGCAGCATGCAATCCTTTGGTTCTTCCCAGGACTCCCGAAACACCTTATGAGCATAGAGGACCGGAATATGGAGTCCCCGGTGAAAAATCATTGCCTCAGAGTCTTCATCGTTTTGGAATAATTCATCTTTCTTGATAACCTTGATCTCCTCTATAGAAGAGAAGGGAAATACATATTTGTTATCCCCAACTCGAGTTACAAATCCTTCAATAATCGCAAGTGTCAACGGAAGCTTAATTGTAAAACGAGTACCCTTACCCAGTTCTGAACTTACTTCTACACGACCATGAATGCTGTCAAGATTTTTTTTAACCACATCAAGACCAACCCCGCGGCCAGAAACATTAGTTACCTGTTCGGCAGTAGAAAATCCAGGAAGAAATAGTAAACTAAATACATCTTTTTGACTCAGTTTTCCTAATTCATCCCGTTTCACCAGTCCCTTTTCCAAGGCTTTTTTTAACACCACATCGGGGTCTATTCCTTGGCCATCATCTTCAACAACAATTTCAATACCGCTTCCCTTGTGTTCGGCCGAAAGGAGTATACGCCCCAGCCGGTTTTTGCCCCGCTGAGCTCTAATATCAGAACGCTCAATTCCATGGTCAATAGAATTACGAATGAGATGCATCAGTGGTTCATAGATTGTTTCTATAACATTTCTGTCCAGTTCTGTATCTTCCCCTTTAAGCTCTAAATACACCGATTTCCCTAGTTCTTCTGCCGTATTGCGGGCTACTACCCGCAGCTTGTTAAATATTTCCGCAATTGGTACCATACCCATAGAAAGAACCAGATTCTTTATCGTAGTAGTTATGCTTTCCAATTGAGTAATACTCCGTTCAGTTGCTTCAGAAACCTGCAAGCCGAACAGTTCTTGTTTGACCATAGATTGATTAATAACAAGCTCCCCTACGATATCTATTAAGGTATTTAGTTTTTCGTTAGATACTTTAACAATTCCGCTTTTTTTAATCCGGTTAGCCTGGCTGTTCTGTTTTTTTAAAGCCTCTACCACATCTTCTGGACGTGCTATATTTTCTTCGATCAGTATTTCGCCGACTTTTTTATCGGTCTCCCGCTGCTTCTGCAAAACCAACTGGAGTGTTGCTGGTTCAATTTTACCATCCTCGGCCAAAATCTCTCCAATTTTTTTGTGACTGTATTGTTCTTTAATTCTCTGAAAAAGTCTTATATATGGATAAATATTGATAATTCTGAATGATGCTGCCATAGCAGTCTTATCATAGCCGTTGGTATGCATGGTATCCAGCAAAATTTTAAGTAATTCCATACCGCGGAAGATCAGATCTATCAATTCCTTATTCAGGTTAAGCTTCCCATCTCTCACAATTGCTAAAAGGTCCTCCACCGCATGGGCTGTTTCTTCTATATTTTTAAGACCTAAAAAAGCGCTTGAACCTTTAATTGTATGAAAATCACGAAAAATGGTATTTATAAGTTCTTTATTTGTCGCATCATATTCCAGTTCTACCAAAGTTGCTTGGGCTTCTTCCAAATGTTCTTGCGCTTCTGTATAAAACTGTTCAAGAAGTTTTATATCTTCAATAATACCAGAAAAATAATCTGAGAGATACGGAGATTCATTTTCCGAACCTCTATCCTCTGATTCTATAGATTTATCAAGTGTATCATAAGGTACTTGGTTTTGCAGTGCTGATTGCACATCCACAGATGGAGACACTGTCTGAACAGATTCTTTGTTTGCGAACCCTCGTAGTTCTTTTTGATATTTTCTGATAGCATCTCCAAAGGTTTTACCAGACATTCGGTTTGTTAAATACAGTTCTAACCCCTCAGTTAATTCTGATAAAATTTTTAACGCCTGAGTTTCAGTAGTTGGATGAGTGAGTGCTTGAGCGACAGGAATTAGATACCGTGTCAGATTGACAAGCCGCTCAAGTCCTGGTTTGAAAGATAATACGCCAACTAGATCCTGCAATTGATCCTGTATATCAAGAGCAGCCATAGCATCCCCCAATTCATAGGCTGCTACTTGGGAACAAAGCTTTTGGATTTTGGAAACGAGGGCGTCTCCTTTTCCCATATCAACCTCCAAAAGGCTGAAATAAATTGCAGAAATTCTATTACAATAACATGCTAGTTAAAATTAATAAAATCATTGGCATCACTGACAAGAGTGCCATGTTCAGCTTCACGATCTTCATTGAGCAATTCCTTAAATAATTCATTCACCAGTTTTCGTTCCTCGTCTGTATTAGTAATTTTGACAAGTTCATCCAGCATAAATCGCCGTTGAGGACATTCCACGCCGAGACAAGATTTATTTGTTCTTATTGCCTTTTGAACATATTCATTCGTTAATTTAAGAAATATTCCATAAAATTGAACTTGATGCTCTAATTCTTCTTTTACAATCGCAATTTGTTGTAAAGTTTTAAAGAATTTTAGTAATATAGTTTGCTGTTCCAATTGATTTTTTTGTATTCTTTCTATTGCTTTTCGCATATAGGATTGTAGCTTACCCGATGCTGTATCATATTCTGTTAAAAGTCCTTCAAATTCATTAAGGATTGTATCAATAGATGACAGATTATTAATTTCATCTTCACGGCTGCTCCGCATCGAATTTACCGTAGCTTTTATAGCATTGCTTATTAACTTTGTATTTTCCTCGGTCGATTGAGCTAGTTTTCGTAGTTCTCGAGCAAGAAGTGAAAATGATTCAGCCCCCCTGACCTTAGAAGCTTCAATACTCAAATTAAGAGAAATCATTTTAATTTTCTCTGCAATATCTTCGACCTGGGTAAATTGTTTAAAGGTTTCTTCTATTTTGCTCGATGAATATGAAAGGGCTTCTAGTATGTTCTTTTTAGCAATTCCAGCTTGTTCTGTATATTGTACAATTTTATCTTTGTATTTCCGAGAAAAATCTATAAATGCTTCTTGATGTTCGCCAAACTCTCTAAATACTTCCGTGATAAATTCCTGATTCTGGTCATACATTAATTTTATTTCATTTAAATTAGCAAGAGCGTCCTTATTAACTATCCCCCACTCACGTTCGATCAAGTTGTTCCAGCGAGCTTCTATATCGATGGGGATATGGACCGGACAGAGGCTTTCCAATTCTTTTTTTAATATCAGAAGGTTGTTCAGGTCCGATTCCATTTTTTTGATTTTACTTCTAAGGTCGGAATTATTATCAAGAAGGTTACTCAGAATAGTTTTAATATCTGAAGATATGGTGGATATATCAGATTGATTCGCTATATCGTTTTTCCCAAATGTGTGAACTAAAGACGACAGTTCTTCTAATAGGGTGTAAACAGTTTTTTCAGCACAAGAACTTTTGCGAATATGTACAATCACCACTATTCCCCATAAGAAGAAGAACACCCACGAAATCCATGATAACTGTGGAAATAAAAAAATAGACACAATTCCAACTATTGATATAAATGAGAAAGATATTAATAAATGTGGATATTTTGACATAACACAATATTCCTTGATTGAATTCTTTATCCAAGAAGAGATAAAAATCAAGGATTTTTTGTAAATAATTCAATTTATTTCTTTTTATAGAAAGAAAATAGAGATTTTTGATCTATTTGATACTTTTTTATTCAATAACGTGAAAGTTTCTGAGCATAGTCACAAGCTGCTCCTTTTCAAGCGGCTTTGTAAGATATCCATCACATTGTTCTGCAAATGATCCAGCAATATATTTTAAGTCATCCAACGCGGTCAACATAACAACTTTGGTATGGGCGTAGATTCCCCATTTTGGATCTGATCGCAAACGTAGTAGAATCTCATGGCCTGTTCCATCGGGCAGCATAATATCAAGAAAAATAACCTGGTAAATTTTATTTTGAGAAATACTTTCTGACAACATCCGTTCTGCTTCTTTTTTACTACCCGCAATATGCGCAGTAAGACCTAAACGCTGCAACAGCAGCTTAAGATAATCCTGCTGGGCAATCTCGTCTTCGACTATCAGAAACAAACCACACTGATTCATAATACAAAGAGTAGTTATGAAATTTTATATTGTCAAACATGATATTACAAATTGAATTCGTTGAGTTACTACATTTTTCTTGCCCGCCCTCAAAAAGGGGCATATAATGACCTCAAGAGGAACATTATGAAAACCACACTCCTGCATTCTTGGCATGAGGCGGCAGGCGCTCGCTTTGCGCCCTTTGCCGGTTTTGATATGCCAATCCAATACCCCAGCGGTGCCATCGAAGAACACCGGCTTACCCGCCGTTCGGTAGGTCTTTTTGATATTGACCACATGGGACAGGTGCTCATATGGGGCCCCGGTGCGGGAGAAGCCCTTTCCCGGCTCGTATCGAACCGTATTCTCGACATGCAGGGCGGCGAAGCCCGCTATGCCCTGCTTTTGAATGAACAGGGCGGCGTCATCGACGACCTGTTTATCTATCGCTTAGCGGCGACGGCGGCCATGATTGATCCATGGTTTGTGGTGGTGAACGCCTCCAATCGGGAAACGGATGTGGCCTATTTCAGGGATCATATAAAATCACCCATCGAGGTACAGGATGTTTCCGACGAAACCTATATGATCGCAGTACAGGGTCCCAAGGCGGTTCAGCTCATCGACAGTATGACCGGCGGGCGACTCTCTGCCACAAAACGCTTTACCATGACCGAAGCCCCGATTGCAGGGGTTCCCTGTAAGATCGGCAGGACTGGCTATACCGGGGAAGACGGGGCTGAACTTTTTTATCCCGCCGATAAGGCCCAGTATCTCTGGGAATTCATCCTGGAAAGGGCAAAAAAAGAAGGAATCGAGGCAGGCCCGGTGGGTCTTGCAGCCCGGGACTCCCTCCGATTCGAGGCAGGCATGCCCCTCCACGGTCATGAAATCAGCCCCGACATCCCCCCCCTCGAAGCCCTTCTATCCTGGGCCTGCGATTTCGAAAAGGACTTTATCGGCAAAAGGGCCCTGCTTGAACTAAAGGCCCGGGGCCTTTCCCGGAAACTGGTTACCCTTAATGTTTCTGGCGGTGTTCCACGGGAGGGCTATCCCGTCCTTGACAGGGAAGGCAGGGAAATAGGAAAGTGTGTTGCCGGTATGTACTGCCCCACCACGGAAACCTATTCAGCAAACGCCTTTGTCCCCCCTGCCTTTGCCAAGGCAGGCACCGAACTTGCGGTGGCAATCCGAGGCAATGCCAAACCGGCGGTCGTTGTACAACGACCCCTATATGTTCCAACCTACAGGAGAAACACATGAAACTGGACGAACGCTGTCGTTATGCAAAAACCCATGAATGGGCCCGGAAAGAGGGCAACGAACTAGTCATCGGTATTTCCGACCATGCCCAGCATAGTCTCGGAGATATTGTGTTTGTAGATCTACCCAAGGTCGGCGCTAGTTTCGGCGCAGGAGCCGCCTTTGGCGTGGTAGAATCCGTTAAGGCCGCCAGTGATATATATGTTCCCGTGGCCGGCAAAATTACCGCGGTAAACAGCCAACTCCAGGACTCGCCGGATCTTATCAACAAGGATCCCTATGGGGATGGATGGATTGTCCGTCTTGCCCCTGAAGATCCCAGCGCTTTTGATAAGCTCCTTTCGCCTGCGGACTATGAAAAAATAGCAGCGGAGGATTAATCGTGCCCTATATTCCGGTTACCGATGCCCAGCGGGAGGACATGCTCCACCGCCTCGGTCTTCTTTCGCTGGAAGACCTCTTTACCGATATTCCCGAAGAACACAGGTTTCCTGCCCTCAATTTAGGAATAGGCAAGAGCGAACTTGAGGTCCTGCGGGAACTGGCGGGGCTTGCGAATGCCAATGCCCATGGAGACAGTTACCTCTGGTTTTTGGGAGCCGGAGCCTATGACCACTTTATTCCAGCGGTGGTGCCTGCCCTGGCATCCCGGGGAGAATTCCTCACCGCCTACACACCGTACCAGCCTGAGGTAAGCCAGGGAACGCTGCAGGCTATTTTTGAATACCAAAGCATGGTGGCTGAACTAACCGGCATGGATGCGGTAAACGCAAGCCATTATGACGGTGCTACCGCACTTGCAGAAGCGGTTCTCATGGGATTAAAAAACACCGAAGGCCACAAGCGGATACTCCTTCCCCAAGGATTGCATCCTGAATACAAGGCGGTAATTAAAACCTACCTTTCTGCCTTTGAATGTATTATAGAAGAATATGAGGGCTCACCCGCCGCTGCCGCATCGGCCCTTTCGCAGCCAGACCTGGCGATTCTCGTGGCGTCCTATCCTGACTTTTTTGGCTATATACCCGACCTCTCAGGAGCTGCCGAGGCGGTTCATGCAAAGGGCGGCCTTTTCGCGGTTCATGCGGATCCCATCATGCTGGGACTTTTTAAAAGCCCCGGCGCCTGGGGCGCGGATATCGTAACCGCCGAAGGCCAAAGCCTTGGAAACGACCTGAATTATGGCGGCCCCTTCCTCGGAATTATGGGGACAACCAATGCATTAATCCGCCGGCTTCCGGGCCGCCTGGTGGGAGAGACCCGGGATGCCCAGGGCCGCCGGGGCTTTGTACTCACCCTTGTGGCCCGGGAACAGCATATCCGGCGCGAAAAGGCCGTTTCCAATATCTGTTCGAACCAGGGACTAATGGCCCTGCGGTCCTGCATCTATTTAGCCATGATGGGCAAAGCAGGCCTGCGGGAAGCGGCGGAACTATGCTGGCACAATGCCCACTTTGCCGCGCTAAAAATCGCCGCCATTCCGGGCTTTTCTGTAAAACCGGGCCTTTTCTTTAAAGAATTTGTGGTTCACACGCCGCTTCCCGCAGAGGTGCTGGCGGAGAAGCTCTATCGAAACCATATCGTGCCAGGGCTGCCGCTTTCCCGCTACTTCCCGGAACGGACCCATGAACTGTTGGTCTGTGTAACTGAAAAACATAGCAGAAGCGACATAGAGGACCTGGCTACCACCTTAACCGAAGCTTCCAGGGAGGCAAACAGATGATGCAACAACCCATACCCCTTCTGCAGGAAGAAAGCGTCCCCGGCCGGCGGGCAGCGCAACTGCCTGAACGTTCGGTACCCGAAACCCCGCTCCCCATCTCTCTGCTCCGGGATTCGCTTAATCTTCCTGAACTGGATGAACTTTCGGTGGTTCGCCACTTTACCAGGCTCTCTCACATGAATTTCTCTATAGACGGCCAGTTCTACCCCCTGGGATCCTGTACCATGAAATACAACCCCAAAATGAACGAAGAAGCCGCTTCCTATGCGGGCTTCCGCCGCTCCCATCCCCTTGCACCGGAAAGCCTCTCGCAGGGGTCCTTAGCCCTCCTGTACGGCCTGCAGGAATCCCTACAGGAGATCACCGGCTTTAAGGCGGTGAGCCTCCAGCCCGCTGCAGGAGCCCACGGAGAACTGACCGGGGTGCTGATCATCCGGGCCTGGCATGTCAGCCGGGGGGATACCAAACGGAACCGGATCCTTATACCCGATTCAGCCCACGGGACAAACCCTGCAACCTGCACCATGGCGGGGCTCATAGCAGAGACCATTCCCTCGGATAATTCGGGAGGAGTAGACCTGAATGCGCTGCGGGCTGCCTGCTCGGGCGAAAATGCAGCGACCGTGGCGGGCCTCATGATTACAAATCCCAGTACACTGGGGCTGTTTGAACGCAACATAAAGGAAATTATTTCGATAGTTCACCAGGCCGGAGGGCTCGTGTACGGCGACGGGGCTAATATGAATGCCCTGGTAGGAATTGTACGGCCCGCAGATCTCGGTTTTGATGTAATGCATCTGAATCTGCACAAGACCTTTTCTACCCCCCACGGAGGCGGCGGCCCCGGCGCAGGAGCGGTCGGCGTTACCGCGGCCTTGGCAGAATTTCTTCCCGGTCCCGTGGCTACAAAAAGCACCGAAGGCTACAGTTTCCGCATGCCTTCCCAATCTATCGGCCGGGTCAAGGCCTTTTACGGCAACTTCGCCGTGCTGGTACGGGCCTACGCCTATATCCTGAGGCTCGGGGCAGCGGGGCTTCGCCGCGTTGCCGAATACTCAGTCCTCAACGCCAACTATATCCGCAGCCTCGTTCCGGGACAGTACCCAGCCGTTTACGGAGAAGGCCGGTGGAACATGCACGAGTTTGTCGCATCCCCTGAACTTCCTAACGACATTCACACCTTGGATATTGCCAAGCGGCTTATCGATTACGGTTTCCACCCGCCGACGATTTACTTCCCCCTCATCGTCAAGGAAGCACTTATGGTGGAACCGACGGAAACAGAAAGCCCTGAAACACTGGAAGCCTTTGCCCAGGCCCTCCTCAGCATCGCCGAAGAAGCCAGAGAAAACCCGGAGCTGATAAAATCGGCTCCCCACAACACACCGGTCGGCAGGCTCGACGAAACCGC
>NZ_JAJUHW010000013.1 GCF_029265695.1 Gracilinema caldarium | reverse complement strand
GGGCAGTTCTTGGACAGAAGCGCCGAGCTTACCCAGTTCTGCGGCCATGACAGCAATACGGTCAGTTTCCTTGATGCGGGCATTAGGCACGTTGAGAAGCCGTGTGGTGCCTCGGGCAAAACAGGCGGCAGCAGCCATGGCGGGTAGGGCATCTGGGGTAGCATTGAGGTCCAGGGCTTGTCCCTGGAGCTGTTTTGCTCCTGTAACGGTGAGTTCCCAGTCATGTCCGGTTTGTCGCCATAAGACTTCGCAGCCCATTTTTTTTAAATAATCGAAGACAGCCTTATCTCCCTGGGTATCCTCCGGATCTAAACCAGTCAGTTTTACCGAGCCGCCGGTAATGGCGGCAGCACAGGCTGGAAATGCTGCAGAAGAAAAGTCTCCCGGTACGGTGCCGTTCATGGGTTTGTAGAACGCCCCGCCGTAGATCTTAAAATACGAATAGTCGGGGGCTGCTTCGTAGCGGACACCCTGGGCATCGAGATAGGACAAGGTCATTTCCACATAGGGCTGCTCGTTTAGGAGGGGGACTTCTATTTCGGTGACCACATCCGCCGCCGCAAGGGGCGCGGCAATGAGCAGGGCCGATAGGTACTGGCTTGTGGGGCATTCAATAGAAACCCGCCCGCCCTTCCAGGGGCCTTGGATAATAAGGGGAGCGCAGCCATTGTTCCTGCTGGATTTGGCATACACTCCAAGGCCCTCCAGGGCGGTCAGTAGATTGCGGGCGCTGCGGCGGCGGATTTGATAATCACCGGTAAAAATCGACATACCGTCGTGAAGGCCTGCCAAGGCAAGGGCTAAATATAAGGTGGTGCCGGAATTGCCGACATTAAGGATATCCTCAGGGGTTGCGAGTCCCGGTTGTCCTGCCTTATTGTGCCCTACTCCGGTAACAATCCAGCGGGCGAGGCGGCTCCCATCAGAGTCCGGCGCGTTCGGATTTCCCGATTTTCGGGCCTCTTCTGGAGACTCCCGGATTTCTTCGATCCGGGCTCCAAAGGCGCGGCACACCGCGGCACAGGAACGGGCGTCCAGGGAGTCCAATGGGTAGTCCAGGCTGCTTGTCCCTTCAGCCAGGGCGGCAAAGAGGAGTCTGCGGATAGTGTGAGACTTGGAAGCAGGTATCCGATAGGTCCCGTTAAATTGATGTGGATGAATGACAGCGCGCATGGCCCCACTGTAACGAAGTAACGGATGCCATACAAGGGCCAATCGACATTTCCTAAAGAAAGGGATACATTTTAAAAAAGTTCAAGGAGAGGAGCCTTCCTATGGAACAAAGACCGGAAGACCTGTTAGGGATGAGTCCCGAAGATGCAAAGGCATATATTGTAGCCCATCTGGCAACCCTCAAGCTTACGGAAAAAAAACGGGCCGAACTGGAAGCGGAACTGGAAAAGTGGAAAAGCCGGGTTGAACTGGCCCGGAGCAAAGGTGCAGAAGACCTGGCCCAGGAAGCAGAAAAGGCTGCAGAACGGATCCGCACCGATCTAGCAGCAATTCAGGGTGAAGAGGCAGAACTAAAGAGCCAAATAGAAACGATGAGACGGCAGCTCCCCGGCCTCGCTGCCCGGCAGCGTACGGTAGACCCGGATTTGCTTGAACAGGAACTCCTTATCGCCACGGGGCGGCTCCCTGGTGATGAAGCCGCTGCCGAAACGGAACGAAACCTGGCAAAGCTCGAAAAAGAGGCTCAGGCAGCAGCTGCCCTTGCAGAACTGAAGGCAAAATTGGGAGGAACTTCTCAATGAGCCGCGTCCCCCTGCTGCCTGAATATCCGAGGCCCCTTCTATTTGCCCACCGGGGCTGCTCTTCCCTAGCGCCGGAAAACACGATGGAATCCTTTAGCCTCGCCAAAAGCCTGGGGGCTCCGGGGCTCGAGTTGGATATTCACCGCTGCAAAAGCGGCCAGCTTGTGGTCCTCCATGATGATTCGCTTAAGCGAATCGCAGGTCTGGACCGTAATATAGAGGACTGTACCTGGGATGAAATTAAAGATCTGAACGTTGGCTCCTGGTTTGATAAGCGGTTTTCTCATTGCAGGCTGCCCATGCTCCAGGAAGTGCTGGAAAGCTTTCTTCCGGATCTCTACATCGATATAGAACTAAAGACCCGCAAAACCTCTCTGGATCCTCTGCCAGAGGCCTTAGCTGATATGCTCGCATCCTTTGGCAGGCGGGCCGAAGGGCGTATTACCGTATCATCCTTTAATCCCCTTGCCCTCCGGAGTTTTAAAAAAGACGCTCCCCAGTTCCCCACGGCGGTGATCTGGTGTGACGACCCGGAACTCCCTTCCTATCTGCACCATGGAGAGGGCCGCTGGCTTGCTGGCTGCGATTATCTCAAACCGATACACCACAAGGTAAACCGGGCATTCAGCTTGATGCTCGGACGCCTGGGCCGGAGGCCTATTGTGCCCTGGACTGTGGACGACCCAGACCTGGCCCGCATGCTGCTGGACAAATCAAGTGCGGGGCTTATTACCAACAAACCTCAGGATATACTGCCGGTTATCAAGGAATATTCTCATGGCTGATGATATTAACAGTGAAACTGGATCAAGCCCAAAAGCAGGCCAGGCAAGCTCCCTGGTGCGGCAGGGCTCGGTACTTTCGCTTCTCACCCTGGGCTCTCGTATCGTAGGGCTGGTCCGGGAAATGGTAAAGGCTTCGCTCCTCGGCACTACGGCCCTTTCGGACGCCTTTACCGTGGCCTTTATGATTCCCAACCTGTTTCGCAGGCTTTTCGCCGAAGGTTCTATCGCGGTCGCTTTTATTCCCACCTTTAAGGGCTACCTCATCGAGGACGACAAGGAAAAAACAAAGGAATTTTTATCATCCTTTATAACTCTCCTTACCTTTTTGGTTACCCTGGCGGTCGTCATCGGCATCGGGGCCACGCCGCTCTTGGTCCCTATTTTTAGCCTGAAGGAGCTGAACGAAACCATTCTGCTTACCCAGATTATGTTTCCCTTTCTGGCCCTCATCTCCTTTGCGGCATTTTTGCAGGGGATTTTGAACTCCCATGGGATTTTTTCGCCCTCCGGCGTGGCCCCGATTGTTTTAAACATAGTCATTATCATCTGTTCCTATGCATTAAGTCCCTTTGTTAAAAACCCCGCCCGGGCAATGGCCTGGGGTGTCATTATCGGCGGGATGCTGCAAGCCCTGGTCCAATGGCCTGCGGTGTACCGGCTTGGTTATCGGATACAATTTACGGGCCTTAAAAAAGCTTTTACCAATCCCGGCACCAGAACCGTGCTGCGGCTTATCGGCCCCACCATCGTAGGGATGGCGGCCTATCAACTCAATGACCTTGTTTCTACCGCTTTGGCAGGCAAGGCCGGGCCGGGGGTTGTCTCGAGCCTGCAGTACTCTCTGCGGCTCCAGGAGCTTTTTCTGGGGATCTTTGCCGTATCCATCGGCACGGTCCTCTTGCCAGACCTGGCAGGCTACGCCAAAAAGGGCCAATGGGATGAATACAATCGGCGGCTCATCACTGCTATGGATATTATCGCCCTCATTACGATTCCGGTGACAGTGTTTTCCCTGTATCAGGGGGAACTCATTATCCGCTTTCTCTTTCAGGCCAATTCTTTTAACGAAGAATCGGTGGCCCTTACCAAGACTGCCTTTGCCTACCATATTGTGGGGCTTTTCTTTATCGCCATAAACCGTATTCTGGCTCCCGCGTTTTACGCCCAGAGCGATTCTAAGTCGCCGACCCTGGCGGGTATCCTTTCTTTTCTGGTGAACATGCTGCTCGCGGCCCTGCTGGTGGGCCCTATGAAGGGGGGCGGCGTTGCATTGGCCCTTACCCTGGCGAGCATGATAAATACGGTATTTCTGCTGCTTTTTTTACGGAAAAATCCCCAGGTTGCTGTGGGCCGGGCGGTGGCTTCTGCCCTGGGCTATACCACAAAACTGGCGGTTTTTTCGGTTCTGGCACTGCTGCCCCTTTTCTGGCTCAGTCCTTTATTACTTACATTGATGCATGGTCGCGGCAGGTTGATGAGCTATGGCCTCCCTCTGATGCTGAACGGCCTTGTGTTTGGCCTCATCGGGGTAGGACTGCTTGTTCTTACTAAGGATAAGCAAGCTCTCGCGATCGGAAAAAGTCTTAAAAGACGGCTCTAGTTTGAGCAAATTAAAAAAGTCGGCTTTAGCTTGATGAAAATCTGGACTTTGCAACGCTAAGGCCGTCTGCTATAGGGCTGCCATGGAGATTTGCAACCCGCAGGGCCGTACCAGGGATACCCTGTTGCGGGGAACCGCGTCTGCGGGAGGTCATTTCGAATCCTGCCCATACAGCCTTTAAACTGCGTCCTTTGTACCAAGTTCAGAATCCTTCTGAGGCAGAACACGGTTTAGGAAATCGAACACTGCGGAAAACCAGAGTTCCCGGTTAACCATGACGCTTTTTGCATGGCTTGCCTCAGGCACAAGCACTAGTTCGGTGGGGCCAACCTTGAGGGCCCTGCGCCGGTCCGCCATGTCCCGGGACATCCAGGTAGGCACATAGGTATCCGCTTCCCCATGGATAAAAAGTATTGGAACGGGACTTTGCAGGACAGCGGTTTTGGGAGAAGGCTCCGTAAGCCCGTAGCCTCGGAACAACTGAAGTATCCAGTCAACTACACGGCGGACCGGCGCAGCGATAAAGCGGGGAACCCCCGTATCGGCAAGCCGCGCCTCAAGCTCCTCTGCCGCTGAAGTATAGGAACAATCGGCAATAATAGCCGCAACCTTCCAATCTTTTGGGCTTGACCCCCCCGGCGCTCCCAGGGGCGCATATTGGAGCACCGTGCCGGCTCCCATGGATTCCCCTACAAGAATCACCGGCAGCTCTTTACCAAAACGGCTGCGGGCCCAGTCGACTACCGCATCAAGATCATATTTTTCATGGTAGCCGTAGGAAGGCACCGTTTTGCTGCCCGCAGGGCTGTCCCCGTGGCCCGGAAGATCCACCGCTAGTACATGCCACCCCTGTTCAATAAAGGGGCCCATATACTTAAACATGCCGTACCGGGTCCAGGTAATGCCATGGACAAAGATGGCGACGCCTGGGGCTTTAACATTTCTTTCATCGGTTTGGGCCGGCAGGCAAAGAGCCGCAACTGGTGCATTGCGGTGGGCCACATGTACGGTAACCAGTTCCCAGGGGAGACTCAAAAAAGTCTGGTCAAACTCGCCATGTTCAAGCCCCCAGGTGCGGCAATATTCAAGATTCTGAAATTTGGGCCGGAACATGAGAATATAAGATCGTATGCTGATAAAAATAACGGAAAGCAGCCATATACCGGCCATGCCAACCAGCAGCCAGAGCAAAGCGTGCAGTACCTGTTCCATGAAGATCCCCTTTCTCTTGTCATATTGGGCGCTACATCATACACTATATACATGAACTTGTTTGATGCAATTGCCCATCGGCGCAGTGTGCGGTCCTTTTTAGACAAACCGGTAGAGCGGGAAAAACTGATCTCTATTTTTTCTGCAGTGCGGCTTGCCCCGTCGGCAAGGAATGCCCAGGAATGGCGTTTTATTTTGGTTACCGATCCGGAGCTTCGGGAGAAAGTTGCCGCCGCAGGCGGGCAGCCCTTTCTTCGCCAATGTCCTGTTATTATAGCTGCCTGTGCAGAAACGGACAAACGGGTCATGCGATGCGGAGAGCCGGCTTATCCAATCGATGTGGCCATCGCTATTGACCATTTAACCCTGGCGGCCACCGCTATGGGGCTCGGAACCTGCTGGATAGGTTCGTTTGATCCCGAACCGGTTAAAGAAGCCCTGCAGATTCCTGCTGATGTACCTATTGTGGAACTCGTTGCTTTAGGCTACCCGGCCGATGCAGAGCGGCCTGTGGCGGATAAACACCGGCTCCCCTTGTCCGAAATTCTGTGGGAAAACGGCTGGCGAAGGCCCTTTGAGCGGTAGCGGGCTTTTCTTTAGCTCGCCCGAGGCAGGGGCGCTCCATCGTTATCGTTGTCCCCGTCGTTATCTCCGTCTCCCTTGGCGCTTGCGTTTGCAAAGGCCGCCAAATCCATTAAGTATTGAATTTTTATGATTGCCTGGGGAAGTATCTCCCTCAAGGGATACCGGTCGCCTGAACGTTCGGGGAGGATCAATGCTGCCTCTCCTGCCAGGTCTCCCATGACCGGCGGCAGGGTTCTAAAAAGACTCAGCAGTTCCTGTTCATCATAGGTTTTTCCTGAGCCGCCCTGCATATAGTCGCCTTTCATGAATTTGCAGGGCCGGTACCGCACGCTGCCATCTTTTCCCCGGTCCCCTGAATAGGCAAAAAGCCGGCAAATAAGGGGCCGGCTTTCATAGACTGTACAGTGATAGGGATTGTGCGGATCCGCCAGAATGCAGCCCTTCTGATCCGCATTAAAATTTATGGATTTAAGCCGATCCTTTTGATTAACCAGCATCCAAGCGGCAAGAAAATAGGCTTCCACGTCAAGAATATCGGGCTCAAAGTTTTCGCAGCAGGAACCGCAGCCCTCAGGACAGCGAAAGGGACTCGCCGCAATCCATGCGGTCTGGCTTTGTTCAATCCGCTCATAAATTTCGTACAGCCGGTGCAGGGCCTCCGCAAGAGCGGTTCCCTCAATGGCCTCTGGTCGGTAATGAGAGATAGTCTTCATAATTACTGTTCCGGAATGTGGTACAATATCTTGGCTGAATCATGAGCGTCAAGACCCGGAATGCGCTATAGTATAGGTATGAAAACTTTACGAACCTTCTTTATTAATTCCTTCGGTTTTTTAGTAAGCGGTCTACTCCTGGTAGGTATATTGATGAGCACCGGCTGCTCCAGTGCTGCCCCTGCTGCAGTTAGCGCAGCAACGACAGGGGAGGACGTAAAAACGGAAAAGGCTGATAAAAGCGGAATCAGCACCCCTGAACCGGTTGCAGATCCCACCTCTGTACGAAAGCGGTCAGATGGCAGTGATGCTGAGCTGTATGTGACCGAATCGGCTCCTGCGGGGGAAAAAGGTGCTCCTCCTTCAGCAATGAAAAGCTCTGCAAGCGCTGGCCGGCCAGTCAACACCGAATCGGGACTTAAGGCAGGAGTCGCCGATGATAATAATCAATATAACTATTTCCTCGATTTTCTTAACCGTTATAAAAGCGCTCCTGCAATCCGCCCCATACCTGTAGAAAACCGGATAATGCTGTCGGTTATAGATGAAACGGGTCAGCCAGTACCAAATGCCCAGGTTTCTATTTATAACGATAAAAACCTGTTGGTAGAAACCCTGAGCACCTATGCGGACGGAAAGGTCCTTTTAACGCCCCCTCTGGATGCGATTGGCCCATGGTCCGCAGAAGCCGTGGCTCCGCTATCCGAACCGGGCAAAAAACCGATCTCTGGCCGCATTCCCTTTGATCCAAAGGGTTTGCGGTCCCTGGCCCTTACCATACCCGCTCGGCCGCCCCAGGGGGGCCGCTGGGTTCCGTCTTCCGTGCCACTTGATATCGTCTTTATTTTAGATACCACTGGATCTATGGGAGAAGAAATAGAGCGGCTTAAGGCAACCATAGAAATTATTAAGGATAATCTGGATTTAGCAAATCCTCGGCCTCGCATCCGGTTTGGGCTTGTGCTGTACCGTGACCGGGGCGATGAATATATAACCCGGAAATATCCCCTAACGGAGGATCTTAAGAAGTTTCAGTCCTATTTAGCCGGAGCCTATGCCGATGGCGGGGGCGACACGCCAGAGGATTTGGAAGCGGCCCTTGCTGCTGCTCTGGATACCCGTATGAACTGGAACTCAAAGGGCTCGCGGCTAGCCTTTATCATAACCGATGCGCCAGCCCATGCCTATATGGAAGGCATACCATATAGTGAATCGGCAGAACAGGCCAGAGTCAGGGGAATTAAAATTCACAGCATCGGTACCGGAGGTCTTGATATCAGCGGGGAGTATCAACTCCGCCAAGTTGCCCAGCGAAGCCGGGGCAAATATATATTTCTCACCTATGGCGAGAAGGGCGAAAGCGAGGGCGGCACCGCCGGTGCTGTAAGCCATCATACGGGGGCAAACTGGACAGCAGACCGGCTGGAAGCCATTATTATCCGTCTTGCCAAGGAAGAAATCAGCCTGCTCTCAGGCGAAAAAGTTACGCTGCCTTCCGATGATTATTACGAGGCGAAGGCTGTGCCGGAACGGGATAAGGATTCTATTCTTGATGAACTTTTTTCGGAAACGGTAAACCGTCTCATCGATTATTCAGCTGCCTCGGTAACCATGGCTTCACGGGTTTCTCTTGTCCCCTTTGCAGCCCAGGAAAAAAATGCAGAACGCTTCGGAGCGCGGCTGCTCCAGGCCGCTATACAATCTAACCGATTTACTCTGCTTGAACGGAATGATCTGCAGGCCATACTGCAGGAGCTTGAACTGTCCCTGTCTGCCATTGCGGATATTGAAAGCGCTGCTAAGATTGGTAAATTGCTGGGGGCTGAATATCTCATACTGCCCGCTCTGGTTTCTTTGCCTGCATCTCAAGATGATGATATAGCATGGGAAGTATATCTCAGGCTTGTGAGGGTTGACACGGGAGAAATCCTTTCGGTTTCGCGGGCGAAGATCAGCAGATCGCTTGGTTTGTAATAGGTTGAATACCTTGACTAAATTCGATGCATATTTATACTGTCGGATGTATAATTATGCACCTATGGAGGAATTATGAAATTAAGCAAAACCTTTGTATCAATGGCAGCCTTTGGCCTCGCTATTGCCCTGCTTGCAAGTATTAATCTTTCCTGTTCATCAAACCAGAAACAGGATGCTCTTAATAAAATTCAGAAAGCAAAGACCCTGATTATCGGGACTTCTGCGGACTATCCTCCCTATGAGTTTCATGTACTCAAGGACGGCAAGGACCTTATCGTCGGTTTTGATATTGCCATTGCCCAGGAAATTGCCAAAGATTTGGGTGTAAAACTCGAAATTAAGGATATGCAGTTCGATGGACTTCTAGCCGCCCTGCAGGCTGGTACCATAGATATTGTCATTTCCGGTATGACACCTACCGAAGAACGGAAAAAGAGTGTAGATTTCAGCAAAACCTATTACTATGCGGTCCATGGGGTGATTATCCGGGCAGAAGACAAGGATAAATACCAGACCGTGGATGCCCTGAAAAACGCTCGGCTTTCGGCGCAGAAGGGGACTATTCAGGTTGGTATAGCTAAAACCCAAATACTCGGCCTGTCTGAGGCGGAAGCCGAAAAGCCTTCCGATAAGGTAAAGGAACTGGGAACCATTAAGAACCTTATTCTGGATTTGAAGAACAAAAAGGTAGACGCCATTGTTGCAGAGCTTCCCGTGGCAAGTGCCTATGTCAACAATAATCCCGATTTGGCTTTAGCTGCTCCCACCTTTACCGATGACGAGGGGGGCTCTGCGGTGGCCGTCAAAAAAGGTAATCCCCTCCTTTTAGAAGCGATCAACAAAACCTTAGACCGGCTTATGGCAGAAAAGAAAATCGACCAGTTTGTTGCCGAAGCGAATGAATTGGTAGAAAACTAACGGACAAGCCCGGTGAATTTTTCATTTTTAGGAAAATACTGGCAGTTTTATATCGTCGGGGCCAAAAATACCATACTGCTTGCGGCCCTAGCGGTTATTATTGGGACTGCCATAGGGTTGTTTTTATCGCTCCTTAAATTATCAAGCCGTAAGCCTCTTCGCTTTATAGCCTCGGCATATATTGAGTTTATCAGGGGCACCCCCCTTTTGGTGCAGCTCTTTATTATCTATTATGGGCTTCAAGCGGTAGGAATCCGTTTCCCTGATATTCCCTGGATTGGAACTATTCTGGGAATCAATTTCTCTGACTTTATGTCAGGTGTCATCACCCTGGGGCTGAATTCGGGGGCCTATGTGGCGGAAATATTCAGGGCCGGTATCCAGGCGGTAGACAAGGGCCAGATGGAAGCCGCCCGGTCCCTTGGTATGCCCCATCGTATGGCTATGCAGCATATCATTATTCCCCAGGCGGTTAGGAACATACTGCCTGCCCTGGGTAACGAATTTGTGGTGGTTATCAAAGAGTCTTCGATTGTTTCAATTATTGGTATCGGAGAACTCATGTACAAGGCGGATACCATCAGGGGAAATACGTTCCAACCCTTTGAGCCTTTGCTTGTGGCGGCCCTGCTGTATTTCCTTATGACCTATCCCCTTTCTAAGCTGCTTGCTTATATTGAGCGGAGGATGCATTCCGGTGAACGCTAATGAAGAGTTGATTAAAACCATACAATTACGAAAGCATTTCGGTTCTCTGGAAGTGTTGCGGGGTATCAGTACGAGTTTTGTGAAGGGTGATGTGGCGGTTATTATCGGACCTTCCGGATCAGGCAAAAGCACCTTTCTCCGCTGTTTGAACCTGCTGGAAACACCTACAAGCGGTCAGGTTATTTTTGAGGGTGTTGATATCACCAAGGCAGGCCATGACCTGGATCTGCATCGCCGGAAAATGGGTATGGTGTTCCAGCTGTTTAATCTCTTTCCACACATGAGTGTGCTGGATAACATAACCCTGGCTCCCATTAAACTCCGGGGCCTTACCAAGGAAGTGGCAGAAAACCGGGCTATGGATCTTCTGAAGCGGGTAGGCCTAACTGACAAGGCAACTGTTTTCCCCTCCAAGCTTTCTGGCGGACAAAAACAGCGGATCGCCATAGTGCGGGCCCTGGCCATGCAGCCCGATGTCATGCTCTTTGATGAACCTACGAGTGCCCTGGATCCTGAAATGGTGGGCGAAGTTCTCGAGGTTATGCGGGACCTGGCTGCCGAGGGTATGACCATGATAGTGGTAACCCATGAGATGCGCTTTGCCCGGGAAGTAGGCAAACGGATTCTCTTTATGGACGGGGGGCTCATAGCGGAAGAAGGGCCTCCAGAAAAAATATTCGGTGCCCCCGAGAACCCGAGAACCAAAGAATTTTTAAGAAAGGTATTGTAAGAAAAGCCCCGGCATAAACCGGGGCTTTAAAATCTTTGCGATTTTAACATTTCTCTCGTCGGACACTTTTAAAGTTGGCTCATCTGCGGTGTATTGCTCTGGCCAGGTTTTCTCCATCTTAGGGCAAAGCTGCCGCCAGGTCTTCTCCTATGGTTTTCTGACCTAGCTGCCTCCTCGCAGCTTCCATGGCTTCTTTTTCGGTAGTTCCAAGCCCAGGAACCTGTTTTACCGAGGAATACAGGATCCTCCCGCTTGCCAATTCTACCACCTTAATTTCTGCAGAAACGGTGACAATCTTTTGGGTCTTATCATCCTTAACTGAGACGACCCGGCTTGTCCCGTAGATGAATCGTTCAGCCTTGCCTGCCAGCACTGTCTTAGCGGCGGCTAAAATGGCCGTGTCATCCTTGCCTGCGATCTGATCGGGAGCTAGGGCTGCGGCAGATACCTTAAAGCCATTGGAGCTCAAGGTTTGGAGCAGTGCTGACCCGGTTGTTCCTACCGTAAGGCTGCCCGCAGAGTCCGTATCCACTATTAAAACCGCAGTGGGAATATTCTTTGCCTGGGACAGAATGGTGTATTCAAAAGTAATGCGTTTATCCGCAATGGCATCCTCAAGACCCGCCACGAGGGATGAAAATTTGTCACCAGCGCTGTACAGGGCTTCCATTTCGGCAGAGAGGTCAAGCCGCATGGTCAGGTTTGCCTTGCCTACAAAATCAGGCGAAGGATGGATAAAACTGATAACCCCATCAGGACCTGATAATACTTTAGCGGTCTTGGTGGTCATCCGGCCATTAGCCAGTTTGGATTGATACCCCACGATAATCGGCGCTTGACTAATCGGATTGCCTGAGACCGAAATGAGGGCCTTAAAGGGGGTCTTGAATTCCGCACCGGGGTTTGCCTGGAGCCGGTCATTCAGCTTTTCCAGTTTGATGAGTGCCAGGGCTTCCCGGGCATTGTTGATATTCCGCTCAAATTTGATAGCCGCATTTTCTATGGATGACCCCGATGCGGCCGATGCTGCAGCGATAAACTGCCGTACTGCGCCGATAACGTCTCCCGCTGCAAGCAGTTCCTTGCCCTTTGCTTCGGGAACTGCCACCGCATCAATCTTTTCCTGGAAGACTGCCGCAATACGTTTCTTCTCTGCTTCAAGATCCTTGGTGTTGTATTTGCCGAGGATATAGACCGTGACCCCATTGGGCTTCTTCTGAACATACCGTTCGGCTATCTGGAACCCCGTGACCCGGTTCGTGGAGCTTTGTTTTACCGTCTGAACCAGGTCTGCCTGAAAACTATCCAGTGTAGACCGGGCGGTAGCGGAAGACTCGGCGGTGATGGTAACGCCGATATACCGCATGATTTCAGCAATGAGGCTCGCGGTAGCGGCTTCGGATGCTTGGACCTCACCATTTACCGGTCCGTCTGCGTATCCTACAAAATAGGTAAAGCCGCCACTGGGTGGCGGTGTTTCCAGGGTCCATGAAGGCGCTTGGGTGCTGCCTGTCTGGTTCGCCGCTGCCGCAGGGCCGCCTGCACAACCCACTAAGAGCAGCGCAAAAAGAACTGCGCAGCCTGCAACTCTCAATTTCATAACACTTCCTATAAAAAAACAGGCGGCCCCTCCTGCTGGATGGAACCGCCCCCGGGGCTTTTACAGAAACTGTATACACCCGTTCTGGAATTAGAACCCTTCGTAGAAGGACTGTTTAACCCGATCGACCGCTGTCTGTTGTTCCTTGGTAAGGGGTTTGTCGGGTTTTACGCCGTTCAGTACGTTTTCAATCTGTTTCTTAAGGGTTTCCTTGTCGATTGTCACAAGCACGTAGTAGTCATATACTTCCCGATCTACAGTTTTGCCATCGTCTTTAAAGTACCGTTTCAGCACCCAGAAGTCAGCTTCCTTCCGAGCGCCGGAATAGGTTGCATCAGAAGCGGTTTTTACTACGTTTTCAAAGTACCGTCCATATTCATCGTCGGGGCTTCCCGCCGCGGCACCGGCAAAGCGGGCCTGTACACGGGTGGAGACAAGGCGGGCCATATCCTGAGCAACAGAGAAGCCCGTAGCCCACTGGCGGAGTGCATTCAGGTTAGTTCCAGAATCTTCACCAACAAATACAAAGACGTCTTTGTATTTTGGCAGGGCTTCGATGTCCCGGAGACCGCCCCCATTCATATAGACTTCGAGCCAGTCTGGGATAGAGCCGCCTAATGCCATGGTTTTGTGGTCAATAACCACGTAATTCGGTCCTTTAGCCGGAACTTGGGCTTTAGAATCCTGTGCAGCGGGTTGACTTGCACAGCCGGCAAAAGAAAGTGCAACCAAAGCAACTGCTATAGCTGCCATAGCTACATAAATCTTTTTCACTTTCTCCTCCTTGCAACCGGTTTATAACCGGTAATAGGTCTTTTTAAAGGCACCTACCAGGCGCCATAGTAACCAGTATCACACTAATAACAATTTATCAGGTGAGGCTCTTTCAAAACTTAGAAAGTTTTGAAATGAGCTCAGGTCCCGGTATTAAACGTAATAGTTTTTCCGCGGGTATAGACCCAATAGGCTGATTCCATTCCAGGTGTTTTTTCAAAGGCGCTGTAACAGGCGTCTTCCAGGTCAGAGAGGGACCCAAAAAAGTAGACATCCATGATAGTCTGATCTGCCGCGCTGGGGCCCATGACTATTTCTCGCACCCGGCTTCTTAAGTTTCTTCTAAAGGTGGAAACCGCTCGAGAGTCCGGGGTTCGTTGAATGATCACCTGGTATCTGATACCATTGGCATAGCGATTTCTCAGAACCGTGGTAGAATCCCGAATGATACGAGGCATGAGCTGTGCCGTCCCGGCGGTCAAAGCATTCAGCAAGGCATCTTCTTGGGAAGAGGTGCTGATTGAACGGTCGGTTCTAAAGGTAACTGAACCAAGCAGTTCCGCGGTAGAGGGATCATACATATTGGCGGTAAAATTCGCTTCTCCGTAGTGTCTGTTGTTTTCGGTGGATGAACGGGGTACACAGTCAAGCTCCACATAGACATCGGCTCCCAATTTTTGGGCTATGTACTGGGTGATGCTCATGGAAGCTCCTGCTTCGGCCTCATAGGCTGCACGCTGATCCTCTATGTTTTTCAGTAACTGATCATATTGTACCACATCGTAACCCTGTTTAAGCAGGACCTCATTTCCTTTAGTTAACATGGATCGTTTCTGAAATTCGGTAACGGCAGCTCCATCCTTTACGACCATCATGTATTTAAGCCGCTTAAGATAGTTTTCGAAAAATTGTTTTTCCTTTGGACTGAGCTCTGGCGGGGCTTCATCCTTCGGGGCTTCCGCAGTAGTAAGCGCTGGATTTGTGGTACTTGCTGTAGTAGTTGCCTCTGGGGCTGTCCCTGTTGTCCCGCTCGATTGACTCGCTGGTTTCTCTCCGGTGATAAGCTCCTGAGCTCGATTTCGAGCGTCAGATTTCGGGGCAGTGGCTGCCGGTTTCTCCTCTTGCTGTGGTGCCGGAGCTGGAGATGAAACACAAGATACAAGCCAGAAGATGGCTGCCAGTGGCAGAAACATTTTATATTTTGTCATCTAGAATCCTCCTTACATAATTGCCGCGTAGTAAAAAGTATACTGCAAGAAGGATTAAAAATCAAAAGCTTCCTTAGTTTAGGAGACCCTGAATTAGTTAGACGGGTTTTGAGTAATGTTGCTCAGTTTTACCGCAAATTCATCAATAATAGCTGTTATCGGTTGTGATGTGTTTGCTGCTGTTTGTTTGTCTTCTGAACTATTTCCTTCTGGTATAACGTCCAATGTGATAGTGGACAAAGATTTACCTGTATCGGAATTTCCAAGACTATAGGAGCCTGTACCGGGGTATACATAGTTTGTGGGGAGTTTTAGTACTAATAGTGGCGATTCTCCGCTGTTGTCAATGTTATATAAGATGAGTGATGCATTTCGTTGTTCTATGCCAAGAGAAAGCTGTGAAAATACCTTTGCTGAAACATTTTGATTGGGAAGTTCAGCCGCAGCTCGTGTTTCACCAATAGAGGCCTCAAGTGTAATTTTGCCGTTTTCAAGGTATAGATTAAAATTCAACGGTTTTTCAGGCTCATTTTGATTATCAAACTGGGCTGAGAATAGGGAGCCATATCCATTACGGGTGTAGGGGGCATAACGAAGTATAACGGTTCCCACTGGTATGGTGCCATCGACCGCGGGTAATAAAGGCTTATTTACCCTGTATTGATGGGCAGAGCCGATTGCTAAGCCAAAATTATCATCTCCAGGAAGCCAGAGCGGTTCTTGATTGCCAAGCTTCACAAATGAAAGGGGTCCTCCTGTTGAATCAGTCAGAGCTTCCAGGTTTCCCAGGAAGCGAAACCAATAGGTATAGGGGCCTTTATTTTTATCTAAGCCAGGAATGGGGGCGTTTCTAGAAATAGCGGCTTTTAGTGTAGCACTAACACTGGGTATCAGGTTTTGTTCACGGTTCGTACCAGGATTTTCAGGATAGAGTTCAAGTCTGATGGTCTGAAAACCCTCTGCTTCCGGTGTTTTCCAAAGTATATTTTGAGCTCCTTCTGTAAGCCGTCCCTGTTTGATAATCCGGCTCCCTTCGTACCAAATGAGGTAAGGATCGAGCCTTTTATCTGCGGCAACAACACCTTCAAGGAGAAGCTTTACAGCAGGTGGAAAGAGAGGGGCTGTTTCTGAGGGTTTTATGCCAGGGGGGTAGCTGCGAATTTCCTGAATATTCAGGATTGCGTCTCCAAGATAATAAAAGGGAAAGATCTTTTCGGCCAGAATTCCATCAACCCCTATAACTTTGAGCGACAGTGTGTAGGGGCCTATAGAAAGATCTGAAGGCAATGAAAAGGTCGGGAATGAGGAGTCCAGATTAGCGACGAAAACTCTGGTTGCGTTGGTATCGGTCTGGCTCTTAGAGTACAAGATTTCCTTACTTTGCTTATTGCCCTGGGTATCTAAAAGGGTTACAGACAGCCCCTGTACATCTGGGTCAGAACTTACGGATGTTAAAAAGGTTGGCCTCAGGTTGGCCGTTGCAGTAACGAAACCTCCCTGATCCAGTGTTTGGCTGCCATTATATACTGTGAACTTATATACGGTGGAACGTGGTGCCAGTGCAGAATAATCCTCACAGGAAAGGAGAATGAACAATATGAGTAACCTTGAAAAATGTTTAAAATGTCTAAACTGCAACATGGCTCATCTATTAGTATACGATATATACGATAAAAATACCAGCCTGCCGGCACAAACTGTCGATGCAGCCTGCTGACGCAGGCGAAAAATAATGATTTAATGTAATACATTATGCGTGCAACAAGGGCAATAATTCATCTTGAACGGCTCAAAGCGAATCTACTTGAAATTCGAAAAAAAATTGGTCCAAAACCTGCTATCTGTATACCGGTTAAGGCCGATGCTTATGGTCATGGTGCTGTCCGTATTGGTATTGCGGCGATTAAAGCGGGGGCAAAATATTTAGCGGTCGCTTCGGTACAGGAAGGCATAGAACTGCGGGAAGCGGGAATAGTAGCTCCCATCCTGCTCTTTTCTCTTCCTATCCCTGAGGAGTTAGAAGATGTGGTTCGGTATCATATTACCCCCTTGGTTCCCGATGCGGATTTTGCCCGTCTTGTGGGAGAAACGGCGGAACGGCTAGGAGAGCTGGTCCCGGTACACATTAAAATTGATACTGGCATGGGCCGGATTGGCTGCCGTCCGGGAGCTGTTGTAGATCTTGTTAAAACCATTTCGGCCTATCCGTTTCTGCATTGGGAAGGGACGGCGACCCACCTCTCGGTGGCAGACTCCCTCGATGCAGATGATGTGGCCTATACAAAGAAACAATTACAGCTTTTTACCCAAGCTATTGATGCTATTCGGCAGGCTGGATACAATCCGGGGACTCTCCATGCGGCCAATTCTGGTGCGGTGGTTCTTCATGAGGATTCCTATTTTGATATGGTCCGTCCAGGACTCTTGGCCTATGGCTATCCGCCGATACCGGAGATTCCTGAAACGGTCCCTGTTCGGCCGGTTATGGAATTACGTACCCATGTGGTGTTTATAAAAAAAGTATTGAGCGGTGAATCCATATCCTATGGCCGAATATGGAAGGCTCCTCAGGAGACAACAATAGCAACCCTGCCCATTGGTTATGCCGATGGGCTACCCAGGAGCCTTTCAGGCCGTCTTTCGTTGTCAATTAAAGGAAAGCGGTACCCCTTAGTTGGACGAATTTGCATGGATCAGTGTATGATAGACGTGGGTTTTGACAGCCCGGTGCAGCGATGGGAAGCGGTTACCGTTTTTGGAGGTACCCCGGAGGACCCCACCGCAGCTGACTTGGCGACCCTGTTAGGTACCATACCCTACGAGATAACCTGCGGAATCAACAAGCGGGTGCCGCGGGTGTATATTGAATAATAATAAAGGAGCATCAGATGGCAGTCGTTAAGCGCAATCCCGTACCAAAGGATATTGAAATCGCCCAGGAAGCCCAGGCTGAACCGATTCTGCAAATAGCCCGAGGGTTGGGGCTGCCTGAACAGGCTGTAGAGCTGTATGGCAATTATAAAGCAAAGGTAGATTGGAAACTGGTCCGGAATGAAATGCCGAAGCGGGCCCGGTATATCGATGTTACGGCGATAAGTCCTACACCTTTAGGGGAAGGAAAGACGACAACTACGGTCGGCCTTGTTCTGGGCCTGGGCTTCCTGGGCCGCCGGGCAGTGGCCACCCTCAGGCAGCCTTCCATGGGTCCTACCTTCGGCATTAAAGGCGGAGCGGCCGGCGGCGGCTACAGCCAGGTTATTCCCATGGAGGATATAAATCTGCATCTTACCGGTGATATTCATGCGGTTTCTGCGGCCCACAATCTCTGTGCCGCTGCTATAGATGCCCGGCTTTACCATGAGAGCCGCTGGTCCGATGCCTATTTTGAAAAACTCGGTTTGCAGAAGCTCAATATCGATCCTTACCGGGTAGGTATTGGCCGGGTCGTGGATATGAACGATCGGGTGCTCAGGCACATTATTACGGGCCTGGGCGACCGGGAAGACGGTCCAGTTCGCCAGAGCCGCTTTGATATTTCCGTGGCCAGCGAAGTCATGGCCATTCTTGCTCTGGCTCAAGATTTGGCGGACCTGCGCCGCCGGATCGGACGGATGGTGGTCGCCCAGGATACTAAGGGCAAACCTCTGACGGCAGAGGATTTTGGAGTTGCAGGCGCCATGACGGCCCTGCTCAGAGATGCTATAAAGCCGAATCTGCTCCAGACCCTGGAAGGCCAGCCCTCCTTCATTCATGCAGGGCCCTTTGCCAATATTGCCCACGGAAACTCCTCTGTTATTGCCGACCAGATCGCAGTTCGCTACGCAGACTATGTGGTAACCGAAAGTGGCTTCGGCGCCGATATGGGCATGGAAAAGTTTTTCGACATTAAATGCAGGACGAGCGGTCTTGTACCCGATGCGGTCGTTGTGGTTGCCACCGTGCGGGCCTTGAAATCCCATGGAGGCGGTCCCGCAGTAGTTCCCGGGAAACCGCTCCCCAATGAGTACAAAGAAGAGAATCTTGAGCTATTGGAAAAGGGTCTAGCCAATTTAGCAGCCCACCTTGGCATTGTAAAACGTTTTGGAATACCCTCTGTGGTTGCCATCAATGCGTTCCCCACCGATACCCAGGCCGAGTGGGATCTTATCAGGGAAACGGCGGTAAAGGCGGGGGCAAGCGAGGCAGTAGTGACCCACCATTGGGAAAAGGGCGGGGAGGGGGCCGCAGAACTTGCCGCGGCGGTAGAGAGAGCCTGCGAAGAGCCAAAACAGTTCCGCTATCTCTATGAACTGAACCAGAGCTTAAGCTCCAAAATAGAAACCATTGCCCGTGATGTGTACGGAGCTGATGGGGTTGATTACAGCGACGAAAGCCGGGAAACATTGGAAAAACTCGAAGCCGACGGTTATGGGGCCCTGCCCATCTGTATGGCGAAAACCCAGTATTCTCTGTCCCATGATCCGGCTTTGAGGGGGGCCCCCAAGGGCTGGCGGCTTCCCATCCGGGAAGTCCGGCTTGCGGCGGGGGCTGGTTTTGTTTACCCCCTCTGCGGCGATATGACCACCATGCCGGGCCTACCCAGCAAGCCCGCCTTTATGAGCATCGATATAGACGAGAACGGAAAAATTACCGGCCTTTCCTAATGCTGGTCTAATAAAGTATTGATCAATGCGAGGTTTTGCTGGATTGCAGGGGTGCTGCTCAATTTAGCTGCTTCGGTAAAGCAGCGCTGGGCTTCTTTGTAATCCTTGTAGATATTAAGGGCTATAGAACCCCGGTTGTTCCAGGCAGGAAAATTGGTTGGGTCAGCAAGTGTTGCGGTGCCGAATTCTTCGTAAGCCCTGTCCCACTCTTTTTTCGCCTGGGCTTCCAGGCCCCGCTGCAGGGCCGCATCTCCTACCATCGTTTTTGCAAAGGCCTCATTATCCAAGCAGAGGGCAAGACGGAGTTCAAGAAAATGTAAATCTATATTATAATTCGATCCGGCAGGCTTTGATTCGGCTTTTAAGAGGTTTATTGCGGATCTATAATGAGCTGCCGCCTCCGATGCTTTTCCCCAAGAAAAATAGAGGTCTCCCAAAGCCCGATGGCGGCTTACCGAATCTCCGTAATCCTGGAGTTCCTTAAGGAAACAGCTTTCGGCTGCGGGAAAGTCCCGGAGCCCTAAATACACAAGCCCCAGGTTGTGGCGGATGCCAATACGCTGGGGCCATTTTTTTAACATTTTGATGAACAGGTCTCGGGCCTTGGGAAAATTCTGTTCCACAAAGGCATTTAAGGCCCGTCGTTCGTAAAAGGTATACAGAAGGCTCATAAGATCTTCAGTATACCATGTAAGGCCTTTTTTCGCCTATGAAAAAATAGTGTATTAGTATCCGGGCATATCCCAGAGTCCGCCGGCGTTAATCACATCGGTCCAGCCTGCTGCCTTGAGTACCCGGGCTGCCAGAGCGCTGCGGGCCCCCGAGGCGCAGTAAAGAACGATGGGGCGATCCTTTGGTTCCAGGTCCTTCATGCGGGACTGCAGAGCCCCGACAGGGATATTGATAGCCCCAGGGTAAGCTTCATCCATAAATTCGTCTTCGGTGCGGACATCGACCACGAGGGCCCCTGCTTTGATTTTTTCTTCGACAATGTTTCCTGCCATTCTGTTCTTCCTTTGTTATGCTTCGATTGCTAGACCGTCACGCAGTCTTAAGGTGGCCCAGCCACCCGATATATATGCGGTATCCTGGTAGCCCTGTTGGGTCAGGATACGGTTCGCCAAATGGCCTTCGAAACCACCTTCGGAGATGATATGGATCGGTTTATCATGAGGGATTTCTTCAAGCCGGTCCCGAATTTCGTCCAGCGGAATATGGATTGCATCTGCGAGGTGTCCCTTTGCATATTCCCCGTAGGTACGTACATCAAGGATGAGGACCGAGCCGTCCAGGGGGAGTTCATCGGCAGAAATCTGATTGCTATAACCAGAGAGCGCATTCATTGCGGTAAATGCTGCCATATTAAGGGGGTCATTGGCAGATGAATAGGGCGGTGCATAGGCAAAATCAATTTCTGTCAGATTTTCCACCGTGAGCTGGGCATAAATAGTCACCGCCGTCGCATCAATTCGCTTCTCTACGCCCTCTTTCCCATAGGCTTGTGCTCCCAGCAGTTTTCCTGTTTTTGCCTCGTATACAAGGGTTAAGAGCAGATCCTGATCGCCGGGGTAATAGGTCGCATGATGGGCTTTTAGGATAGTAGTTTCCTTTGCATCGAAGCCCGCTTTCCGGGCTGCAGCAAGGGAAAATCCGGTGCTTGCGGCGGTTTCGTCAAAAATTTTAACTACCGAGGTCCCGATGGCGCCCTTATATTTGAGCGGTATTGGTCCTACTTCTCCCCGTGCTTCGGAAAGACTTGCCACTACGTTCGTTGCCGCAATGCGTCCCTGACGGTTTGCAGGTCCTGCGAGGGGTATCCGTACTTTAGCTCCCGAAATGCGAGATACCACTTCCACCATGTCTCCAGCGGCCCAAATGTATGGATCCTGGGTTTTGAGGTATTCATCCACAACGAGGGCTCCAGTGTTGCCAATTTCAAGGCCTGCTTTTTTGGCAAGTTCAGTATTGGGCCGTACACCTACCGATAGCAGCACCATATCTGCCGGGATTTCGCTCCCATCATTCAATGTTACCTTGTCTTTCTGTATGCTCTGTACTCCCTTCTTGACGAGTACAGTCGCTCCTGCAGCTTCGAAACGTTCTTGAATCCTCTTGCCGTATAGAAGATCCATAGGGGGCATTAGATGGTCGGTCAGTTCTACGATAGTTACCGATAAGCCCCGTTCCACAAAGGCTTCTGCGGTTTCTAGTCCGATGAAGCCGCCGCCCACAACAACAACATGCTTTGGCTGGTGTTCTTTTATGTATTTGTTGATGGCATCCATGTCTGGGATGGTCCACAGTTTAAAGACATGGCTTTGGTCCACGCCGGGGAGCGGGGGAATGATTGGAGTTCCACCCTGGGCGAGAATGAGGGCATCATAATCAATAGTGCTGAGTGCTTGTTCAGGATTGGGTGCCTTGTTGTCCCGTACCGTAACCTTTCGATTAGTTCTATCTATATCAACTGCTTCGGTGTTTAATAAAACTTGAACCCGGTACCGGCTGAAAAAACCCTCGGGGGTCTGCAGGAGCAGTTTGCTGCGTTTTTCTATGGTTCCTGCAATATGATAGGGAAGCCCGCAGTTTGCAAAAGAAACATAGGGTCCCCGTTCAAGCAGTATAATTTCCGCATTCTCATCGAGCCGGCGAATTCGAGCCGCAGCGGTAGCACCTGCAGCAACGCCGCCGACAATGATTATTTTTTTGGCCTTTTCTGGCATTGGTTCCTCCCAGTGAAATATCTGGTCTTTAATATATCAAAAATAATATATATGGTCAATATAAATATAGATAATTTTTTATGAATAGGGATTCCAAAAAATCATTTGATTGACCCTTTTGTCATATCCACGTATATTGTAGGTACGAAAAATTACAGGAGTAATCTATGAAATCTATACATAGTGAATACATTCGCAGAAACGAAGGTGAAGAAGAACAGGAAGAGCGGGATAATATGCCTCCTGCCGGGCCAGATCCGCTGGTTGGAAAAATGCTTAAAACACGGACTATTCTGCTTTCCGGTGAAATAAACAAGGAACTGGCCGAGCGAACTATCCGGCAGCTTCTATTATTGGAAGACATGGGAGATGAGCCCATCAAAATATTTATCGATTCCCCCGGCGGTGATGCCGATGCTGGCTATGCCATTTTTGATATGATTCGCTTTGTAAAGCCCGATGTCTGGACTATTGGTATGGGCCTTGTAGCGAGTGCCGCAGCAATCATTTTACTAGCCGCTCCTAAAGAACGGCGGATCGGGCTGCCTAACAGCCATTACCTTATTCATCAACCTTTATCGGGTATTCGCGGTGTAGCTACGGATATCGAAATTCATGCCCGGGAACTGGAAAAGCTCAGAGAAAAAATTAACCGGCTTATCGCCCAGGAAACCGGACAGGCCTTTACTCAGGTAGAAAAGGACACGGACCGGGACTTCTGGATGAATGCGGAAGAAGCAATCAAATACGGTCTTATCAGCCGGGTCGTGGAACGGCGTTCAGAATTATAATGGTGATCTGTAACCATTGGTTTTGCAGATGGTTATACCCAAAACAAAACACAGAAGGATGAGCATGAATATTTTTACCCTAGAACGATATAAAATGAGTAATGTAAAAATAATATTATTTTGGGGAATTCTTCTTATTTTTGTTCTTTTTACACCCCTTTCTCTTTCATCTCAAAATATTTCTATGGTTTTTGTTAAAGGGGGGACCTTTTGGCAGGGCAGTAACGAGGCCCCTTATTCTGCCAACGAGCGGGCCCACCAGACAACGATCAGTTCCTTTTACATATCTAAAACAGAAATAACGCAGACCCAATGGCAGGATGTAATGGGAACAAATCCCTCCAAATTTCTAGGAAAGGATAGGCCTGTAGAATATGTTTCTTGGTTTGATGCGGTTAAATTCTGCAATGCCCTGAGCCTAAAGGAAGGTTTAATACCGGCCTATAAAATAAGTGATTCAAAAGTAGAATGGGATAAAACAGCCAACGGCTACCGTCTTCCTACCGAGGCTGAATGGGAGTATGCCGCCCGGGGCGGACATTCCGGGGCTATTACCGATGGTCCTCTTGCAAAAGCCCCCTATTCAGGGGCGGATACAAGCGCAACTTCTGTTGGTTGGTTTGATGCGAACAGTAACAAAGCCACAAAACCGGTAGCCCAAAAAGGACCAAATGCACTGGAATTGTATGATATGAGTGGAAATGTCTGGGAGTGGTGTTGGGACTGGTATGGTCCTTATCCGAAAGATCCTGTGGTTAATCCCGATGGTGCTGAAAATAAAACAGGGCAAAAGGTCCTTCGGGGTGGTTCATGGTTTACCCCAGAAAAACTACTCAGAACAACCTACCGGTACTGGAATGTGCCGACCTTTAAAGTAAACTCAGTGGGATTCCGAATTGCCCGCAACGCGGAGGATCAAAAAATAGAAGAAAAGAAAATGGATGACGAACTTTCTCTTCCCGGAGGATTGAACCTGTTCGAAGCCCTCTCTCCACCGGGAAAAAGCCATTGAACCAATTGTGGATTTCATGGAGCGGTAGAGACCGCTCCATGGCTGTTTTCCCTGTTCAGTTAATCCTTTTCCGAACCTCTTCTACAAGTCCTTCCGGCGAGAAGCCTCCAAAGAAAAGCAGCTTCCCGTTTAATACAATAGCAGGAGTAAGCTCCGCCATTGAAAGAACCCGGTTTACGTCTTCGTGACGAGCCAAATTTTCTTTTGTTGCTTCGTAAAAGGTAACTTGAGCTGAAATCCCAGCATCATGCAACAATGCTTTAAATTCTTTTACTAAAGCTTCTGTCGTTTTTTTAGCCCCCGGACTGCATTCCCCATCACCGCAATGGCCTTCGCAGCCCGCGCAAATTTCTTGAGTGGCGTAACCATAAATTTCAATACTGTTCATAGTTGTACTGATTCTATCCAATCTGGGTTTTTTCAACAAGCTCTGCAAGAAGCGGCATAAGTTGTTTCTTTCGGGAAACGATATCCTTAAGCACATAGACTCCGTCTTCTAGTTTGGGGAATGTGAGCTGAGCTATAAAGGTCTTCTCTCCTTCTACAAAGAGGATAGAGGTTAATTCGGTCACATCGGTAACCATGAGAGCGCTAAAGAGCCTTTTTTCCGCTGTTTTTACGGCCCGTAGTTCTGCAATAATCTCATCTTTTCGCGCTACAAGCTCTTCCGGCGTATCTGTTTCTACCTGGCTGACAGTAAAGCGGGCTCCCTGTTCCTGGTATTCCTTCATATCCATACGGACAAGTTCGTCCGCGGGCCGATTGTTAATCTGGCTTGCGGCACTCATCAGTTCTTTACCCAGTACCGGAATTTCAAGGCCTGTAATAGATGCAAGGTAATCCGCTGCTTCGCGATCTATATCGGTTGTGGTGGCCGATTGCAGAACCAGGGTGTCCGCTAAAATACCGCATAGAAGGATGGATGCGGTGGGTCTATCCAGGGGTATCCGCTGCTCCCGATACAGGTTGGTGATAATGGTGCTTGTGGCGCCAACCACCTTGTTGATAAAGGTGATAGGATAGCGGGTGGAAAGGTTCCCAAGCCGGTGGTGATCGATAACTTCCAGGATTTTATAATTCTCTATGCCCTCAATAGCCTGGGTCGGTTCATTATGGTCTACCATAATAACCTCCAGGTTAGGTTCCTTAATAAGATCCCCTTCGGAAAGCACACCCGCAATTCGATTCTCATCATCTACCACGGGCAGGCATCGGGATGCAGACTGGGAAAGGCTTTGGCGAATCTTCCGCACCGGATCCCTCAGGTTTACAGCCTGGATCGTCTCGTCTCCCATAAAGCCAACGGGAGTCGAATAAATAATCAGCAGCGATGTGGAGCTCGTATCAAAGGGGCTAATAATGATGGAAACCTTATTTCGTTCAGCCAGCTCGATGATATCCTTTTCTAAGGTAATCCCATTGGTAATAACAAGGGCCCGTACTTTTTTTTCTATACAAAACCGTTGTATTTCGGTCCGATCCCCTACGATGACCAGGGTATTTTCCGGCATTTCGGCCGACAGATGGGTCCTAAACGTTTCTTCTGTGGAACCTGCCACCACAATCAGGGATTTCCGCACCTCTGTCTCATCGAAAACCGTTATTGGCTGAGCTCTGAGGGTAGAAATAAGCAGGTTTATAGAGGTAGGAATAGCAGACTTTTTATGGGGATTTATTTTCTGCAAGATATACTTGGCAAAGGCGTTGTAATGGAGCAGGCTTTTGTAAGTTCCATCCTGATTCACAATCGGAAGGACCTTGAGGGACTCCCGCTCCATCCGTTCCAATGCTTCCCACAAAGAAATGTCTGTAGGTACGCTCACGGGTTTATCGTTAAGGTAATAGGCTACTTTGGGAACCAGGTCCGGTATGAATTCCGGAATAGGCATTCCAAAGCGGTTAAAAATATACTCAGTTTGGGGATTAATTTTCCCCGCCCTTCCTGCCTTATAGTGAGTAAGCCCCTGCAGGTTTTTGAGCCGCGCATAGGCTGCGGCAGAAACGACCGAATCTGTATCGGGATTGCGGTGCCCGATGACGTAAACCTGTTTTTCCATGCCTAATTTTTCCTGAAAATGGTGATGCTGTGCCGGGCAAACGAAGCCTTTTGTTTTCCGATTCTTTGTATATGGTTGATGAGGGGCCGCCCGGTTTCGAGAGCGTCAAACAGCTGCGGGGCCTGGGCTCGGTTCACCTGCATCCCGCGATTCGTTAGATTAATAATTCCCTGCACTTTTCCATCTCGGCTAAAGACATGGAACAGGTCCCGTTTAAGGCGGAGTACCCCATAATCGCCATATGCGAGTTCATCGTAAAGCTGGGAAATTCGTTTTGTCAGTGCCCTGTCTTCTTCGGAAAGATGGGCAGGATCATCGGAGAACATAACCTGGCTTGCAAGCATAAAATTGGTTAGGGCCACCACTTCCTTTTCCTCTTCGGTAAGCTTACAGTTTTGTGAGCGCAGGAAGACTACGTCAGGATCGTTTACATATATCGTATTATCCATGTAGGAGCGTCCGATGGTGTCATGGAGGCTGACATAGGCTGCAGGCCGGCCCACATGACCAACGAGCTTAACCTTGAACCAGTCCCATTGTTCTTTAGTATCCGCTCCAATCCGGGAAAGGGGGAAATGTTTGTAGGAAGGGCCAAAGGGAACCCCGCAGCCTAAATAAGCCACAGGCAGCTCTGTTTTGGTTGTCTGCCGGGAGGTCAGAATTGCGCAGGCCCTTTCATAATGCTCATAGGCAGCTCCTCCTCCTGCAAAGTCTCCGTGAAGGAGGCCCGCATAAAGAAAATCTAATTTAAGATACCTGTAGCCCCATTCGTTAATGGCCCGATCCATTATACGGTCTAAATATTCCTGAACAGCAGGAAGCGATAGATCAAGGCAATAGAACTGTTTATCCCACAGGTCGTTGTATCCGGCTACGACAAGGGCTCCCTCTCTATCCTTTAGCACCCAATCGGGATGTTCTGTAAAGACAGGAGACTTCCGTGTAACCAAGAAGGGTGCAATCCATAGGCCGGGAATATAACCCTTAGCCTCTATCGCTTCGGAGACGGTTTTAAGCCCCTTCGGAAACTTGTTGGTGTCTATTTCCCAGTATCCGACTGCTTTTTCCCATCCATCATCGATCTGAAACACCGTAGGCCGCTTGCGGTCCACATACTGCAGCTTGATAAGGTTGTCTGTGGTCCCCAGGCTCTCCAGGTCCTCCAGGATGAGCTTTTCATTAATGTCTGTGTAGTGATTGTACCAGGATTCAAAACCGCCGGGCATATCGCGCTTGGTGATCCATGGACTAGCCTGCGGGATTCTCTCCCTTCCGCTGCCCTGTCTCAGGAAACTGAGGTCCGAAAACCGTTGTTCACTTTGGTACAGCCTGCGAAGTGTGTCTTTTAGATCAAAAAAACCTTCTGCACTAAACACATATAACTCAGCAATGGTCTCTCCCGAGGCCCATGCTTTATTCTGGGCAAAGGCTTCTATGGAGATGCGGCCTGATTTTCTGTCGATCCGATAGGTAACAGGCGGTAGTGCTCCCCCTTCTCTGGATGCAATACAGAGGTAGGTGCTGCCAGAACGGATGTACATAATAAAATGTCCCAATATTTCACCTTTTCCGGGGTTGTCACCGTCGCGATTGGTAAATTTCAGAAGCTCTGGCACCACATGTACTTTCCGTGGCAGGGATTCGTTCCCAACCAGTTCCCAGCCTGCAGACCAGGACTGCCAGCCCCCTGGATGAATGGCCAGTTTTGATTTTTTAGCAAGAGCCTTAACGAATACAGCATTAGCCTGTGCCAACTGGGCTGCCTCTTCAAAGGTTACCGAATCGATGAACAGTGCTGCCTGTTCATCGCTGTTTTGGACTTCTCTGATTTCTTCGGGAACACTGACAGTGTATTGGATTAAAACTCCATTTTGTAATGCATCGAAAGATCTGATGCTGCGTTGAATGCCATTAATTTCCATAGGTGCTGTCCTTTACTAAGTTTATGCTCCAGTTTACTATGACTGCGGGAGAACTGTAAATAAGAATGATTGAACTCATCGTATTGTTAGGAAACCATGGTAAGCAATATCAGAACAATCGGCACAATACAGCCTGGCTGCTCTGGGAAAAAACACGGCTTAGTTCACTTGTGTCGATGCAAAAAAAATTCAAAGGCCGTTATGGAAGCATCGATTATCAAAAATTAAAAGGTAATAGGGGGCTCCAGGAATGGCAGGATAAAGCAGAGCAGTTACTAAAACGAGGGCCTAAGGTTCATCAATTTCCGGATCAGTATCCGGATAAAATTCACTGTTTATTGCCCGAAACATATATGAATCTCTCGGGCGATGCTGCAGGAGAAGCGGCTTCGTTTTATAAAATACCTGCAGAACGTATTTTGGTTGTCCACGATGAACTTGAATTGCCCTTAGGAACGGTATCGTTTAAATTTTCTGGCGGTTTAGGGGGGCACAATGGACTCAGGTCTATGAAAGCCAACCTTGGTACCGCAGATTTCTGGCGTTTTAGGATCGGTATCGGCCGGCCGGATCACGGCGATATTGCTTCCTATGTGCTTTCAGATTTTACAAAAGAAGAATCAAGCATTCTTGAGGGTGTTCTTTCAATATCTGCCTTCGCTCTGGAGTTTGCCCTGGTGTTTGGCCCCGAGGTGATGCTCCCTGCTTGGAATAAACGATCTCTCATTACTTGACCCTTTTGGTTCTTTTATAGCTAATAGTTGTTATGGAAACAAAAAAAAATACCACAGAATCATTTGATGAGCTCTATTCGGTGGTAAAACGGCTTCGGGCAGACGATGGCTGCCCCTGGGATCGGGAGCAGAGTCCGGAAAGTCTTCGGGGCGCGCTGATTGAGGAAACCTATGAATGTGTTGAGGCCATAGATTCAAAAGACTGGCTCCATATTCGAGAAGAACTGGGAGATATTTTCCTCCTCGCAACCATGATTTCCTATATGCATGAACAGCAGGGCCTTTTTGCTGTCTCTGATGTTTTACAGGAGATTACTGCTAAGCTGATCCGCCGGCATCCTCATGTTTTCGGCGAAAGCAGTGCTTCTACCAGTGCAGAGGTCCTGGAACAGTGGGCAAAAATTAAGGTGGAACAAGAGGGCAGAAAACCAAAAGATTCACTTATGGATCAGGTTTCGCGGGCTCTGCCGCCCCTTGAACGGGCCTATAAAATTCAGAAAAAAGCTGCAAAAGCCGGTTTTGACTGGCCTGATTCGGCAGGAGTTTGGGATAAAATTGAGGAAGAACTCGCAGAGGCTCGGGATGCATGCCAAACCCACCAATGCGAAGCTTCGTCTGAAAATAAAGAACACTTGGAAGAAGAGCTGGGGGATCTTCTTTTTTCTGTGGTAAATATATGCCGCTACCTCCAGGTTGACCCTGCGGTAGCCCTCCAGCGGACCAATAACAAATTTGTCAGGCGCTTTAAGCATGTAGAACAATCCATGAAAGCCCAGGGGCTACCGATGGACAAGGAACATATATCACTCATGGAACAATACTGGCAGGAGGCAAAAAATGAAGACTAACCTTGTGGTGACTGCTTCTGACAGAAAATATGGAGATTTTCTCATAGAACATTGGTATGCTTCTCTGAGGGATACCTCAAATCTTAATCTTTTTGATGTAGCAGTCTTAGACTATGGTCTTAGTGTGGCTCAACGATTTTACCTACAGTCCAATGGCGTTTTGGTACGATCCTGTAAGCGTGACGGTCATGTTACTTCAATTCGATACAGAGACTTACAATACTTGTTGCAGGAGCATCCTGTATATGAGCAAGTTATGCTCTGTGATTCTGGGGATATTATTTTTCAGGGAGATATAAGTCCGCTTTTTGAGGTTGAAAAGGACCAATTCCGCGCTGTATGTGAGGATTATAAACCCCTGGTGTCCATTTTTATATCTAGCGATTTTTTTGATCCCGATGATAAAGAACGACTTTTATCTTGTTTCATAAAAAACCCTATGATAAATGGTGGAATGGTGCTTGCTCCTCGAGAAAAAATGTTAGCTCTTAGTGAGGAAATGCTCAAAACTATAAAAGATATGAGCCGTTTCGGACCAGACCAGGTTGTATTGAATGGGTTTCTATATGATAAAGGATACTATAGGCTCGATTCAATATACAATTATGTGATTGCCACTGCGAAAGAAGGAATAGAAATTAAACATGGAGTGTTTTATACAGGAGCGGGGCGGCGTATTGTAGTTGTTCATAATGCGGGTAATGTAGGAGCATTACGTCCCATAGAACACTTCGGATATGGTCCAAAACATAATATACTTAAAGATGATGTATACAGGACCTTAAAAGCCTTTTATGAATCTACAGAAGGACTGTTTAAAACCCAGGAACTCTTTTTGGATTCTCAACGACGATTTAAAGCTGCAGTGCATAAATTTTTAAAAGATATTGGGATAAAAACCCGATAAAAAAGGGGATGTCCTAAATCTATTGGACATCCCCTTTAAATCTAGCTCAATTAGCGTATGAAGAGAGACATGATTGCCACAACGATCATAGCCACAATGCCTTCCACCGCCGTCGCCGATGTATAGGCTTTATAGGCTGTGTTAACCGGCATATTGGAGAACTGGGACACTACCCAGAAGTAGGAGTCGTTTGCATGGGAGACCACCATGGCTCCGGCTCCGATAGCGATGACAGTCAATGCCGGGTTCAGCCCTAGGGTCTGAAGCAGGGGGGCGAGAATAGTTGCGGTTGTGATAATAGCGACTGTAGAAGACCCTTGGGCAGTCTTGAGGGCCGCAGCAATAATAAAGGGAAGGAAAATCCCAAGATTCAGACCGGTCATGTTGGTTTTTATAAAATCAACAATCGGCGAGCCCTGCAGCACCTTCCCAAAGGATCCGCCTGCGCCCGTAATGGCAAGGATTATCGCCGCATCTTTAATACCCGCAGCCATCCACTTGTCTACGGCAGTTCCCATTTCGTCCTTTTTAACGAGCAACAGGGAAATGAGAACACCGATGGTAAGGGCTGTAACCGGATCCCCGATAAAGCTGATAGCCGGAGTGAGCCATCCTTCCTTTCCGAAGGGTTTAGTCGGGAAATCTGCTACAGATTTAAGGAGTATGAGAATGATGGGCACGACCAAGGGCATAAAGGACATGAAAGCTGAGGGCAGTTTTCCGTATTTATTGATAAGATCCGAATAAGACTCTTCTACATCGGAGGGGATGTCGTATTTTTTACCGATCGTGATGGCCCAGAAATAGCCCGCCAGCATAGCCGGAATAGCCGCAATAAGACCGTACAGGATAACGAGACCGAGGTCAGCCCCAACAGTGCCTGCTGCAGCTATTGGTCCCGGTGTAGGAGGAACCATAGTGTGGGTTGCATAGAGGCCAGTAGATAGGGCGATGGCCATGACAGCCATAGAAGTGCCTGTTTCCTTTGCGAGGGCTTTGTTGAGGGGGGTAAGAATAACATACCCCGAATCGCAGAAGACAGGAATAGAAACGACATAGCCCGCCACACTCATCGCCAGCGGAGACCGTTCTTTCCCGACCAGTTTCAGGATAGCCTGGGTCATAGAAAGGGCCGCACCGGTTTTTTCCAGGATAATACCGATGATGGTACCAGCTACAATGACGATACCAATACTGGACAAGGTCCCGCCAAAGCCGTCTTTAATAGCCTTGACTACATTGAGAGCTGGCATGCCAATAGCAAGCCCAAAAAGGAAAGCCACCATGATGAGTACTACAAAGGCGTTTACTTTAAGCTTCCCGGTAAAGAAGACAATGAGCACCACTGTAACCAGTAAAAGCAGCAGCGCAATACCACCTGATACCATATATACCTCCATTTAGTCCCTCGCGGACCGTGTAAGGGGCTTATCGAAACCCCTTCAGCTTATTGTAAAGGTGTTTCTCAGTATCGTCAAATTTAGACCTGTCCGAAGTTCATTAAAACTTGTTTAATACGCTGTTCCAGTAGTGAGAATGAGAAAAAACGTTTACCTAGCTCAAAATTTTTCATAGTCATCATGCGGACCGCTTCAGGGGTATCTAAAATCGCCCGAACCGCATCCAAAGTATCATCGGTGATATAGGAATCCATGGTAACTACATCAAAATCGACGGGCTCAATATCCTGTTCAAAAATAGAATAACGGTTGACCAGGATAGGTTTACGAAACCATATTGCTTCAAGAAATGCATTGCCAAAACCTTCATACAAGGAAGGATAGGTAACAAAGTCTGCGTTAAGATAACAATCCCAGAGACTGTATTTTCTTTTGCCCTCCGGCGTAATTCCCCGCGAAGGACCGATAATATCTGGCCGTACAATCACATCAACACCTAAAAGCCGGCCGTATTCCATGGTGCGGTTAAAATACCCGCTGCCCTCATCCCGTTCCTGGTGGCTGATGAGCAACTTAGCCCGGTGGTCCTTGAGCCTATGAGCAAGTTCTATTGCATGTTCTATGCCCTTTCGGGCAATAATACGCGTTGGCTGTAAAAGCAGTGTATCATCGGCGCCAATCCCCAGATCGGATCGCAACATGCGGGCATAATCATCCATCTCCGGAGGTTCTTTGGAAAAGTCAAATACATTGGGAATAATGATTGATGAAAGTCCGCAGCGGTATGAGAGTTGTTTTCTTGCTTCGCTGTTGATAACCACATGATTTATGGTATGAAGTCTCGGAGGAAAGGACATGGCCAGATAATCTTCTACCGCGTTAACCGTAAAACGCTGCCGTTCCCAGGCGAAATCATGATGGTGAGCAATGGTCGGCAAGCCGGTTTCCGCGATTACTTCGGTTATTGCAAGCCCCAGGGGAATGTTCATCGGTATAGTCACAGCATTTTCGATGATGAGCAGATCCAGTTTAAAGGTATCGATAAAGTCATACAGTGCCTTTTTTAAATGAAATCGTACTTCTTGAATCTCTCCTGTCAGGGCTCGGCTGCGAACTGTCGTGCCGAAACAACGTTCCTGTATCTCCTGGATTTGCGGATGTCCAAAAAAGGCAAGATCAAAAACCATGGATCTTTTAGGATCCCAGTCTGAGAGACCAGAAAAAAAGAAACATTCATAGCCCATCCGCTCCAGAACTGTTCTCCATTTTTCTGTTTCGAGAGAGACCCCGTCGGTTCCCTGAAAACGGGTAGAAATAAATCCTACATTATGTATATGGTCAGATCTGCTAAGGTACACGGTGATTCCTTGTTATCCTGTCGGATAGAGCCGTTCCAAACGGGACCGAAGATGCCGTTCGGTAATGCCGAGTGCCCTGGCTGCAGCACTTTTATTTCCCTTGGCATCGTTGAGTGCTTTTTCGATCAGGCTCCGTTCAAATTCTGCCATTTGCTGCTCATAGGTTTTATCTACCGTTTCCCATGGAGCGTTTTTGTTGAGTGGCGGCAGATCCCGTTCCAGAATAATATCCCCTCTGCATAAGACTACTGCACGTTCTATAATATTTTCCAGTTCTCGAACATTTCCGGGAAAATCATGGTGCATGAGTGCATTCATCGCTTCTCGAGAAAGACCTCGTACATTGCGATGGTTCCGTTCGTTAAATTTATTGATAAAATGCTCAACCAACACCGGTATGTCTTCTTTCCGATGCCGAAGCGGCGGAAGTTCAAGGGTGATAACATTGATACGGTAATAAAGATCTTTCCTGAACACCCCCTGTTCCACCAGGGCTGCGAGATTCCGGTTCGTGGCCGCAATGATGCGTACATTAAGCTGCCGCGGGGTGTTTTCTCCAAGCCGTTCAATAGTCCCAAATTGAATAGCCCTGAGCAATTTTACCTGGATGGCTACAGGTATATCCCCGATTTCATCAATAAATAAGGTTCCGCCATTTGCCATTTCGAAGCGGCCAATGCGATCCGTATCGGCACCGGTAAAGGCCCCTTTTTTGTGACCAAAGAGCTCACTTTCTGCTAATGATTCTGCGAGGGCAGAAATATTTACCGCTACAAAAGGCTGATTTTTCCGAAGTGATCGTTCATGGATGAACCGAGCCACCAGCTCTTTACCGGTACCGCTTTCACCGCTCACGACTATCGTTGCATCACTCTCTGCGCAGCGTGCTGCGGTCTGCATGACCTGGGCCATTTTATTACCCTGATAGATGATACCCGCCGATGCGGGAGAGCTTTCTTTACCTTCTGCGGGGGGTAAAAAGGCTTCCCGTATTAAGACGCCCTTCTCATAAATGCGGAGCACCATTTTTTCTATTTCTTCGGCATTGGTTGGTTTTACCAAATAGTCATCTGCACCCTGTTTGAGAATTTCTACCGCCTCCCGGGCGTCGGAAAAGGCTGTCATGACCACTATCGGAATCATAGGATTCATTTGTTTAATAGCATTTAAAACTTCGATTCCGTCGCCGTCGGGGAGCCTGAGGTCGGTAAAGACAAGATCTATAACCTGGTCATGGGCAATCTGGAGCCCTTCCTGCTTCGTCTCCGCAGTAAGATATTCGACGTGAGGATACTGCAAGTGTTTAAAGATTAATGCTAACCGCTCTAATTGGGCTGGATCATCATCAATCGCCAGTATCGTCATCATTATATAAACTATATATTGCTTTTTGATTTCAGACAATAGAAAACTTGGAAATATCTAAAAACTCTATTTTTAAATAGTTGAGGTTCCTATGCGGGGGTGGCCGACCTGGACTAATTCACTTTCAGCAATAAAAAGGGACTGTCCAGGTTTTCCCGGACAGTCCCCATGCTCTTTAACACTCAGAAGTGAGTGTTTTTACTATTTTTTTAGAAGGGCCGTTCAGCCAGGTACTTGTACTCCTTCCAGGTCCGTTCGATCTGGGCCTTGGCCTTAGCAAGCAGTGCATCGGCCCGGGCTGGATCGGCTGCTTTAAGAGCCTTGAACCGAACTTCCTTGTACATGAAGTCTTCCACCGGTGTGGTCGGATCCTTGGAATCCAACTGGAAGGGGTTTTTACCCTGAGCTTTGAGCCGGGGATCGTAGCGGTAAATCGGCCAGAGTCCGCTGGTGACCGCAGCTTTCTGCTGATCCATACCCTTCATCATATCAATGCCGTGGTTAATACAGTGGGAGTAGGCAATGATGATGGACGGACCATCGTAGCTTTCAGCTTCCCGGAATGCTTTGATAGTCTGGGCTATATTAGCGCCCATGGATACCTTGGCTACATACACATAGCCATAACTCATAGCGATAGCACCCAGGTCTTTTTTGGTAATTTCCTTTCCGGCTGCGGCAAACTTAGCAATGGCTCCCACGGGAGTTGCCTTAGACATCTGTCCGCCGGTGTTGGAATACACTTCAGTATCCATGACCAGGATGTTAACGTTTTTGCCAGAGGCAATCACATGGTCAAGACCACCAAAGCCGATATCGTAGGCCCAACCGTCACCACCGAGGATCCAAACAGACCGCTTAATAAAGTGGTCCGCCAGGGAAAGGAGGTTCTTGGCCAGGGGCTTGCTGTCCTTTTTCAGGGCAGCCTTGAGCTGGTCTACCAGTTTCCGCTGTTCTTCGATAGCTTCGTCGGTTTCCTGGGTGTTTGCAAGGATCTTATCGAGTAGATCTGCCTGGATACCGGCATTTTTAGCTTCCAGTGCTACTTCACGGGCATGTTCCGCCAGCTTGTCGCTGGTAAGCCGCATACCCATACCAAATTCTGCAGCATCTTCAAAGAGGCTGTTAGACCATACGGGGCCCCGTCCGTCATCCCGTTTGGAATAGGGGGTAGTGGGGAGGTTTCCGCCGTAGATTGAAGAACAACCGGTAGCGTTGGCAATGATTGCACGGTCGCCAAAGAGCTGAGAAAGCAGTTTGACATAAGGTGTTTCACCGCAGCCTGCGCAGGCCCCTGAGAATTCAAAGAGGGGCTGTTTCATGCCAATGCCTTTGGCAAGGTTCAGGTTAAGCAGCTTGGAATCCGTATTGGGAATCTTGAGGAAGAAATCCCAGTTTTTCGCTTCCGCTTCCCGCAGCGGCATCTGGGGCTGAAGGTTAATTGCCTTAAGCTCCGGATTTGCCTTGTTCTTGGCGGGGCAGATGTTGACACAGGCGCCGCATCCGGTGCAGTCCTCGGGGGCAACCTGGAGGGTGAATTTCATCCCTTCGAATTCCTTGCCCTTAGCATCGGTAGACTTAAAGGTTTCGGGCGCTCCGACAAGTTTATCCGGAGTATAGGCCTTCATGCGGATAACCGCATGGGGACAAACCATGGTACAATTACCGCACTGGATACAGGTTTCAGGATCCCAAACAGGAATTTTTTCGGCAATGTTCCGTTTCTCGTATTTGGTCGTACCGGTGGGAAAAGTTCCGTCGTCGGGCATTTTGGAAACCGGGAGTTTATCGCCCCGGAATGCAATGATTTCGCCGATAACTTCCTTAACAAAGGCTGGAGCATTTGCCGGTACTGGGGGAATCATTTTAATGTTGCCGGAAACGGTCTTGGGATAATTGACCTGCTGAATTCCAGCCAGCGCCATATCAATGGTATCAATGTTCTTCTTAACGACTTCCTCGCCCTTCTTTCCGTAGGTCTTCTTGATGGATTTCTTAATAAGTTCCACCGCTTCAGCTTCGGGGAGGACGCCGGAAATTTTAAAGAAGGCGGTTTGCATGATAACATTGATGCGTCCGCCCATACCGGCCTTTTCGGCAAGACTAATCGCATCAATAACGTAGAACTTAAGTTCTTTGTCGATGATCTGCTTCTGTACTTCTACGGGCAGATGGTTCCAGACCTGGTCTGCAGGATAGGGACTGGCCAGCAAGAAGGTCCCACCCTTTTTGGCCTTGGAAAGCATATCGACTTTTTCGATAAAGCTGTATTTATGACAGGCAATAAAATTGGCCTTAGTTACCAGGTATGGCTTGCGAATCGGTTTTTTGCCGAACCGCAGGTGGGAAACGGTAACCGTACCAGCCTTCTTCGAGTCGTAAACAAAGTAGCCCTGGGCGTAGTTGTCGGTGGCCTCTCCGATAATCTTAATGGAGTTTTTATTTGCGCCGACCGTTCCATCCGATCCGAGACCGTAGAATAGGGCTTCATGGACGCCCTCTTCTTCCAGGTCAAAGTTCTCATCCCATTCAAGAGATGTAAAGGCCACATCGTCGTAGATACCGACGGTAAAGTGATTTTTAGGAGTACTCTGAGAAAGGTTGTCGAAGATTGCCTTGACCATTCCGGGGGTAAATTCAGCAGAACCCAGTCCATAACGGCCGCCGACAATCTTGGGATATTCCTTGAACTGGCTCTTTCCGCCGCTCATGGCTTCGCCGACTGCGGTGCGAACATCTTCGTACATCGGTTCGCCAAGGGAACCCGGTTCCTTAGTCCTGTCGAGTACAGCGATTGCTTTGACGGTGGCGGGCAGAGCCGCTACAAATAGAGATGCATCGAAAGGACGGTAAAGATGAACTTTAAGAACACCAACTTTCTGGCCTTTTTTATTCAGGTAATCGACGGTTTCTTCTACCGGTTCAGAACCAGATCCCATGATAACAATAACCCGATCCGCATCGGGAGCACCGTAGTACTGGTACAGTTTGTACTGGCGGCCAGTGAGTTTGGCGAACTGGTCCATGTATTTCTGGACGATGGCGGGAACTGCGGCGTAGTACTTATTCACCGTTTCCCGGCCGGTAAAGTACACGTCGGGGTTCTGGGCAGTACCGCGGATGGCGGGATTTTCGGGGGTAAGACCCCGAGCCCTGTGTGCAGCTACGAGGTCGTCGGAAATAAGCTGCCGCATCTGTTCATAGGAAAGTTCTTCGATTTTCTGAACTTCATGGGAAGTCCGGAAACCGTCAAAGAAGTGCAGGAAGGGTACACGGGATTCCAATGTGGCCGCATGGGCGATCAGGGCTAAATCCATGACTTCCTGGACATTGTTCGATGCAAGCATCGCAAAACCAGTCTGCCGGCATGCCATAACGTCTGAATGGTCCCCGAAAATGGACAAGCCCTGGGCAGCCAGGGCTCGGGCGGCGATATGGAATACGGTGGAAGTAAGTTCGCCGGCGATTTTGTACATGTTGGGGATCATGAGCAGGAGGCCTTGGCTGGCGGTAAAGGTGGTGCTCAGGGCTCCTGTGGTCAGGGCTCCATGGACTGCACCGGCCGCACCGGCTTCCGACTGCATTTCAACAACCTGAGGTACGGTTCCCCACAGGTTTTTCCGACCCTGGGCAGAATACTCATCAGAGAGTTCTCCCATAGGACTGGACGGAGTAATTGGATAAATAGCAATTACTTCACTGAGGGCATGGGCCACATGGGCAGCCGCAGTGTTTCCGTCGATCATAACAATCTTCTTATCGGACATATGCCTTCCTCGTTGGTGGGATAAAATATGGAAGTGTTTCTTCTATACTATAGCTACAGAGAAAAATGTGCAAGCACCCTGTATCGTCTGGAAAAATCGGCTACGCCGAATCTCCCGGTGTCTGCTCTTGTTTTACAAAGAACTGCATTAACTGTACAAAATAGTAAATAACCTTGTACACTTCGGTTATTCTCTGGTCTATCGGTTTCTCGCTTGAGTTTTCTATGTCCTTCCAGTTAATAATGATCTCATGGGGGCTTTTTTGAAAATCTTCCAGGATCTGTTTCAGATTTTTTCCGACCACAATAAGGTTTTGAGCGCTCATGGTGATGAACTTAAGGGCCTCATCATTAATGCCCTTGAGCAGGGTTCTGACATATTTCAGCTGTTCCTTATCCCGGTCTGCCTTGGCCATGGCAATTCTGAGCCTTCCGCCCATTTCTGCATCGTCTGCCAAAGAATCGTCAAAGGTAATTAATTTTTCTGAAATAGCCATCAGTTCATGGTAACTTTCCGAAAGCTGCTGGGAAAGAATGTTGGTAGACCATTGGCCCCGGACGAGCAGCAGGTCGCATAGTTCACGAATATCCTTTTTAAAGAAATCCAACAAAAAGGCTTTTAGATAATTAAGCCCCTGGATATGAATGAAACCGCCCAGCATTTTTTTCTGAAAGGGCGCATTTGCTTTTTCTGTATAATTTTTCAGCCTGCTAACCGCTGGAGTGCCAAAAATAAGCTTAGCCAGTTCATCAATCTTTGCGTTCCGCCGTTCCTGGACCAATTGCTGGATAAGCACTTCCACCTGGGTTCGGGTTTTTTGCAAATAGGCATCGAGAATATATTCATTCGGGATGTGCGGCTTGGGCATCCAAGTGGGATTTTTATCAATGTGACGAACCATAAGTTCAAAAATGCCCGAGCGTTTGAGGTCTCGGAAGACGTTTAACAGTTTGCTCCATTGGTCCAGGGCGACTACCTCGACCCCTTTGTAGGTTTTAAGAACCGAAAATACCGGTTTCCAATCCTGTTCAAAATCGAGGGCGTACAGTACTTCCAGGAAATCCTTTATATCGTCGCTGATGTATTCGCCGCGGATCGGTTCAAACTGGGGTTTATAGGTAAAATTACGCTCTGAAAGGTTGGCATCAAATTTCTTGAGGAGGAAAAAATAATCAAAGTTAACGAGCTGCACGAAGGTCAGAATCTGGTTGTAACACCGGTCTATGGCACTGCTCCGTTCTCCATCGAAGCCTGCTATAAAGTTAGTGAGCTCGTTGTTAAGCTGTTGGGCCAGTTCCTTAATGGTTGTTGTTTTGGCCCGTTCTTTAATGGATTCCTCGGAAAGCCGTTCCTGCAATTCCAGCATTCCCTTGTCCATAAAGAACTCTATGACAATTTGTTTCAGCTGGTTTGATTTATCCGCATTCTGCAGAAAAACCTGGGCCGGGGAAAGAATTTTATAGATGTCGTAGAACAGCTTGGCAAAGACCCCTAGGACCTCTTCGCCCCTGACTTTGTAGAATTTGTATTTATTTTTCGTTAAATCCCGTGCAATCTGTTTAAGCTGGCGGCGTTTTTCCGATTCGCTGTCTGTTCCGCCTGTAAAAAGAGAAAGCAGTTTTTCCAGAAACTCGATTGCCATGGGAACCCCTAGATAAAATATTCCACTTTCCATACAGTAACGGTAAAATGCCGCTGTCGTCAATAGATGCTTTTATTCGCAGCTCCACACTTGCCAAAGGTTTTAGCCGGGTTCGGTTTATCTCTCCCTACGATCCACAAGCTTTTCTTGGGGCTCGGGTCAGCGGAGACAACCATTGGCAGGGCGCCCCATCGCTCCTTATGGCGGCCCTGCCTTATGGGAACCTGGGAGTTTCGAGCGATCAGGGAAAGCCAAGCACGGTAGCTCCCTTTGCACGGAGAAACTATTACGCCGAGGCGGTGGCAAGACTTAAAGAGATAGCCAGGGAATTACGGGAGCGATGGGGCGGTTCAAAGAGTGACTACCGGATTTTATGCAATTCTCCGGTACCGGAAAAGCCTTTGGCATTGCGCTGCGGTCTTGGCTGGCTCGGTAAAAATAGCCTGATTATTACCCCGGAAGCGGGATCTCTAGTTGTTATTGCCTCCATGACGGTCCCTTTCCCGCTCCCCCCCGATTCGCCCCTGCCAGGGGTGTTCCCCTCCTCTTTTAATCCCTGTCTTTCTGGACCATTTGAGATAAGTGATCTGTCATTCCCGGCCTGTAAGGTCTGCGGCGATCAAAATGCCTGCAGCACTGCCTGTCCCACCGGAGCACTGGATGGATCGGGCGTTCTATGTAAAGAGAAATGTATTCAGTGGTACGCTTCGGGAAATGGAGAAAAGGTTCCGGACTTTGTAGCCCAGGTTTGGGGTGAGCGATTATATGGTTGTAGTAATTGCCAGGATAGCTGCCCCCACAACAAAAAAAGTGTGGACCCAGTGGAGACGGAACGGGGGAAGCTCCCCGATTGTTTCTCTGCTGAATGGTTGTTAGCTGCGGGAGATGAGGAAATCAGGGCCGTCTTAAAGGGAACAGCCCTGGGCCTTCAGTGGCTCGGACCACAGTCCCTGCGGCGAAACGCAGAACTTGCGGCCCGGCACGACGCAGCGCTGGCGGTGCGCCGCGCTTGAATTATTTTTTCTTAGAAGCCGCCTGTACGGCACTGCTGATTGTTGAAAGAATGTCGCTCAGGGCTGTGCGGGCAGCATTGCCCTTTTCTATAGCATTTTTGTAGTTGCTGTTGCTCTGATCTTTTTCTGCGGCCGCAAGAGTAGTCTTGGCTTCGTTAAACTGGGCTGTCACCTGGGTGAAATTCAGCTTGATACGGGCAACTTTTTTAGCCCCGTTCAGTGCATTGGTGACCTCCAAAACAAGAGATTTGCCCGATGCGATAAGACCCGCAGCTTCGTCCTTAGCCCGTTCAAGCCCCGCATTGCCCTCCGCAATAGCCTGATCTGCAAGTTTTATGGTTTCCTGTGCCAGAGCCTTTGCATTGTCATAGCGTTTTGCTTCCGCTTCGGTATTCATTTTTGCAAGGGAGTCAGCAGCTCGTTTCAGGGCCTCCGGGGCATAGAGGTTTGCATTGGTGTCTGCTTGGGCTTTTGCAACCGCAGCCTTTGCGGCTTCCATTTCAGCGGTTGGCGGTTTTGCGCAGGAAAATAATACGACGAGGGACAGCAGAAGTATCCCGGTAATTCGTAAGCTATGTCGTTTCATTGTAGCCTCCCATCAATGTATATCTATCTATAGTATACGATATCGGCATGTTTATTTCCTGTCTGTAGCTCTTATCTGTCCCAGCTACCTGTAAAAACTAACAATTTTGTGTATCCTGAATCTATGAAACACCTGAAAATAGTTCCATTCATGCTTGCCATACTCATTTCCGGGGGCTATTTACTGAATATTCCGGACCTCCCTTTTGGACCTTTTTATGATAGATTGATGAACCTCCGGGGCGTGCTCGAAGCCCCGCGGGATTTGGTGGTCATTGATACGAAGGCACAGGACTCAATAAGTGCGGAAGATGCTTCCCGTATACTGCTGGTCCTTTCCGCCCTAGAAAGCCGTCTTGTCCTATTTCAGACGAATGTGGTTTTACCTGACGAAAAGCAAATCTTTAGCACCCAGGACAGGCAGCGTTTTGTACAAAAAGAATTTTCCCGTATTCAAAAAAACATTAGCAGCCTCTTTGACGGTATCCGGCTTGGCTCGATTCGGCCCCAGGATGCAGAACGTTATGTTAAAGATGTGAATGGCCTTGTGGAGGAAAGCAAGAACCGGCTTTTGCTTACACTGGCCGAATCGAGCAATATGCGGGAACTGGAATTGGAAAAATACCGGGCACTTTTTAATCGGGTTATTCATTGCGATGATCTTAAGTGGGGATCCGGAAAAACTGGTGCATTGGAAATCTGGGGCGGGAGGGCCGTTTATTCAAAAGCAGAAAAAGATGCGGATGGTGTGCTGCGGTACTTGTACCCCATCAAGGAACTTCCCAATAAAGAACTTGTTCACGCTGGTTTTGCCCTCCTTATGGATATTATGGGAGATCCCCAGATAGAAAAAAAGGGAACCTGGTTAAACATAAAAACAGAAAAGGAATTATATGAACTTCCGCTGGATTCAAAGGGCCGCTTTTATGTTCAGAACCCTGAGCATTACCAGGTCTTATCAATAGAAGAATTCACGGCATACCTTGAACAGGAACGAAAGCTTTACGAAGCCTTAAAAGAGATGGAACGGTCCGGTTATTTTATCAATCTGGATGCTTTAAAGTATCCGACAACCCTGTACGAATATGCCCAATCCCTGGAAAAGGAAGTCTTAGAAAATCCCCTTCCCGATACTATTAAGCAATGGCGGGAAGCCCGGAACGACTTTTACGCGGCTGCGGGAGATTTTTTAACCGGTTCTGCGGAAAAAACTATTTTGCAAGGCTACGATACCCTGCTCACTACAGAAACCTTGCAGGAAGGGGGGAAGGAACGGATTACGTCACTCAAAGAGCTTGCTTCCCAGGCTTTTTCGTGGTCCAGAAATGCCTACCATGAACTCTTTGGCTTGCATACCAGGCTGGAGTCTTCCCTGAGGGATGCTTACTGTATTGTCGGTTCTGTATCCGGTGATGCAAATGCTACGGTGGCCTTGCTCAGTACGATATTGTCCCGGAATTATATTTATCCCGGAAAGCCCTTGTATCTTTTTATTGCAACAATTATAGGGATCCTGTTTTTATTAGGGGCTACCTATATTTTTAGCCCCCTTTATTTTGTTGTATTTACTATTGTTATTGCAGGAATTGCTTTGCTGGCTGGCGGTATGCTCCTGATTATCGGCGGGTATTGGTATGCACCGCTTATTCCAGCCATTATTTTTGGGGGAACCGGAGCCCTGTACGGAATCATTCAAGCCGCTTATATCATGTATGTGCGGCGCCATCAGGAGCTTGCCTTAAAACATCGAATGTCTTCCGGGTCGTTCAAAGCAATGCTGCGCTCTATCCCATTAAGGCAAGTATCGTCCGTACCAACCCCTGATATTATTCAGGAGGTAGAGGCGCTGATACTCTGTGTACGGCATGCATCCTTTGTCGGAGAAGAACAGCCGGCAGCCATGCTTGAATATGCTGAAGCCCTGAAACAGTTCAGAGCAAAAACCGCTGAACTGGTAAAACAACAAGGCGGCACCATGCTATGGGCTGACGGTGAGGTTGTATTTACCGCCTTTGGCTTTCCGCCCCCTTATCAGGGACAGCAAACGGGGATTGCTGAAAAGGCCCTTGGGGCTGCACAGTCGCTGCTCGACGCTTTTCTCCATGAGCCTGTTACGTTAGGCATGGATTTTGGCAAAGCAGCTTATTATTTTGATGCTATTGCCGGTTATTCCGCCCTTGGCCGGGTGCCGGTTCGGGCCCGGGTTCTTTCGGGGCTGGCGGCTCGCTACCAGCACCGTATGCTGGCCACAGACGCTGCCCTGGCTTTTTTACGAACCGGCACCCGCGGTGAATTGCGGGCCGATAAGCTTGATGTATTGGTCGACAAGCAGGAAGGCCGGGAAATAGCGTTCTTCTCTTTCAATTATAACGGGCATTCAGGGTCTTAAAGACCGAGTTCATGAGCTTAAAGCGGACCACCTTGCCGGCTCCATATTCGGGGAAGGCCCGGTAGCGCTCGCCGTCATCGGAAAAAGCCGAGGCTTTTTCGCCGGGGAAGGCAGGAAAGCGTTTTTGTGTCCACTGGAGCGAAGGGTCTTTTAGGCTGAGATCCGGTTTCGCCGGATCAAAGAGAATCCACGATTCATGGACACCCCGTTCGTCCAGAGGCGCTTCGTCGGTGCTCTGGAGGTAGCGGATCCGGCCCTTTTGCATGTCGATGGATTGGATGATAGCCGAATGAACCGCCCTGCCATCGCTCCCCCTAAACAGAATAATGTCACCGCTGCGGAGGTTTTTTATGTTATCCGGTACCTGTTCGAGTTCGGGCCGTTTTGAGTCGAAATACCAGGTTCCGACAAAATGGGAGGGGTCAAGCTTTTTTGATAACTTCAGGGCCTTCTGCACCGTGGACCTGAGATCCACGCCGGCCTTGCGGGCTGTATAGGTTAGCACATGCCAGACAAATCCTGAGCAGTCCATGCCGAGGCGGCCGATGCAGTACAAGTAGTTGTATATGTCGGAGTTTTCTACATCCTGGCCGTTGTGCAAAACGTAGGGCCGGTGCGGAAGGCCCTTGTAGGCCTGGGCTTTCATTCTGGCAATTTCATACAGGTCCCTGGTCCAGGTCCAGCGGCGGCTTGAGAGGTCAAAGATGAGCACCTTTTCCTTTCCATCCTGTAGTATCTGAATGTATCGGTGGAAGTCATCGGTGGCTAAAATGTCATCTATGCTGGCCCACAGATCTGCCGGGTTCGATTTGCCGCCCCCCTGAATGAATAATTCTGTATCCGCCAGTTCGGAGCGTTCGTTGTTTTCCGCAAAGGGAAGCCGCACGTTAATGATACGGCCGTCGATGATATAGGTTTTAAAACATTGTCGGTAGGCTTCTTCTATGGCAATTTCGGTACCCCGGTCCCATTGCTGGGATGGGGCTGCAAACTGTGCGACCCCCTGAGAACCGGAGGGAGATTCCGGTAAAAGCCGGTACGGAGCACCGAGTGTCAATACAAAAACGATGTATATGGTGATAAACCTGTGTTGTCCGTTCATCAATATATTCATCAATATGCTAAATATATTGGACTTCGAACTCGACGGGGATTGCTTTTTTAAGGAGAGCGCTGACTCCGCAGTACCGATCTTGAGAAAGACTGATGGCTTTGCGGACATTTTCATCCTTGAGCCCGTCCGAGGCTTTAAACTCATAGATGATTTTAACCCTTGTGTATGTTTTGGGATGTTCCTCAGTGAGGTCTCCCTGTACCCGCAGGTTAAAATAGCTCACGGGCTCGCGCATTTTTTTAAGTATGGAGATGACGTCCATGCCGGTGCACCCCGCGAGGGACACTAAAAGGAGCGGTTTGGGCATGGGACCAGAGTTTTTTCCGCCCACCGCTTCGTCCGCATCCAGGGGAATGCGGTGGCCGCCGACTTCTGCGGAAAAGGCCATGTCGCTTTCCCATTGACAGCTTATTTCATGCTGCATGTTATGCCTCCTTTATAAGATTGCTGAAAGGCCGCATACCTTCCGTTTCGCGGTCAATATGTCGCGGTGACGGAATGATTCAGGTGCCGGAATGATTCCGGTATTTTAACACCCGTATCGATTCTATGGTTACGAGGCCCTCGGTTACCACTTCGTCCAAAAAAGGAATGAGTTTATCAATTTGTTCCGGTTTATCGATGATTTCAATTACAATGGGTAGATCGTTAGAGAGGTCCAGTATGTGAGCGCTTTTAAGCCTGCTGTCGGCGCCAAATCCCATGATGCCCCGCAGGACTGTCGCTCCGGCAAGATCCAGTTCCCGTGCTTTTTTGACAATTGCCTCATAAAGGGGTCTGCCTTTGTGGTGGTCGTTCTCACCGATAAAAATGCGGAGTAAGATGTCCTTTTCTTCGCTATGCATGAAATACCCCCGTTAGTATCGATTTTAACACAGAAAAGGTAATCATGCCCAAAATCACTGCCGCAAGTCCTATGGCGTTATGGAGCAAGAGATTGAGCAGGGTATATCCAAGTTCCCGCTCTTCTGCGAGCGTTACGGTTTCCAACGCAAAGGTGGAAAATGTGGTAAAGCCACCGAGAAAGCCTGTGGTTACAAGGAGCCGCAAGGCTGGAGATGCGGTTGTGTTTTTAAAGGCCTGAAAGAAGAAACCGATGAGAAAAGAACCGATAAGATTTACCGTCAGGGTTCCCATGGGGATGGGGGCGGTCGAATGTTCAGAAATGAGCCGAGAAAGTAGGTAGCGGGATACGGCCCCGGCTCCTCCGCCGAAAAGCACTGCCAGTATGTTCATGATACGGACAGTATGGCGAATTGCGGCGGAGTGTTCAATTCCTAGATGCCAAGGAGGAGCCGGGCGGTGCTAAAATAGATGAACAGCCCCGAAATATCGACAATGGTGGTGAGGGCTGGGCTGGCTACCAAGGCCGGGTCGAGCCCAAAGGCTGCTGCAATTAGGGGAAGCAGGGCTCCGATTATGGTGGCGCTTAATACCTGTATGCCTAGGGCTATGCCGATGGCGAGGCCGATGTTCACGATACTCATGCTTTCAGGAATGCTTGCTCCCTGGGATGTAAAATAAACCCGCACAAATGCAAGTATTCCCAGTATGAGGGCAAGCAGGAATCCTACCCGGGCTTCTTTCCAAATTACCTTAAAAATGTCCTTAGGACTGATTTCTTTAAGTGCCAGGGCTCGGACTACCACTGTAGCAGATTGGCTCCCTGTGTTGCCCCCCGTATCGGCCAGCATGGGCATGTAAAAGGCGAGGATCATCAGGTTCATGAGGGTCGATTCGAAGGATTGGAGGATAGCCCCCGATACAAGGCCCAGGACTGCGAGAATAATGAGCCAAAGGACCCGGTGGCTGAAATGGGTCCAGATAGAAGTCTGGAGATAGGTGGTATCTTCGTGTTTACCGGAAATGGCCATGAACCGTTCCATGTCTTCGGTTCGTTCCTGCTCGATGACGTCCAGGGCGTCGTCATGGGTAATGATACCCACCAGGTTCCCGTTCCCGTCCACAACCGGCAGGGCTACCAGGTCATAGCGGGAAAATTTGTAGGTTGCTTCTTCCCGGTCTGCTTCGGCCTGTACCGAGATCACCTGGTCGTCCATAATATCCTTAAGTTTTTTTGTTGGATGAGCAAGAATGAGGTCCGCAAGCCGTACGGTCCCCGCGAGGTGCCGGCCTTCGTCCAGCACAAAGATGGTGTAAATGGACTCCTTTGCAGGCCCTTCCAGGCGTATTTTTTCCAAAGCTTCCCGGACAGAAATGGAGGCTGGCAGGGCTATGTAGTCGGTGGTCATAATGGAACCGGCGGTGCCTTCTTTATAGGAAGCCAGCTTTTTAATGTCCTCCCGTTCCCGCTGGGCAAGCACGGGCAATACCGAGTCAAATTGTTCTTCCGGCAGGGATTTAAGGAGGTCGACCCGGTCGTCCGGCGAAAGGTTAATAACAAGCTTTGCCAGGTCGGTCTTATTTAGTTTTGATGCGATATGTGACTGGACGGTGCTTGGAAGTTCACAGAAGATATCCGCCGCTGTCTGCAGGGGCAGTTTTTCCAAAACGAGATTGACATCGTCTTCGGGAATAGCAGAGAGAATTTCCGCCGCTTCGGTGGGGTGCCGCTCTCCGAGAAAGGCTGCGATATCCTCGAATTTGCCCTCTTCCATGAGGGCCTTGATGTCCGGTGCGATGAGTTGATCCAGCATGATTGCCTCCTATAGATGCATTTTGTCGGAAGCACCAACACTGGATTGTCTGATTTTTATGAGAAAGTCCGCAGACAATAACAGGAGGGCTTCCGGTTTAGAACGGTGCATTCAGCACAGGGCCGAACGCATAAGTGAGGTTCCGGGGGCTGACTACTACCAGGGCCGTCGGAATCGTTCATACCTGTCCTCCTTCCTGTTATATTGAGCGGTCGTATGTTGGCCGCTGTTGGATTTTTATATATTAGCCAATAGCATTAAAAGTTTCAAGTTTAAGCAGGGAGCCGGTTTGCTTTTTCTATGTCCATAAAATAGCGGACCGTACCCACCTTAAGTTCGTCTGTGGCATCATCGTCGCAGACAATGATAGCCCGCTGGTGCATCTGGAGTGCCGATATGGGCCACATATGGTTAACGCCCTCTTCTATGGCCGCATGGAGGGCCCGGGCCTTATTGTGTCCGCTGGCAATGATGACTACTTCCCGGGCATCCATGACGGTGCCGATGCCGACCGTTAAGGCCGCAGCGGGAACCTTATGGGGATCCCCATCGAAAAAGCGGGCATTGACGAGCCGGGTGTCCCAGGTGAGTTCCTTGTCTCGGGTCCGGGAAGAAAGGGAAGAGCCCGGTTCATTAAAGGCTAAATGGCCGTCTACGCCGACGCCGCCGAGGAATAGTTCGATACCCCCCGCATCTTGAATGGCCTTTTCATAATCGGCACACTCTTTGGCCGGATCCTGAGCCATACCGTTGAGTATATGGACATTTCGTTCATCAATATCGATATGAGAAAAAAAGTTATCCCACATGAACCGGTGGTAGCTCTGGGGGTGCTGGGCATCGAGGCCGAGGTATTCATCCATATTAAAGGTGACCACATGGGCAAAGGAAACTTCGCCTTTCTGGTGCATTCGGATGAGCTCCTGGTAAACCCCCAGGGGGCTTGAGCCGGTGGGCAGTCCCAGCACAAAGGGCCGTTCTTTGCTGGGCTTATAGTCATTGATTCGTTTTGCTATATAGGCCGCGGTCCACTGGCTGACCGCTTGGTAATGGGGCTGAATAATTAAACGCATGGCACACTCCTTGTTGTTCTTATTCTATAAAAGGTTCTTTTTAAGGCTGCCGCCGACCACGGTGGCGAGGACCTGGAAATTATTGTCGAACACGACCAGATCCGCTTCGTTGCCCGGTATAATCGTTCCTCGGCGGGCAAACCGCATAACCTGGGCGGGATTGGTGCTTGCCGCCTTGACGGCATCTTCCAAAGAAAAGCCAAAGCGGACAAGGTTCTGTATGCCCCGGATCATGGTAAGGCTTGAGCCTGCGATGACATCATCAATCTTTCTGTGGAAGACTCCATCCCGGAGGACTACCTCTTCGCCGTTTGCGAAAAAGGGGCCTGCTTTTTGTTCAGTAGGTTTCAGTGCATCGGTGACAAGGACTATTTTGTCCGCCGGCTTATCGCGGCGAAGCAGGGTAAAGAGGTCCGGGTGGACATGGAAGCCGTCGGCGATGATTTCGCAGGACATTTCCGGGTGTATGAGCACTGCCCCAACCGCATTGGGGTTTCGGTGGTCCAGTTTGCTCATGGCGTTAAAAAGGTGGGTTGTATGGAGTATGCCGACCTGCATGCCTTCGACCATGTTTTCGTAGTTGGCGTTGGTATGTCCTGCCTGGAGGACAATGCCTTTTTTAACGCAGAAGAGGGCAAGCTCCCGCATGTTTTTTAATTCCGGGGCTACGGTCATGTTCACAATGTGGCCACCTGAAGCTTCCCAGAGCTGTTCCATGAATGAAAGGTCCACAGGGCTTAAGGTTTCTGGCTTTTGGACTCCGAGACGATCGGGGGAAATGAAGGGGCCTTCCAAATGAAGCCCCATAACTTTAGCCCCCGACTCTTTTCCGATTGCGGCGGATACTTGGCGTACCGCCTGGAGCATGGCCTTGGGTTCCGCGGGGTACAGGGTAGGGTTAAAGGCGGTAACGCCATATTCTGCAAGAAGCCGGGACATTTCCACCACCGATTCGGTACTGGCATCATCGGTGCCGTAGCCGCCAAAACCGTGGATATGGGTGTCTATCAACCCGGGGGCAATATAGCTCCCTCCCACATCGATCAGCGTTACGTCCGAGCTGAACCGTTTCTGTTCAAAACGGCGCTGGGCAAAAACGTCGGAGACCACACCCCCTTCTACCAGGACCGCGCAGTGTTCCATGGCCGCAAAGCCCGTCAGCACTGTTCCGTTATGTAAACATAATGATCCCATTCGTGCTTCCTCTCTTTCCCTTACTTTGCCGTTTTTTTGCTTCCCTGGGAGACCAAAGCAAAGACCTCATCCCAATCGAGCCGTACATAGCCCCGGACATCCGAAAGTTCCGGTACCGAAAATAGCTTGCCTAAAAACATAGAGGCCGCCCCATGGGCCACGTCCATCCGGCCCCCGGTGGAAAACTCAAGCCGGCAATTTACCCGGTCCATGACCTTTTTAAGGCCATCCAGGCGTTCGTTGTAAACACTCTGTACCAGGTCTTGCCGTGCACAAATATCACCGTGCAGGAATACCACCTCGGGGTCAAAAATAGAAACTACCGGTTTTAAGCTTTCAAAGAGTTCGGCCACAAAGGTTTTGTATACCTCATCATCCTGCTGGATCCGCACCATTTCCTGGAAGCTCATGCCAAACTGGCTCCCGTCGCCGGGTCTCCAGAGGACGCTGGTAAATTCCCCCGCCGCGTATCGTTTGCCGTAGTGGAGCTTGCCTCCCAATACCAGGGCCATGCCGACTCCCATGCCGGGCCCGAGTCCGGTCTGAGCATTGTGCCCGTGGTGCTCGGCCAAAACACAGAGAAAGTCCTTAAGGGCCGTATCCCGGTAACGGGCCAGGGCTTCCCAGGCACAGCAGTTTGCATCGTTTTCGAGCAACACCGGCACGGGATAGCTACAGCCGATTTCTTTGCCAAAGGGGTAGTTTTCCAATTTAAAGGGATCCGATTTGATGATGGTGCACTCGTCGGGATTCACAATTCCCGGAAGGCCGACGCAAATACCTAGGAGGGGGAGCCGGGTGCTTTCCACCACGGGGCGCATCCGTTCTACCACTTCGGCGAAGACCTCGGAAAAGTGTTTTGCCTGGACTGTGCCTTCTATTTGATGCAGGGTCGTGCCGTACACATCTACCACTACGCCGCGGAAACGGTCTACCTGCAGCTCAAGGCCCAGGACACAGCCCATCCGTTCGTTAATGCGCAGCAGTATGGGCCGCCTCCCGCCCTGGGAAGTTACTTCCCCTTCTTCGGCTTCGTAGACCACGTTCGCGTCGATGAGGGTCTGGATAATGTTGGTCACCGTGGACCGGTAAAGGTTGAGTTCCCGGGCTATTTCAATCCGGCTGATGCCGGGTTTGCGCCAGATGGTCTGGGAAACCATGGAGATATTGGCATTCCGCTGGAAGTTATTGTTGTTGATCCGCATAACTGGCATTTTATGCTCCTCGTTGTTCAGTATAGTACAGGATTTATGTTTGTACAAGGTGTGAACAAACGATTTGTAAAACATATTGTTTTTACACAATGTTTTGTGTATATTATTGTTTGGAGGTTGCTATGGCTACAAATTTAGCAATTAACGATGAATTATTAAATTACGCTCTAAAAATAGGTGGATTTCGAACAAAAAAAGATACCGTTAATGCTGCTTTAGAGGAATTTATCCAAAAAAGAAAGGCGGAAGACTTAATACAGCTTTTTGGTAAAGTTGAATATGATTCCGACTATGACTATAAAGCTTTGAGAAACAGGAAATGAAGGTTTTAGTAGATACTTCGGTATGGTCATTGGCTTTAAGAAAAACGGATAAAAATGAATTTGATGTTAAAATTGTAAACTATTTAGCTGAATTAATAAGGGATACTAATATTGTGATAATAGGCCCCATTCGGCAAGAAATACTGACTGGAATTTCACAAAAGGCAAAATTTGAAGAACTGAGGGATAAATTATCAATATTTAAAGATCAAATGTTGACCACTGATGATTATGTGCTTGCTGCAGAATATTTTAATACCTGTCGGACAAAGGGTGTTCAGGGTTCACATATAGATTTCCTCATCTGTGCTTTTTCAGTAAACAATAACTATCCCATTTTTACATTAGATAAAGATTTTGAAAACTATAAAAAGTATCTACCAATAAAAACGATGAAGATAGAAAGTGTATAATTAAAACAGTCATTGCGGTATGAGGGGAAGGAGTTAACATGAGGCGCGCTCTGCTCGGGGTAACAATATTCATCGCCATATTCTCTTTTGTCTCCTGCGAAAGCATTAATACCCGCTACGATGAAACCGAGTCCTACCGTATTTCCCTGTGGAACGATGTGCCCCTCCTGTCCCGCGACAGCGGACCGCCTGAGGCTGGGCGGACAGGCGATGCTGAGACGGAAGCAGTGCCCGTAAGCCCCTTTGCAGCCTATAGCCGGGACTTCCTTGCCAATATATGGAAGACCTGTGAGGCCGATGTGACCATAGTGTACCGGTACGGCTGGATCCTTTTTAGGGAGGAGCTCAGGCGGTCCGCGGATGTGCAGCTTTTTCTCCAGGTGCTCTACAGGACCGATGAAAGGCCCCGGGGAACCGTATTTCTTTTCCACGGCTATGCTAACGATTCAAGCCACATGACCGGGGTAGCCGGCGCCTTGCTTGCCCAGAACTGGGCGGTGGTGCTCACGGATCTGCCGGGCCATGGCCTTTCCACGGGACCGCGGGGCGACGTGGAACATTTTTCCGATTATGGCGATACGGTGCAAAGGGTCCTCGATACCATACTTACCCAGTTTGATGATGCCCTGCCGCTGCCCCTTATGGCCTTTGGGCACAGCACCGGCGCCCTCGCGCTGGTTGATTACAGTATCCGCTATGAGAGCAGGTTTTCCCGCATGGTGTTCTATGCGCCCCTTATCCGTTCAGCCTGGTGGAATACGGCCCGCTTTGGCCGCGCGCTGCTGGGCCCCTTTGTCCGGACTACCCGGGCTTTTGCCAAGTCCCCCCTGGGGCTCCGGGTCTTTCCCGTCCACTGGTTCGACAGCCTTGTCGCCTGGGAACGCTCTGCCCGCAAGCAGCAGTACATTCCCCTGCCCCCTACCCGGATCATCCAGCCCGAAAAGGACGATGTGGTCTTGAGCGATTATAACGCCCGGTTCCTCATGATCCGAGCACCCCGCACAGAACTTATCCGGCTTGGCGGCCTCAGCCACTTTGCCACCGACGCCCGCATTCCAGACCGGCGGCTTTTAGACGCGATTGTTGATTATTTCAACGCTCAATAAAAAGGCAGCTTAACAAGCTTTGTAGTTCTGTCATATTGACCGGCCCATAGGGTCCTGAGTATCATCGGTCATTATGAATACAAAGGCCCCCTATTTAGGAATTGATTGCGGTTCAACCACCGTAAAAGTTGTTGTACTCGACGATACTTTCACTATATTGGATACCCTCTATGCATACCACCGGGGCAATCCTTATGGAGTGCTCCAGCAGTATCTGCAGCACAGTCCCTATAAAACCTTTCGCTTAGTGGGTGCCACGAGCAGTACCCCCTATTTTGTGCTGGCGGACCACCGGTCGGAAAATAAAATTTGTTTTATCGATGCGGTGAAGCGGCGGTATCCGGATGTAAAAAACATCCTGCTCGTGGGCTCAGAAAAATTTGCCCGTATTATCTTTAATGATGATGGATCATACCGGAAGATGAAGGCCAATTCGACCTGCGCAGCCGGTACGGGCAGCTTCCTGGACCAGCAGGCGGTGCGGCTCGGTATTGAGTCCGCTTCCCGGCTTGCCGAACTGGCCGAGCAGTCAGGTCCCCAGACTCCGCGGATTGCAAGCCGCTGCTCTGTTTTTGCGAAAACCGACCTGATTCATGCCCAGCAGGAAGGCTGGGGGCTGCCTGAAATCTCCGATGGACTCTGCGCAGGACTGGCCCGGAATATCGCCGATACCCTTTTCCCCGCAGAACAGCTTGCAAGCCCCACCGTCATGGTGGGCGGTGTGGCCCTTAACAAACGGGTCGTCCAGCACCTGTCGGACCTTGCGGAAACGGAAATCATTCGGGACGAACAGGCCGCGCTCTATGGAGCCATCGGGGCGGTTCAGCGGGCCTTACTGGCCAATCAAAACGATCCTGCCCCAGCAGAAAAAGAACGAACCCTTGCAGACATACTAGGCAAACAGGAAGCGCGGCGCCGCTACGTTCATCAACCTTTGGAAAAGAAAAACCCCCAGTATCCTGACTTTAGTTCATACAAAAGTTACAACCTGGTGACCCAGCGGCTCGGAGAACGGAACCCCGTAGAGGTGGACCTGTATGTGCCGCTCCCTAAAGGAACGCTGCCGGTGTACCTGGGAATCGACATTGGCTCGACCAGTACTAAAGCTGCCCTGCTGGACCAGAACCGCGCCATGCTCGCAGGGCTCTATACCCGGACCGCGGGGGATCCTATCCGGGCGGTGCAAGGGCTTTTGGAGGCCCTTGAGCGTATAGAAAGTGATGAAGCGGTTCATTTTGATGTACGCACCTTCGGAACCACCGGCTCGGGCCGGAAACTTATCGGGGCCATTGTGGGGGGCGACGGCATTATCGACGAAATTACCGCCCATGCCCGGGCTGCGGTGGAACTGGACAGGCAGGTGGATACGATTATCGAAATTGGCGGCCAGGATTCCAAGTTTACGGTGCTGAAAGACGGTGTGGTGGTCTTTAGCCAGATGAACACGGTCTGCGCTGCGGGAACCGGAAGTTTTATAGAAGAACAGGCGGTCAAGCTTGGGGTACCTATCCGGGAATATGCCGCCCGGGCCCTGGGGCACGCTGCGCCGGCCACCAGCGACCGCTGTACGGTTTTTATGGAGCGGGACCTGAATAACTACCAGAACGAGGGCTATGCGGTAGAAGAGCTCCTTGTGGCAACCCTCTTTTCTGTGGCGGATAACTACCTTTCCAAGGTCGCCATGGAGGGCTCCATCGGCTCCCATGTGGTATTCCAGGGTGCTACGGCTAAAAACAAAGCGCTGGTGGCCGCCTTCGAAGAACGGCTTAAGCGGCCTATCGCGGTGTCTCCCTACTGTCACTTAACCGGCGCCATGGGGGCGGTCCTCCAGACCCTGGATGACCAGGCTGTGCCGGTCGGGGCTTCCAAATTCCGGGGCCTGGCTTTGCATCGGGAAACGATTGCCCAGCGCAACGATGTGTGTTCAGGCTGCACCAACCACTGCAAGCTGCACATTATCACCGTACAGGGCGAAGAGATTGTCTACGGATACCTCTGCGGCCGCGGGGCGGGGGACCGGAAATTTGTATCCAAAAACAAGTCCGGTTTTGACCTCCTGCGGGAACGACGGCACCTTTTGGAACAGGCCGTTCAATCCGTATCCAAACAGGGCCAGCAGAATCGGGCCAGGCAGAGCCTCACGGGCCGTCTCCAGGATGCGGTGGTTAACTTTTCGACCAGTACCATAGACCTGTTCAACGATGCGTTGCACCAGGCTGCGGACAGTGTGCTCAACACCCGGGCGACTAGCGCCCAGACTGGCAGCGTACAGGCCGCGAATGCTGCTGACGGCACCGGCCGTTCATCAATCCGTATCGGTATTCCCCGGTCTCTGTATCTGCAGGAAGACAGCAGGCTCTGGCAATACTTTTTCCAATCCCTGGGCTTTACCACCCTTATGGGTGAGGACTCAAGCGCTTCTATTGGCATGGGTAAACGTATTGCCGGCGCGGATTTTTGCGCCCCCATTTCGATGATCCACGGGCAAGTTCAGGACCTCCTTGAACGGGCCGACTATGTATTCCTCCCGATTTACCTGGAAGCACCGCGCCATGGAGAAACTGCGGGTCAGACCGAGGAACGACGCTTCTTTTATTGCAATTATTCTCAGTATACGCCTACGCTCGTGAGCGTTGCCACAAACCAGGGGGAACGGATTCTAAAACCCCTCATTTACTCCAGTTTTGGCAACGACAGCGAAGCGATTTTTGAGCTCCGGGAAATGCTCAGGCGAATTCTCGCAAGCCGGGGGCTCGACGTGCCGGTTCCTTCGGTCCTTGAACGGCTGTACCGGAACATGAAGGCGATCAAAGCGGCATTTAACAGTTCTCTCTTAGAGCTATATCAGCGGGTACGGCCTGAGACCGATGAGTTTGCCATCATGCTGACCGGGAGGCCCTACACGGCCCTGAGCAAGGGGCTTAATAAGGGAATTCCCGATATGTTTGCTGAGCATGGGCTCAAGGTTTTTTTCCATGACATGTTTCCCACGCCGGAGGGACATTATCATGACCGCCAGCTGCAGGCCTATCACTGGTACTACGCTTCCCGGGTTATCGAGACCGCCCTGTATTGCCGCAATCATCCGGTAATGTACCCCGTATTGGTCACCTCCTTTAAATGCGGACCCGACTCCTTTGCCATTGAGACCTTTAAGGAAATTCTGGACAAGGCCCATAAGCCCTATCTTATTTTACAGATTGATGAACATGACTCGGCGGTGGGCTACGAGACCCGGATCGAGGCAGCGGTCCGGGCCTTTAGGAACCATTTTGCGACTGCCAAGGAGGGGCCTCAAAAGATTGCGGCCCCATCCGTGTCTAGTCAGGCCGCTCTGAAAACAGAAAAGACTCCTTTCCCGCGGAACAAGACGGTGCTGCTTCCGAACTGGGATCCCCTGGTGGTAGAGCTTTTGGCGGCGGCCCTCCGAGGCCATGGCATCGACGCCCATGTTTTGGAAGAAAAGAGCGAATATATCCAGCATGCCATGACCCACAATTCGGGCCAATGTATCCCGGTGAGCGTTATTGCCTACGAAGTGATACGGTATATCGAAAACCATGAGCTGGACCCTCGCAACACGGTTCTCTGGATGGTCAAGGCCCTGTGGCCCTGCAATATACCCCTGTATCCACTCCAGATAGAAACCATACTCCGCAAGGCAGGTAATGGAATGGAGTCTGTTCAGGTCTTTACGGGGGATCTTACCTTTATGGACGTTTCTGCCCGTATGACCCTGGATGCCTACTATGCCTATGCGCTGGGGGGACTGCTCCGGAAAATCGGTACGAGAATTCGGCCCTACGAAACCTTGCCCGGGGCGACCGATGCGTTTATTGCTTCGGCCCTCCAAAAGTGTGCCTCGGCCCTGGAAAAACGGCAGCCTATGGTGCCGGTTATTAAGGAGATTGCCGCCGGTTTAAGCTTTATTCCTAAGAAAGAAGGGAAGCGTCCCAAGGTTGCCCTTTTCGGCGATTTTTACGTCCGGGACAACGATATTTTTAACCAGGACCTGATCCGGGCAATTGAACGGGCCGGCGGGGAAGTGGTGACCACTTCCTATGTGGAATACCTAAAGGCGACGGTGGACGCCTTCTTTGACCGGCTTCTCATTGAGCGGCGCTACGGCCCCTGGCTGGGCTATCGGGCGGTGATGATGGCTATAGCATCGGTAGAAAAGGCGCTGGAACGCCAGACTGGACTAGCCCTCAGCGAGGGGCCCTGGACAAACCGCCGGCGGCAGGATGCGTACCAGTATTTTGGTATCCGGCCGGAAATGTCGGGAGAAAACTACGACAACGCCCTTAAGCTGCTTAAAATTCTGGACGAACACCCCGATTTGGCTCTTTTTGTGCAGGCTGCCCCGGCCTTCTGCTGCGCCTCCCTAGTCACCGAGGGGATGAGCAAAGCTATCGAGAACTTAACCGGAGTCCCGGTGCTTTCCATTACCTATGATGGCACGGGAGCCCAGAAAAACGACGTGGTAGAACCCTACCTGGCTAAGTACGGGAGTTAAGTGAGCTTGAAAGCATATCGATACATTCCGCAAGCGAAATAGTTCTGCACGGCAGAGTATCACGATGCTGTAAAAGATGTATGTCCCCGCTCACCAGTATTGAACCCGGAATGGTGCACGCCAGATCGATGAATTTGTTGTCCGAAGAATCCTCCACAATCCAATTTTTGCTTTGCGGAGGTTCGTCATGGATAATAAAAAAAGGCAGTATTTCTTCATCGATAAGGTAACTGGTTTCTTCTTTGGTTAATCCAAACTTTCTATAGGAAAGAACCTGTATGTATTCATTTAAAATTGATGGGCAGATATGAGCTTTGATATTGCCTTTAAGCAAAGCATGATGGAGCGGCAATGCGGTTCCGCGGAATAATAGCATGGAAAGTAAAGTATTCTGTCAAATTTACATTTAGAAAATAGGATCAGTATGCCTTTCAATGAATGTAATAAAGATTTGCTTTTACCGTAAATTGCCTCTATACTAGGAATCATTACGGAAAAACGAAAAGAGAGGGACCTATTGATGAACGACGACCCCTATGTGATTACCAGTCTTGAGCAGTTTACTGCCCTCTGGAGCCAGACCTATAACCGGGAAGGAAAACCCGACTGGTCCTACATTATTCCCTATTATGACGAAGCTATCCATTTCCGGGACTGTATTCAGGAAGTCCGGGGGCTTAAGAATTTCAGAGAATTAACGGAACGGCTCACCAAGCGTTCCCAGGACCTGTCCATGGCCATAAAAAATGCGGTCATGCAGGACCGCTTAATCTATATGGAATGGGAAATGACTATCCTTTTCAGAAATACCCGGTCTTCGGTTGTGTATGGGGCGAGCAGAATAGTCCTTAATGAACAGGGAAAGATTGTGGACCAGCGGGATTATTATGATCTCTGGGGTGATATTTTTGATAACATTCCTGGGTTTAACAGGATGTATCGATCCTTTATGAGACGGGTGTTCGGATAACATGGAAAAGCAAACACTTTTTGCCCGCATGAAACGGTATTGGCCCCAATACAAGTGGTCCAATGTGTGGGAAATGATGCAGCACAACAAGCTGCCTCCTCAAGAATGTCGTGAGGAGTTCCGGGGAAAACTAGTGGTGATAAGCGGGGCTACGTCTGGTATCGGCTACCATACGGCCCGCCGTTATGCTGCAGCGGGGGCGGATATTCTATCCATCAACAGGAATCCCGAAAAATCGCAAGCCCTCTGCCAGGAGCTCCAGGGTGAATTTGGGATCCGCTGCGACGCCATTGTGGCGGACCTTTCGGTATTGGCGGATATACACCGGGTGGCCCAGGAACTTAATGCATGGCCCCGGCCCATCGATGTGCTCATCCACAATGCAGGGGTGTATCTAAACAAACGGACCGAGACTGTTGATGGCCTTGAAACGACCTTTGCGGTCCATTACCTTTCGTCTTTTATCATCAATTTTATGCTCCTCGACCGGCTTAAGAAGGAAGGGCGGGCCCGTATCCTGTTTGTCAGCTCTGAGGGGTACCGTTTTGCGGTCTGGGGGCTCGATCTGGATAATCTGCAATTTGAACGGGGTGGGTATTCGGGGTTAAAGGCCTATGGGTCTGCCAAAACGGCCCAGATCCTTTCCATGCACCGCTTTGCGGAGCTATTTAGGGGGTCGGGGGTGACTATAAACGCCATGCATCCGGGTATGGTGGCCACCAATACGGGGAACGAAAATCACGCCTTTTACCGCTGGTACAAAAAGAATTTTATTGACCGCTATTCTCAGTCTCCTGCGGTTTCTGCGGAGGCACTCTATTATCTGGGTGTTTCCCCAGAACTTGTGGGGGTGACCGACAGGTTTTTTAATCTGACAACCCAGGAAAACCTTGCGCCGCCTGCTCTGGACCTTGAAATGGCGGAGCTTCTCTGGCCTATCAGCATGCAGCTGGGGAGACTTTCGGGGGGACTGCAATGATGGAAGCCCATGAACTGATTGTTGTCGGAGGCGGTATAGCGGGGCTCACCGCCGCTGCCTATGCTGCAAAACGGGGTATGGACGTACTCCTTATAGAAAAGAACGAAACCTGCGGGGGGCTTATCAATACCTTTTCCCGGGATGGCTTTACCTTTGATGGCGGTGTACGGGCCCTGGAAAGCGCGGGCATTATAAAACCCATGCTGGCGGACCTGGGGATTGAACTTCCCAGCGTAAAAAGCCCCGTTTCAGTTGGTATTGGAAAAGACATTATTACCGTGGAGAGCGAAGGGGATCTGGATTCCTACGAAGCGCTGCTCCGCAGAACCTATCCTGAAAGCGGCGAAGATATTGATAGGCTTGTGTCGCTTATTCGAACCGTGATGTCCCACATGAAGATCCTCTACGCGGTGGATAACCCGCTTTTTAAAAAATTCCGGGAAGACCTGGGGTATTTCCTGCGGGTATACCTTCCCTGGATGGGTAAATTTATCCTTACCCTCCGGAAACTGGATAGCCTCAAGGGCCCGGTAGAAGAGTACCTTGCGGGCATCATTAAAAATCCCTCCCTGCGGGATATAGTGGATCAGCACTTCTTTAAGGCCACACCGACCTTTTTTGCCATGAGCTACTTTTACCTCTACACCGATTATTTTTATCCTATTGGCGGTGTTGGGAAGCTCCCCGAGCGGGTCCAGGAAAAACTCCTTAAGTTCGGCGGAAAACTCAAAACGGGGCGGCGGATTGTAACCGTGAAACCTGCAGAAAAAGTGCTGGTCGATGACCATGGCAACAGTTACGAGTACAAGAAGCTCATTTGGGCTGCGGATCTGCGTTTTCTCTATGCCAATACGGAAACGGGCGGACTTCCTGAGCCGGTAGTCCGAAATATTGCTGCCACAAGGACCGCCATGGAGACCGCGAGAAGTTCCGAGTCTGTGTTTACCCTCTTTATCGCGGCGGACCTGCCGCCAGACTATTTTAGCGCCCTGTCCCGGGGGCATTTTTTCTATACCCCCTCAGCCCAGGGACTGGGATCCATTCACCGCAAGGAGCTTGCATCGCTTCTAGAACGGTGGGAACGGCTGAGCCGAGCTACTATTCTGGACTGGCTCGATCGGTTTTGCCGCTACAACACCTATGAAATATCAATTCCTGTATTAAAGGATCCCCAGGCGGCCCCTCCGGGCAAGACCGGTATCATTGCGAGCCTCCTGTTTGATTACGAACTGGTAAAGCGAGTCCATACCGATGGCTGGTACGATGAGTTTAAGGCCTATCTGGAACAAAAAATCCTTTCGGTGCTTACTGAAAACCTATACCCCCAGCTTGCGGGCCGCATCCTTTTTTCGTTTTCCGCGAGCCCCCTCAGTATCGAAGAACGGGTAGCAAGCTCTGGCGGCGCAATTGTCGGCTGGTCCTTTGAATACCCTATCCCGGTTACTTCCAGCATGCTTGGTGTAAACGAGTCGGTCCTGACAGCCATTCCCGACGTATACCAGGCAGGCCAATGGTCCTACAGTCCGACCGGAGTGCCCACGTCCATTATGACAGGTCGTCTTGCAGCTGACCGGGTAGCAAAAAAATAGCCCTCAAAGAGGCTGCCCCTTGTTGTCTCAATGTCCCTTCGGTATTTTCCCTCGGTCATTGTGTAAAATTTCCATTTATACTATAAAACTGGCAGCACAGAAGGAGCCAGGCTATGCAGGTATTGATTGGAATGATTATGGGATCCAGTTCCGATTGGGAAACCATGAGTCACGGAGCGGCCCTGCTCGATGAATTAGGGATTCCCTATGAGGTGGAAGTGGTGTCGGCCCACAGAACACCGGATAAACTTTTTTGTTATGCAGAACAGGCCGAGGGCCGGGGCATCGAGGTTATTATTGCCGGCGCTGGCGGAGCGGCCCATTTACCGGGTATGACGGCCGCAAAAACATCCCTGCCGGTGCTGGGCGTTCCGGTCCAGTCCAAGGCCTTAAATGGTCTTGATTCATTGCTTTCTATTGTACAGATGCCTGCAGGGATTCCTGTGGGAACCCTGGCTATAGGCAAGGCCGGGGCTGCCAATGCAGCCCTCCTTGCGGCAAGCATCCTGGCTAATAAATATCCAGAAATCCGAGAACGGCTTAAGGCATACCGGAAAAAGCAGACTGAGACGGTTTTAGCTAAGCCAGATCCCCGGGAGGGCCTATGAGCGAATACGGCGCATTACCGCCCAAGCCGGCGCAGGGGCCCCGCACCGCCGCCCAGACAAGCAGCGCTCCCATGAAGCGGATCGGTATCCTGGGCGGCGGCCAGCTTGCCCGCATGCTGGCCTTGGCGGGCCACAGCCTGGGACTGGAGTTTGCATTCCTTGACCCCGCTCCCGACGCCTGCGCCGCTGCGGTGGCCCGCCAGGTGCGGGGCCCCTACGACGATACAGCAAAACTGGAAGAGCTTGCTTCCTGGGCAGATATTATCACCTACGAGTTCGAAAATGTGCCAGCCCAAGCGGTCCGGTTTTTGGAGGAAGGCCGGCGGCTGGTCTATCCCCCGGCGGAAGCCCTGGCCGTATCCCGGGACCGGCTTTCGGAAAAAACGCTTTTTACCGAGCTTGGCGTTCCTACCCCGGCCTTTGCGGCCATAGAAAGCCTCTCGGATCTTGAGTCGGCGGTAAAAACTATCGGACTTCCTGCGGTGCTTAAAACGCGAACCCTGGGCTATGACGGCAAGGGCCAGTCGGTGCTTCGCCGCGCCGAAGACTGCGCAGCCGCCTGGGAGCATATCCAGGGGCGGAGCGCCATCCTCGAAGCCTTTGTGCCCTTTACCCGGGAAGTTTCGATTATTGCTGTCCGGAGCAGCACTGGAGAAGAAGCCTTTTATCCCCTGACAGAAAATATACACCGGGAGGGTATCCTCAGGTTCTCCCGTCCCCATGCCGCTGATCCGCGCCAGGCAGAAGCGGAGTCTTATGCCCGTAAAATCCTGGACCGTCTCAATTATGTGGGGGTCCTTGCCCTTGAGCTTTTTGATACCCCCGAAGCCCTGGTGGCCAACGAAACCGCCCCCCGGGTTCACAATTCGGGTCACTGGACCATAGAAGGGGCTTCGACAAGCCAGTTCGAAAACCACCTGCGGGCTATTCTGGGGCTTCCTTTGGGTCGTACCGACCTGCGGGGGGCCGCTGCCATGATAAACTGCATCGGAAGCCTGCCAAAGCGGGAAGCAATTCTTGCCATACCGGGGGCCCACTATCATGATTACGGCAAGGAAGGCCGGCCGGGCCGCAAGGTGGGCCACTATACGCTGACCGCCGCAAGCGACGAAGCGCTGGATGAGCTTATACGGCGCTTTGTGCCGTCATCAATATAAATCCTCCTATGACGCCCAGCTTCCAGAGCCAGGTATGGCGGCAGATTATCCAGTTTATGTTTCGCCGCAAGGACCTCAGTATTTTTGAAGAACGGGAGCGGTCGGAAAGGACCGCCCGCTTTCATCCGCCCTTTCCGCGCTCTCTCTCGATAGATGAATACGATATTGATGGAATGCGGGGAGCTCTAGTAGGGCCCAAAGCGGCACCGCAAGGCCCTATCGTGCTGTATTTCCATGGAGGGGGCTACGTTTTGGGCAGCATCGAGTCATCCCTCCTTTTGTGCGCCCCCCTGGCGGAAGCCCTGTCACTTCCGATGTTCCTGTTCGAATACCGGCTTGCGCCGGAACATCCCTATCCGGCCGCCCTGGAAGACGCCCTCGCGGCCTATCATTGGCTCCGCTCCAGCGGGTATCAGGGTAGGCAGATTGTGTTTCTGGGAGATTCGGCTGGCGGGGGCCTTGCATTGGCCGCAGCCATGGCTCTGAGCGACAGGGGCGAGCCCTTGCCTGCAGCGCTCCTCCTTTATTCTCCCTGGACTGACCTGACAAACTCAAGCGATTCCCATCGCACGAATGCCGGCCGGGACGTGATGCTGACTACCGGCATGCTCCAGCGCTGGGCTCGAGCCTATGCCGGGTCACGGCCCCTCGATGATCCGTATATCTCCCCACGCTTTGGATCCTTTAAGGGCCTCCCGCCCATACTCATCCAGGTTGATGAAAGTGAAATCCTTTTGGATGACAGCCGCTCGGTTGCCGACGCAGCCCGTGCCGCTGGGGTTCCTGTGGAACTGGAGATATGGCAGGGGCTCTGGCATGTGTGGCCTGCAGTGGGAACCATGATTCCCGAAACGATGCTCTCTTTTCAGCGTATAAAGGATTTTTTAAGCCCCTTTCTCAATTATACAAACTAAACAAAAACCTCAACCGGTATAGTATAAGGCTCTAGTTTCCGTATCAGAGAGGCCCGGCGCTCAAGAAGATACGCTTCGTCTACCGGTTCGGCCAGGGGATCCTCCGGTGCGGGGCGGGCCTTCCCGTAAAGCTGCAGGCGCTGGGGACCAGGCCGCGGCGGCGGCACAGTGCCCGACAATTCCACTAAACGCCGGACCAGGTTTTCCCAGGCGCGTACTTCTTCCTGCGGAGCTGGCTGGCCGCCGATTTTACATACCATGGTCTGGATCACAAAGGGGGCCCGCCCCGCAAAGTCTTCGATAGCCCGGCACAGGCTTTCAAAACTAATGGCAGAGCGGTTTATCTTCCGGTACCAGGCTTCGGTTCCCGCATCGACCTTAAGCCAGATTTCAAGCTCTTTCCCTGTCCCGCTGAAAGGTTCCATTGCTCCCCTGGCTGCGATGGCAAGGAAATCCGCCGTTTCTGGATTAAGAAGCCCGGTACCGTTAGTAATGAGTACCAGTTTTGCCTGTGAATACAATTCGTTCCGCAGCTGCCCGGCCAATTCAAGGGCCGGCCTAAAGGCTGGGTGCAGGGTAGGCTCTCCATTGCCTGAAAATGAAAGGTCCTTTACATTCAGGTCTGTGCTTGTCTCCGAAGGAGAAAAAACTGATCTGGATCGAAGTCCTTGGCTCCCATCCATATTCAGCGCCACAGCAAATTCCCGCAGGCCCCTCTCCAGGGCTGGGAGCGAAAATTGTATGTCCGAGGTAAAGGGGAACACCTCGCAATAGGGGCAGTCAAAACTGCAGGTCTTTTTGTCCGAGAAGAGGTTAATGCCTATCGAAAGGCCTCGGGCCCTGCGGGATATTACGGGATAAACAATAGCTCCCGCTTCCCGGTCAAGCCGGTGGTCTTGGGCAGAACGAATGGTAAGCGCCATACCGAAACTATACTATTACGGAGACCTTCGGTCGAGTAAAAAAACTTTACAGCTGTGCTAAGGTAGGCTACAGTTATATTGGTTGGCAAATATCAATCAACATGAGACTTGTACCGGTTCCAATAGCAACCGGATAAAGGGGAGTGAACCTATGAAACCCATGTGCAAAACTATCGGCATCGTCTTAGCATCAATTTTAACGATCATTTCCTGTGCTCCGGACAATCGGTTCTTGGCGGTTGATAAGTCAGGCAAGACGGTAGTAGAACGTTTCGGCCAATTGCAGGTGATGGGTACCCGCCTTGGTACCCAGGAGGGTAAACCAGTGCAGCTCCGGGGCATGAGTTCCTTTGGGCTTCAGTGGGCAGGTAAATATGCCAATGATGAGGTGATTCAATGGCTCCGCGATGACTGGAACATGCAGGTGTGGCGGGCTGCCATGTACCTGACCCAAGGGGGCTATATCGAAAACCCGGTTATTAAGGAAAAAGTCATTAGTTCTATAGAAGCGGCGCTTAAGCTGGGGATTTATGTTATTGTAGACTGGCATGTGTTAAGTGATAAAAATCCCTTAGTGTACAAAGATAAGGCTATCGAGTTTTTTACCGACATAGCCCAGAAGTATGGCACATACCCGAACATTATCTACGAAATCTGTAATGAACCGAACGGAAAGGAAGTGACCTGGCAGGGCCAGATAAAGCCCTATGCAGAGGCTGTCATCGGTGCGATCAGGGCAATAGACCCGGACAACATTATTATTGTGGGCACCCCCAACTGGAGCCAGGATGTGGATGTGGCTGCGGAAGATCCCATCAAAGACTATAAAAACATCATGTATACCCTGCATTTCTATGCGGGGACCCACGGGGAAGCACTGCGGAAAAAGGCGGAAAAAGCCCTGGCCAAGGGGCTCCCGATTTTCGTCACCGAATGGGGAACCTCCGATGCTTCTGGCGGCGGAGGATTTTATCCTGATCAGTCAAAGGTGTGGCTTTCGTTCCTGAAAAAACATGGCATTTCATGGGTCAACTGGTCGGTCAACAACAAGGGCGAAGAATCGGGGACCCTGGTATACAACGCCGACCGGGAAGGAAAGGGCCGCTGGCAGGATGCGGACCTTTCTCCCTCAGGCCGCTTTATCCGCAAGGTTCTCAGGAACGAAATACGGATTCCTTAAAAATTTTAATTTCTAAGTGGTCATTAACACAAAAAATTTTATTTCGATCTCTTAAATTAACTATAAATTCATTGGTGAAATTTAATACATTAGATATAATTGTAGTCAATATTGTATACATAACTGCCTATGAGCTTGAGAGGAGTCATTATGACTATACAAAGACGCATCAGTATTGTTGCTATATTATCAATTTTAATAGCCGTTTTTCTTGCCTTAAGTGTTGCGACTTTTCCTATCATGACCTATATCGAAAAACGGTTTTATGACCAAGTACCCTACATGCTCAACTCAATAAAGATTGATATTCAAACTGAAATTGCCCGAGGTACAGAAGCTTCCATTTCTTTTGCCCGCAATCCGGCTCTTATAGACTGGATTAAATCTGGAGAAAGGGACCAAAAACTTACAGCAATTATGACAGCTACCATGGCGGAACTGGCAACACGAAAAGGTTTTTCTACTTCTTTTGCCGCCAGTACTGTTACGGGATCCTTTTATGACAAGGGTAAATATCTAAACACCCTCACAAAGAATGATCCTGATGATAGCTGGTTTTTTGATAGCCTTTCATCTCCAGAAGATGTGCTGCTCAATGTGGATTATAACGCCAAACTCGATTCCACTCTGCTTTGGTTTAATGCTCTTGTCCGTGACAATGGGAATGCTATTGGTATCGCTGGTATCGGAATATCTTTAACCGATGTGGTCCGTCAGTTTAAAAACTCAGAACCAAGTAAAAACAGTGTAGTATTGCTCTGTGATAATACAGATACGATTCTCATTACCAGTCTTGATGAAAATAACAAAACAAAATTAAGCGACTTTGTTCCCTCAACAATGCAGCCAATAAATGGTTATAAAGGCTTACAGTCCTTTGTTCAAAAGGGCCAAAAATACATTGTCGCACAATCACCCATACAGAATAGCCTCTACACCATACACACAATTATGCCGATTAATGATTTTTTGCCTACTTTATGGGAAATAAATGGTCTTGCGATACTGGTTGCTATCATCCTTGCGGTACTTATTACCTTCATTTTGCAATTATTTTTGCGATTCTCATTTAAGAACCTCCGTAAATTGCAGGATGCCCTTCATGACATCGCAAGCGGTAATGGTGATTTAACAAAACGGATTGAGGTGACAAATGATGAGGTCGGCTTAGTTTCTGACCGATTTAATACTTTCGTTCACAATTTGCAGTCCATGGTTGTTGAAATACGGAACGCAATAGATAAAGCCAAGGCTCTCAATACCAGCATTCTCCAATCGAACCACGAAAGCAGTGTTGCCATGGTAGAAATTGCAGAAAACATTAAGGCTATCAACGAACGGTCTGTTTCTCTGGATACGAACATGGATGAATCTAAAAACAGAGCTAGCGAGATTATTCAATCGGTGAACCAGTACGGAAACCGCATTGTAGAGCAATCAGCCATGGTTCAGCAATCAACAGCTGCGATTGTGGAAATGCAGGCTTCTATCAAAAATCTTTCGGAACTTTCGGAGAAAAAGAACAAAACAGTAGCTCAATTGGTAGAAGTAGCTCAAGATGGCGGCCGTTCATTAGAAGAAACAAAGGCATCCTTTAATGAGCTTATCGAAAAACGTATGCAAGCAATTAGCGATATGAACCAATTGGTCGCTAAAGTTGCAGCCCAGACAAATCTTCTTGCCATGAACGCCGCGATCGAGGCTGCTCATGCGGGTGAACATGGGGCAGGATTTGCTGTTGTGGCCGATGAAATACGAAACCTGGCCGAAGCTACCGCCACAAATGCGAAAAATATAAGCCTTGCAATTAAGGCTATGAAAGATGGTGTGGACCTGACCGGACATACTATAGACAAGAATCTAGAACTGTTTACCGCTATCGAGCAAGAAGTACAGTCTATGGGAAATAGTTTTAGTGAGATCTTCCATGCCCTCAAAGAAATCGCAGTGAGCAGCGAACAGGTCATGCAAGCTATGAATCGTCTTAACGATTATACGAGCGGAGTCAAAGATGATGTTCATCGGGTTGATGAAAACACCAGACTGCTCGCGGATATCTTTGATACGGTAAAGAACCTCTCCTCCGAAATACGAAATGGAATCACCGAGGTTGCTGCCGGTACCAACGAAATCCGCGACGCTATTCATCTCCTCAACGAGCTGAACCAGCAGTTTACAGACCAGTTCCAAACGATTATCGACCAGGTCCAGAGTTTTAAAATTGCTGAAAACGACTGATTAAGGCTCTATTTTCCCCCTGCTTTCGGCGCTCCGGCGGTGGGCATCCAGGCCTTCTGCCCGGGCTATAAGGGCGGCGGCCCGGCGGCTCGCTTCAAAGCCAGCGCCGGGGGCACAGCGGAGGCTTGTCACGGTTTTAATAAAGTGCCGTACCGAAAGGCCGCCGGTAAAGCGGGCGCTGCCTGAGGTGGGAAGCGTATGGTTTATCCCCGCCGAATAGTCCCCCAGCACCTCCGCCGCCAAAGAACCAATAAAAAGGCTTCCGTAGTTTCTGAGCTTTGGTATGATGGCTTCTGCTGCCGTAAGGTGCAGTTCCAGGTGTTCCGGAGCGATCGTATTGGCGATGCGGACCGCTTCATCGAGCGACGTATAGATAACAATGAGTCCACCGGCATCCAAGGATGCGCGGGCAGTTTCTGCGGTGCTCAGCGTTCCAAGCTGCTTTTCCAGGGCTGCGGTTACCCTTTCCGCCATGGGCCGGTTCGGTACAAGGAGCCTTGCCCGGGCATCCGGGTCATGTTCCGCCTGGGCAAGCAGGTCCGCTGCGATAAGATCCGGCTCGGCATTTCCGTCGGCGATGATAAGCACATCCGTAGGACCCGCCACAAAGTCTATGCCCACCTGGCCAAAAAGAATGCGTTTTGCCGCGGCCACATACTTGTTCCCGGGCCCTACAATAACATCGCAGCGGGGCACCGATTCGGTTCCAAAGGCCGCCGCCGCAATAGCCTGGGCGCCGCCGGTGGCAAATATGCGGTCCGCCCCGGCAAGGGCTGCCGCAGCGAGAATCCGCCGGTCGGGCTTACCGTCCTCTAAGGGCGGCGAGAGGAGAACCACTTCAGCGACCCCAGCCACCTTAGCGGGGATGACCCCCATAAGGACCGTAGAAATGAGGGGGAAGCGCCCTGCAGGCACATAGACTGCAGCCCGTTCAACCGGAATACAGCGCTGGCCCGTAAAAAGCCCGCTCTCTAGTTCGCTTTCAAAGTCGGCAAACTGTTTTTTCTGAAGTACCGCAAAATGCCTGATATGGTCCGCTGCGAGGCGGAGAGCGGCTGCTAGCTCTCTGTCGAACCGTTCCAGTTCTTCCAATGCATGGCGGGCCTCCGCAGGAGAAACTTCCAAGTGTTCGGGGCTTGAGCGGTCAAAGCGGGCCGCATAGTCCCGCAGGGCCCGGTCTCCGCCGCTCTGGACCTGGGCGATAATATCTCGTACCGTCTGCTCTACCCTGCCAGGGTCTGTTTCCGCAGCTCTCCCCGCAGCGCCTGCGTGGTTCCAATAGGCATTAAAATCCGGTGCATCTATGATAATCATATCCTACCCCTGTGAACGCTCAATGATATCTCTGCAAATGCGGACAAAGCTCTCCATTTCTTCGTCGGTGCCGATGCTGACCCGGAGATACTCGCTGATCCGCGGCTTGTTCCAGTGCCGCACAAGAATTCCCCTGCTGCGCAGTTCCTGGAACAGCTCAGCCCCAGACCGCTCAGGGTGACGAATAAAAATAAAGTTTGCAGCCGAGGGAATAACCTCAAAGCCGGCTTCTTCCAGGGCCCGTCTTGTATTTTCACGGGTTGCCGCGATTTTTGCCGCCATAGCATCGTAATATTCCCGGTTTTCGATGGCCGCCTGGGCGCCCGCCAGGGCAAGCCGGTCCAGGGTATAGGAATTAAAAGAGTCCTTAACGCGCCTCAGCCCCTCGATAAGGTCCGGCTGTCCCAGGGCGTAACCCACCCGGAGCCCCGCGAGGGAGCGGGACTTGGACAGGGTGTGAACCACGAGCAGGTTGTCATAGCGCTGCACCTGGTCTGCCATGGACTCGGCGCCGAAATCCACATAGGCTTCGTCTATAAGAACGACGTTCTGTTCCTGTTGATGAAATGCCACCAGGTCTATAAGGGCCCCTTTCCCCAGGGCGCGGCCGGTTGGTGCGTTGGGGTTAGCGAGAACAACGCCGCTGGCAGGGCGCCGGTAATGAGCCGTATCGATTTCGAATTTCTCGGTGACGGGAACTGTTTCGTACTCGATATTCCAGAGGTCAGCGTAGACGGGGTAAAAACTATAGGTAATGTCGGGAAAAAGGAGGGGCTGGCGCTCTGTTCTGTCCCGGGGCCCAAAAAAGGCGGCAAAGGCAAAGGCGAGAATTTCATCGGACCCGTTGCCCACAAAGACCCAGTCCGCTCCTGGTAGGCCATATCGAGCAGCGATTGCGCTTCTTAAGACGAAGCAGGTCGGGTCAGGATAGAGCCTCAGGTCTTCGTTCGCTGCGGCTCGAATTGCTTCGAGTACCTTCGGTGACGGAGGGTAGGGGCTCTCGTTGGTATTAAGTTTGATGTACCGACGGTCCCGGGGTTGTTCCCCCGGAGTGTAGGGTTCAAGCTCGGAGATCCTTTTGCTCCAATAGGGGCTCTTCTCCATGGTTTTTTCTGTAGGTCTTTTCATTTTTTGTGCCGCCGGTCCAGTTCTGCCATAACCTCAGCCACGGAAACCCCGGCCCGGGTCATGAGCACCGTGGTAAAATAAAGGAGGTCCGCCACTTCCCAGACTATTTCGTCATGGGTTTTGGCGGTGCAGACTTCTTCTGCCTCTTCCATCACCTTTTCCCTAACCCGTTCATCGTCCAGGGTAGCCGTGTAAGACCCCGGTTTGGGATTGCGGAACCGCTCGGTTACTATGCTTTGCAAAAGTTCCCAGGTATAGCGCTGGTCCGTAAAGCAGGTCCAGTTTCCCGTATGGCAGGTGGGGCCTGAAGGAACCACCGTGGCGAGCAGGGTGTCCCGGTCGCAGTCCGCCCGGAGCCGCAGCAGTTTGAGGGTGTTTCCCGAACTTTCGCCCTTCATCCAGAGTTTGTTGCGGCTCCGGCTATAAAAGCAAAGGTTACCCCGCTGAAAGGTTTCCGCC
>NZ_JAJUHW010000081.1 GCF_029265695.1 Gracilinema caldarium | reverse complement strand
TATTGGACTTGGGCTGGATATATCTAAAAAGATAGTCGAAAGCCACGGGGGCCTTATTGGTTTTTCTAGTGTTCCCGGGAAAACGGTCTTTTTTGTAGAGCTTCCCAATGCCCGGCTGAGCTGATTGGTATGGCCAGATCTATTTATTCTGTACCTTATTCCGTGCTATATAATCGGTATGAATATTCTTGTTGATTCCCATACCCATTCGGTGGCGTCGGGCCACGCTTTTTCTACGGTAGATGATCTTGCCCGGGGGGCTCGAGACCGGGGGCTTGAGGCCTTTGTACTGACTGACCACGGCCCCGGTATGCCTGGCACCACCCATCCCTACCATTTTGGTAACCTGCGGGTTTTACCCCCTTCTATCATGGGGGTGCGCTTTTTCGGCGGCATAGAGGCGAATGTCATGAACCCCGCGGGAGACATAGACCTGGAACCCTATATCCTTGCCCGGCTCGACTTTGTCATGGCTGGTTTTCACGAAATATGTTTCGAAGATCATGGCCGGGAGGAAAACACGGAGGCCCTCGTGGCGGCCCTCCGGGGCCCCTGGGTGGATGCCATTTCTCATCCAGGAAATCCCGCCTTTCCGATAGATTTGGAACGGGTAGTGGCGGCTGCTAAAGAAAACGGCAAGGCCCTGGAAATAAATGACAGCTCTTTCCGAATACGAAAAGGGAGCCACCAGAACTGTCTTGAAATCGCCCGTCTTTGCGTGGCTATGTCCTGCTCTATGGTATGCGGCAGCGATGCCCACTATTGGGAAGATGTGGGTCGTTTCGATGAAGTAAAGGCCCTGCTGGACGCCGTAAAGGCTCCGGAGGAGCTCGTGCTTAACAGTAGTCTGGAGCGGTTCCAAGCCTATGTGGAAAAACGCAAGGCTGCCCGTCAGGCAGCCTATGCCGCTTTGCCGCTCAGGTCCTAAGACTGGAGCCTTTATGGGTACTGCAAAGTCGCTCGGGGCGGACCAATTAAAGGATTTTATTGCCTCCCTAGATATTGCGGATACGCTGGTGTACGCGGTCTTTTCCCGGCCCCGCCCTGGACCCGCAGCCCTAGGGGATGGCGGCGGCGGGCGCGGCGGCGAGGCCCATGGCGGTGACGCCGGAGATGCTGGGCGCGGCAGCCTCTCTGAATTTACCCATTGTGATAAGCTCAAACTGCGGCCCGTGGAAATCAAGGGTGTCTTGCAGCTCCAGGCTGAGCTGCAGAGAGGCCCGAAGACTTTTCATAAACACTACCCGCTCGCCGCCGAGTTTGACCACCCCGCGCCTCATGACCCTGGTACATCTGCCGCGCCCGCCGCCGGTGCCACAGTTCTTACCGCAGCGCTCTGTGCGTTTTCCGAGGGCACCATTTTTACAAGCCGTGCTGACTATCAATTCTACTGGTTGCCATCCGGCCAGTGCCGCCTGTCAGAAAAGCCGCCTACTAAAAATCGGGAGTCTCTTTCTCATAACCGCAGGAAGAGCCATTTTCTGCAGGAGGGGCAGCCGGTACCCTTCCTTGTAGAACTGGGTGTCATGGATACAAGCGGCCGGGTGTACCCTAAAAAATACGATAAGTTCCGTCAGATCTACAAATACCTGGAGTTTGTAGAGACTGCCCTCCAGCCCTTTCCCCGGGAGAAGCCCTTATATATTGTAGATTTCGGAAGTGGCAAGGCCTATCTGACTTTTGCGCTTTATCATTTCCTCATGGACCGGGGTTATACAGATTTTAGGGTCACCGGGCTGGATCTTAAATCCGACGTGGTAGAGCTCTGCAACGGGATAGCTACCCGGCTCGGCTGTACCAAACTCCGTTTTGAAGTGGGAGATATTGCCAACTTTCATCTCGATGCAGCACCTCATGAACCGCGCCGTCTTCCTGACATGGTGATTAGCCTTCATGCCTGCGATATTGCCACCGATGCGGCTCTGGCTAAAGCGCTCCTTTGGGGCAGCCCAGCTATTCTTGCTGTTCCCTGCTGCCAGCACGAATTCTTTCATCAACTAAACAATCCGGTGATGAATCCAATTATCCGCTTCGGTATTACCAGGGACAAACAAGCCACGCTGGTTACCGATGCTTCGCGGCTCCTCATACTCAAAGCCTTTGGCTATTCGGCTGAAATGGTGGAGTTTATTGCTATGGAACATACCCCTAAAAATGTGCTGATTCGGGCAAACCGGGAGCAGCGAACAGAGCGGCGGATGTCCATCAATATAAACGATTCTGGATACCGAGCCTATCGGGATTTTCTGGATCTATGGGGGGTGGGCCGTACCTTCTTAGAACTAGAACTGTCGCGTCTGGGACTTTTAATAGGGCTGAGCTGGAAAACAGGAAAAGGCGCGAGCGAACAGGCCTAATAAAGATTTGTCCATAATGTTCTTGTCTTCTACTCATTAACTTGCAGCCTCCTTATGACAGAAGGTGGATATACTGGCCCCAATGGAGGTTCAGAACATGAGTGATTCTGTACAAGGTGCTACTCAGACCGGCGCCCGCATGCATATCCAGCGGACCGGCCGTTTCTTAAGCGGAATGGTAATGCCCAACATTGGGGCCTTTATCACCTGGGGTCTTATTACTGCGCTCTTTATTCCGACGGGCTGGCTCCCCAACGAGTCTTTTGCCAAATTGGTCGGTCCCATGATTACCTACCTTTTGCCTCTGCTCATTGGGTATACGGGCGGAAAAATGGTCTATGATGTCCGGGGTGGTGTTATCGGCGCTGCGGCAGTCATGGGTATTATTGTCGGTTCCAGCATTCCCATGTTCCTCGGCGCCATGATTGTCGGTCCTATCGCGGCCTGGTGCATGAAAAAAGTGGATGCCCTCTTTGAAAGCAAAATCCCTGTGGGCTTTGAGATGCTGGTGAACAACTTCTCCATGGGTATTTTAGGCACCATTTTAGCCCTGCTGGCATATCTGGTCATTGCCCCCGCGGTCATGTTTATTTCGAATGCGCTGGCTGCCGGCGTCCGGTCCATCGTATCCTTGGATCTGCTCCCCCTGGCAAATATCTTTATTGAGCCCGGAAAGGTTCTCTTTCTGAACAATGCGATTAACCATGGGGTCCTCGCACCGATTGGTGTGCAGCAGGCTACCGAAGCAGGAAAATCTATCATCTTTATGCTGGAATCCAATCCCGGTCCGGGCCTTGGAATTTTGGTTGCTTACTGGCTTGTAGGCAAAGGGATGGCAAAAGAATCCGCTCCCGGTGCTATTATCATCCATTTCTTGGGCGGTATCCACGAGATTTATTTCCCCTATATCCTGATGAATCCAAAGCTGATCCTCGCGGCAATCGCCGGCGGCATGACCGGTACCTTTACCTTCTCCGTCCTCGGCGCGGGCCTTGTTGCAACCCCCTCTCCGGGTTCTATTTTCGCCTACCTGGCCATGACCCCCAAGGGCGGCCTGTTTCCCATGCTGACCGGGGTGCTGCTCTCTTCTGTCGCTTCATTTGTGGTGGCCTATCTGCTCCTTAAGTTTACCAAGCAGAACGAAGCTGAAAATGGTCTTGAACAGGCTGCTGCCCAGACTGCGGCTCTTAAAGGGTCCAAACTTAAGGTCGATGTGGTTGCCCCTAAAAAGGGTGTAAAGAAAATCGTCTTTGCCTGCGATGCCGGTATGGGATCCAGCGCCATGGGTGCAAGCATTCTCAGAACAAAAATCCAAAAGGCAGGACTGCAGATTTCTGTAACCAATTGCGCGATTAATGACCTTCCGAAGGATGCGGACATCGTCATTACCCACGAGTCTCTGACCGAGCGGGCCCGGGCGACCCTGCCGAATGCAACGCATATTTCAATCGATGACTTTTTAAAGAGTCCTGAATACGATGTACTCGTGGAAAAACTAAAGGCTTAATAAATCTATAGATGTTGATGGGCGAAGGGTAGGTTGCTGCGATGAATCTTACAACACGGCAAAGAAAGATTCTTCAGATTCTTGTTGATGAACAGCGGGAGGTTACCCTTGCCCATATTGCCGATGCAGTACAGGTGAGCATTAAAACGGTGCACCGGGAACTGGTGCACCTTGCCCGAAACCTTGAACGGGATTATGGTCTCATGCTCAATGCGAGGCCGGGACTCGGCCTAAAGCTTACGGGGGATACTGAAAAACTTGTCCGGTGCCGGCAGGATCTGCTTGCAACCGTACCGAGCGATACCTCCCCTGAGGAACGGCAGCGGATGCTGTGCTTTTTACTCCTTGAAACAGACGAAGCGATGAAGCTTTCTGCCCTGGCGGAAGAGCTTTACAGCTCTGTGCCGGTGGTGCGCCATGACCTGGATGTACTCCAGTCCTGGTTCGCATTGCAGGGTTTGCAGCTCACCCTCCGCAAAGGAATGGGGCTTAAGCTGGAAGGTAGCGAAGCGCAGAAGCGGGAAGCCCTGGTCCTCCTCTTGTGGGAACAGTTTGGCGAAGGGGGCCTCCTCTCGATGTTACGGTCCGAGGCTGCCGCTTCTTCCCTGTGTATGGAGGAAGCGGAGCTGCTGGCCCTCCGGATTGTGCCGCTCCCGTATATCCGCTACGCTGAACATATTCTGGCAGGGCTTTCCCGGGATCTTTTGCCGGACATGGCTCCCCAGGATTATTTGCAGCTTGTGCTGGTGCTCGCAGTAGCGGCCGTGAGGAAACGGTCCGGCTTTTCACTTCCTCAGGCTTCTCAAGCAGCCGCAGATCAGAACCTTGCCGTTGATCCGGAAGTACGGCGGATAGCCCTGGCTGCCGTAAGCGG